>NZ_JCAXEB010000074.1:0-408 GCF_059758655.1 Flavobacterium sp. GQ95
TACTACACCATTGTCAAGACATAATTTTAAATCCGAAGGCACTGTCAATACAGGAGTCCCAGGGGCCCTATTTTCCGCTTCAGGCGATTCTTTGTCCTTGTCAGAACAAGCCGCCACAAGGATAACAATAAGGATCAAATATCTAAGATTCTTCATAACTATTTTTTTATAATTTTTACAACAACAACTTTATCCAGCCCTATTTTAGCAAAATAAGTCCCCGAAGGCTGGTCTTCCAGTGTTAATTTAACCTTTGAATTCTCGACCGTATAAACCCTGTTTGAAATCAAACGACCTATTATATTGTAAAGGGCTATTGAAACTTCTTTTGCCGAAACAGGCAATTCAATTTCAAAACTTCCCGATGTAGGGTTGGGATAAGCCCAGACCATATCTTGTAATGCTTCA
>NZ_JCAXEB010000075.1:0-370 GCF_059758655.1 Flavobacterium sp. GQ95
AATTTCTGCGGGTATGACCACTGAGGATACTTCTTATAATGCTGTTTCTTTAAGAGCCGCTACAACCTATTATTTTCATATCAGAAACAAATGCAGCGCCGGGGTGAGCGAGTGGTCTACAATTTCATTTACAACCCCGGATGTGTTAAAGCTGGGTGGGGACAATTTTATCATTACCACCAAAGGGGAATCGTGTGATAATGAAAATAATGGCGAAATAGAAATAAAGGCGAAAGCCTCGTATCCCTATACAGCGGTTATCAATGGTGTTGCTTATAATTTCACGGCCAATAGCCTGAAAGTGGAGCGATTGGCTCCCGGAGCCTACAGCGTTTTAGTAAAGATAAGTGGAGCGTTTTTTGAGCAGAAC
>NZ_JCAXEB010000076.1:0-345 GCF_059758655.1 Flavobacterium sp. GQ95
CCGAGGGCTGTCGGACGTTAAATTCACAAAAAACCACTTTTGCTTAAACAAACTTAAAAAAAACTATCTTTATCTATAGAAGCCCATTGATACTCCGCCGTCTACGTTTAAGGCATTTCCTGTTGATTTACTCAACAATCCTCCTGTAAACGCAAAACATGCATTGGCAATATCATCAGGCAATATGATTTCATTTAATAATGTGCGTTTAGCGTAGTAAGCCGGCAATTCTTCTACCGTAATACCATACGCTTTGGCACGACCTTCTGCCCAGCCTCCAGACCAAATATTTGAGTCTGAGATAACGGCATCAGGATTTACCGTGTTCACACGGATTTTATCAGC
>NZ_JCAXEB010000077.1:0-335 GCF_059758655.1 Flavobacterium sp. GQ95
CCTGCCGCTTCAAGATTAGGATGTAAAGTATGCCCCACAATCTTCCTTGAATACGCATCAGTTATTAAGCTCAGATAACTAAAACCTTCTAAAAAGTTCTAATATAAGTTATATCACTTACCCAGAGTTGTTCCGGAGCGTAAAGTGATAGATTCTTTATTAGGTTTGGATACTTCTTTAGCCAATGGTGAGAATTTGTTGTCTTTACCATTCTTCTTCGTCTTCTAATTAACAAACCATGGAAACGTAAAAGATCATACAATTGATCCCTACCCATCTTTATCTGATGCTTTTCCATTTAAGGAATCAGTAAATACAACAGCTTTCTTGTCCCA
>NZ_JCAXEB010000078.1:0-332 GCF_059758655.1 Flavobacterium sp. GQ95
CTTCTCCTTGAATCCCGTTGAATTGCTTCAAATAGAATGATAGACATGGCGGTCTAATAAAGGCTCTAAAGAAGTTCAACATTTTGTTTATCTTAAATTCAAAGTTATGAAAAAGTATTTATTTCATGTGGGTATAGATATCTCAAAATCAAAATTGGATATTAATATTCTTGATAGTTTAACTCTTAAATCAGAGTATTTTATCATAGAAAACAACCCCAAAAGTATCTCGTTATTTATTGAGAATCTGATTAAAAAATGCGACATAAACCAATGGCTATTCTGTTGTGAAAACACAGGCATTTACACTAATCACTTTTCGAGTGTTTCTA
>NZ_JCAXEB010000079.1:0-320 GCF_059758655.1 Flavobacterium sp. GQ95
TACCGCAACCGTACTGGTTGTAGCCAAACATGTAACGGCACTTGGAACAATACTCGCAATTACCGGAGGATTTAACGGAGCAAGTGTAACTGATCCGTTGAAAATACATCCGTTTTTATCCTTAACAGAATAAGCAATATTCTGAGATGCTCCCGTATCGCTTACTGTTAATGTATTTGTAGACGAATATCCACCGCCGTTGAAGCTGTATTCATATGGCGATGTTCCTGTTGTTGGAGGCGCAATAGTTAAAACCTTAGATTCTTTAGCATTTGTTGTACTACATGTAAATGCCGGAGCACTTGCCGTAGTAGTTAATG
>NZ_JCAXEB010000008.1:0-321771 GCF_059758655.1 Flavobacterium sp. GQ95
CTGACTCTGCATTACTATAATGCAGCACTATGATATAAAGTCCTGATGGGTAATGGCCAAAAGCAATAGTCATGCTGTTCTCCCTTGAAGCGGGCCGGCAAGCCCTAAGAAGCTGACCGTTTACAGCGAAAATTTCAATAGAATCCACCGTGTTATTCTGAGCAAGCTGCCATTGCAGGTAGAGCTCTTCCCTCACCGGATTGGGGTAATACGAAATAACATCCTGGGCGGAGAATTTCAATAAATCCTCTTCTGTCAAGTCCTCAACTTCCTTAATTTCTTTGGCTGGCTTGCCCGTGGAGGAACACCCCGATAGGCACAACTCCCTTACAATCTGATTGCCTGCCATATCATAATCAAAGCTGAGCTTTGTCTGGGCATTTGAAATAGCCGCTGTTGCCAGAAAAATAAACAGGGTAATTTTTTTCATATATCTATAAGATTTGTTTTTCATCGTAAGGCTTTAGAATTTAATTGCAATTCACAAGTTTGGATGAACTACTCTTAAAAAATTTAGGATTGTGTGATTAGTCCATTTTTTCAATTGAATTCTCTATAGAAAGATGCTCATTTCTGAGCATCTTTACCTCAACTTACGGATTCAATAAAATTAAATCCAAGAAAAAACTAGAAAAATGGGTATTAACCTAGATTTCAAATCTAAGGCAAGGATGATGAAAGTATAGGAAAACCAGCACACAAATATACATGTGTAGACGAATTTTGTTTAACCTATTTATTTTAAATATTTTAAGAAGAAATATTTACCTGACATGAGTATAAAAATATTTCTTTTAAATAATCATAACATGTAAGCATTCGCTATATCATTGAATTAAATGATTAATTATCAATTCAAGAATGCTAAATTGAACTGGAATCACACTCATACACCATTATTTCGCTCAAGGCAATATCATATCGGGCTGGAAACGCTATTTCTTTTCCTTTAGTGCACTAGAATCTTCTTATTTCTCATTTAACACTCATGCAGGTGTAGATGTAAGCAGGGATCTCAATTTTTTTTTAAAATCGATGATATTTTTACAAGGAATTGGCAGAAAAGAAGATGTAAGGAGACAAGTAAGTAGTAATGAAATTATTTTAACGGCAATTGTTTCCTCAACAAGTTTTTACGGAAATCATTACTCTGCTATTCAATTTATGAAACATTATGAATTCATTCGCAATATGTCAGACAAGAGTAAATTTAACAGGCGTCTTTATAAAATAGGGGAAACTTCTTTATGAAGATTGCAAGTTCTTCTTTTAAAGACTTTTGCTGTGAGATGTAGTATATTATGATCCTTTTCCAGTTGCTATATGCAATAATATGAGAATTTCAAATTGTAAAACCCTAAAAGGATAAAATATTAAAATAAAACAATTTAATTACAACAAACGGGTTATAATTTATTTTCTAAAGTCGCTATATCCGTAATTACTATTATTTTATTTTCAAACACTCGACGACTATTTGCCAGATTGAATATATGGTTTCCATATTACTGTGTTGTACTATTAGTGGGATTAGCAATTTTAAAATCTGTTTTCGCTTCAATTTTTGCCCTTTGGCTTCTGCAAATTCTGCGGTGCTGCTCAATGTTATGGCTGTGCATTCAATAGAATATCGCTAATGCATCTATGATAATCATTTAGCGGCCAGTGAAGCAACTTATTTCTATTGTACATTTCTGGTTTTACAATATATTCAGCTACAAATTCACCATTTTCATCAGAATAATAATTTAATGTTACTTTATTATCTCTAAAAAATTTCATTCCTGAGTAACTTTTTAAGTTTTGTAAAACTCCCGGAAAAGCATATTTTTTAATCGTATCAATTTTAATGGCTTCTTTTGTTATTCCTACTAAAATATAATTATACCGTACCGTTTTATTTGGTAAGGCAACTATGTTTTTCAAAGTTGTATATTTGTCTACATTTATCGGACATTTTTTATTAAATTCATTTGTGAATTCTACAAGTTTCTTATCAAATGTGGGTTTGAAAAATAATTGCCTCACAAAAAACACAATAAATCCTAAGAAAGTTTTCAAGTCAAATTGTTTTAGGCTTTATAATTTTTATCTCTTCAATTTCGGTTTTTACATTCTGGCTTTCTAAAAGTGGTAATTTGTAACCACAAATTGAACAATACTTTGAACTTATTCTATTTCCAGCTTCACAACTTGAACAAATGATCTTCATAAGTTTTTATTTTTCTATTCGTATCTTTTAGTTATAATCATAGAATTCAATTCTTTGGAATTCCAATTCTATTTTTAGATTGACTAAAGCCTCATCTATGTGAATAGTCACTTTAAAGTATCTATTTAGAAGTTCTTAAGTAGTATTCTCTGAAAAGATGTTAATTTTCTTTTGCCCGAGCGGGCTTAATTTATTCACAAACATCATTTCTTAGGAAACACGGGAGTTAATACAGCTCGTATCCCAAAATCCGGCCTTGTTCCACTTGGTACGGATACAGGAATACGGGGCGCCACCTGTAGCGATACAATATGGCTTCCAAGTTTGGTAACACCGGACACATTGGGCATAAAATAAGCTGATGTTGTGTTGGTACCCCAGGCCTGTGTCCATTCCAAACTTCCTCCAACACCAGCTCCACTTTTCCAGTTATGTGCAAAAAATGGTTGTATATACATTTGGTTTACTTCATTAGCTTCTACTGTACCGGAACCGCTCCATAGCTGGTTAACCAGTGCCCCAAATGTCCAGCCAGCGGCTGTTTGTTTTAAAATTACAGCTGTGGGACCAACGGCAAACCTATTAGTACCCAACATATCATTGGTAGCAGTTGGTAAAAGAAAAGCTGAACCTGCACCCCATGTAATGCCGTTTTTTGTTTTACTGGGTGAAAAAAATGCGCTTGCTGTAAAATTGCTTAACCCACTTTGTTCTGTATTTGAGCCAGTAACATTATATTGTATAACAATAGGCATAATAATTCTTGTTATTACATTTAATTTCGAAGAAATGGTAATTGGAATAACCGGCTGAATATTTAAAGTATTTTTGGATCCATTATATTCACCGATACCAATATCTGTAGTATTTTGAAAAGGTACGCTGATGAGAGAAGCAATTGGATTGGCTAATTTTTTTGCAAGTTCGGCTGCTTCATTTTCAGCTGCTACTGATGACACCTTCACAGGTTTTTCCTGCGCCTGTACATTTAATGAGCAGATGCCTATGCATCCTGCTATTAAAGTTTCAATTAATTTAATTTTCATTATATTATTATGTTAGCGTTAAAGATTTATTTAGCAATGTCAATTAAATATAAAACCATACTGATCTTAGCCAATTACTCAGATATGGTGTTGCTGTTTTATAAATAGACAATTTAACACATCATTACATTACTGGAGCTTTTTAGCATAATTTGTATTGGAAATCATTAGCTTCATTTTTTTTGCGGGCAGATCCAGTTCTCCGTTATCAAATGCAGTCAAGCCATTGCTGAATGTTTTGTAATTAAATGTTCCTGAAACCGAATCTCCCGAAGAAAGTGTGGACTTAAAATTTTGGCTGATGAAAGCCAGACTGCCGGTCCGAATATTCATGGTACATTGATCGCTTGGTTTGTTCACGTTACTGCCGTTTACTGTAATGGTGTTACCGGACTGAGTAATATTGGCCGCATCAAAATAGTTCACCATGCCTCCTTTGGACATGTATATGTATTCCATACTGACTTTAACAGCCTCGTCCACATAAGCTTTAATTTCTGTGATTTTCTTTTTCGCAATTTCTCCCCTGAGTCCGCTGGTAGGTGGAGGATCTGTAGAGACAGATGAAACGGCTGTAGTGACAATTTTACCGTTGGAACCTATGGAAAGTGAACTAACTACCGTATTCTTTAATGTACCTTCGACGAATACCTGGACAGTTCGTGTCCAGGTATAGGATACCAGTTGAGCTTGGTTAGCCGAAGCCGCTGCTGAAACCTTAAGACTGAGATCCGTTTTGGATTGTGCAGACAGGTCAGCAGTAAGGGCGAGTAAAACGAATAAAATACTAAGTGCTTTTTTCATCTTTATTGAGTTTGTTTTAGTTAAAAATTAAAATTCTAGGGTGTAATAAATAAAGCATGTGACATTTAACAGTAGCAGGAATTAAGCAACAATATATTTCTCTTCATAATTTAAAAAATTTATTCGGTTTAATACAACTTGACACTTTACTACCAACCTGCGATTTGAATTGTCAATTCGCTTTGTTATTTCCGTTCATAATCATAAACTCTCGAAGAAAGATTTTAATCGTTATTAAAATGTATGATTTATGTAACGTTTCAAAGATAAGTGACGAAAGAAGCACATGTAAGAAAATCATCACGTAAATCTACACACGTAGAGCAAATTTTATCTATTTTGTTTGTTTTCAACAACTTAATCACATCTCGCTATTAGTATATGAGTATAAAATTTTGTAAGAAAGTTCAATGTTTCTAAACCACTGGATTTCTCATTCCCTCTCTGCATGAACATTGTGCTGGTTTAAAACAACATTGAGCTCTGTAATATTTGAATATAAATATTACAGAGCTTTCAAATTTTCAACAATCATTTACTTTCCATTGAATTTATATACGCTTTTTTCATAAGATTTTTAGTTTCTTTATTACTATTAATATACATATAGTCCCAAGCTTTTCTTATCCTATCATTTTGAATTTGTCGCATTTCAATTTCTTTGCGATTATCACTATAATGTATTCCCCAGTTGTAAAGATTGGTTAGGACTAACATTGCAACAAGCCATAAAAACCATCTGCCAAAAACAATTTTATAAAACAGTTTTGCGTCCTGTTCCGGAAACAGCAAAATCTGAAATTTCCTAACGATACTTTTCGGATGCCTGCCAATCATATATTTTATATCTAGAAAACCTTTTTGAAGAATAGTCTCAATTTGCTTAATATCCAATTGTTCTGAAACATTTTTTTCTATTTTATGTTCCTTTTTAGATACATCGATTTTACTCTCTACGTTTTTAACTGCAGTAATAAGCGCCTCAATATGCTGATTGTTTGCTTTCTGCTCCTGTGTAAATTCCTCCAGTACTAATTGTAATGTTTCTTGTTCTATATGACCTTTGTTTGTATTTGTTTCCATAATACTATTTTTTAAATATTATCTCCTTAATGCTGATTTCTTCTTTTTCTTTTGAGAAATTCTCTGTAATTCAGGATCGATATAATCCGGCTCATATTCAGACCCCATTAATTGTCCTACAGCTCCTAAAACCTCTTTAACAACTGTTTCTGCTGGTCTATCTAAACTATAGCCTTGCTTTTCTTTATTTTGTTTTTCAGCGTTAAAAGAATTAGATATTGATTGACTATCTCTATCATAATTTTTTTCTTCACCAGCATTTTTAATGGCATACTGTTGTTTCTGATGTAATATCTTTTCAATTTTTATCAATGAAAAACCAACTTCGCTTCCTTTTATTTTTACTTTTTTATCATCTATAAAAGAAATCCCCCTGCCCTTAAGAACTTTATAACCCAAATCTCTCATCTGTCTTTCAAATATTAAATAGGAACTAGCAGACTTTAATGTCTCTTGGATATCTGCTTTTAATTTTTCTTTTCTACCGTCATTGCGTGGCAATAATCTGTCTTTAGGGGATAGGAATGCCCTTGGGCTTAATACCTCCTGAAGACCATATTTCTTTTCAAGACGACGACAAAGCTCAGCCATGCGTTTATAGCTTTTGCTATCGTTGGCAACCTTGCCATTAAAGCCCACGCGATTGGCTACAATATGAATGTGCTGCTCTTTGGTATCCTTATGTAGCACACAAATGTATTGGTTGTCTGCTATACCGAACTCCTTAGCGCATTCTCTTCCAACTTCTCTCAATTGTTCTTTGGTCAATGTATCCTCCGGGGCTAAACGTAAGGTCAGATGCAACATTGGTTTTTCAACACGCCTGCTTAATTTCCTAACATCCTTAAACTGCCCCGTAAGCTCGTACTTGTTACCGAAACATTTATTATATTCCAATACTTCTGCTCGGTCTTTATGCTGCAAACGGTCTTGCATTGCAAGTTCAAGTTTTTTCTCTTGTGACAATTCTCTTTTATCTTCCAAACAGTAGCTAATACAATGGTAAAACGAGCTACCTATGCTTACACGTCCTATCATGACATAAAGTTTTTAATTTGGACAGCAAGATCTTTAACCTTCTCTGACTGAACTCTTAATTCTGCCCTTTCAAGCGGACTTAATTCATCATTGCTATTTCTCTTTTTAGCTATTTGGTTCAGGTTGGCCGCCATGTGATTAAGCACTCCGGTAAAGCTTAGAATTTCTTTTGGAAGAGCTTTATTTCTGTAATCAATCTTTGCCATGAGTCCGATTTCACGAAGGTATTCGGAAACGGTAAGATTTGCTTTTTTAGCTTTGGATTCAATTATTTTACGCTCATAGAGTGTACATTTAATTGCCATCAGTTGGTCTCTCTTTATTACCTTTTTTGGCCTACCTCCTCTATTTTTTTTAGTTTCATTCTGTTCTTCCATAATCTTTCATCATTTATTTTTTGAATGCGGCAGCATGAAAAAAATCCTCTCAACCAATGCGACAGCATGAGGGGAGCCAGCGTTTTGGTTTTACCAAAACATAGCTGGCTACCACCAGGACGTTATATAGATCTCCTAAAATTATGACTTTGTTTAACTTGCTGTCCCTGGTTTAGCCATTCATTTAAATCTTTCTTTTGCTCATATAAAAAACTTTGGTCGGTATATTTTACAGAATCTCTTTGTAGTGCTTCACCAGTAAATTTTATACCTGCTGTATCTCTGTCTAAATAGAGATCAACTCTCTCGTGTTTTTCCATTAACTGTTGTGACTTGTTAAAAAAAGATAGAGAATTAAGTATCAGGAAATTTGTTTGTAGGTTAGCCGATTTTTGATTCATCATTTTATAAGAGAGGTAGTCAAAAAAACCTTCAAAAACGACTACTGATTTTGCTTGGACATCTATGAAAGTGATATCTTTTGGTGAGCTGCTACCTTTAAAATATTCATTTCGGAGTTCGTATCCTCCTGAAATATTCTCAAATCCAATTGCGGTATGCTTTCGATTATTTAAAGAGAAATTAACTTCTTTGCAATGTTGTCTTGCAATTTCTAGCGAAATATTCCGCTTATCTAAATAATCCAATACTGCTCTACTTTCCAACGTCCGTACACCAACAATGACAATTTTATCAAGGGGATTACCTTTCTTTTCATTTGCAATTCCGAGATTTGAAGACTGTCGATTCTCATTTTTAAGTGATAAACTTATACCCGAGGAAATACTATTACCATTTAAAAGCTGCAAAAATTCAGAAACTGTACATCTAAAATAATCAATCCCAAAATCGACTACATTTCCTCCTTTTCCTGTTCCATGGTCATACCATAAATTTAATTTTTGATTCACTTTAAAAGAGGCTGTGTTTTCATTTCTGAGTGGCGATAGATACCAATAGTCCTGATTTTTTATTTTTGATGGCTCATGCCCTAATGTTTCAAGATAATTGACTAAATCAATTTGATTTGCTGCTTTACAAGTGAACTTTTCCATAATTGTTTTTTTTTTAATAAATCTTCTATTGATTTGATTCAAGTCTTTTTTTTGCTAATGAAAAAAGAATAGAATTTTGTTTTTTTTTGATGTTTTAATGAAGATACCACCTAATCCATTGATTACCTTAAGATTGCACTGAATCAATAGCTACGTCAGTGCATCACTTTATTTTTATCCTGCATCAGTTTTTGCATCAAAAAAGATTGTTTTTTAGTTTGATGCAAGTTTCGATGTATCTGTTTACCCTCAATTACAAGACTTTATACTAATTTTGCATCAAAGCATCAAAAATTTTATAAAACAAAATCTTTTTGAGGGTATAAAAGCATCCTCTTCGATCTACTTTTACATATTCACCATGAGACTATAATTCAATTCCACAATAAGGCTTCGTATTATCTTCGGGTGTAAAACCCCATCGCTTGAGAATATTTCTTATTTCATTAGCAGAAATATTTATTCTGTTATTTTGCTTCCTCAGTAGAATGAAAATATCATTAGGAGTTAATTTCAACTCATTCTCATCCATTTTCTCAAAACATTCATGAATCAATTCAAGCATAAGGATTTCTTCTTTATTTCGATTTACAAGCTTTAACAGACAAGCGGTCATAATCTGTTCGGGTTTAAACCACATGCGCGTTTTTTGTTGAGAAAAATAATTTCTCATTTGAAGGTACTTTAAGAAATATGGAATTTCTTTATTCAGTTTTTTAAGAAAGAATACATCTTCTGTATTTATAATACGAATTTTGCGAATCCAAAAACGGATTTCTTCTTCGTCTATTTGAATAAAATTATCTTCATTATTAGAACAAAGAATAAATTTTGCAAAGAATTCTATTTCCTGTCTATCCTTGCCTTTTGCTTCTATTTTATCTTTGTCAGTTGTAGAAAGGTATTTTAAACGTTCTGTAATTTCTTTTTTATCAAAAAAGACTTCATCAATGGCTACAAGTAACATACTTGCCCAATCAGAATTAAACTGCGAGCCAAACGAATCGCCTTTTATGTAGATCATATTCATTCCAAAAATTGCTTTCAACCACTTTATGAAGGAGCTTTTTCCTGTTGATCGCTCTTTGCTTACTAAGCAAAGAATTGGCAATGTTTGCGTAGGTTTTTCATATAAAAGTTTTATGTAGTCTAAGCCTAGCTCTCTTTGATCGCCAAAAATATGTTGAATAAATCGCAATGAATTCGGAATCAATTTTTCGAGTTCATTAATTGAAAAATCCTTAACGATTGGTTGATTAGGCAATTCATGATAGGTATTATAGAAATCATCTACAATTTGCTGGTAACCAAAATGGTTCGAAATACAGCAAAAACCATCTAATTTGGATATATCGTTAAAAAACGATTTTCCATGATCTGAAATAATTGTTTCACGATTCCACCGAACCATTACTTTTACTTTATCGCCAGATATTAAAGGTTTATCAATAATCTTGAAATAGGAAATTCCTACTCGCAAATATTTTTCTTTCATTTTGTACAATGTTTTTTTATTGTATTTATGGCTTATACAATAGGTTAGATAATAAAAAACAAGTATAGAAATGGTACTTTCTATACTTGTCTCTTATACTTCAGGGATTTTACTTCATTAAGAGAGTCAAATAACTCCTCGTGATTTATTAAAATTCTTCTCCCAATAGAAGAAGCTTTAATATTACCATTATCAATATGGTTTCTAATGGTCTGGCGATCCACATGTAAAAGTTCTGCCGCTTCCTTGACAGTGTACATGTTATTCGATAAATCTTTTTCTGGTTTAGTAAGAAGTTGTGCAACTAAACCTTTTAGCTCTTTCAATTCTGATTGAATTGTTTCAAATGGATTTTGCATAAAATTGTAGATTAAATTTTTTACAATTTTATAACTTAATCGTATTAATTATAATTTATTTGTATTCAATATCTTCAATTGAATTCAATTGAAAATGAGTTGAACTATATTTGGCTAAAAATGGAATAATCATTTTCATAATATTTTTCATGATGTGCTTTAATTAGATTATTTTCCTTGGAAAGATCATATTTTGTTAGCATCGTTGAATTAATTTTAATATCTAAAAATTGACTAGAAACCTCACAAAAATCTTTGTTTTCAATTGTGTTTTTAAAATAATTATTCTCTTTTAATTTAGAAAACAATAAAGCGAAGTATAAAATTTCTTTTTCTTTATACAACCACTTACAATTTTGGTCAATTAATCCAATTTTAATCGCATTATTTTTAAAATTCAGATAACACAATTCATCTTTAAAAAAATTTTTAAACCTAACTTCTATTGTATTATTTTCATTATTCGAAAAATCATAATTTACTATTGCTGAATTTATTTTATTCCTCTTATCAGTCTTATTAATCAAAAGACGAAAATATAAAACAACCATAATTACGGCCGAAAACGTTATCCCTATAGCAACTAGTCTAAATATTCCTTCCGATTTCAGAAAAACATTTTCGAAAAAATAAAAAGCAATCAAAAAAAGAAAAACCATAATAAGAATAATTACACCTAGTTTAATTTCACTATTAGTATTCTTATTATCAATAGGCTTTAAGTCAATAAATTTTGATTTCTTTTTAAAATATTTCTTTTTAATATCCATACTAAACGACTTTCAATTTCAATTCAACATTAAAAACTTCATCCATGGCCTCTTTTTTCTCTGGTTCGCTAATCTGATAATATTGATTCAAAGTTTTCATATCGTTGTGTCCAGTTATAGATGCAATTAATTTATCACTTTTACCTTGTCTTTTCATCATAGTAATAAAAGTTCTTCTTGCTGTATGCGTACTTATTCTATTAAAGAAGAACATTTCTTCTTTAATATTTTCTTTCCCTTTAGTTGTAACTTTTTGAACTTTATTATTGTATTCCATCTCCTGAAATACTTCTTTTATATATTTATTCTGTTTTTGATTGGCAATTAAAGGTAGTTTATAATCATATTTTAATAAAATATATCTAGAAATACTGGTTAAAGGTATCTCCCTAGTTTCTTTAGTTTCATCTTTATTTTCTTTTAATAAAATAAAATCATTAGTTACATTACTTCTTCTTATCAAAGATAACTCACCAAAACGCATACCGGTTACACAAGCAAAGACAAAAACATCACGAACTTTCCCTAGCTTTTCACTTTCAAATTCGTGTTGCATCAACTTATTTAAGTCATCTATTGTTAATGCAATTTGATTTGTAATTACTCTCTCAACTTTTTTAAATTCTACAAAACTATCATTATAAGTGAATTTATTTTTCCTAGCCCAAAACATAAAGGTTTTGAAAAGCCCTAGATTTCTAGCATAAGTATTATTAATATGCTTTAAATCATCCATACAATAGGAAGTAAATTCACGATGAAATGTTTCATCGATCTTACTAAATGTCAATTTGAATTTTCTAGCTGCTTCAAATTTTTCTAGAATATTCTTTATATTTTTATACCTTTTTATTGTTGACGCCGACCATTCTTTGCCTTTTTCCTTTTCGGCTGTAAACTCATCATACGCATCAAAAAATGTATTTTTCCCAGACGGAGCTTTTTTAAACTCTTCGTCAAAAACTTTTTTTAAATTCTTCGAAGTAAAAGGTTCATTTATTCTTTTATACAAGCTTTCTGTTTCAAGAAATAAATCAGAGTATCGATTCATCTGAAGTCTTATACTTTGAACAAATTTTGATTTCTTTTTCCCATTTACAAAAGGGAATCTATTTTCAAAATCCCAATTTTCAGGCATTATTTTCTCACCAGTTGAAAAGACAAATTTCTTATTCTCATTTTTAAAATAGCATGAAAATAAAATCAAAGTTTCTTTATCACTCTTCGGCTCTTTAAGATTAAAAGTGTATTTCATCAGTTGACAATTTAGTTGACAATAATGTTATATTTAGTTATAAAAATTTAATTATAACAAATATAAGAATTACTACAAAACAAGCGTTTCTTATTGATAATCAATTACTAACAACCGATTCTGATATAATTAGCGCAATACCCGGCGACTCCACAAAAACGGGATGTTTGAAAAAAACATCCCGTTTTTCTTTAATAAAACAGCGACTTTTATCATTCATTCTCAAGTGATTATGCGCAAAATATATTTAACATAGCGGCTGTTCGATAAATACCCTCCACATAGTACAAATTGCTATCGAACACCAAATTCACAAATTCTCTTTTTTTAACGTATTTACATTTTATAGATGTTTGAAACATCAGTTAATGAATTCAAGTTTTTCTCTAATTTCTACTACAATACCAAAAATCTGAATAATAAGTTTATCTTTCTTAAATTTGCTCCAGCAGCTGTAATGTTTTAATTTCTAACATCTAACAAAAATGGATTTTCAGGATAATGAATTTTCAAAAATAGAATCATCAAAATCAACGAAAATAACCTTTGTTGTAAAGGCTTTCGGAGCATTTATTTTTGTGAGTATAATTTTAGCAATAATTAATTTAGAGATAATTATTGTTGAATCTCGAAAAATATCTGTTGAATTTAAAATTTCTTCTGTTGTACTATCCGTAATTCTTTTGTCTTTTTTAATATATGTCGTAGTAAAGGATACAATTATTATTAGGAAAAATAAAATAACGAAATTAATAGTTGATCAAAATGGTTTGCACCATTATAAAGATGATACAATTATTGAATCTCTGCCTTTTGAGTCTTTATATCCAAATCCCGATCTAAAAAATTATGATGTAGTTTTATCTGAGGGTGAAGATGTTGGTTTTGATATTTGTGTATATCATTTCGATAACTCTAGGAACACAATAATTTATAAAGCCATTATATTCAATACCCCATTTTTAATAAGCAACAGAAAAGAATTAGAAAAACATTTCATAAAGGGCGTTTTAAAGTTTAGATCCGATTTGAAAGTTTCACCGAAAGTTTTAGATTTATTAAATTTAAAAAATTCATAAATTAAAAATTGTCTGGTTCTGAATTTACCTTACAGAATTTAACATCCATTTTACTTTGCTTAATGTTCAATTAGTGCAGCGACGAAAAGTAAAATTTCACACAATGATAAAATCTTTAGAACTCGTATTTTTCATTTTAAAATGATCTATTTATTTAAAAATGAAAATAAAAAACGGATAGTTGATTTTGAAAACGAGTCAACAAATAAAGAAGCAACAAAACCCTTATTTAAAAGGGATTCAAAGCTTCTTCTCAAGCTTATCAATAAACATTAAAATAGGAATAAGGTGTTCGATTGTAATCCCGTCAAGTCCACAAAAAAAATCGCAATTACCTAATATTTTGGTAATTGCGATTTTTCATTTTTATAGTTTAGCCTACATTTTTCCGATAATTTATGGTAGATATAATTGTGAAATATTTTTAATTGAATCATAACCTAACTTGCGATAACTTTCGAACTGTGCTTCATCAAAAAATTGATCTCCCGTTGACTGTTGTGGGAAATCTTTATTCGCTGAAGCATACTCTCTTACATCTACAGATTCTTTTTCCGTTATAACTGTTTTTATATATATGATTGTACCCGGCTGTTTTCCAGCTCCCGGATAAATAATAGTTCCCTTGGCAATATGTTCCGTTTTATCCTTGATTTTATCAATTTCGACACCAAAATCAATGTCAACACCAAAATCAATACGACACCTTCTAATGGCATTTGCAAGTCCTTCGCAAGTGCTTTCCTGATCCTGTTCTGCATCTCCAATCAAAATATATTGACAACGTCTTCTAACGAGTTCATATAGTCCCATATTATCAAAATGGCCACCATCAGAAAGACATACGTATTCCATATTAATATCAGATTTACCAATAAGATCCCGCATTAAATACAAAAGACCAAAATTTGGGTCAGGATTCTTCCATTTATCAAGCCTTGGATTACCAATCCACCAACCAAGTCGTAAATTAAACAATGTAAGTAAAAATGCCATCGTAGCCGAAGAATGATAACCCCAATTAGGATTAATTGCAGCGCCTGATATAGCCATAGCAGTTCCTAATGTTGGCCCGCCTTTCTTATTAGAAAACTTGTCTGTTGACCTATAACCATATTCATATACATGGTCAATATTGTAGGTTGAAGAACGTGTAGGACTAAAATCATACCCACAATATAATGGAGAAAAAACAAAAGATTCACCCATACGATCTTGTCTGTCCAGAGCATTCACTACTGTAGCATTAAGTGTGGAATTGATAAGAGGAAATGGTCCAAAATAACCATTATCTGTTTGCATCGAAGATAGCAAAATATCATCATTGGCATCGAAACCGGTAAATATGTTAGCTGTTTTTATTCTATCTTCCCTACTTCGTGTTGCTCCTAGAAAAGCCCGGATTAATCTGTTTCTGTAGAAGTAATGAAGTGAAAATTCATTTACTCCAACACGCCAGCTTAACAATAAAGTAATAGCTGCTAAAATTAAAGTCACAAAAAAGTTTCTCAAGGACTCTCCTTCTATTTGGCCTGAAAGAAAATTAAAGCCTTTTATTATTTCCATAATCCAAGAACCTATCAATAATATCCCAATCATAAAAATAAAAGGTATTACTTTTAGTATTATAGTAATATAGCTTTTCGTAGTAGCTTTGGTTTCATCTTTAGATTCGAATGCCTTTTTTAGCCCCCATGCTATAATTCCGCTCCAGCCGCTCCAAGCACAAATCACAGGCCATATTGACGGACCATTTACTTTGTGTAAATCATCCATGTAATTATTCCATAAATCTGGCATAATCAGGGCTGCAAAGCTCACAATCGTCCAAAACAACATGAAGCGATGAATATAACCTCCCATCCTGCCCCACCATTCTCTTCGATAATCCGGAAAAAGATTCCCCATAAGCGCCATTCTAAGAATCACGGCTAATGAAAATATCTCAAGAATGATAGGTATACTCATCACCAAAAATATTTCATCACAATCTTTTTTTAGCCCCAGTAAATCTGCAAAATCATAAACTTTAGTTATGTTATCCCAAAACAACATTAAAAGAAATACCAATAGAGCCGAAGCAGCAAAAGTAGATCCTATGATTGCAAACAGGATTTGTCCAGAAAGATTTTTATCTTTAGTATCTTCCTTTGTATCGACATTTTTTCTTCCAATTTCCATTAGATCCCATCTTTTATGGTAATTACCCCGAAGAGCTACTAAAAAAAAGGCAAGAAAAGCTGAAGAGAAGACATACATCAGAAGCGAACTCCTATTATCACCTGGCGGTGGCGCTTCATATGCGGCAAAATAGGTGCTAATAACCAATGCGCTAATTGCACCCCAAAGTACTAGTAAGTGCGGAATTAAATTAGTCTGGTTGAATTTCCATGTAAAACGCCTTATTAATTTACCAACTTGTTTGAGACATCCTTTGTTTGACTCTTTTTTATTAATATTATAAAAAGAACGCATAGCCGTTGCAACCATAAAACCACCTATTATGAACATAAAAAAACTGAAGCAAAAAATATGAAGAGCATCCTGTTGCTTCATGTTATTTTTAATCGAAATCCACCCAGAATAAATATCTGAAATAAACGATAAGACTGTCAAAAGACTTAACAGTAAAATTACCTGATTGACAAATGTATTACGGAGCCAGGTCATTCCGGATGTCCATGCATCAGAAGACATAATACTAACATTAGGAGATAAATAATTACTGAACATCCTAAGCCATCTAATAGGACGAACTTCATCAGCTAAAGGATCCTGAGATTTTCCAGGGCAAAGGCGATCATTGATTTTGCTAAAAGATCCTGACCTGTGTACCCATGAAGTAAACCAAGAACCAATATAACCACCACCTGATACAGTAGACATGTAATCAAATCTGTAAAGTACATTTAAACTCGCCAATTTTTGTAGTATTCCCAAGTTAAAAGTAGCAGATCTAATACCTCCACCTGATAAGGCAATTCCCATTAGTTGCATTTCGCCTGCTTTTCCCAAGGGATCAAAAACCTCTTCTTTTTTATCGGAAAACAATGAAGATGTATCCCTTTGTGGATCACCTTCTTTCGAGGTAATATTAAATTCCTTATTCCGAGATACTCTAGCTTTAGAAATCTCAATTAACTCCTCCCTGAACAAAGTTTCAAAAGGAAGAGAAAAGTCCTGATCTTTTAGCTCATCAAGTAATCTCTGATCATTTTCAAGGTAATTTTTGGCATCTGTTCTCCTGGTTGACCAGAATAAAAAATGTAGATTTCTATCTGAAAATTCCAGAAGATCATAATTATTACATATTTTACCTACTCCAGAATCCTCCTGAGGCAACTTTGTATAAAATTGATAGAGTCGTATAGTATAACCTAATTTACCTTTTCCCGCCATTGCTAAGATTATTTGCAGTGGCATATATTGCAATATCTCTACAAGTTTTAGTCGTTGTTCTGATTGTTTATACAAAACACTCCTTATTGCCTGTCGCCAGAAAAAAGGTGGCTTAAACAAAACGAGCTCATTAGTTTCTTCTCCAGATTGTGATTTATCAGTTATTTTCTCATTGACTGGTATATTACTTGACAACCAATGCAAAAGCGAAACTGTTCTGTCCAAGTATACTTTGACAAATCTATCAGTATCGTCTTTTGTGGGGCTATGCCAGATCAAATCTATTATTTTCTCTTTTTGATGAACTGTCAGATCTTTAATAGGTAATTCAGCCACATTAAGAAGCTTCCAATCGCTTTTCTTTATCAAATCTTTCGGAAAAACAATATCAGACTTACTTTTTAAAATATCCTGAAACAGTGTAATATAAGAGACAGCTTCTGCGGTAAGATCGGTTACTATGTCCATATTATTGTTATTTTAGCTAACCTAAATACGAATGAATATTTGGAAGTATCTATTTTCTTTTTTAGATACCTATATGTAAGACCTCAAAAAATATCGTCGACTATGGTAGTTTACCGACACATTTGTAATATTTCAAACCAAAACACAGCTAAGACACTGAAATACAAACACAAATCTAAACTTTAAAAAAAACACCTACACGAGTATAAATACCTGTTTTTGTACATAATCTCTTAAACTTATCTAAAAATTAGATATTGATCTAGTCAGATCCAGTTCACAAAAAAAACGCAATTACCTAACATTTGTGTAATTTCGATTTTTATTTAATATCTTATCTGATATTTAGTCAAAACCCTAAAAAAATTATTTTTTAAGATTATATATTACTTCCTATTATATTTTTTTCTAATTTAGAACATGCTATTAATCAAAAGATTAACCCCTAAATCATAGCAAAAATAATTATATGGAGATTTTACCTTCCGCCAGTTTAGCGCCGTTTATAAAGAATTATACCATTGTTACGATTGAAAAAAATCTTGACAACGAAGTTTTTTACCCAAGCGGATATGTTGATTTTATTGTCAATATCTCTGAAGGAGCCGCTGCAACTATTATCAACGGTAAGCGAAAAGACACACCATCCATAGAACTTCTTGGACACCTTACCCTTCCTACCCGACTTACTGTAGCACAAGGCACATCGGTACTTATAGCCCGGATTTACCCGCATGCCAGTGCACTGTTTTTCTCTGATCCCTTGTCAGAATTTACAAACTACGCCACTGATATGTACGATGTGGCATTGGGAGAAAACAGGGAATTATATGATCGTATCATGGAAACAGATGGACTCGCCAATAAAATTACGATCTTAGAAACCCACTTTCTCCAACAACTCAAAAAAAACGAAACCCGATTAAAGAAAGTGTTGATGGTTCAGGCTCTGGGTCAGCAGATTTCTCTTGATCATCAGCAATTGGATTTACCTTCCTTAGCCCAACAATCAGGACTATCAGAAAGATATATCCAAAAGCTTTACCTGTCAAATATTGGTATCAGTCCTGTGGCCTTTACATCGGTATTGCGATTTAATAATAGCTTGCAACTCGTACTCAATACTACTCAATCGTTGACCGAAATAGCTTACGACTGCGGGTATTATGATCAGGCACATTTTATCAAAGAGTTCCGAAAGTTCACAGGCATCACTCCTTCTGCTTCCAGAAGCTCTCTGATAAAAAATGGCACTGATTTTCAACAGGCTGTCAACGTTGGTTTTTAAATTTATTTCGCCGGATAGTTGCTGCTAAACATATCGCGATACATCTTCCAGCCATCTTTCGTGTTTTTCCAGATGACAATCACTTTTCCGTCGTCCAGTTTTTTGCCTTGCAGATCTGTCATCTCATAAAAGCTTTCTTCTGTTACAGAGGTTTTGCCATCTCCATATAAATGTTGGATAGTAAACTTAACATGTACCTTAGGTCCCGATTTAAAAAATTCAAGTATTTGCGCACCACATATTGGTGCGGCATTTGGTGGAAACAAACAGGCATCCTCTGTATACCTGCTAAGAATAGATCCATCATTTTTGTTGGCAAGGTCTGCATAGATCTCGTTACTGGCTTCTATAGCCTTTCTGGCAGACTTTAGTGCTGGGTCTGAAGTTTGAGCATTACACCAAATGGTAAGCATCAATAATCCGTTTAGAATAAGTGTTCTTTTCATTTTATTTATATTTTTCACAAAGTAACTTATTCCTGCAGGTGAGAAATTGTAAAATTACGAACAACTTTTTACCTTCAATATCATAGAAAAACCTTTACTTTTATTATTCTGTTAATGAGATTTTATCTTATAAATATTTACTTTTAAAAACGGTTAATTTTTCTCGTGTCATATCGTTTATAGTATATGAAATTCCACCCATTCCTAAACCCGAAGAATCCCTTCCGCCAAAAGGCATCCAGTCTACCCTAAAGGCAGTGTTATCATTAACCATAACTGCGGTGGCATTTAATTTTTTTACTGTATCTAATGCGACATCCAGGTTTTTGGTAAAAACGGCAGCCTGAAAATGAACATCCAAAGTATTTGCTCTTTTTATTGCTTCACTGCGATCTGTAAAAGGATATATACAAACAACAGGGCCGAAAATTTCATTAGTAGATACTTTAGAATCTTCAGATGGATTAAACAAAATTGTCGGTTCGAAACAAGTATCTGAAATTCTTTTTCCTCCGGTAATTAGTTTAGCTCCTTCTTCAATGGCTTCGTTAACCCATTCTTCGACTCGGCTAACTTCTTTTGGTGTAATAAGTGAACCAACATCTGTAGTTTCATCAAACGGATTTCCAACAATTAATTTATTAGTTGCTTCAGCAAACTGTTCTAGAAAACGGTCACAAATTTCCTGATTTACATAAACTTTCTGAACGGAGACACAAACCTGACCTGCATGATAAAATCCCCCTTTTACCAAATCAGGAATCATTTCACTAAAATCGGCATCACTTTCTACAATTACCGGCGCTGCACCGCCATGCTCTAATGCACATCTGGTTCCCGGAGCCAGTTTATTTTTTAAAGACCAGCCTACTTTTGCTGAACCAATGAAAGAGAAAAAATGAACTCTCGAATCTGTAACCAATAATTCCGCAGTTTCATTATCACACAACACCACTTGCAGCCATCCTTCAGGCAATCCGGATTCTTTTAAAATATCCGCAAGCGCAAGCCCTGATAATGGTGTATTGCTTGATGGCTTAAATATAACCGGGCAACCGGCAGCAACTGCGGTAGCGATTTGATGTACAGCCAAATTTAACGGATGATTAAATGCACTAACAGCAACTACAACTCCAATTGGTTCTTTTGAAGTAAAAGCAATTCTGTTTAAAGAAGCTTCAGTAAGTCCCATAGGGATTTGTTCCCCTTTTATTTGTGCGATATGTTCTGCTGCCAACTTTACTCCTTTGATCGCTCTAAGTATTTCTGCTTTTGAATCTTTATACGGTTTGCCTCCTTCACTTATCGCTAAATGTATTAATTCTTCACTTCTGCTATTCATTATTGAAGCTGCTCTTTCAAGTATCTCAATTCTTTTGAAAGCCGGAATCCAGTTGGACTGATCAATAAATAAATTGTAAGCTGTATTTAAGGCGTTGTCAATATCCTTTTTAGTTACAAGCGGCAGCTCTTTTACCAGACTTTGATCATATGGGAATATTATTTTTGTGGTCTTTTCCATAAATGTTTTTTTAATGTATAAACTTAAAAATCATGACAGTACTATTTTGAAGTCAGTTTATCATGATTCGTCCTTTAAATTTAGCTCAATTTATTGATGATTACAACCTGATATTCAATAATATGAAAAAATTAACTGTATTATAAATAAGCTAAAGGTGTGGTTAAAACAATCTGTCTGTCATCCAGTAATGGGACAATTTTCCCTAAAACCAAATCTTGAAAATGTCGAGAATTTCGATGTTCTGCAACAGTAGCTTCATTGCTATATCCTTCAAATAATACTATTGTATTCAAATCTGAATTACTTTGATGAATTTTATAGAACAAATTTCCATTTTCTTTTATGCTCTCATCATGTACTGTTTTTAGCAACTGTAAAACGTTTTCAAACTGACCTTCTTTTACTTTCCATGTTGCAAAAACATGAACTGGATTTTGATTTTTTTTCATTTTATTCTTTTTTAATTAATGTAAGTTCAATTCTCAGGGATAAATGATATTGACCTTCATCTTTCTTTTGGAGAAGGTCGATATCATTCAATCATTTACTTTTTGGGAGATTCTAAAATGACAATCATTTTTTCAGCTACACCTTTAGCCGAAGCAGGATTTTGTCCCGTAACCAAATTACCATCTGCAATACTGTGTGCTGACCATACTGCAGCAGCGTGAAATTTTGCACCTTGTTTGGTTAAGGCAGTTTCTAATAAAAAAGGCACATCGGCTATAGCATACCCTCTTTCTTCTTCATCTGTAAATGATGTTATGTTTTTGCCCTTTACCAGATACGATCCGTTGCTTAGTTTTACATTTAATAGCGATACCGGACCGTGACAGACAGCTCCTACAACTGCATTTCGCTCATAAGTTTCTTTAATTACTTTTTTAAGAAGCTCATTTTCCGGCATATCAACCATTGGAGCTAATCCGCCGGGAACAAAAACAGCATCGTATTTACTAACCTCAACATTAGATAGTTTAACTGCTTTTTGCATAGTTTCCCATCCTTTGCCTGTTAGAAAAGCAAGGTTATCAGGATCATTTGCCAAATTAAGAGCGTCTAAATAAGGAGTATCACCGGTTAAGCTGGCAAAATCTATTTGATAATTTGCTTTGTCGAATTCGGCATAAGGGTGTGCAACTTCAGGAAGAAAGGTTCCTGTTCTTCTGTTGTTTGGTCCAATTGCATTGGCATTTGACACAATAATTAAAATTTTCTTTTTCATTGTGGATTCATTTTTAAGGTTTGTTTGTTGTTTTACTGATGTGTTTTCTTTCTTACTTTGTGCATTAGAAGAAAAAAAAGCAATTGCCAGGGTTAAAATCATAAGTCTTTTCATTTCTATAAATTTTATTGGTTAATGATTATTTATAAGGCAAATTTATACCAGCCCTCCCCCTCAATACGAGGAGGAAAGTCACAAAAAAAGTGTGATGAAAATCACACTTTGAGAATTAATGGCTATGTTATTTATTGTTGGAGTAAAGCCTGCTAAGGGTTTCGCGGCTGACTCCCAAATATTCTGCAATATATTTTTTGGGGATTTTTTGCATTAAACTTGGATAAAGATCTGCGAATTCTTTATATCGCTGTTGCGGATTATTGGAAAGCAGGGATATAATTCTTTGTTGAAGGGCAATATAACCTTTGGTGAGTTTTATTCTAAAAAAATGCTCCATCTTATGCAGAATAGCCGAAAGTTTTTCTCTGCCTTCAAGTGTTAAACATAAAACTTCTCCTGCTTCCATACATACCACGTATAAGTTTGCCTGCTTTTGATTGAAGTAGGCCATATAATCAGACATCCACCAATTTTCAGTTGCAAATTGTACGATGTGTTCTTTTCCTTCTTCATCCAGATAAAAGACCCTGAAAATTCCACTCATAATGATATATTCATACCTGGCATCATCACCTTGCTGAACCAGATACTGATTCTTTAATACCCTTCTTATTGTAAAAAAGGGTTTGATAGATTCAAACTCTTCATCTGTGATTGGTATAATTTCTTCAATATGCTTTCTAAGCTTTTCCATAATTGTCTTTTACCAAACCAAAGATAAAAGATTTATTGGTGTTTAATAAAATTTGGAATTTTACTTAGTTCCTTTTGGAAAGATTCCTGTATTGTTTTAATACATTCATTTTTTATGATTTTTGTACTAAAATAAAGCCCCCTTTAAAGCAAAAAAACTACCTGATTATGGTAGTTTTTAATGGATATCCAAATCTGAATTTAAATTTCTTTAAAAAACATATTTCTCTTTCTTTAACATTTAATTCTCCGATATTAGTTCTAATATATCTGCTTTTGCTGGAACACCATCGGTATTATAAATTCTAAAATCAGTAATTTCGTTTGTTTTATTCAGTATGAATATTACACAAAGTTCATCAGCCTGCTTTAAATTACAAATCAGTAAAATTTTATCGTTATTTAATATTTTTCCTAAAACATTCAAGCTTTTAACACTTTTTGTATATTCATTAATAGAGTCTGAAAATAATTTATAAAGCTTAACAGATTTATTTTTTGAAAACAAAACATTCTGAATATCTTTTTCATCTACAAATGTAGTGTTTGATGAATCGAACTCATCTGATTGTAAATAAGATTTCAAGTCTATATCATCATTTAGAATAGTTGTCTTTTTTATAATATAATCAAGTCTTTCTGAGGATGACATTTTTTCTTCGTTTGGAGGAGTATATTGATTAACAATTTCAAATTTCCCTTTATTATTTACTTTATAATTAACAAATGGATAAAAAGGTTCACCGGATCCAATACGACAATGAATAATACCATTTTTATCTATATAAACTTTAGAAGTGCATTGGCAAATTTGTTGATTATACTTTGACAAGTCTAGAAAATCAATTAATTCTCCTTTTGAATTATAGTTTAACAATGTATAAACTGATTCAAGTGTTGAAAGTATTACGGTATTATAATTTGGCTGCAGAATAATTCTTTTCTTAATTTTTATCCATTCAAATGATTTTTCATCATTATATCCAAGTTTTTTAAATTGCTCAGAAGCCTCTTTATCTAAAACTATTTTATTAAGTAATAATGATTTATAACGAGATTCATTTTTACCAAAGTCAATATCTTCTCCAAGATCACCACCTTCAGAATCAAGTCGTAACGTATCTTGGAGCGTAAGTAATTTTATATCATTGATACTTAACTCATCTGTTTTTACTTCTTTTTTTATAGTTTCTTTTTTGCATCCTAAAATAAAAAACAATGTGCAAATAATTGTTATTCTACAAATAATACCATTCATAATAATTAAATTTAATTTTATCATCTTTAAGTTGTTGCCACAGCCAAAGGTTTGACTCTCCTCTTAGCACCGAATTATCTGAGGAATTCTTTCCTCCAGTATAACCTCCTTTGTCTCCTTTTTCTTTTCTTATCTTAAAACTCTGTATTCTTCCATATGGATCATCAACTATTATTCCAATATCATTAACGTCTACCACTCTTACTATATGCCCCAATAAAGACATGCATACACCATATCCCTTATTTAATTTATCTTCTAATAGTTTTTTATGAATGTTTTTGTCAAATATTTTACCTACACCTTCGAACCCACCTTTAATTCCGAGCTGATTAGCTATTTTTACTCTGGTAGCCGCCTCAAATCTACTGTCATCTCCTTTTTTAAGAATATCTTTAATCATTACCATCATGAAATCTTCCATCTTCATATTAGGATCTGGAGCGGGATTTATTTGACCTAAATACTGCAATGCAATAGATTCGCTAACTACATTACACATTGTGTCAGCTAAGCTGTTGTATGTAGCATCCCTTTGGCTATTATACTCTACGAAATATTGCAGAATACGGTAAGCTTTTATTTTATCTACATTATTATCCAACTTATCAATAGACTTCCTGATCTCTTTTATTTGAACAGCACTAAAATAGCAAAACGTCAATGAAGTGTCCAAATTTAGTATTTCTCTTGGATTACTCATTACTAATTTATAAGAATTATTCATCAAAATAGTATTTTTACTATATACACCTTCATGTAAACTTGTGTAATATTCAGTGATTAATTCTTTCATTTGTATCCCATTCTTTGTTTCATCAACATCTAAGCTAGCATTCTCACTATAATCTGCTGTTCCTAATTTATACATTGTTTTATCCAGAGCTTTTCCAACATAAGCAGGAGCAAAAACAGCCACGTAGATATCCTCAGGAATTTTCGGAAAAACTGCTACCTTATTCATATACTTTTCAACTTTATCCAATTGCTCCAATTGAGTCATATTAGCATACTTGAGCTTTAATTCGTTGAGTACATCAAGTCCTCCTTCTTTGTATTCTCCCATACTGTTAAGTGCATTCTGCGTAAATTGAATTAAACCTACTGCTCTAGAATATTTTTTTCCTTTTATATATTTATCAAATGATTTTTTAGTTATCTGACCTTTTGGAATTAATGACTTACCTTCTATTTGATTTGGAGCAAAATTACCTCCCGTTTCTCTGTTCATTACAGCCATCAAACCATTTGCCATTTCCATTGTATTTTTCGGCCAAAGTCTCTTACAAATTTCAACAACTTTAACTCTAAATTCTTTGCTTACTTTAGATCCCCAAATCAATTGTGGATTATTTTCATCAAGTATTTCTTTTTTATCTTTAATTGGATTTATACCATTCACAACAACAGCATTCATCCCATTCTGTAAAGAAATTTTAGATTCAACACCCTCCATTCCAATATAAAATACATCCCCAAATCCTAATAATGGGGTTATTTCCTTCCATTTTTTATCCAAAGTAAAATTAATAACTGCAACTCCTTCACTATCTACAATAGCTTTAGCAGTATGTTTGGCACGATGAACATCTTTGTAGATTTTTAATTTCACCTCTTTACCAACCATATTTAAGGTTTTAACAACTCCTGTTACTTTCGCACCATAGGGTACTTGGGTAAATGGATTTACACGATTGCCATCATAAATAAAATAAGCGTCAGTTATTTTTGCACCGGTCGTAACATTTAATATTGCTTCATTATAAAAATTGGTATTTTGCTTAAATACGTATGACTCGTTTCCGTTTTGGATTCCTTCCAGTTCGAATCTAATTTTAGCAGTTTTGCCATTTTTAATTCCAAAATGCTTCTGCAAATTGGCATCAAATTTTAAGATTTTATTTATTTCACCATTGGCATTGGTTTTAGTATCGTTGTAATAATTGGCAACTTTACTTTCATTTAAGAAGAATTTAATTCTCACCTGTTGATTGATATATCCCGGAATGCTTGCTTTAATATGATTAACCTCTCCGGCAAAACCAGATGTTTTCTTTTTACCGCCATCATTGTAAGTCCAAAAAGCTTCGGTTACTTGTGGGTGTTTTACATCTATTTTTCTAACTGACTTCGATTTAAGTCCTTGTTTAATGTTACTATACGCCTCAATTGTAAATTCGCCTTCTTTTTTAGGAATAGGAAAAATGAAAGATTCACCTTTAAATAAATAAGGTTTTTCAGGATCACTATTTTCGATTTGTAATTTCAAACCATCTGGTACATATAAATTACCCTTTTTATCGTAAACGAGCCATTTTACATTTTCTTTTTCCTGTGGCGTAGCTGGTTCGATCTTAAAGGTTTTAGCCTTAAATATGGCATTTCGATTTGTTTTGCTATATAAATAAACATCATTTTCAACATTGTCGTTCACTTTATCTATACTACTAACAAAGTTTTTAATTACGTTGATACTATGTTCTTTACTCAGGTTGTATTGATCTTTACTGGTTACTTTAATGCAATATTCTCCCAAATTTGGCATTGAAAATTTTACAATACCTGTTGAATCCAATTCTTGTTCTTCTGAAATTACAGTTATTTTATTAACAGTTTTACTTTCGACCTGATAATAAAGTTTTAATGGATTTAATATTTTTACTTCAGGATTTTTTAAGGCTACTGTAAACAATTGCTCTGTTGCAGATGCTCTTGTAAGTCCATCTTTAGTAATCCCGGAAGATGCAATTACAATTTCCTGTGCAATTATTTTCAGCTCTACAAAAGCTGATAACCCCACATTTTTCTTAGTATTTGATCCAGGCTTGTTTCCATAAGCTTCAACTTTATAAGTCCCTGCTGTATCAAAATTGTAACTAAACGAGGTCCCTTCATTTATAAAAATAGTTTCTTTGTCATTTTTCTTTTTGCTATTATAAACTACCCAGTTGATATTTTGTTTTTGAAATATATTTTGTTTTATAAAGTTTTCGTCAAGGAAAAATTCAAGACTTTCTCCAACAATAAAAGAAGTTGCTTCTGTATTTTTAATTTTTACAGCACCTTTATTTACTGTACTTCCCTGAACCTCTTCGTTATTTATTTCTTTCAGGAATACGTAAACAGCCTCTTTTCCAATATTTGCATATAGGTTATCTGCGCTTAGGTTAGGGTATATTTTGGTTTTGGTAGTTATTGTAATGGTATTTGGTAACGCATCCAACCCTTCCACTTCTTTTAGCAATAAAAAAAGTTCGTCATACTGCTCAAAGAGATTAGCTACATTGATTGAATCATCGTTTAATTGTTTTTTGATTATTTCCCAACGGCTTTTACTTCCTCTAGAAATTTTCCCGCTCAGTATGTTATTATCAATTGACTCAACCATTTTTTCGCGAATGATCTCCCAATTAAAATTTTGGCTTTGAATAACCGAATTTGATTTTTTCAGGATGACGTACATTTCTGTAAACAACATATTATTTGGCTGACCATCAAAATCCTGAACTGTTGCCCCTTCATCAAAAGCTTTAGAAATGCTAATCCAATACGCTATTGCGACAGAATCGCTTGCAATAATAGCTACAGCTAACTTCTTTTTAATTTCTGCTCTTACAACTTCGATAGTTGGTTCACCACTATTTGTCTGAAGCATTTGAGGAACTGTTAAAGTTTGCTGAGCTGCCACATTTGCATAGGTTTGCGTCGTTATGCCGACACTTAATCCTGACGCATTTTCTTCTGCCCCTGAGATCGGAGAAGTAGTGTTGGCTGATGTGGGGAAACTCATTGTCGTTCCACCAATGGTATCAGCAACGCCTTCTCCGATTGAAGCGTTCAAAGTTGATGTTCTTGTCTCCGAAACTGAAGAAGTAGTACCAAGCAGCTCTGGTGCGCCGTTGGTGCCTCCTTCAGTTGAGACAGTGAGGTTTGCTATTGTTCCCTCAGTAACCGAAGAAGTAGTGCTTACCGCTATTTGTTTTTCGCTTTTTTCAGCAGTGGTATTGGTAACGCCTTCTCCGATTGAGGTACCAGAATTGTTAACAATAGCAGCAGTATTTAGAGTTTGCTGCTCCTGCCATACTTGCACTATATCTTTTTGCTGACTCATTTCTTTTGAAACTTTGGCTAACTCTTTTAGGATAGCTTCTGTTAAGTGTTCTGAGCTTTTTATATCAGCACCATTTTTTATTGAAAGATTGAAATTGTGAATTGCATTTTTACTCATCGCTAGACTATTTTTTCTGAGTGTAAAAGTACTATCGATATGTGTCATTTTAAAATTTCAAACCACTTGTATTCAGTAGTTTCAGTAGGTTTCCTTTTTGCTGAAACTACTGAAAACAGCAGGCTTTTTTGTGTTCATTTTCTATTCTTCAGTCTTACTTTTACACCCTCAAATATCAAATAGAAGTGACGTTTTATCGCAATAATGATTTGTGAATCTCTCTTTCTATTTTCCAAAAAAACAACCTCAACACCATTTATTAATCATTTTAAAAACAATAACCATTATGGATTATGTAGTATCAATTGGCATCAGCAAAATGCCGAAAATACCGGACAAGAGTACTTTTCATTTTTTTATGAATCAAGCATTTAGAAAAGATATTTCTACCAGAAAATTTAACCCTGCTCTATGAAAATAAAAATCGTATTCATTATAGAGATGACATCAAAAAAGATCGAGTTTATTAAAAGTTACTTACATAATTAAAAAAGAAAAAATATGGCAATAAGAACATTAAATACCATAAAAAGCTGGTTTAGAACAGGGTTGAAACCCACACAATCTCAATTTTCGGACACTTGGGATTCTTTCAGGCATAAAAGCGAAAAAGTACCAGCAGAAGATATTGAAGGGATTGAGCAATTAGCTGGAGATAAAATTATTCCGTCCGGACAGTTTATAGTTTTTAAAGTTAGTCCAAATACAGCTAATGAATTAGAAATCGGTGATACTGTAACAGGATATTGTGAAGGTAATTTTCTGGGTCAGGCAACCTATTACGGTGGAGATACGAGTTTGATGACCAGTTTTACTGACGCAAACAATTTAGTTGGAAGAATTATATCATTTACTTCTGGCGCCGACGGTGACATAATTACTTATGAACTTAATGATGAAGTATTACAAAGGTCTTATAGCTGCGGTGCCTATAATGGAATTTTTATTATGTATAAAAGACCTGGAGATACTGAATTTACCAGTGCATGGCCTAGTGGCGAATACCCACAATCATGGGTATCATGGCTTGAATTTATGCCTGGTACTATTATTAAATTAACAGATACGATTGGTGGTTTAACCGATTCAGAAGAATTTATAATACCAAACTCAGAAAACCCTGATTAAACATTAAACTTATAAAAAATGAAAAATATAATTAAAAACTGGAAAACCACAGTAGCCGGAATTATTGTGGGAAGTGTTGCCGTTTCCGTTGCGTTAGGATATATCACAGCCGAAGTTGGCGGGCAAATAACAAGTGTTTGTATTGCTTTGGGTTTAATTGCCGGTAAAGATGGTAATAAAACTGGTGTGGCAAACTAAAATCATATTCTAAGCTAAAACAAAGAACGGAGATAGTTGCCAAAATTCATGAAACTCTCCTATTCTTTAAACAAAACATTCAAGATTGTCAGAGAATATAAGTATCTGATAATCCTGAATGTTTCTTTGATAAATGCATGAAAGCAAACTTAGTTTTCATTACTGCAGACATAAGAAAGTCGCTATAAAAACAATACCTCACAAGTAGCCCTTTATAATTTAATTTAAAAAAACTGATGAAAGAAAATATAGAAATTCAACCTAACGAAACACAATCATCGGCAGGTACCTATCAAATTAATAAATCTTTAAAACTAAATACCGTACACGAAGGAGAACCAAACGACAATATTTTGGTTTATGGTACAGATAATGAAGTGAGATCTGTTCCCAGAAGTGAGCTTTTTGAGGAATTAATTACAGGAACCCCAAATAATATTCCAAAAATTAAAATAGATGGTACTGGCATAGAAAATAGCTGTATAGTAGATTATGCTGATAAAGTATCAATTAATAAAAAAACAGAGATAACTTCTGGAATAGAAAATAATTCAGGTTTAACCCTTACTAATTTAAAAAATGAAAAAAATGAAATAACAACTGCACAAGCTAATCACTACGGAACAGGCCTGTTTAAAGGATTAACATATATATACTCCATTTCATCTTTTGGAGATAGTATAAATAGAATATCAAAAGATTTAGTTTCAATTCCTATCGTTGGATTTCCTTCTAATGGCATTATATCAATAGTAGAACATCCCAATTTAGACTTATATGCTTGTTCTACAAATGGCTATATATACAAAATAACTCCAGATAATGTTATATCAGTTGAGAGCTACATACCTGGTAACGATTATAGATCAATGGCCATTAATGGTGAAAATATTTTTCTAGGATGTGCCAATTCATATAGAGTTGTAAAATATAATATTTCAAGTAATACTATTTCCAATCTTACAATTTTTAATACTGGAGATTGTAGTAATTTAAGTATGAAATATCTTGATGGATTTTTATATGTCATTAGTGGTAAAAATATGGGTTATCCTTTGTATAAAATTGATGTAACGGACGGGTCCTACACTCCTTACGGAGATATAATTGCTGAAGATTCTGCTTTTTTGGAATTTGATGATGAAGGAGGTCTTATATTCAATACAAGAATAGGATTAGATATTTATAAAATAGATTCTAACGGAAACCAAAATATATTTTATACTTATCCTAATGGAACTAATACTCTGGGATCCAGAATATATTTTACTGATAACACTTTATTTATATCAAACCCTTTAGAAAATTCTGTAAGTCGTGTATACACAAATGGAACTAGAGATATTCTACCAAATTACTTAGATTTTGCTACTGGTATATTTGCTGAGAATAAAGATGAGTTTTTCTTTGCAACCATTAAAACTATTAACAGATATAAAAAAAAACTCCCTAAATCTTATCCACTTACTACAAATGAAAATGGAGACATCATTTTCAGTTATGAAAATTATGTAACATTTGATGACTTACTTGTACAGCCAAAAAAGTATAAAGCTTTACTAACTCAAGATGGTACAAGTGCTCCTCTTACTCGAGTTATAGTAAACGAGTTGGGGGGAGATGTGATATTGAGTTATAATTCTGTAGGCATGTATATATTAACATTACCAATAAAGGTCGATTTAAATAAAACATATTTCGACATTGCTCAAACCAATGTCAGTATACACTATTCGATAGCTTTTTTAGGAGGCAGTTCATTTATAATAAAATCTTTTGACACAATCACCAATTTGCTAATAGATTCACAACTAGCCGCAAATGGAGTTGAAATAGAAATATATCCATAACGTGAAAGAATGCATTTAATACAAAAAAATATAACGATGTCTAAAATCTTTTAAGGGTGGCTTTTAATTTATTGATTATCTCATTTTAGTACCAAAAAATTGCTACTAAAAACTTTCAATAACATATAAAATAACACTTTAACAACAATTACTTTCTAATAAAACGAGATGCATATTTTCTTTTTTTAGACTTTTCCGCCCTGCTTTCATACTCTAATTTCAACTATTTGTTTGGTTTACAAGCACAAAGAAATTAAACTAAATTCATTATTTCTCCTAATCCAGAAGGTTGATTTTTATCAGAACCACACTAAATAATTTAAAAAAAAACAAAAACATGGCAATACAAACATTAAACACAATCAAAAACTGGTTTAGAAAAGGTCTAAAACCGACACAAACTCAATTTTGGGATACCTGGGATTCTTTTCGACATAAGGACCAAAAAGTTCCAGTGGCAGATATTGAAGATATTGACGAATTACTTTCTTCTAAAACAGACAAATCTGATTTTAAAACAATCAATGGAGAATCAATATTAGGCTCGGGGGATATTGGGATTGATTGTGGAGGTTCTCAGGATTTACAACAAACTTTGGAAACTGGAGATATTGCCCGATTCGAAGGAGGAAATAGTAGAGTGAAGCTACTGAATGGAGATCCTGATTCAAGAACTATTGAATTAGTTACAGGTAACACAAGCACTAAATCATCTTTGATTTTAGGCAACACATTTGCCAGTTTAAGTCATTCAGAACCTGCACCAGGACATGTTCACAGCAATATATCAGCAACAAATGCTGGCATAATTTTATCAAATAATGATAATGGAACTAATGCGTGGTCTAATGCGCTTATAGTTCCTTATAACACTACAAGTCAAACCACATATAGTTTACCAATTGATAGACCTAGGGGTAATTATATTTTAGCCACAATAGATCAGATTACTGAGGGAGGTATTCCGAATATTGATAGTGTAGTAGGTGCTGGTAGTGCTATTAGCGGCAAAAATATTACATTTTTAAATGATCCTAATGATGATAGAAATTCGAATATACAAGCAAATTTTAGTAGATATTATAATGTAGGAAATTCTATGACGTCTTTAGACGCATATGGTTTGCATATTAATAATTACATTAGTTCTGGTGGTTACTCTGGAACCGTAAATATTCTAAGTCCTACTAATAATTTAGCATCTTTTAATATTGATTATAGATTACCTTTTAAACCTGATGGAACTTATACTTTAGCTACTATAGATGATATACCAACACCAATAGTTCCTGATTTACAAAATGTGTTAGATGTAGGGTCTGTAGCTACAAATCAACAAATAAGTTTAGTTGATTTTTCAGCTAATCTACAATCAGCTATAGGTGGTGTAGACGGTGTAATTACATTAGACAGAGCAAACCAAGCTTTTGTAAATATGGGCATTAAAGTTGTTACTACAGGAGAAGGCAGGGTGCCTGCAATTACTTTTGCATCGGATAATTTAGGAGATAATATAAGTCATATAGTTACCGAGAATGCAACAACAGCAGGTATTTTTAAATTACCAAATAAAGGTGGTACTAAAAGCGATGAATATACTTTAGCCACGTTAGATGATATTCCACTAGTAGATCCACTATTACCAGTTTCAAATTCACAATCAGGTATAGTAAATAATACACCTTTACAAGAATTGGGCGGAGTAGATAAAATAATAAATGGCGTAAGAATAGGAAGAGGAGCTGGAACGACTACAGATAATTTAGTTGTTGGAGATGTAGATAGTATGTCCTTAAATACTACTGGAACTTATAATACAGGTATAGGATCTGGATCACTTAATAGTAATACTACTGGGACATATAATACAGGTGTAGGTGCGTACGCTTTATGGACTAACGCTACCAGCAACTACAATGTAGCAGTAGGTTCATCTGCGTTGCAAAATCTTATTAGTGGCGCAGGTCATAATGTAGCGATAGGAACAGGCTCTTTATCTACATTGGTTTCCGGAATTAGTAATACTGGAATAGGAGACTTTGCTCTTTGGAAAGCTACTACTGGAACATTTAATACAGCTGTTGGTAGTGGTTCATTACAAAAAGTCACTACTACCATAGGTAACACAGCAATAGGCGCTGGTGCAGGACAAAATATTACTGGAATTTACAATACAGCGATAGGCTATTTATCCAATGGTGAAACAGGGACGACAAGTACTGGGAATTATAATATAACTATGGGATACCAATCTGGAAGAGCACTTACATCAGGCTCTAATAATATCCTAATTGAAAATATTACAAATGCCAGCATCACGTCGGGAAGTAATAATATAATTATTGACAGCAAGCAAAAGTCTGGAGTAACAACGGGAAATAACAATACGTTAATAGGTGGTTGGGATGGCGCTTTTTCTCCTACTACGTCTGATACTGTTGCTCTGGGTACTGGTGCCGGTGTTACAAGATTTTTGTCTGCCAGTACAGGTTTAACAACGCTTCCAACTCAGACAAATGCATTGATTTCCGCTGATACAACAGGAAAAGCTATTGTTACAAAAAGCTATTCAGACAATATGGGAGCTGTAGTAAATGCTACCATATCAGCTTTATCTGGCACAGCTTTGAACTCTGCCTATCCTTCTGCGATAGCAGGATTCAGAGTACATTGCTTATCAATATCCGGAGGAGCCATAGTCTATGAAAAAACAACAGGTGGTTGGATTCAATACTCAACTACAGATGTAACACCTTAATAAGCAATTAATAACAAATACCAAAAACATAAACAATTTTTAAATCTGACTTTAAGCACAATTTAGCACAAAGCCACCATAAAGAAGACTAAAAAATCTTGTTTTTGGTGGCTTTTGTTTTTATGAATATTTCAATTATTAAACAGACAACAAACTAAATAACAACAATTTAGAGACACTTATTTTTTACTGAAACTACTGAAAACGAAGCCCATATTTTTCGTTTTTTAGGCACTTCTGCCCTACTTTTACATACTCTAATTCCAACTATTAGTTTGCCTAAAAGGCATAAAAACAGCTTCTATTTTCTAAATATTTTAGAAAACAGACACCTCAACTATACAAGTCATTCAATAATCATATTAACAATTAAAACAATAAACTAATCATGGATTATACACCAAAAGATTTAGGAGAAACACCTAAAACACCAGACATGAGTAATTTCAAAAATCCTTTAATGCAGGCATCAGAAGGGAGCATTTTTATAGAAAGTTTTACTATCACGCCTTTAAATGTATCTGAAAAAAGTGAAAACCTGGCGGAAGTCATTAAAAAAGAAAGCAGAGACAGCGGCATTTAATATTCGAAATCATACAGCTTAATTCTTATTCATAAAAAAAGACAAAATTCCTAAAACCATAAAAATGCCAGACGAAATAGCACTCCAAAAACTAAAAGAAAAATACGGTACAGTATTAAAAGTAACCTCAGCCGACCAATTAACAACAACTTACTGCAAAAAACCATCCTTTACTATATTCTTAAACTATCAAAATTTATATAAAGACAATCCGCATGAAGCGATTCTGTTTTTATTCAAAGAATGCGTGCTTGATCAGGAAAATTATGATGATGAATTCATGCTTTCTGCAGGAAATTCTATTGTAGCCCTGATCAAAAAGGATAGTGAATTCACTATTGATGCAACTCCACAAAAAGATGAATTCAAAAAATCGGCTGCACTTATCAGACATGCTTTTCAGGTAGATCCGTATCAATTAGCAATGGACGAGTTCTATAAATTACTCGAAGAAGCGCTTTGGCTACAAAAACACAATGAGAAAAGAATGGAAAACACACTCATGACAGCCTTTGCACAAACATTTTCAAATTAAAAACAAAAAATATAATTATGAAATTCAATTTTAATGTAAACGAAATTTTAGATACCAAAGAAATCGAATATAGTGGTATTAACTACAACGAATCTGAGTCAAAAGATTTTATCATCGATAAAACCGGAGGTGAATTTAACTTAAGAGTCTTCGCTCCTTTAGTTTTTGAGCCTCTCGCAAAAAACGATCTTAATTTGCCAAGTTTGCGAATCGATGCCGTTACTGTCAATCTAAATCGTTCAAAAATTATAAAAAAAGAGGGAATTGAAGGAAGAGATTCAACCATCAAAGAACACATTACAAATGGTGATTTTAGTATTTCCATAGAAGGGCTAATCGCCAATGAAACAGGCGACGAATATCCAAAGGAAAAACTGTTTTTATTGAAACAATTCTTAAATGCTCCTTATTCTTTAAGAGTAACACATGCTATTTTGAACCGATTTGGTATTTATGAACTGGTTATCGATTCTTATTCTATTCCTTCTATTTCCGGAACAAAAAATATTCAAAAATTTACTGCCAGCGCCACATCAGACGAAACTGTAGAACTAATAATTAGAGACAATGCTTAAACTAAATGCTAAAATTAGAGTTTACGAAACGGTAAGACTTATTCCTACTCCCAAATTTTATGAATTTACTTATGTCAAAAATGTCGACATAAACAGTTCGTACAAATCCCTGACGGATACAGCCACGATTATAATGCCAAAAAAAGTATATACGGACACCAAAGGATTCGATCGGAGCTTGTTTACTGATGCAACTGGTGAAGAAAAAACAATTCATGATTTTTTTAAACTGGAAGATTATATCGAAATATTTTTAGGATACGATGGCGATTACAAACCTGCTTTTAGAGGCTACATCACCGGAGTTCAATCCGATATAACAGCCACCATAACCTGCGAAGATGCGATGTATGCCTTTAAAAAGGTAAAAGCTGTAAAAGATGCTGATGTTCAGAACCCGAATGATCCTTTGAATGTTGTGGCAACAAACCCAACCACAAATATTGAAAATTTTAATCCTAAAACTTTTTTTGAAAAAAGAAGTAAGGAGTTGAAACTACCTTTTAAAGTAAATGCACTTGATGAAAATCTGGGAAATGTAATAATTAGCAGAAATCAAAGTTTATCACAAGTTTTTGAGATGTTAAAAGACAAAGGAATTTACACCTATTTTAAAACTGAAGAAACTGGTCCTGTCCTAACCATTACAAATAATCCGCAACAACATACTACGACTGAATTAGCCGGTTTTATAGACCGAAATTTCATTAAAAGCCCGTTAGCAGGAGTTCTTGTGAAAAAATTAATTAATCAGGGACTTAGCCTTTTAAGTTCGCAATTAAGTAAAGCTACCCGATCAGTTTCTGATCGTTTTACCGGAAAAGTCCGTTTTAGATTTCGTTATAATATTATAGAAGATAAATTAATCGTGGTTAATGAGTCGACAAAAAACACACGCACTCGTGTAGAAAAATATTTTAAGAACTCAAACACACCAATTTATGTTGAATTAGGCGATCCGAATGGGCAACTGGCAAAAACTCATGTATTACATAATGATACGGATGAATTGCCAAGAGATCCTGCAGCTTTCAAAAAAGAAACAACACAAGTATCTTCAGAATTGTATCAATATGCCGCTTTAAGGGCAATGGAATCTAAGCCAAGTGGGTTTGAAGGTTCATTTCTCACTTTTGGCGAGCCATTTGTTCGACCTACCGATCAGGTGATTCTTGAAAACGCTAAGGATAAAGAAAAAAACGGAACTTTTCAGGTAGAAAAAGTAGAACGAAGTTTTGGTGAAAACGGCTATAGACAAAGGATTTATATCGGACGAAGAGTAGAAGCAATCTAAAAACACAAAAATGGGAAATATAACAGATCTAATAAAAGATGTCGCGAGCAAAAATCAAATTATCGAAACTTTTGCGGCAAAAGTTATTGAAATAAATACAGAGGCAGCATCACTTCATAATCCGCAAGATGCTTATACTGTAAATGTCATGCGGGCAGATGGTGCCATCATTAAGAATGTCAGATTAAAAGCCTCGATCCTGGATTTGGAACAAGGAATCATTACGGTTCCCAAAAAAGACAGTTGGGTTTTGGCCACAATTATTGACGGAGTCGAAACGAGAGCATTTATTTCGCAGTTTTCAGAGATCGAACGCACTTTTATCCGTTTCAAAAATGATCAAAATCATTATCTGGAAATTGATACGAATGTAGATAAATTTCACATGTTGTTTAAGGAAAAAGAAAATAATGATCCTTCATCGACTTCGGCACCAACCTACAAAAACATTGCTCAATTAGAATTTACCGGTAACACTTCAAATCCAAACATTAGTACCTCTTTTTATGATGCAAATGGTAAGGAAATTTCTAAAAACAGTTTCAATATTAATGAACAAAAAATCAGTATTAATGAGGGAAATACGCTATTCACTTTAAAAGACAAAGAATCAAAAGTAACGATCAAAGATGGTTTTGAAGCTATAATTTCAGATGCTAAAACTTCATTTAAAAAAGATAATCTAACTTTTGAAATGGATGATAGATTTAAAATTGATGTTGGCGGAAAAAGTTTAAAATCAAAATTAGAAGAATTGATTGATGAAATTAGCAAAATTACAGTAACCACACCAGTTGGACCGTCGGGACCTCCAATCAATTTAGCTAAACTTATGACAATAAAAACAAATCTGACACAACTACTAAAATAATAAAACTATGCCTTTAAATAAATCAGTTTTAGAACAAGCAATAAAATCTCTTTTAATTGAAGAGAAAGGAAAAACAGATGATGGTTCTTCCTCTATAGATAACATTGCTGCAAAATTAGCCACCGCCATTGACACATTTGTAAAATCAGGACTTGTTACTACGACAGTAACCACAACGGGTTCTGCATCAGCACAAACCGGAACTGGAACTGGAGGAATCTCCTAAATGATTTTGAATTAATGTTAAAAATCCCTCTTACTTTTATAGCAAGAGGGATTTTTATTTGAAAAACTTCAATATCGAAGTCTTTTTTACAAATCTTAATTCAGTTTTTTCTTTAAAGTCTCTTCCATTTCATAGAATTTACTTTCGAGATCATGAATCTTTTCATAAATATTAATTGGATCCGGCATTTGTTTTGAAGCATACATACTCGCATACCAAACCTCCAAAATATCCTCAGCATAAATAGAATACATTGGGTAATTTCCGTCTCTGTTGTCTGATTTAAGGATTAATTTTCCACTTTCTCTAATTCGGTTCAAAACCCTTTTTACCACTACTCCATCATTCTTGCTGATAATAACATAAATTCTGCCATCCAGAATATCATCAAAATTATCAACATATTTTCCAAAAAGATAATCTCCGTCATGTATTGTTGTTGACATAGAGTTTCCTTTTATTTCAAAACATCTGTAAGTTCCGTTCTTTAGCATTGGCATACTGAATGAAGGAAGCGTTTCCATGTATTCCGGATCAGCATAACCATCTAAATACCCCGCTCGTGCTTTTACTCCAACAAAATTAATATTTTCTTCTCCATCTTCATTTACCGTAATAACTTTTGGCAGATTCAGACCAACTTCAGCATTTGTTTTATTGGCAAAAATTTCGTCGCTGTCTCCAAAAAAATAATCGGGATTTACATTGCAATGTGTAATTATACTTTGCAACAAATCAAAACCAGGTTTGGTTCTTTTTCTATCTCCGTCGGCTTGTAATCTTCCAATAGTAATACTGTCTATTGTGGTACTGGTTACTCCTATTAATTTCGCAAATGAGTTATTATTCAACTTCATCTCATCTATAATACGTTTTATCTTAGTGTGTATCTCCATGTTGTAATTGCGTTTATTTTTTTTTATGTAATATGTTTATATAACGTAAAACATTCCACTATATGTTGCAAAATTAAATAAATATAATAAATAATTACGTCTTTCCGTAATTATTTTCAAAAAATAGCTGATTTACAGCGATTTTGTAACTTCTTTCTTATCGATATGTTCCAATAATATCAAAATAATTAAATCATATTACTGAAACTATTGCAAAATAAAGAGTAATATGTTGTATATATTAAAACATATGTTGTATATTTGTAAAAAAATAATCCATCATATGATTCTAAAAGATTTTTATACCGAGAAAAAAAGTGCCATCGAAACAGCATTTCCTTCTGATGCGCCAACAGTTCAACTTTACAGTGATACTGTTTTTAAAACTTCTATTGAAACACCAGTAGTAATGTTTAAATATGACAATATCAACTGGGAGACATCCTCTGAAAAAAATTACAAAGCCGATGTATCCTTTTGCCTGTATATTGTATTACCTGTTGATACTATTTCTTCAACAAGTTATGCCAATGCATTTGATATTGCTCAGCGTATTGATAAAGCCGTCTTGTCTAATAACACCAGTAATGCTCTTATAGACACGCATTCTACTTTTAAAGTAAAAGAAAAGCAATGCACAAATGAAGATACCTATTGGAATAAAAATGATTATTTCATCTGGGAGATCACTTATAAAACGACATTAATTGAAAATATTCTAAAAAAGAAATATATTCTTTTTAACAACGGACTTAGTAACGAGGATTTAGAAGAGCTGGGATACGATTTAACTTCCGGAATTATCGAAATAAACCCAAATCAAATTGAAGGAGATATAGAACTAAACAAAACTACTTAATTATTAACAGTCTCATTTAAATTGCCATCACCCCGATTTATATGACACAAAATTAAAAACTATAAAAAAGCCAAAAACAAATTAAAAATTAACCCTACTATAAATACCACAAATGAGAAGAAGCAGAACACTATTAGACAAAAGAAGAGATTACGTTATTAATTATCTAAATAGAAATCAAGCTAAACAAATGAAAGTTGTAGTATCTGAACTTTCAGATACCCTGTTCTTAACAGAGCGTACTATTTATACTATTATAAATGAAGGTCTCGCTACAGAAGCCAGAGCTTAAAAGACTGAAACTACTGGTTTTGACAATCACAAAAATTGGAAAAAGCAATCCTGAGCCTTAAATTTGTACTTGATATCAAAAGCAAATTTATCTCTCGGCCAAGAGGAAAATCCAATTAAAAAATCAGTTTTTATAAATCGTCCAAAATAGAAATTCTACTTTTTTGGATTCCGGATTACGAATACCATTTTAAATAATAAATTACTAAAAATAACAATTTTAACAAATTGTTACAGTCCTTCTTTTGCCCTTTTTTGAGCGGAAAAACAAAAACAAATTTTTTTAAACAATTAAACATTTTATATTATGAGTACATTAAACGATGTAGTGATTAACAAGCTATCTGGCGGATTAGGAAGAAGAACTCCAGAACAGGACATGGTTTCGGGATTACTTTTTGATGGTAAACCACTTGCAAAATTAGAATTAGACAAAGTAGAACGTTTGGCATCATTAGAAGATGCCGAGGCGCTTGGCATTACAGAAGGTTATGATAGTGAATCACAATCTGTTTATTATCAGGTTCAACAATTTTTCAGAATGAATCCTTCCGGAGACTTGTACATTATGAAAACGAAAGCTAGTTCTGGTGCTGATGACGATATTGCAGCTTCTTATGAAGACATTGCCGGGAAAGCATTAGATATGCAGGAAAAAGCTAATGGAAACATTCGCCAAATGGCAATTATCCATGCCGGACCAACAACTTTTGCGCAAACATTAGCTGCGGTAGCAACAGCACAAACACAAGCTAATCTTGCTTATACAGATTATATGCCTTTTGAAGTTATTCTGGAAGGAAAAGGTTTTAATGTTGAAGATGCCGCTTCTTTGGCTGAATTAAATGCAGAAAATGTTTCTGTCGTTGTCGCTATGGATGTTGAAAAAGCTGTATTATACCCAGACTCTGCAGCAGTTGGATTGGCATTAGGCGCAATTTCGAAAGCAAAAGTATCTGAGAACATTGCCTGGATCGAAAAATTTAATTTAACTGGTGAAGGTTTTGCAAAAGCAGGTTTTGTAGGTGGTGAAGAGGTTAAAACTCTTGGAACACTAAGCGACCTAAACGAAAAAAGATACATTTTTGCAAGAACACACACTGGTTTACCAGGCGTTTATTTTAACGACAGCTCTACTTGTACTACTGGTACATCAGACTTTGCTTATGTTGAAAACAACCGTACGATCAACAAAGCAACTCGTTTATTGCGTACTGCTTTATTACCAAAATTAGCCTCTCCGGTTTTAGTTGATATTGATGGTAAATTACCACAATCAGTTTCAAAAAGCTTTGAAGGTTTATGCAGAAGTGCTTTAGAAGCAATGGTTGCCAACCAGGAAGTATCTGATTTTGATGTTTATGTTGATCCGAAACAAAACATTTTGGCAACTTCAGAATTAAAAGTAAAAGCTGAAATTACACCAATTGGAACTGCCCGTAAAATTATGGTTGATTTAGGATTCAAAAATCCTTTCGGAATTGACAAAGCATAATTTATAATTCACAAAAACAATAAAAATTCACAAATGATAACGCTCTAATTCAGTTGTTGCAAACACAAATGAATAAAGGTTATAGTCCTTGAGCGTTATCGGGATTATTAAAAAACAAATAAAGCTACATATGAATAAATTACCATTAATTAACGGACAACAACACAGCTGGTCATCAATTGAAGTAAGTATTGCAGGTAACATCGTTACCGGTATTACAGCTGTAAACTATAGCGACTCAGTATCTAAAGAAAACCATTACGGTGCCGGTGACATGCCAGTACACAGAGGTAGAGGAAAATACGAGGCAAAAGCTTCCATTACTTTATACAACTACGAAGTAGAAGCTATTTTAGCAGCTTTGCCAAAAGCACAAAGATTGCAGGATATTAATCCGTTCAGCATCATTGTAAGTTACTTAGATGACAGTAATGAAGTGATCACTCACACAGTAAGAAACTGTGAGTTTAACTCAAACAGCAGAGGAATTAGCCAGGGAGATACCAAAATCGCGGTTTCTTTTGACTTAATCTGTTCTCACGTTGAGTGGAACTAATCTTCAGGATAAATACCTAAAACCATAATCCCCTTCCCTGCCTTAAAACCGACTAAAAAGAGAAAACCAATACCAAATGCGTTACGCAAAAAAGGAGTTCAAAGCAACATGATTTTTGCAAGCAATCTATTCTACACGCTCTTTATTAGTCCGTTTTAAGCTGGGAATCTACTTCAGGAGGCTGCTTTGAGCTTATTAACTTCAAAAAAATAACTCAGGCAGCCTCTTTTTTTTAAAATCCGCTTATCTACATAATCAATTTCTATAAATAAATAAATAAATAAATAAATAAAAGAACGTCAATCCGTTAGCATAACAGAAATGACATTTATACCTGTGTCTGGCAGTATTTCAATAACAAAAACAGACACCACTACATCAGACATCAATTACCCAATCATAAAAACAAATAACAGCGTTCAAAATGGAAAAATCAATCTCAAAAACTGCCGATGTTCTTGACGGAAACATCACACAAGCACAACTAAACCAGTGGAAATACAAACATAAAAAAGTAGTCAAACTCACCATTACAGATGATGATGAAACTCCTCTGTTTGCCTATTTCAAAAAACCGGATATGAGTATTCGCTCTGCAGTTTTACAAGCTTCAAAAATGGATGAATTTAAAGCGCTTGAAGTATTATTCAAAAACTGTTATTTGGGTGGTGATGGCAAAATTGAACAAGAAGATGATTTACGTCTTAACATTACCACGGCATTCTCAGATCATATTCAACCTAAACCAGTAAAAGTCGAGGTAATATAAAACCCTTTTTCTGTTCTCCTTAAAAAACTATCCAAATGATTATTAAAAACCATGATATAGAACTAAAAGACACCAGTGCTTCTGAAATGGCCCGGTTTAGGCAAATTATGCTCAGCATTTGGCGTCAGCAAATAGAAGATGATAAAAATAGTGCTGAGATGATTAAATATGTTAGCAGCTCTACTATAAATAACGGCATTACTCTTGTTTCGGTAACAAAAATTATAGAAAGTATTAAAAATCAAATTGGAAAAGTCCATGACCGCATGTTATTTCATGATTTAGTTGCTATTCCAAATAGTATGCCCGATGGCTTCGAAAATTTCACTTATAACGATAGTCAGGGAAATGTAAAAGAAGGTGGAATTCTTTTAAAATGGAATCAGTTTAAGGGCATCAATTTAGTACCAGGCACTTTTCAGGCATTTATTGAAATTGGAACTGAACAAACCGATTTTATACTAACGATTTTCAACAATGATTTAACTGAAACTGCATTCAAATTTACGGTTCATGATTTTGATCTTTTCATGGCTCTTTTTAAATCCTTAGGAATCAAATATAGCGATACAGGTAACACAGCTATTATCAATTTATATCTTAAAAATATAAAAGAAGCCAAAAATGATCCTAATAAATTAGACGTCATTTATGAATCTCTTCCTAAAATTTTATTTGGTAAAATGGAAGATGCAGATTTATACAAACATCTGGATCTCATTTTAAACGATATGTATGTACTTGGAGGATCAGTTGGGACAAATGAAGATAAAGCTATTTTACAAATTCTTTATGCGATTAAAGACAGGAAAAGTTTATACATGATTCTTAACGATAGTGAGTTATTATATAAAATATACACAAGGCTTCAAGGAGAAGAAATGCAACATCTACTTCGTTTCTTAACTCGTTTGGTTGATGAATTCGATACTTCAAAAACAGCAGATACTGTATATTTTGATAATAGTTATTATTTGTTTAGAGACACTCATGTCGAAACGGATTGGTCTGGAGGAGAAATTTTGATAAACAATTATAAAAATTCAACGAAAATGGGACCAAAAGTAGGATTTAAAAATCCTATGGAAATACCTTTTACGGAAAATTATATAGCAAACAAAGGTTTTAATCCATTAGCAAAATTAAATTTCGGAACAAAACTGGGGAATTTAGGCGAACAAACAGGCGATGAAAACACTTTTGTGATTGCGTTAAAACTCCATAACATGGCTACTAAACAATCGAACTGGGATTTGTTTAATGTTGCTACAGATTTATTGAGTTTATTATCTGCTTATGGTGCATTGCGTGTAGTGTTGGCAAAAGGAGCGCCTATTGTGGCACGAGCAATTGCAGGAGTTGTTTTGGCAAAAGACGCTACTCATTATGCTATGTTAAGCAATGGAACTTTAGAAAAATGGCACGAAAACGGTTATGGCTGGTTAGCCAAGCTGTGGATTGCTTTTAGTGTAACTGTAGATCTTGCTTCTTTCGGATTACCTAACTTATCTAAAATAGCAAAAGAAGGAAACGTCGCAGCCGAGTTGGCAGAAACAGCAGAAGATGCCAAAGAAATAAAAAAAGTGGCAGATGAAGCAAACAGAATTGTGGAAGCAGAAACAGGGAAAGATGTTTCTAAAATGAGTGAAAGACAGTTTGAGAAATTTGCCAAACAAGCAATGTTAAATGATCGGAAAATAATTACTTTAGCAGATGTAAATCAATTAGGCATTGCGAATAAAGTTGAATTAATTGATGAAACAGGAGAAAGCGTTGGTTTCATTACTCGTAATATGCGATATGGAGCAAAAAAAGGCATCACTTACGAATTTAATGCGATAAAAGAAGCTGGAACGATTAAAAAAGGCAGCAAAACAGATTTAAAATGCGAAATAAAATTATTAGATATTGAATCTGCAAAAAAATACGATTTGCCTGTCAAACAAAATGAAGAAATTTTATATCTTGATTTTAATATTCCATCAAAAATTAATGAACAATATAGCGGTTTAGGGAAAATAGTTTTTGATGACGCGCATACTTTCATGAAAAATAGTAAGAAAGTACCTGAAATAAATGGTATGTTTGGTATGTGGATAAAATATCCTGAATACTATGCACATTACGGCGGAGAGTCTATTAATCTTAAAAAGTTTTGGAAAGCTATAGATAGTGGAATGGATGAAGAAGAAGCCGCTTTTGAAACTATTACAGGAGCATGGGCAAAAGAAAATGGATATACCAAAGTTGAATTTCAAGGAGAATGGACAAGAGAAGAGGTCATTATTAAATTTTTAAAAGAATAAAATATGGGCAATCATTTATACAAAAATGGAGATTGGATATTTATTAGTAATTCAACCATAAAGGAGAAAACATATAGAGATTTTTATCCTGTTGATTTAGAATCTAAAAACAAAAAATGGGGTAGCAATGAAAACCTAGATTTGAAATACCCTATTGTTTTAGAATTACTAAAAGAAGTCATTCCAGAAAAAGCTGGCAAAAAGGGAATAATGGATATTGAATTATCAATGGAAGAAATTTCAGGAATAAAAATTATTTTTGAACGCGAAATAAATCACATATTATCTATTAGAAAAGCTGCAAAAGATGGATATACTATAATTGTTTTTGATAAAGAAATCAAAGTTGACACAAGGGATCAAGCTCCAACAGATGGTCGTCTAGTAGCTTTTAATGATATTTATTTAATTGCAAAAGAATGTCTGGATGAAAACAAACCCATGTATTTAAGTATCGATTAAATTTGATTACAAAAACATAATTTATTAAAAACGCCCGTTTTTCTACTCTAGAAAAACGGGCGTTTTTTTTGTCTTTTATCTTAATTTAAAACTACAAAACAAAGCACTAAAAAACCACAACCTCTTCTACTGAAACTACTGATTTACAACCTTATATTATTTTCCAAACACGCTATTTCGGCGTATTTTTACAGTACAATTAAAAGCACATATCCCATCAGAATCGAGATCAAAAAAAGAAACATTTTCAGGATTTATTTAAGGAATTCTTTTAACCGAAAATAAATCTAAAAACACAAATCATCTTACCGCTTAATGAATACCGTGATTGTTTTCGAACCATCGGGAAAGGCTTTTTATTCTCAAAATTGAAATCATTAATACATACAAATATGGATCAAACAACAAAAAAACACATTGATTTGCTTCATCCTTCGGTCAGGGAAGAAGTTACCAAAATTATCGAGGAATGTGATCTTGCTTTAAACGGAAGAGCAAAAGTGCGCATTACACAAAGTCTCAGAACTTTTCAGGAACAAGAAGATCTTTACGCTTTTGGCCGAACTAAGCCTGGGAAAAAAGTTACGAATGCCAAAGGCGGTCAATCTATTCACAATTACGGTTTTGCTGTAGACATCTGTCTTATTATAGATGGCAAAACAGCTTCCTGGGATACAGCAAAAGACTGGGACAACGACCAAATTTCTGATTGGCAGGAATGTGTCAAAGTTTTCGCCAAATACAACTGGAACTGGGGCGGTGACTGGAAAACCTTTAAGGATCTTCCGCACTTTGATAAAAAGGGTTATAGCGACTGGAAAGTACTCAGTAAGCTAAAACGTGATAAAAAAAACTATGTAATCTTATATAAATAAACAAATGAAACAGTTTAAATTAAAACTCATACCTTTTTTAATTGCGATTTCTTTTGCAGTTGTTTCCTGTACTTCGACCAGAACAGCCTTATTCGATCAATATTCCTATCAAAAAACAACAGAGTTAAAAATTGAAACGGCCAAATTGATGGATAAAGCAGTAACGCCTTATACTTCTAATAAAAAAGAAGTTGAATCTCTGTTGTTAAACATTGAAAAATTGGTTGAATATGAAAAAAGCAAACCCAATAACGAAATCACTTTTGCGATGTGGAAAATTCTAAGCGATAAAGAAAAAAACTTATTATCCGGATTTTTTAAACGTTGGGAAACTAAAGGAACTTTATCTCCTGTTTTTGTAGCCGAATCTGAAAAACAGGTTATAAATGCTTTGGATTTACTTATTCAATATGAAAGTAAAAAAGACAAAGAATCAAAAGATGCTCTTTTAGATTTAATCAACTTCAACAAATAAAAGCTATGGACAACGATACATTATTAAAAGAGTTAAAAAGCAGATTAAAAACTATTATAACCAATAATTATAAAGACATTAAACCAGAATTAGAAAAAGACCTGAATGCGTTTTTAGAAACATCCAAAGAAAAACTCGAACGCTGGATCTTACTTTTCTCTACTTCTGCCCTAACTGAAGAAGAATTAGAATGGCTCTTAAAAAGTCAACTTGATTTGGTTGCTTTACAAGCATTACAAACTACCGGAATATCAAAAATCAGATTGAATACACTTAAAAATAACATTGTAAAAACAATTTTCAGGGTTATTATCGAGCTGGTTATTCCAGGTGTTTAAAAATCTTGTTTTCAAACAATTAAAAACAAGATAAAACACTAACAAACAAATACTTAAATACATATTTGAACTTACTGAAACTACTGATTACTGATCCTTAAAATCTTGGTTAAGGAGAAAGCATAGCTTATTTTTACAGTATCAAATAAAACATCATTTTTTGGATATGGCGCGCAGATTCAAAAGAGGATATTAACCCATAAAAAAGCAAAAAGCACAGATGAAAGATTTTATCATAGAAGAAGATTTGTTAATCATAAAAGGTGATTTCGAAGGTGATTTAAAAGGTGATTTCGCCATTAAAGATTCAGATCAGCAAAACATCGAACACCTTTTGCTAAGCCAAAAAGGAAGCTACAAAGAGTTTCCGATACTTGGAGTAGGAATTAAAAAATACATTAACAGTCCGGATGCAACCTCCAGGCTAAGGCTAGAAAACGAAATAGACAAACAATTATCGTATGACAACTTTTATGTGAAAACATTAGATGTTAACGATTTACAAAACATTAAAATCGATGGGAACTATTAAACCACAGGAAAATCAAAACATTTTTGACATGTCCTTGCAAGAATACGGAAGTATAGAAAAAGTATTCGACCTTTTGGAAGACAATGATCAATTTAACATTACAGAAGGCATTTCTGTATACCAGGATTTAAAAATAGGCAGAGAAGCCTTTAAAAAGGATATTGTTGAATATTACAATTCCAGAAATCTAAAACCGGCGACTTCACTTACTGAAGAAGAAGAATTTTTACTGGATAACTTCTCCGGAATTGATTATATGATTATTGAAGATGACTTCATCATCTATTAATCAATTATCAAAAATCTAATCTCAACTTTTAGTAATCTCTAAAAGAAAACTACAACTCTGTAGTATTTACAAAGAACATAAACAATTATCTATAAGCATATTACACATGTCTTACAGGCTAAACTATATCTAAAAAATAAAATATGGCACGTACAATTGCTGAAATACAGAATGAAATTCTGACTGAGAAAGGGAACCAACCCTCTCTAAACGGCTTAACAAGCTCCTCAAAGACAAGCATTTGGAGGCTTTGGATTAACATTGTGGCTACTGCAATTTGGGTACACGAAAAAATAGTCGAAAAAAATGCCTTGGTTTCAAGGCCTCACACCTTAAACTGGTATAGAGATCAGGCTTTAAATTTTCATTATGGGGTTCCATTAGAGCCAGACTCGAGTAACGGAATGTCCCTAATCTGGCAGGATGGTTCGTATCAATTTGATACGACAGGTCTTACAGAATCAGAAATTGAAGAGTCTAAAATAATAAAACATTGTGCTGTAAGTGAAATTGACTTAGAAACAGTCCTCAACCCAAGCAAAGAAATAGAAGAAATTTTTTCTGACTATTTCCATAATAAAGTTGGAGTTGTTTTTATAAAAGTTGCCACTGTAAAAGAGGATAAAATTTCCAGAATCGATGTACCCAACGAACTTTATGCCTTTAAAGAATACATTTCCAAAATTAAAGATGCAGGAAATCAGGTCTATATAAGTTCTGACCAGGGAGATATTCTGAAACTAAGTCTAAATGTTTATATCGATCCTTTAAGTATTTATATCAATCCGAAAGATATTGAATACTATCAAACAAAAATCTCAAACAGCAACTCAGATCAGGATATAGTCCCAGCCGAAAGTTATGAATTAGATCCATTAAATGGTTCATTGATATCAAATAATCAGGTATATCCAGTGATTGAGGCTGTAAAAGATCATTTAAGAAACATCGAATTTAATGGCGCTTTTGTCAAAACATATTTGGTTGATGCCATTCAGAAAGCGCTGGGGGTTAAAATTCCGATTTTAACAAAGGTCCAAACTGCCGTGGCGACAAATCCAAATGATGAGCCGAATCCGACACTTCCTGATGTGACCAGAATAGAATATTTCATTCCAAAAGCAGGGTATTTTGATTTGGATACCCTTGAAGTTGAGGTAAACTACATTCCTTATACATTTTACCGCGATAAACAATAGTCTAATACTTGAACAATGAATAAATACACGATTTTAAAATGGGAAAAGCTATTATTATGGCTCATCCCTCCTATTCTTAGAAAAAAAACACATGCGCAATGGCTCAATGTTTTACTATCGCCAATTCGTTCCATTTATGAAGAGACTCTTTATAAAATGCAGCATACAGGCCAGGTAATTTATCTGGAAAAAGTACTGAACGAAACCTTCAATCCAACCAAAATTTATGATCCTAATACAAGCACGGAGCAAAAACGATTAGACGAGTTAATTTATATAGACGAATCGGTCAAACCTACTTTGCAATATGTATATCGCCATAAAGAGTATTATGAACCGGACGGAACGTTAATGATTCCATTGTTAAAAATATTTAAGCGAGAGGAATATAAAAACAAAAATAACAAACCTGTTTATCTAGCCCATCGTAAAGATTACACCACGCTGGCCTATGCTAATTTTAGAGTATTTATACCTGAAGTTTTAATAACAAACGGAACTATAACAATCCAACCAGATAAAGATGGAGCTGTATCGAAAACAGCGGCCATAAAAGTGGCAAACATTGAATTCCACAACCTCCTTAACTTCTATAAACTAGCTGGCAAAAGTTATGAAAGTTATCCTTATTCACCAGAAGTCTTAGAAAAATAGTATCAAAAACAACAGCCATTTAAATCAATAAAAATGAAACAAGTAAATTTTAGCCATTCGGGAGGATTTCCGCTCGAGCAAGAAACTTTAGAAAAACTTCAAACTGCCTACAGGTCTGAATTATACGAAGCTTTAAAAAGGCATTTAAGTATCGATAACAATAACGATTATATTGTAGCTCAGGCAACAAGCGAAGCAAAAGGCTGGGCAGTTATCCGTCAGGAAGATGCTGTAAACCCGGAAAATCAGACAGGAATTTTATACCCTATTAAAAATGGAACTCCAACGAATTATTTAAAAACCACCAGAACAGAGACAAATTTAATCTACGGAACCGGAGAATCTCAACCCGCTTATTATGACTATGAAGCAGAATACAGCCCTGCCAAATTGAATGATGGTGTTTTTGTTTCTGAAAGTGGTCAGGTACAAACGGTCTATTATTATGATTTAAGAAATTTTGAGATCGTTAAAGATATTAAGGCAATCGAAGAAATTCTGCAGGCAATTCAATCCAACATTAATGCAATTGAGGCTAACATTGGCGTTGTTGAAGGAGATATCAATGCAATTGAAGGAAATATCAATGTAATTAAAACAGATATCAATTTGATTAATCAATCTTATCTTCCGCTTAACGGCTCAAAAGCGATGCAGGGAGACTTAGATCTGGGGGCTCATCAATTATCAAAATTAGATATAAAAGAAGGTTCGGCAGCAAATGTAAGAGTTGAAGATTTTAAATTAGGCTCAATAAACAGAAGAGGATTATTACATCCAAATGATTATTTGGGAAGAGCTTTAGTTGACAGCAGCACCTCATCGGCGACAAGTCTTACTCTAAATTACGGTCCGGATTGGGAGAATACCTATGTTAATGGAAAAATATACTTTAACAATGCAGATACGAGTTTAGAAGATTTTACTGTTGCTAAACGTTCTGACAATTCTTTGTTATTGATAGATGGTCTAAATCAGGTCCTTAAAAGCAATAACCTACTCAATTCATTACTGAAGCGAATTACTGATTTAGAAGAAAAACCTGCAACTGCTGTACCTCTTGGAATGGTTGCTATTTGGGGGAAACCTGCTCCATTTCCTGAAGGTTGGGAAGAATATTTGCCATTGAGAGGAAAAATGCCTGTTGGACTTTATAATCCAACTCCTCAAGAAAGAAGTGAACAACTAGATGCAGATGGCGGTAACGGCTTGACTTATTATAGAGATAGTTTTAATTCTCCAGTATTTCCTTTTGACACATTAGGATATAGCGCAGGACGAATAGGTAAAAAAATCCTTACTGAAGAAATGCCTCCACACTATCATCACAAGCCAAACTCTCATTTTAAAAGTTTTGCAGCGGGATCTGGTGACTATGGCAACAGTAGTTCTACTGGAACCGGTGCTGATGGAGGCGATAATAGTCAGATGGCAATTGGAAATTTAGGTTCGAATTATAACACTAATGGCGATGCTTTAGAGCAAACAGTTGGAGGAGGTAAATCTTTCACAATGCTAAATCCTTACAGAGTTGTTCAATTCATTGAATATACAGGACGTCCAAAAGATGTAGTAGTTCCAACACCTCCAACAAATTTAACAGTATCAAATATTACTAATACAAGTTTAAAGTTAAACTGGACAGCATCAACTGACGAATATGGTGTTACAAATTATTTGGTATATAAAAATGATACTTTGTTAGCCCCATTAGGCAATGTTCTTTCCTATACTGTTACAGGATTAACCGCCGACACATCTTATAGTTTTTATATTATGGCAAAAGATGCTGAAGGAAATTCATCACTTAAGAGTAATACAATAAATCCAACCACAACAAATGTAGATACTACCATACCAACAAACTTTGATGGTTATTTACAAAGTGAAAATGAGATGTTTATCAGTTGGAATGCACCGGCTAGTCCAGGGGTTATTAGCTATGATATTTGGAGAAGACAAGCTGGTAGTGGAACTTCCTCACCACATGACACCACTCCCGGTTCAAGAACCTATTATTATGATACTGGTTTATTTGACACTACCTACTTCTTTCAAGTAAGAGCCCTATATAATACAGGTTACTCTGGTTTTACTGGGGAAGTGGGAATAACAACAGAACCAAGAGTTATAGAATGTTTCGATGTAGAATCATTAGTAACAATGGCTTCAGGACAATCAAAGAAATTAAAGAATATTGTAGTTGGAGATAAACTTCAGGGATTTTCTTTCCCGAATGAGATTGATGAATCTGATGGAGATTATATGATCTGGAGTGGAAAATTAGAGGAAGCTACTAAAACTGAAGTAACTGTTGTAAACAAAGTAACAAGTGTTCAGCCAGATTACTATGAAATCAAAACTGCCGACACTACGATTAAAGTTACCGGACAACATCCTTTATTAGTTACTGAAGATGGCGAAAACGTGCAATGGGTATGTGTGAAAAATGTGTCACAAACCATGTTATTAATTGACAAAACAGGAAAAACAAAGGCTATTGAATCAATAACATTCAAAGAAGAACCTTTGGAAGTTGCCCTTTTAGATGTTGAGAATGTAGATAATTATGTTATTTCAGGAATTGTTGCTCACAACAATAAACCAGAAGATCCGCACGATCCACAACCATAAAAAACAAAATAACTATTTAGTAATCTTTTGGGGTTTAATTACCCCAAAAGATTTCTTTACCTAAAACCATTCAACTTAAAAAACAATACATGAAAATTGTGAAATTTATTTTTACAGCTTCGGCCTTGCTGTGGCTTTTAATTACAATCTTGACAATGACAGCAGTAGTTGCTTTATTACTTCCCACCCTATTAATTTCGAAAAAACATTATACCGAATGGATCCTCTTTTTATTTGCATCGATTTGTTATTTAGGCATCTACCCTATTTGTTTTGTATATGCCATCATAAAATGGAAAGGTTTTTTAACCTATCTGAGAAAACTTAGTTTAAGCATCGACATTACCGGAAATACTATTGCCGGAACATTATTAAATGACAATTTTATTATCGCTTCCTCGACAAATAAATTTGGTGCTGTCCAGGAAACCATAAGCGACAATTTAGGAGAAAACGAAAGAGACAATACCCTATCGGTTTTCGGGAAAAGATTTACCAACTTATTGGGAGTAATTGATTTTGATCACGCCCAAAAATCTATAGTAGAAGACTAAAAGCACAAACCTATGATACATAAAATCTCAGAATATTCAAATGAACTAAAATTATTGCTTTACGGAATTTTTATTTACTTAGAAATGGATGCAGAAATCGTTAAGATATTATTTTACTTAATGGTAATGGATACTTTTTTAGGCATTATAAAAACCATAGTACTAAACAATCCTTTCAGCTTTAAAAAATTAGCTCTGGGATTTGTATCTAAGTTAGCCGTATTGCTAATACCAACCGCTTTGGCATTAATGAGTAAAGGACTTAATTACAACTTTAAATGGTTTGTAACCATAGTAATGGATTTACTTATTGTTAGCGACGGAATTTCAATAATCAGCAATATTATTGCCATAAAAACAAAAAAAGAAGTCGAAAATTTTGACGCAATGACTTTGATTCTTAAATCAATCAGAGATCGTTTAATACTATTATTCAAAAGACTTTTGATTACGATTGATCCTAAATATCATATCGAAAAATAAGCGAATACTTCATCCTAAATAATATCTATATAAGTAAAGGAATAAAAACAACTATAAGAAAACAGTTGTTTTTATTCCCTTATGAAAAGGTAGAAAAAGGATATGGATTCTTATGTACAAATTGATTTATACCCTAGAAGGAGAAATTAATTTCTCAAATTATTCATCTCAAATACCGCCAGATTAAACTGCTTCCTTTTTCTTCTGAATCTGAATTCTAGCGTATAACCAATTAACCAATTGAAAGTAAAAACCAAAAATGAACCCTATTTATTAGAGCGAATATTTAAGATCAGAAAAATCGAAAACATAATTGATTTAAGTAATTCTTTTTCTGTTGTAAATAAAAAAGAATTCCCGGCATTGTTTGAAGCAGAAATTTACAAAGTAACATTTGGCACAAAAAGATATGAAAAAACAAAAAGTTACGAACTCTTTATGTCTTACAACGAATTAATCTGTGACAAGGAAATTAATATTTTAAAAGAATCTCTTGGTATCGTCATTACCGGAGACGGATCACAATTTGAAATTCTTGATTACAAAACAGATTTCACTATTCAGTTTGATCAGGAAGACAGCTCTTTTATAGCAACTGATGAGGTGAAAAATGGTTTAATAAGTTTCAGGAAATAGATTGTTTTCTACTCGAAACAAAGCTCATACAACGATCAAAAAAAATATAACTAAACAAAATAAAAAATGAAAAAGATAATCTTATTATTAGCGTTGTCCGCTACGCTTTTCTCAACGGCACAATCCACTTATTTAATTCAAAAGCCATTACGTTTAGAGAGCGTAACTAAGGGAGAGAAGTCTGACAGCGTACTTGTACGTGGTACTGATAAAATTGTAAAGTTTGTTCCTCGAAGTGAGTTTCTTGGTTCCGGCCTTAAAACTGTAAATGGCATTTCTTTACTGGGTTCTGGAGACGTTCCATTTACTCCGGTATCAGATTCTATTGCTGGTATTGTTAATAATACACCTTTACAGGAATTAGGTGGTGTAGATAAAACTATTAGAGGTGTAAGAATTGGCCGAGGTAATAGTACGGGGATTGATAATGTAGTATTCGGAATCAATTCACAAAACTCGGCAACAACTGCTGTTGAAAATCATTCATTTGGATTTGAGGCGTTGAGAGATGTTACAACTGGCAGCTATAATACAGCTATGGGTTGGGGTGCGCTACAAATGAATACAACGGGTAGCCAAAATAGTGCCTTTGGTGATGCAGCTTCTATGGCGAATACTACTGGTTCTTATAACGTTGCTATGGGATGCAATACTTTAAAAGCCAATCAATATGGCAGCCAAAATGTAGCTATTGGAGTAAGTGCTTTGGCTAAAAATATAGGCACTGCCGGTTCAAATATATTTGGACACAGGTCTGTAGCCATTGGAGCAAGTGCAATGTTTAATAATACAACCGGAAATGGTATAGGAATAGGCAATTTCGCTTTAAATAACAATACTACAGGTACACACAATATAGCAATAGGTTTTCAATCCGGAAGTGGTATTACTACAGGCAGCAATAATACAATCATAGCTGGCACAGGATTTATACAATTTGGAGGTGGTATAACTACTGGGTCTAACAATTTAATCCTTGCCCAAAACAATGGTAACACTACAGGTATCACTACAGGATCAGGCAATACTATTTTGGGTAAAGTAAGTGGTTTAGCAGCTGCCTTAGAAAATACTGTAATAGTATCAGACGGTGTCGGAACACAAAGATTAATATCTAATTCAACAAATTTAACCACACTACCTGTTCAAACAACTGCTTTAATTATTGGAGACACAACAGGTAAAGCTGTTTTAACTAAAGAATATCTTAGTAGTATCATTGGAACCATTGCTCCTGCATCAGCTACAGCTCCTGGAAAGGTTGGTGAAATTAGAATAGTTGCTGACTATATATACTGGTGTATTGCTCCTAATACATGGATAAGAGCATCGGGAACAACATTTTAATAAAAATTGAAAACTCCTAAGCGTAATTAAATCACCTCAAAGCCACCATAAGAAGACTTTGTCCTTTTAATGGTGGCTTTGCTTTTAACATTCCAATTATTCAATTTAAATCATATTGCTGAGATAAGAAGTCCAATCCTAAACCTTTAAAACCACTAAAAACTCTACTTCTTCAATAAAAACTCATCTTCAATAAGCCTAAATTTTTCTCTATCCAATGGTTTATTTAAAAATCGAAATACAGAAGGATTATTTTCTGCCCGTTTAAAATCATCCGGATGTATAGACGTTGTAATCATTAAAATGATACAATTTGTTTTGATGGTTTCAGAAAGTTTTGCGTATTCTTCAAGAAATTCATAACCATTCATTCCAGGCATATTGATATCTAAGAAGATGAATTGTGGAAGTAATTCCGGAGTACTTTCTAATGATTTAATATAATCAAGTGCTTCAATAGCTGATTCCTGCAAAATTATTTCTTCGGCGAAATGATATTTTTCAGCCATTCGCTTTGCGATATAACGATCTGTTGGATTGTCGTCTATCACTAAAATTTTTTTGAAAGTTGATTTTTCTATTTGCTCGTCCATTAGTTAAGATTGGTTTATTTGTTTGGTATTTTAATTAAGAAAGTTGTTCCTTCACCTATTTGAGATTTCAATTTTATATCGCCATTCAGTTTATTAACAGCTTCTTTTACAATATACAATCCTAGTCCAGAACCAACGGATTCCTGCGACACCCGGTAGAACATGTTAAATATTTTCGATTGCGATTCTTCATCAATACCTATTCCGTTGTCCTGAATGAAGATATTGGTTTCAGTTGGAGACGTCTCTATTTTAATATTGACAAAGGGATTTGGAATTTGAGAATTTTGATACCGAATAGCATTTGAAATAAGATTATTTAAAATAGTGATTAGGCGATTTTTATCAGAATAAAAGGAAGCTTCATCAGAGATTTCAATTTTAAATTCAACCATTCTGTTATTATCACCAATGAATTTTAAATTTTCCGTCACACCATTAATCAGTTCTCTGAAATTAATTAGCTCGTTATTGATTTCCATACGAGAGTTTCGCGAATAATCAAGAATATCACAGATAAAACCATCCAATTTTTTTGCGCTGCCTTTTAGCATTTTAAAATAGTTAAGCATCAACTCTTCGGTAGTATCTTCTTTTGCTATTTCAATAAGACCGAGCATTGAGTTCAGTGGCGCTCGCAAATCATGAGAGGTACTGTAAACAAAACGGTCAAGTTCATAATTGGCGGTTTTTAATTCCTGATTTTCAATTTCCCTTTTTTTAAAAATTAGCTCCATATGCGCTTCACTATATTTTTTAAATTGATAGGCCCACAACCCGCAAATAGAAAAAATACAACCTGCAAGTATCATATGAATAATAAATGTCTGCAATGACATATAATCTAACTGAGAAAAATAAATTTCATCCAATCCCAGATACTGAAAATAACCAAACACTCCATGATGTATTCCCACAACCAGCATAAGTGGTATTTGCAACTTCCAGTTTTGATACGTAATAAGTATGGCACTTGCAATGAATGCCATAAAGTGCATTTCGAACATTCCATGCATCTGATAAATAAATTGAGCCATGAAAATTCCCAATACAACACTAAGGACATATTGGTATAAATTTGATTTAGGCAGGACAACTTTTGTGGAATAATACGCAATAAGCAGCAGGCTGCCAACTCCAACTCCGATTTGCCAGGTGTCATAAAAAAAAGAAAGCAACAAGCCGACGACAAAAAAACTGATGAGGAAATAATTAGTTAAGTGATCTGATTTTTTTTTAATTACAAAAAGAAAATCTTTAATGTGCATGGATTGTTCTAAAGCATCAATTTCTTGTTTCATGTTTTGTGGCAATTTGGGTTGTTATTTAAATTCTCTTTTTAGCTTTTGGCTGTAGGTTATAAGAAATTTAGCCTCGCATCAGCAATTTGAGGATATGCAAAAACTTTGACTTTAAATTGTTTTAAAATTAAATGATTAAGAAAATTATTAATAAGACTTCACCAATTTATACAAAAAAAACATAATACCAAACTTTAAGTAATGTATATTTTTTCAATTAAATATAATTTTTAATGACATCAATTTTTAGTGGTTTTTACAAATACAATTCATAATGGATTTCTAATACTAAAATGATTCTGCAATAAAATTCCTCATTCATTTAAAAATTTCATGCTTTTATTCAGTAAGAATAAACCAGAGTCAGAGATACTTTTTTATACGTTTTTTTCATTCCTTTTATTCCACATATAATCAGGCTATTAATTTCTAATAAACAGGTATTAATACTTACTTGTTTATGATACTTAATTGATACTTTTGAGAGCCCCTAATAGTTTTTTTTATTAATTCATTTGAAATAAAATTATGATCTCAGATTTCTTTGAAACAAATAACTATTTCGTTGACAAAAAAAATAGTTTTCAGGAGCATTACAATGTATATAACGACAAACGCGAACGTATTGGCAGAATTAAACAAAAACTAACCGTATTACAAAAAGTATTACGCTTTCCAATAAGCAAAACGCTGCTGCCTTTTTCTGTAGAAATTCGAAGTGCCAATGGTGGTTTAGAGGCTTCAATTTTAAAAAAAGGTCTCTTTGCAAAATCGGAAATTATTGTACAGGATGCTTCCGGGAAAAAAGTAGGAGTTATTAATAGAAACTCAAAGCTTCTTAAACCTGAATTCAAAATTTTAAACAGCACTAACGAGGTTATCGCTAAAATAGGCGATGTCTGGAAAAAATCTAATTTTATTATTAATGATCCGTTGGAAAATCAAATAGGTACAATTGATAATCAATGGAAAGGAGCCATGAAAAATGTTGTCAGATCAGACAAAAGTTATAATGTAAGTATTACAACCAACTATAGCAATAATGAAGAAAAGGTGGCCATTTTATCTACTGCCATTGTTATAAATATGTTTTTTTAAACCTGAATTCTGTTAAAGTTTTTCCACTACTAAAAAAGGGAATAGTTTCAAAATTATAACAGAAACATCTTTTAATTTTGATTAGGAAATTCAAAAAAAAAAACCTGCAAAGCAAACTTTACAGGTTTTAGGATATCCCCAAATACCCTAATAAACATATAGCGTAACAGGCTTTATTATCATCATTATAATAAAACCCATTTCGCTATATCAACTAAAAACAATTTTAAAAATGAAACAATTTAAATGTTCTTTATTTTTAAATTACATGTCAAATTATTATAACAAAATCTGAATTCGGGATTGAAAAAACTGGGTCGCCCCTTTTAAGCTAAATCGGTCCAATACTCCATAACCATAAGCGAATTCAAATCTAAAATTTTTAGAAAGATACCAATTTACCGTTGGCGTTATTCTCCAGAAACGTCCGCCCTCAATTAGTCCGCCATTCAATTCGTTGGTAGAATACCTTAATGCGGCCTCGATTTCGCCTAATCCTCCTTCAAAAACAGATTTTTTAACCGGAATGAAAGTATAAATACCACTTGTTGTCGTATAAGGCCGGCTTGCTCCTGTAAAAATGTAACTCATCATTACTTCTCCACCATGAAAAACCGGATCGTTTTTTTCTTTTGAATTAAACATTTGCCAGTTATATTCAGTTCCAAATAACCATGGTCCTTTGCTATAGTAGATTTCCCAACCCACAAAAGTTCCCTGATTGGCTGAAAAAGTACCGGTGTCTATAAAAATGGGAGCTGAATTTGATTCGGGTCTCGATTTAAGTCTGATCTTATTATCTTCCGGCTGTCCTATTCTGAAATTTCCCCCAATGTGCAGCGTCGTTTGTTTTTCTTCAGAATGTATTGGAAGCCAGGCAGCTCTTGTTATAAATTGCCAGCTATAGGTACTAAATCCCTGATCTTTAGAAAGCCAGTCTGCAAAAATCCCCATATTCCAAACAATTCCTTGTTTTGGAAGATAGCCAAGCCATTTTATACCATCACCCAGAATGGGTATCGCATCAATTGCCATGTGTCGTTCCAAAGATTCTCCGGAGTAACCGTTCATGACTTTACTGAGCGAAAAACCTTCTTTAGTACGGCCTATAAAAATGCTCCCCCATATTTCCGGTGTGGCAATCATAACTCCGGATTCACGTACATACCAGGCTTTTGCGTCTCCATCGTACATAAAACCGGCTTTCCAGGTTATGGTTCTTTTTGTTTTAAGCTGACCGCCAATTAAAATCCTAAAGTCACGAACATCAAAATCGTATTTAAGTTCTTCGCCAATCGAATCCATTTGTCTTTTGGTAGTTGCATCTGCCACATATCCTGCATATTCATATAAAAAACCAGCACCCAGTTTGATCGTTGTAAAACTGGTGTCAAACATGTTCCAAGGCAATTTTTCAGCCTTCGTACTGTCTACAGCCTGCAATACTTCACCTTCGGTTCCGTCAGGTACTGTTTTTGGCAATTCCTGACATAATGAGCGGGAAGGTAAAATCAACATTATAAAAACAATGAAACCAACCCGCAATTGCGACAGAAAGGAACAATTTGCTATGATTCGTTTTGCTTTCAAAATACCGTTATTTATAGATTAATATTCCAGGAATATTTTTTGCAGTTCGTCCAGTTTTCTTGGTTTAAGTAACGCCACAGTCAACAGAATTCTTGATTTTTGCGGATTCAATCCGTAAGAAGCTATAAGTCCCAATTCGTCATCATTGCATTCTACGTTACGTCCTACAATACCAGTTGCAACACGAGTACTTCTTACCACAATAATTCCTTTTTTACTTGCTCTCGCGCAGGCATCAAGAGAAGCTTTATTCATATTTCCGTTTCCAACACCTGCGATTACAATTCCTTTGGCACCTTTTTCAATAGAAGCATCAATTAAATCCGGTTTCATGTCGGCATCCGCATAAATGATATCTACACGTGGAAAAGTGGTCGCTCCTTTTACGTCGAATTCAGAACTTTTTCCAAACTTTTGATCAGGATAGTGGTAAAAATCGTTTACTCCATAAGAAGTGGTTCCTATAAGTCCGCGTATTGGAGACATAAAAGTCTGAACAGCAGTTGTACTCACTTTGGTCAATGATTGTGCAGAATGAATCCAGTCGTTCATAACTAACAGTACGCCATGCCCTTTTGCTTTAGGATCTGCAGCCACGGCAATACCATTATAGAGATTCAAAGGTCCATCAGCACTTATTGCAGTTGACGGACGCATAGATCCGACAAGCACTACCGGTTTCTCTGTTTTTACAACCAGATTCAGAAAATAAGCCGTTTCTTCCATAGTGTCGGTTCCATGTGTGATTACAAAACCGTCAACATCTTTGCTTCCTGCTAGTTCATTGATTCTGTTGGCTACTTTCAGCATTATTTCAAATGACATATCCTGAGAGCCTACATTTGAGATTTGTTCGCCTTTAATATCCGCAAGTTTGAGTGCATCCGGCACTGAATTCACCATCGCATCAATTGTTACTTGTCCCGAAGTATAACCAGATTGTACACCACTTGCGGCAGATCCGGCGATGGTACCTCCCGTTGCCAGAATAAGAATTTTAGGTTTTGCTTGGGCAATTATCCCGGTACTTACTAATAATAAGGCTACAATAAGTAGTTTTTTATATATGATTGCATTTAATTTCATGATATAGATTTTTTAGTTGATGGTTATTTTTGTCCTGTTAAACTGGCAGGGTCAAGTAATTTTTTAATTTGATCTTCCGTAAGTAATTTCTTTTCGCGTATAAGCTCCAGAATTCCTTTGTTGGTTTCAAGAGCTTCTTTGGCCAGCTCTGTGGTTTTTTCGTAGCCCAGTACCGGATTAAGCGCGGTAACGATACCAACACTTCTTTCCATATAATGATCTAACACAGATTTATTTGCCGTAATACCTTCGATGCAATTTTTTCTGAATAAGGGAAATGTTTTAAAAAACAATCCTTGTGATTCCATCATGGCGATAGCCTCGACTGGTTCAAAAGCATTCAATTGCAGTAAACCGGAATGAGCAGCAAGCGTCACGGTTAAATCATTTCCTATTACTTTAAAACAAACTTCATTCATTAACTCCGGCATTACAGGATTTACTTTACCCGGCATAATGGAAGATCCCGGTTGTAATGCCGGCAAGTTGATTTCGAAAATCCCCGCGCGTGGTCCGGAAGCCAGAAAAATAAGATCGCTGCTTATTTTTGACATGGCTACAGCCATACTTTTTAGTGCCGATGAATACATGACAAACCCTTGCTGGCTAGAAGTGGCAGCAATAAGATCCTTGCTCATCACAATTGGCTTTCCTGTAATTTTCGCAAGATGTGTGGCCACCTTTTCAGCATAACCTGGTGACGCTGTAATTCCCGTTCCTATTGCTGTCGCTCCCATATTTTGTTCGTATAAATAAACTTCTACTTTACGCAACGCAGCAATTTCAGCATCCAACTGATTTCCAAAGGCATGAAATTCCTGTCCCAGAGTCATCGGGACAGCATCCTGTCCCTCAGTTCGACCCATTTTTAGAATGTCTTTAAACTCATCACCTTTTTTATGAAATGCTTTGGCAAGCAAATCGGCTTCTTTTATCAGTTTATCATTATGAAGTAATAAAGCGACTTTAATAGCTGTCGGATAAACATCATTGGTAGATTGACCCATATTAAGATCATCATGCGGTTCTATAAATTGATACTCCCCTTTTTTATGACCGCTCATTTCGAGGGCGATGTTAGCGAGTACTTCATTGACATTCATATTGGCTGAGGTACCTGCACCTCCCTGATACAAATCAACAAGAAACTGATCATGATATTTTCCGTCTATTACCGCCTGACAGGCTTTTTCTATTGCCGCCAGCCTGTCTTTTTTAAGTCGGCCATCAGCTGCATTGGCGCGTGCTGCTGCCAATTTTACCATAGCAAAAGCTTTTACATAATCAGGGTAAAATTGTGTCGTCATTCCGCTGATCTGAAAATTTTCAAGAGCACGGGCAGTCTGAACTCCGTAGTACGCATTGTTTGGAATTTGCTTTTCACCCAAAAGATCTTTTTCAGTTCGGGTTTGGGCATTAAGGAAACTGATGTATAATCCAAAGAGGATTACATAATGTATTTTTTTGCACATGGTGTTTTGTTTTTTAAGTTTTTGGTAACTTTTAAAAGATGCTTTTATTAATTTTTTCTGTAGAATGCTTCTGAGAAGTTATATTTAAAAGAGAATTGTACTTTGCTTATAGAAGTGCTCCATCCATCTCTGAAATTATCACGATCACCCCATTGAAATTCACCTCCGACCAAACAATTTTTTGCCGGAGAATAAAGTAAATTCGCTATTACGTATTGCCCTTTTTTGAAGGCATCATTCGTTTGTCCATTAGAATTGTCAATATCAATCATAGAATAACCAAATGAACTGGTAAATTTTTCAGTCCAGCTATGATCAATGAAAGCCACAAAACCAAGCAACGGAAGCGCAACACCTTTTACAGGTTCTGTTATGTTCCCGGGATTATTTTCAATTCCGACATCCACCGGAGCATCATTCATGTAGTTCTGAATTCCTTCCCCATAAACAACCTGTCCCTTGAAAACCGTACTTTGTCCAAATTTAATATTGGTACTTAAATTTAATCCCCATCCAAGCGCATCTCCGGATAAATTAAACTGATCATTATTTTGATCTTTCCATTCGATTTTTCTTAATATACCGGCTAACTCCACATAACCCCATTTCGCACCATAGCGATATTCTGCCGAAAGATCCGGTAACGGAAATCTGGCATTAACGCCTTCAAGTTCGATACGATTGGCATATATACCCTGATCAGCACTTGCTCCTGGTCTTTCCAGCGCAATAGTTAAACGGGTATCGCCCTGAATTGGCATATAGCGAATTTGCACATTACGGAAAAACACCATTCCGGTCGGTCCCCAATATTCTAAGGTATTCGGAAATACGTCAATATCCATGAAAGGGCTCCAGGTCTGACCAGCTCCGAATTTTCCTAACTCGGCATAAGCATGACGCAAACGAAAAGTAGTCTGACCTGCATCGACACCGGTTCCGTACAATTCAAATTCGAATTGTGTTTTCAATTCTCCAATTCCGGTATCAAAATAGTTCTTTATGCCAAATCTTGTCTGACGTACTGAAGCATAATAGCTTCCGTCTGGTCCATATTCATTTTCATAAGAGGGTAATTTGGTTGGTCTCACGGCATCATACCAATCTGGTTGTATCTGATTAAAATTATAACCAATATCGGTCATGATAAACCCATAAATTTCCATACTTTTTTTAGCATCACCGTCCTGACCCTGCATTAGGTTTACTACAAAAAAACAAATTGTAATGGTCAGATATCGAATCTGAACCATTTGTAAAAACTTTTTTTTCATAATGATTATGGTTTATAATTGTTTGATTCCTTACTAATACCTAACCACTTACCTTAATGGGTTTTCAAGATTCCGGGTAAAATTTATTTCATGTTTTTTATTATATATTGTACAATTTCGGCTTCAAGTTCTTTTGTCAAATTTTCATATTCGACCTTCATGTGAAAATTGTCCTGTATTTTTTTTTGGTACTTTTCAACATTAATTTTACTGCAACAATAATCATCACACATACTTTTGAAATCATCATCGACCAAATACAAAACCTTGATTGATTCTTGATAATTGGAAAGCTTTTCACTATATAATTTCTCTGGAATTGACATTTTTATCCTCTATTAAACACTGATAATCAACCAAATATAAAAAACCATCTAATCGAAAAAGAGTTAAAAACCGTTAAATTTAACCGTTAAATGAAGGAAAAATCTTATTTTATTGGCTATTTTCTTACAAAAAAGAAAATTTTATCATAATATGAAAAGAAAAAAATTAACTTTATAGTCATTATTTTCTGCCCTATTGTTCTCATTTAATGCAACTTATATGGAGGCTATAAAAAAACAAACACATGAAGAAATCTTTACCGAACTAGAATCTGTTTTAAAATTTAACTCATTAAAAAATTCTCCCATCTTAACTAAATTTTTAAGATATATTGTTGAGGAAACCCTTAATGAAAACCAACATTTTATTAAAGAATATTCGATAGCAATAAATGTATTAAACAGATCAGCTGATTTCAATTCTAACGATGATGCCGTTGTCCGCATTCATGCAGGAAGATTACGAAGAATTTTGAACGAATATTATTTGACAGAGGGGCAAAACAATGCTTTAATGATCGACATTCCAATAGGTTGTTATGTTCCCCGATTTATCCGGAAGGAAAATGCACGACCCATTGTGCATCCCCATGATAATACAAATCCAATCATTGCCATATTCCCCTTTAAATCAATCACCACAAAACAAAATTTAGATATTTTTTCATTGATGCTTTGTGAAGAGTTAAGTGCCGAACTTTCTCTTTTTGAAGATATTGCGGTTATAGGTCATTTTTCTTCTGAAATGATTTCAAAAATTAATCAAAATATACTCGAAGCCGCAAAAATGCTTAATGCCGATTTTATAATTACCGGAAATCTGCAGTGCATCGATAAAAAATTACAGATAAGAGTTAACCTTTTAAACTCCATTACGGGTGAATTTGTTATGACAAAATCATTCGATCATATTGATATCATTGATATTGCTAAAGTTCAGAGTGAAATTGTACACAGTATTGTCAGCGAAATTGGTGGTTATTATGGCAGTATTTTTAAAGAAATTATCAAAACATCTCCATCCCGAATATCAAATAATTTAAGTATTTGGAAAGGTCTTTATTGTTATTACAAATATCAATGCGAATGTTCCTTTGAGAATTATTGGTCTGCATTTAGAAATCTTCATGAAGCAACCAAATTACATCCCAATCATGCTGTTACATGGGCCATGCTAGGTGAATTTTATCTTAACGGAATTGTCTTTGCCATTGACAGTGACGAAAACACTATTGAAGAAGGATACCGATGTGTAATGAAATCACTTAAAATTGATCCACATTGTCAGCATGCCTGGCATACTTTGGCAGGGGTTAATTTATTAAAAAAAGATCCGGAAGCCTGTCTATACTCTGCTGAACAATGCATTAAAATAAATCCTAATGCTTCAGGCATCGTTTCCGGAGTTGGCTGCATGCTTGTTTTATCAGGATATTTTGACAAAGGTTTTCAGATTATGCAAGACGCGATTAAAAAAAATCCTTATTATCCCTGGTGGATTAATATTGGTTTTTGTTGCTATTATTTAGCTAAAAAAGAATATAAAAATGCTTTTCAGTGGGCTGAAAAAATGGACTCTGAAGAAACTTTTTGGGATCCCCTTCTTAAATGTGCCACACTATCTTTAATTGGTGAAGACATTAAAGCAAAAAAATATCTTTTAAAGCTTTTGCATACAGAGCCTAAAACACCAACAAAAATCGAACTGATGCTTTCAGGTGTGATTCTTTCAGAAGATTTGGTATCTGAAATCGTTGATGCTGTAAAAAGAATTGGATTTATCCATAATAACTGAATATCAAACAATTAAAACTATTTTTAATACAAATCATTTTATTTTCTAAATTAGTTTTTCAAAAAACAAACGCTATGCAGAAATTAACCAAAGAAGATATTTCACAAGAAGTATTCGATTTATATGATGATTATGCCCACAATAAAATCGAAAGGAGACAATTTATCGAAAAACTTTCCATTTTCGCAGTAGGCACACTGACCCTTCCGTCGCTTTTAAGTTTTATGATGCCAAATTATGAAGACAGCATCTTAATTAAACCGGGAGATCCAAGAATAAAATCAGATTACATAACGTATCAGTCTCCTAAAGGTGGCGGAGCTATTAAAGGACTTTTATCGCAGTCTGTTGAAACCAAAAAAAAATTACCCGGAATTATTGTCGTGCATGAAAACCGGGGCCTCAATCCGTATATTGAAGATGTTGGACGAAGAGCTGCTGTCGAAGGTTTTATCACATTGGCGCCAGATGCCTTAACACCATTAGGCGGTTATCCTGGAAATGACGATGCAGGTCGCGAACTGCAAAAAAAACGTACGCGAGAAGAAATGCTGGAAGATTTTATTGCAGCGTATGAATACTTAAAAGCCCACAAAGATTGTAATGGTTATGTAGGTGTTGTCGGATTTTGTTTTGGTGGATGGATTTCTAATATGATGGCCGTAAAAATACCGACTTTATCTGCCGCCGTTCCTTACTACGGAGGTCAGCCTACCAAAGAAGAAGCTGAAAAAATAACAACTCCGCTTATGCTGCATTATGCCGGTTTAGATACACGTGTAAACGAAGGCTGGCCCGCTTTTGAAGAAATATTGAAAAAGAATAAAGTTGAAAACACAGCTTATTTTTATCCCGGAGTGAATCATGGTTTTCATAATAATACAACGCCAAGATATGATGAAGCTGCCGCAACTTTATCGTGGACACGAACTATTGATTTTTTCAAACAGAAACTAAAAAAGAAATAAATACTTTTAGTAATCTATTTTAATTCAGTTACAACGCCAGCTTTAGTTTAACTTAATTCTCGTTGCTTATGAAAGAAGTAAAAATTACTCAAACCATTATTACACTGGTAGTTGGTTTATTAATTTGGTTTATTCCGGCTCCGCAAGGTGTTATAATTGAAGCCTGGCATTTGTTTGCCATTTTTGTGGCAACTATCCTCGGAATCATCCTGAAAGCAGCTCCAATGGGAACCATGTGTATGATCGCCATTGCGGTAACTGCCTTTACGCAAGTACTTGCACCTGGAGAAGCCGGAAAATCTATCACATTGGCTTTAAAAGGTTTTGGAGATAAAGTAATCTGGCTTATCGGGATTTCCTTTTTCATTGCAAGAGGTTTCATTAAAACGGGATTGGGAAACAGAATTGCTTTTTTATTCATTAGAGTATTCGGTAAAAGTTCGCTCGGATTAGCGTATGGTTTAGGACTTGCAGATGTTGTTTTGGCACCAGCTGTACCAAGTAATACGGCAAGAGGTGGCGGAATTATTTACCCCATTATGAAGGCGATGTCAATGAGTTTCGGCTCCATGCCGGATCAGCCGGAAACACATCGAAAATTGGGTGCTTTTTTAACATTGAATAGTTATAACATGAACCTTATCGCCTCTTCCATGTTTTTAACAGGAACGGCAAGTAACCCAATGTGTCAAAAATTTGCCTTTAATTTAGGAATCAAAATTTCATGGATGTCCTGGGCAACTGCGGCAATTGTTCCCGGTATCGTTTCCTTTTTTGTAATTCCGTTTGTGTTGTATAAAATTTATCCGCCTGAACTCAAAAGTACCGGAGATGCTCCACAAATCGCGAGTCAGAAACTTAAAGAAATGGGGCCAATCTCCAGAAATGAATGGTTGATGTTGTTGACCTTCTTCATCTTGTTATTTCTTTGGATCACGGGCGATTTATTCTCTATCGATGCTACAACAACAGCCTTTATCGGTTTGGTTGTCTTATTATTAACTTCAGTATTAACCTGGGAAGATGTTAAATCCGAAAAAGGAGCCTGGGATACAATAGTTTGGTTTTCTGTCTTAGTAATGATGGCCAGTTCGCTCAATGAATTAGGTTTTATTGGCTGGTTTAGTGATCTGGTTAAAGCGGAGATTGGAGGCTTAAGCTGGCAAATGGCTTTTCCGATCATTATTTTGGTATATTTTTTCAGTCATTATCTTTTTGCCAGTGCAACAGCGCATGTGGCCGCCATGTATGCAGCATTGTTAGGTGTTGGTATATCTATTGGAGTTCCGGGTTTACTACTTGCTTTCATGCTTGGATTTGTAGGCTCAATATACGGAACCCTGACACATTATGGTCACGGCCCTGCACCTGTTTTCTTTGGGAGCGGATATGTTGACTTAAAAAGCTGGTGGGTTAAAGGACTTGTAACCGGACTTGTTATGTTACTTATTTATATGGTAATTGGCGGATTATGGATGCGGCTTATTGGATACTTTTAAAATAGTTAAAAGCAGTAATTGCAAAACAGCAGAGAATAGTTATCAGATTTAAAATTTAACATCATGTTACACGCTTTTATTACAGGATTATTAGCTACTTCCTCCCTCATTATTGGCGGGATACTGGCAATTCGTTATTCCTTAAGCAATCGTGCTATTGGTGTTATTATGGGTTTTGGTGCCGGAACATTAATTTCGGCCATTTCTTACGAGTTAATCTTTGAAGCCGTAAAACTAGGGAGAGGCACTATGTTTCCTGCTTTTGGCTTTTTTGCCGGCGCATCAATATTTTATTTTTCTGATAAACTCATTGCCAATTTTGGAGCCAAAAATCGCCTGAAATTAGGAAAAAGCAAAAGCTCCAGTTTAATAATTCCGATGGTATTGGCTATTATACTTGATGGTGTACCGGAATCCATTATTATTGGATTAGGTCTTTTTGAAGGAACTTCAGGAAACCTAACCATGTTAGTCGCCGTTTTTATTTCCAATTTACCTGAAGCCATTGCCGGATCTTCAGGAATGAAATCCGGAGGTTGGAGTTCGGCAAAAATAATAATACTCTGGACTGGAATTGCGTTGCTTTGTGCGTTGGCAACTCTGGCAGGTTTCTCCATTTTTAGCAGCGCATCGCAGAAATGGCTTTCTTTTATTCAGGCTTTCGCCGGCGGGGCAATCTTAATGATGTTAGCCAACTCGATGATTCCGGAAGCTTATGAACACGGAGGAAAATTGGCTGGAGTCTTTACTGTATTTGGATTCTTTCTTTCCGTATGTCTAGTCGTTTTTGAAAATTTTCATTAAAAAATATAATCAATTTTACTTCTTATGATTTGAGTCATAAAAGGTAGCCTCAAGTGATAATTAAATTTGTGACTATAAATATTTCGATAAAGCCATTTATCTAAATCAAATTTAAATATCACAAAATGAATTCACATCAAAAAGAGCTGATCAAAGCAACTATTCCTATTTTAAGAGCCAACGGCGAAGACCTTACCAATTATTTTTATGCCAGAATGTTTAGAGAACATCCAGAATTGCGAAATATGTTCAATATGGGCAATCAGGCTAACGGAAGACAAAAATCAGCTTTGGCAAATGCCGTTTTGGCCTACGCCGAAAATATAGAAGATCCAAGCGTTTTAATCGGGGTTCTGAAAGGAATCGGAACCAAACACAGAAGTCTTAATATTCAACCTGAACAGTATAAAATCGTCGGCACACAGTTAATCGCTTCTATTGGAGAAGTTGTAGGAGAAGCCGCTACTCCTGAAATATTAGAAGCCTGGACGGTTGCTTTTTATCAATTGGCAAAAATCATGATCGATCTGGAAAAGGGTTTATATGAAGAAAACGCTGCCAAACCCGGAAGCTGGAACGGCTGGAGAAAATTTATCATTAAAAAAATTATTGAAGAATCAACAGAAATTAAATCCTTTTATCTCTATCCTGAAGATGAAAAAAAAATTACTAATTTTCACGCGGGTCAATTCATCAGCGTTCAGGTTTTCGTTCCTGAATTAGGGCTTTTACAACCAAGACAATATAGTTTATCCAGCGCTTTCAATCCCGAATATTATCGAATTTCAGTAAAAAAAGACAGCGGAATTGCACCAAATCCATCCGGAATGGTTTCTCAAACTTTACATTCGAAATCAGAAGGTGATGTTATTTCTATTTCAGCTCCGGCCGGACTATTTCATTTAGAAAAAGATTCTCAAGATCCATTGGTTTTAATCAGTGGCGGTGTTGGGCTTACGCCGATGTTAAGCATGCTGGAAACCAATTTAAATGCTCTTCAAAATAAAAAAACAGTCTGGATTCACGGCTGTCGAAATGAATCGGTTCATGCTTTTAAAGAACAGATTTCAACTTTAAAAGACGAAGCAGAATGGTTGGAGACCTTTACTTTTTATGATTCAGTACAAAACGATGACCATACTTCAAATCAGATAATTGAAGGACGAGTCGATCTTCATAAATGTAAGGATGCTATTTTATTAGAAGACGCTAAATTTTATATCTGCGGACCTGAAATGTTCATCAAAACACAATATGAAGCCTTAATTAATTTGAATATCAATCAGGAAAACATCTTTTATGAAGAATTTGGCCCTCAATTGATTAATTTGAATTAAAGTGAAAGTTGTTCAATTTTACAGGAAGAAAAACTCAATTGTACTTTTAAAGAATTTTACCACAACATTTTTTATCACTTTGACATTGGCTGCTATTAATTGTACAGACAAATCTAATTTTCTGTTTTTTTGGATACGTTCCTGGATGGTAGCAAGTCTAATTTCAAACTTTTTTTCTTTTATTATATTTTCTCATAAAAAGTAAAATCTTAAAACCTCCAGTCTATTTGGAGGTTTTATCTTTTTAGTAAATTAAGTTTACGTTTTAAAATCAAAACAATCTTTTGAAGGTTTACTTTCAACCCTAAAAAAACCTAAAAACAAAAAAAAGATTATGAAATTTTACTTTAAATCGTTAAATTTATTGGTTTATTATGAATTCTTGCTATTTTAATTAGCCGTATCTTAGCAGAAATAAAAACATTTTTAGATTCAGAATTTCATTAAATACAAACAAAATGAGATATTTGAATTAGAAAACATAATCCAAACAAATTTTACCTTACTATAAAATGAATAAACAGCATTACAATCTTTTACTAGCGGACGATGATGAAGACGATTGCGCTTTTTTTAAAGAAGCTCTTGATGAATTATCGCTTCCGGTATCTCTTGTTGTTGTTAATGATGGCGTTCAGCTTATGGATTATCTGGCTGCCAATTCTTCCAATAATTTGCCGGATATTTTATTTCTTGATCTTAATATGCCCCGTAAAAATGGCCATGAATGCCTGAAAGAAATAAAAGAAATTGAAGAACTCCATACGCTGCCAATAATTATTTTCTCAACATCTCTGGATACCGAGATTGTTGATTTGATGTATCAAAAAGGTGCGACTTACTATATTCGTAAACCCGGTGAATTCTCTAAGTTAAAAAAAGTGATCGGCAATGCCCTGAATGTAGCTTCTGAAAACAAATTAAAACAACCTGTACGAGAGCATTTTGTTCTTCAACCTTAAATAGTTTTTGGAATGAACCGTACAAATAAGGAACATTATTTTCTAGCCGGTGGTGGAGCAATGGGCGAATTGATACGCGCCAAAGACTGGAGTAAAACAGCATTAGGCGATCCATCAACCTGGCCACAAAGTCTTTGTACAATGGTGGCAGTTATGCTGGAAAACCCTTTCGGAATGTATATTGCCTGGGGTGACAATTATACACAATTGTATAACGATGGATATCGTCCTATTTTAGGTTCTACCAAACATCCGGATGCCTTAGGTATTAGTACAAGACAAACATTTTCTGAAATCTGGGACATTATTGGTCCTATGTTTTATGGCGTTATGGAAGGCAAACCTATTGGTTTTCCAGACTTTATGCTGCCTTTAAACAGAAATGGATTTGTGGAAGAATGCTACTTTGACTTTTCATACAGTCCTATTAGAAAAGAAGATGGTACCGTTGGCGGTGTTCTGGTTACTGTCATTGAAACTACAGAAAAAAAACGGGCCACCGACGCCTTAAAGGAAAGCAATGCACGCTTTATAAACAATATTATGCAGGCTCCTGTTGCAATGTGTGTTTTTAGAGGAAAAGAGCATATTGTGGAAATTGCAAATGAGCAAATGATTCAATTATGGGGAACAACTGCAGAAAAGGTATTGAATAAACCTATTTTTGAGGGGTTACCAGAGGCAAAAGATCAGGGTTTAGAAAATTTAATCAATAGAGTTTATAGTACGGGCGAAAAATTTATTGCAAATGAACGCCCGGTTCAATTACCCCGTAACGGAAAAATTGAAACTCTTTATTTAAATTTTGTTTACGATGCTCTCAAAGAAAGTGATGGAACTATCTCAGGTGTTGTTGCAATTGCTATCGATGTAACCACACAAGTTTTATCCAGAGAAAGAGTTGAAGAAGGCGAACAAAAAGTAAGACAGCTCGTAGAAAATGCCCCTTTCCCTATTGCCGTTTATGTAGGGAAAGAAATGATTGTCGAATTGGCTAATGATTCCATTATTAAAATATGGGGAAAAGGCAATGATGTTATAGGAAGATCATTTAAAAATGTACTTCCTGAACTTGATAATCAGTTGGTTTTTGAGCAAATTAAGACCGTTTTCGAAACCGGTCAATCTTTCCATACAAAAAACACTCCCCTTGATTTAACAGTTGACGGAAAATCCGGTACTTATTATTTTAATTACAGCCTGACGCCTTTATATGACGTAAATGGCAATGTATACGGAGTAATGAATACGGGGGTTGACCTTACTGATTTGAATGTCGCGAAGAAAAAAATAGAAGAAAACGAACAAAATTTACGAAGTATGGTACTGGAGGCTCCAATTGGAGTATGCCTGTTGGATGCCAAAACTTTAGTATGTGAAATCGTGAATGACAGCTTTATAGAAGTTGCCGGTAAAAAATATGAAGAAATCGCTGGCAAACATTATTGGGATTCTTTCGCGGAAGCAAAACCATATTACGAAGAAGCACTACAAAAAGTTATAGACAAAGGAGTTCCTTTTTATGCTAATGAAGTAGAGATGATGCTCATTAGACATAGCAAAGAAGAACATATATATGTCACTTTTGTTTATGCACCGCTAAAAAACATGGAAGGAGAAGTAGCCAAAGTGACTGTCTGGGTACTTGATAATACACCGCAGGTAAAAGCCCGAAAAGAAATTGAAGCAGCTGATAAGCGTTTTAGGAATACGGTAAAACAAGCTCCAGTTGGAATTACCATTCTACGCGGCCCTGACTATATGGTCGAAATGGCCAATGAAGCCTATTTAAAATTAGTTGACAGAGAAGAAACTACTTTTATTGGAAGACCTTTATTTGATTCCCTACCCGAGGTCGAAGAAAGTGTAAGTTCCCTTTTAAACGGCGTATTTACCACAGGTATTCCTTTTCATGGATATGAAGTTCCGATTCCGTTAAACCGTTATGGAAAATTAGAAATTTCTTATTTTGATTTTCTTTATCATCCCCTTAAAGAAGAAGATGGAACTATTTCAGGCATCATCGTAACTGTTACGGAAGTCAGCGAAAAAGTAGACGCCAGAAAAGAAATAGAACAAAACGAAGAAAGGCTTAAAATTATTGTTGAAGCCAGTGAATTAGGAACATGGGAATTGAACGTAAAAACAAGAGAACCAATTTACTCTCAAAGATATCTCGAAATTGTTGGTGGGTATAAAGAGAATATAAAATTAACTCACGAACAACTTCTCAAACATATTCATCAGGATGATATGCCCATTCGCAATAAGGCTTTTAAAAATGCTCTTGCTTCAGGATATCTAAATTATGAAGCCAGAACGGTTTGGATCGACGGTTCAATTCATTGGGTAGAAGGAAAAGGAAAACTTTTCTATGATGAAGATAATAATCCAGAAAAATTAATAGGAACAATAAGAGATATTACCGACGAAAAAAAGCATCAGCAAGAACTGGAAGTAAGCGAAAAAAGATTTCGTACGCTGGTGATGGAATCCCCTGTGCCCAAAGCAATTGTTAAAGGAAAAGGTATGGTGATAGAAATTGCCAATTCTGCTCTTTTGAAAAACATTTGGAAGAAAAAGGAAAGCGACGTACAAGGCAAAAAACTTTTCGAAATATTTCCGGAACTTAGAAAACAAAAATATGCTCAGTTATTAGAAGAGGTATACGAAACAGGGAATGTATACTCAGAATCAGAATCTCTTTTGTACATCAATAGAAACGGTAAAAACCATGAGTATTATATTGATTTTGAATATGCTCCACAACGTGAATCCGACAACACTATTTCCGGAATAAAAATCACGTTGATTGATGTTACTGAAAAAGTAGAGGCCAGAAAAAAAATAGAAGAAAGCGAAAAACGATTCCGCTCTTTAACCGAAAGTATTCCGCAATTAATTTGGGAAACAGATGAAAAAGGCAATTCATTATTTGCTTCGGGCAAATGGTTCGAATATACCGGAATTGAACCTAATGGAGAAGCTGAGTGGAGGGCTATGATTCATCCTGATGATTTTGATGAAAATGCCAATATATGGAGTCATAGTTTAGCCACCGGAGAACCTTACCGCTGCGATGTTCGTGTAAAAAGAAAAGATGGAAATTACAGATGGCATGCCGTTATTGGAGAACCCGTTTTAGATATAGACAATAAAATCATAAAATGGGTTGGTGCCTTTACCGACATTCATACCGAAAAAGCGTTTACGCATGAATTGGAGCAACAGGTAACTGCCAGAACCAAAGAATTGAGTTTGATGAATGAATCACTTCAAAAAAGTGAAGAACGTTATCATTTAATGGTTGAAGAAGTTCAGGATTATGCTATTCTGTATTTAAATCACGAAGGAATTGTTGAAAATTGGAATTTAGGTGCTGAAAAAATTAAGGGCTATAAAGCCCAAGAAATTATAGGGAAAAATTTCTCTAATTTTTATACCGAATCAGATCGAAAGAGCAATCTCCCTCAAAAATTACTCAACATTGCCATCGAAAAAGGAAAAGCAACACAGGAAGGCTGGCGCATTCGTAAAGACGGAAGCCTTTTTTGGGCAAGTGTTGTCATTACCGCTGTTCATAACAAAAAAGGCGAAGTGATTGGTTTTTCAAAAGTAACGCATGATTTAACAGAGAAAAAGAAAGCGGATGATAAATTAAGATTAAATGCTTTAGAACTGGAACAAAAAAATGCAGAGCTGGAGAAAATGAATCAGGAGCTACAATCTTTTGCTTATATATCGAGTCATGATTTGCAGGAACCTTTAAGGAAAATTCAAACTTTTGCTACATTAATTTTGGAAAAAGAGTTTGAAAACTTATCTGACAATGGAAAGGATAAATTTCAGCGAATGCAAAATGCTGCACAACGTATGCAAACATTAATCAATGATTTACTCTCATACTCCAGAACGAATATTCAGGAACGTATTTATGAAAAAACAGATCTTTCTAAAATTATTGACGAAGTAAAAGACGATTTAAAAGAAGAAATTGAGCAAAAAAATGCCACAATTGAAAACTGTGAGAACTGTGAGGCTAATATTATTCCGTTTCAGTTTAGACAGCTTTTATATAACTTAGTGAGTAATTCACTTAAATTCTCAAATCCTGAAGTACCAATTGTTATAAAGATTCAAAGTGAAATTGTGAAAGGATCACTTCTTAACAATAAAAAACTAGAGCAAAACACTCACTATTGTCATATTAAAATTTCTGACAATGGAATTGGTTTTGAGCAGCAATACAGCTCCAAAATTTTTGAGGTTTTTCAGCGTTTACATGGAAAACTAGAATATAACGGAACTGGTATTGGGCTCGCCATTGTGAAAAAAATTGTAGATAATCATAACGGAATAATCACTGCAACCGGTGAAAAGAATAAAGGAGCTACTTTTGATATTTATCTCCCTACTGAAAAAGAATAAAAAAAGCAGGAATTCCAAATGGGATTCCTGCTTTTTAATTTAGGTTTTATTTGAATCGTATTATTTTTCTAGACTTCCTTCAAAAGGAGAAGCCGGTAAATTTTCTTTATTATATAAATTCGCCTGATCCGGATTATCTGCCCAGGCATATCGAACTTTAGTTGGATTTAAAACACTTGCATTTGAAACTATAATTTTATCTCCTTCAATTACCGCATCGGCCCAAACAAATTTACCATCCTGACCAGCGATTTCAAATGCTTTCAGAGGTTGATTGTCTTTGGTTACTAAACCTGTTCCGATATCTGTAAAACTCAAAACAAGTTGATTTCCTTTTTGTGCCAAAGATTTAAAAAGTGGTCCTGAAGCAACAAGATTTTTTTCTCCATAAACCATTTTTCTGGCTAATAACGAAAGTCTTCTTCCAACATCGTATTTGTTTAAAGGATGAATATCATTCCACTCTCCAATGTCGATTGTTACTGCCATTCCGGTATTGGGAACAGCTAAAGTATTTTTTTGCTGTTGTCGTAATGCAGCCCAGTTACTTTCGCCCGGCTCTGTTTTTGGGGCCATAAAATTAGTAAGCTGCACATATAAAAACGGAAAAGAACCCTGCTTCCACTCTGCTCTCCAGTTTGTGATTAAGGTTTCCATCAATGCCGAATATTCTTCCGGTTTTTTAGTGCTCGATTCACCCTGATACCAAAGCACGCCTTTTATTGCATAATTTTTCAAAGGCGCAATCATCGCATTATACAATCCGACTGGTTTCCATCTTATAAAAGTTTGTGGTGGCAAAGGCAACATTTTTACACCTAATTTATATTTCCATGAACCTTTCAAATCGATAACTTCATTACCCAAAATCAATTCATAGGGTTTGTCTTCAACAAAACCGCCTCGTCCTGTATTGTTAATCACACGAATGGCAATTTCATTTTTTCCTTCTTTTAAAAACTTCGCATCAAAAGGATAAATTCTTGGCGGATACATATAAGAGGTTGTCCCAACAAAATGTCCGTTTACATAAACCGAATCAGCATCGACAATTCTCCCTAAAATAAGTTTTGCATTGCTTTCTTTTAAATTTGAAACTGTAAATTCTTTTCGGAACCAAACAACACCATTTATATTTCCCAATTCGTTATCTGCCCAATAACCCGGAATATTCATGCTTTTCCAATCCGAATCTTCTAACTCGGGATTTGACCATCTATTCTTCAAACCTTCATCTTCATTATTTACAGTCGAATACCAGGTCGAATTAATCTTTTTATCACTTGCTTCAATTTGAGCACCTAATGTTCCATCTTTGAATTTCTGATACTCAGCATCATATTCCGGAAACTTTTTGACCGCTTCTGCACTGATCCATGATTCGGCTGGAGAGCCTCCCAAAGCGCTATTAATTAATCCAATTGGGATGTTATATTTTTGATAGATTTCATCGGCAAAAAAGTAAGCTACAGCAGAGAATTTTAAAATATTTTCCGGATTTGCAGAAAGCCATTCTCCTGATGAAAAATCTGTATTTTCTTTTGCAAATTCGTATTGATCAGGAACCAAAAATTGTCTGATATTGTTATTATCAATCTTTGCAATTACGTCTTTGTATTTACCCTTAACACGTTCCATTGGAAGTTCCATGTTAGATTGTCCCGAACAAAGCCAGACATCACCAATCAGGATATTTTTCAGTACAATAGTATTACTTGCCAATAAAGTCATTTCGTACGGCCCTCCTGCTTTTTGAGACGGCAGTGTAACGATCCAGTTCCCATCCTTCGCAGCTGTCGTTTTAAACTTTTTTTGATTGAAGTTTATTTCGATCTTTTCATTCGGCGCTGCCCAGCCCCAGATTTTCAGCGGAATATCGCGCTGTAAAACCATTCCATCGCTAATTAATCTCGGCAATTTTATCTGAGCATAAATACCGCTGCAAATAAACAATGTTATAAAGAGGATTGTTCTTTTCATTTATTTTTTCTTTTAATATCCAGATGATCATTGTTTTGCTGTTGAATTTACGCCGAAATATTTACAATAAGACATTTCATTAGTTCAACAACAAAAAGCCGAAAGAAATAAACTTCCGGCTTTTTTGGAAACAAACTTACATTATGTTATAAATTAATTCTGTAAAAAAATTATAACGACTAACTAACTACTTTTAGATCTAACCAAATTTGTTTCAATATGTACTTTTATTTAGTAACCCGGATTCTGATAAGCAGCTTCTTCTGCAGGAGACATTACCATTGCATCAAATTGAGCCTGAGGAATTGGGCGTAAATAGTGATAAGGTTTAATATCTCTGGCTACGGTTGCTGGTGTATGGTCTCCATAAGAGGTACCGCAAATTCTGTATGAGCCTGAAAGTTCTGTCCATTTTTGAGTACGTATTAAATCGTACCAACGATAACCTTCACCATAATACTCACGTGAGCGTTCTGCCAAAATGTAATTAATATCAATAGTTGCAGGAGTCGCTGCAGTCATTGCAGCACTGTTATCTACTGTTTTTACTACATTTCCATTGTTGTCAAATCTCCATTTTCCTGCACGTGCACGTAAAACATTTACTAATTCTCTGGCACTTTTTCCACCTTGAGGAGCTGCACCCATTACAGCTGCTTCTGCTGCAATTAAATACAGTTCTGAAAATTTAGCAATATTGAAAGGACGGGTACTTGCTGCATTAGGCTGACCTAAACCTCCTGCACCATCTGTACGGTAAACTCCCAGTTTCCATAATCCAGGGAATAAAATTCTGCTTATTCCACTTGGTGCTATAACAAAATCTGCTCTTCCTGGCAACACTCCTGCGCCAACAGCTCCGTTTGCAGTATTATAAGTAACAGCCGGATCATCATTATTCAGGAATGAAAGTATGGCACCTCCCGGAGCAACCGGTAAGCCGTTAGCATTATTTAATGTTGGGGAAGTATTTCCTGCTTTATTCCAGTTACCACGATACACTGATGTAAATGTACCATCATAACGAGAATCATTTGTTTTGTCTGCAAAAGTGTTTGTAATAGCGCCAATAGTTGGACACATACGAACATAAGGTCGTCCTAAGTGTTGTTCTGCTTCACGTTGTACAGAACTTACTCCTGAACTTCTGATGTTAGTGTAATTTGGAGTCATCATCCAAACAGCAAAATTTTCAGGTGCAGCACCATTAGAATAAGTAAGACTGCTGGCATTATAAAACTCACTTTTTTCGGTGTGGTCAGCATATAACAAAATTTCACTATTGCGATCGTTGCTACCTAAGTGTACATCATAATAAGTTGGTTGTAATGCAAATGAACCGTGAGAATCAATTCCGGCTGCTGCCACGTCATACGCTTTTTGAAAATACCATGTCGCATCATGTCCATCAGGATCAACTCGGGTAGTTTCAGGATAAGTTGGAATATTGTTTGGATTTTTCAACCACCATGCATACGTTAAATAAGCTTTTGCCAAATAAAGTCTTGCCGCTGTTTTTGTTACTCCGCCTTTTACTCTTCCAGCATCCGGCAAATCATTTACTGCTGTCACTAAATCAGGAAAAATAGCTTTGGTATAGACTTCAGGTACCGTATTTCTAACAGAACTACTTGACGGGGATACGTTGAATTTAAGTTCTCCTGCCCCTAAATCTAATGGAACTCCACCAAAAGTCTGAACTAGCAGAAAATAATCAAATGCGCGAAAGAATCTTGCTTCGGCAATCATTGCATTTGAGATCGTTCCGATTGCTGCTGCATTTTCAATAACGCCATTGGCCGTATTAATGTTAAAAAATGCGGGGGCCCAGATAGCATCTGCACGGCTTGAAGATGGCGTAATTGTTCCTACTCCTGAAAGATCCATATCCTTAAAATTGCCATCTGCACTTTGTGCATAAGTAGCTTCATCAGTACCGGTTTCGGTCGTATTGTAATAATAACCCTGTCCATAGATATAGCGAAGGTGAGCATACATTGATGTTACTCCTCCAACAACCCCCTTTTCAGTTTTAAAATAATCAGGGGTGTAAATACTGCGAGGCTCTTCTTCTAAAACATTAGAACAGGCTCCCAGAAACAGCGTTATAATCGCTGTTACCATAAAAGTTTTTATTTGTATAGGTTTCATCGTGATTTTTTTTAAAATGTTAAATTAAGGCCAAGCAAGACAGTACGCGTTGAAGGCGTATTTGTTCCCAATGTTAGCAAGCGTTGTTTATAAAAATCTGTTGTTGCTGCATTTTCGTCACCAAACGAGTTCGTTTCCGGATCCATACCTGTTTCTTTGTGGTAAGGTGAATAGATCACAAATGGATTTTGTATGGTACAATAAAGGCGAAATCTATCTACTCCTAAATCCTTAATAAATTTTTCAGTAACATTATAACCAAGGGTAATCGTACGTATTTTAACGTATGAAGCATCAAAATAACCTAAAGTAGATCCGTATTTTGGATTGTCATTACTTGTAGCACCTCCTGGTCTTGGATATTTTGCATCTGTGTTTTCAGGTGTCCAGTAATCCACTTTTACGTTTCCTCTACGTCCACTAAGCATATTAAGGTAACCTGATGAAGAATATAACGTACTAATAAGAACCCCGCCACTTTGAAAAGCCCCTACTACACTTAAATCTAAATTTTTGTAGGCAACGCGAGTATTAAAACCTCCCTGAAAATCAGGATTTACATTTATTATTTGTCTGTCTGCCGGTCCAATTTGTCTTGTAGGTGTACCATCTGCATTAAAGTCACCCGCATATAGAACCTTAATCATACCTACATTTCCTCCTGGCTCATATTTAGTAAGATTTGCATCTCCTTCCTGCCAAAGTCCTATTTTCTTATAATCATAGATTACATCAATTGGGTGTCCTACAAACCACCAGTTGTTTTCATCTCTTAGCTGTCCTTCAGTAAGTGCTACCAGTTTGTTTTTGTTAGAATAATAGTTAACACCTACATCCCATGACCATCCATTTGGATTGTCAAATATGGTCCCGTTAAGGGTAATTTCGTAACCTTTATTTTGAGTTTGTCCAATATTTGCCGTATAGCTGCCTACACCCGTTGTCGGAGCAAGGTTTTTTTCCAGAAGAATATCTTTTGTATCTGTAACATAGTACTCTGCGGTCGCAGTTAAACGATTTCTAAATAACGAAAAATCTATTCCGTAATTTATTGTGCTTGAATACTCCCAACCTAAATCAGCATTAGGAAGTTTAGATACATAGTATCCTGTTGTATTCACATCTCCGAAATTGTAGGGTCTCGAAGCCAGAAGCCCCAATGTAGAATAAGGAGCCACAGCCTGATTAGAAGTTTCTCCATAACCCGCACGTAACTTTAATTGATCCAGCCAGTTTACATTTTGCATAAAAGATTCATTCTTCACATTCCAACCAGCTGATACAGCAGGATAAGTATTCCACTGGTGTCCTTCGGCAAGTCTTGAAGAAGCGTCCGATCTTATAGTAGCTGTAAGCATATATCGATTATCATAAGAATACATTGCACGTGCCATGTAAGATATCAATCCGCTAACCTGATATTCCTGATTTTCAGGGTTAATAGAAATTTCACCTGCTGCTCGTCCTAAGTTGTAAAATTGGAAAGAGTCAGAAGGAATATCCTTTGCATTAACTTGTGATTTGTTGTATCTGGTTTGTTCTGAAGAGAACATAGCAACTGCATTTACCTGATGCTTTCCAAAGGTACGATCATAAGTAAGCAAGTTTTGGATTGCCCAGTTTGTACTAAGCGTGTTAACAACTTGAGCTGTTGAAACTGTTGTTGGATTGACACTAAATACGCCTTCTCCTGTATATTGACCTCCATTAGTAGTACGGAAATTACCACCTAAATCGATATGATATTTCAAACCTTCAACACCAGGTATTTTTAACTCAGCATATAAATTGTTGTAAGAACTATAGGCTTTAGTCTGATCAATCCACTTATCATCCAAATTTTCTATAGTTTCTCTTGTATATACCCAGTTTTCATCTAATGGCATCTTAACCGTTCTTTTCAAAGAACCATCCGCATTATATGGATTAGCAATTGGTGTTGTACTTAAAGTACTGTACAGACCTAAATTACCTCCGTTGGTAATGGAGTAATTGTTATTTGTAGTAAAACCAAATTTGAAATATTTTCCAACTGCCTGATCTACAGCACCTCTTAAAGTTAAACGTGCATAATCCTGTCCAGGTAATACCGCTTCTTCTTTATAATAACTAGCTCCAAAGTTATAGTTACCCGTCTCAGTACCACTTGCAACGCCTATATCATGATTTGTTACGATACCAGATCTAAACATCAGATCCTGCCAATCCGTATTTACGTTATCAGCTTCGTCCGGACCATTTGCATAAAGTGGCGCAGTCGAACCCGGCAGAGTCGCTATTTTACGCAAAGCCACAAATTCTGAATTGTTCATCATTGGGAATTTGGCAAAAATATTTTTTAAACCGCTATAGGTATTATAGGTAAAGGTGGCTTTTTGTCCCTTTTGACCTTTATTTGTTGAGATCAAAATAACACCATTGGCACCACGCGATCCGTAAATAGCGGTTGCTGAAGCATCTTTTAAGATGTCTATACTTTTAATATTGTCCGGGCTAATATCTCCAATAGATCCTGCAAAAGGAATTCCATCCAATACAACCAACGGATCGTTCATGCCTTTAGATAGGGAACGTGTACCTCTAATACGGATCTGCATGTCAGCACCTGGCTTAGAGGAGGTTTGCGTCATCTGAACCCCTGCTAAACGTCCTTGCAAAGCCTGTGTAATATTAGCTGAGGGCACTTCGCGAACGATATCTCCTTTAATGGAAGAAACAGAACCGGTCACCGCTTCTTTTCGCTGCGTACCGTAACCAATAACAACAACTTCCTGCAGCGCATTAGAATTTTCCTGTAATACTGCATCAATCTTAGTTTTACCAGCAACAGGTACTTCTTTAGTTGTTAAACCTAGAAAACTAAATACCAATACTCCATTAGCAGGAACATTTGTAATAGTATAATTTCCATCAAAACCGGTAACAACACCTGTTTTGGTACCTTTAATATTCACATTGGCACCCGGAATAGGTCCATTAGCGTCAGAAACAACTCCTGTAACTGTATTTTGAGCGCTGGCACTCAAAGAAAACAGAAACATCAGTGATAAAAAACCTAAGCACTTTAAGAGCTTTGATTTACTTTTAACTGTAAAAAAGTTAGTCATAAAAAATTGATTTAGATAATTAATAGAATGGTTTGAGTTAGTTTTTTTTACTGTATGAAAGATTAAAATGAGAATTGTCTGAGAAGTCAGATTAAGACTCTTTTTTTATTATTCATTTAACAAATATAAATAAAAATACAAAACACACAATCGGTTGCGTAATATTTTTTTATTTATATCGAAAAAAAAGCCAGAATAAAATAGGGTAAGTATAATTTTTAAGATAAAAGTTTGTTCATATCATAACGAACAAAGCATTAAGAATCTAAATTTTAAAAGTAAATTAACCTATTATGAAATTTAATAAGAAAAAAGCAAAAATTGTCATGGCAGTAACAGCAATACCTCTGGCCTGAAAAAAGAAAGTTTATTTTTACTAATTAACAACTTTAAGCCTTAGTAAACAGAGACAATACGCTTATTTACCAATAAAAATAGGTGAAAGATATAATTTTGAATATTTCTTTATCTGTAATTTGGTTTTCACACAATCGTTTGTTTTAAAACAAAAAAACTCCTACTAAAAAGTAAAGGAGTTCTTAAAAAAAATAAAAAAGATTTTATCCCAAAGAATAGTTTTTTTTATTTAAAGCTGCATCTTTTTAGCATCTTCAATAAATTGATTTAATCCAATATCTGTCAAAGGATGTTTCAACAATCCCTTAATAGATGATAATGGTCCGGTCATTACATCAGATCCTACCTTGGCACAATTCACTACGTGCATCGTATGTCTGATAGAAGCTGAAAGTATTTGCGTATTGAAAGCGTAATTATCATAAATTTCTCTTATTTCTGAAATCAGGTGCATTCCGTCAGTGGAAATATCATCTAGTCTTCCTAAAAAGGGAGAAACGTAAGTTGCACCAGCTTTTGCAGCCAATAAAGCTTGTCCTGGTGAAAAAACTAAAGTAACATTCGTTCTGATTCCTTTATCCGAAAAGTATTTACAAGCTTTGATTCCGTCAGCGATCATTGGCAACTTCACTACGATTTGCTCATGCAAAGCTGCAAGTTCTTCCCCTTCTCTAATCATTCCGTCAAAATCTGTAGAAATAACTTCTGCAGAAACATCGCCGTCTACAATATTGCAGATCGCAAGATAATGTTTCAAAATATTATCTTTTCCTGTAATTCCTTCTTTGGCCATTAAGGACGGATTTGTCGTAACCCCATCTAAAACGCCTAAAGCCTGAGCTTCTTTAATATCTTCTAAATTGGCAGTGTCTATAAAAAATTTCATTGGTTTGTGGTTTAAATTTATTTTTGATTAACTAATAGTTCTGTATTCCAATTCAATAAAATAAATTACAAACAAGTAATATGAGTTATATAATTTGAAATTGAACAGTAAAGAAATCACTGTAAAAACAGTTTGAAAAACTATTTATTTTGAAGAAAAATTTAATGATATGGCCGCTGACTCTTCAATCCAACGGCCATAAATTACTAAATAATTCAATTCATTCCCCTGACAAATACACTAACCTAAATAGTTGCCAGAGATAAAAAACTACAAAAAAACAATCTTGATTTCGGTTCATTAAAACCGAAAATTATTTTTCTTTCTTCAATCAATTAAATATACTGATTGATGATATTTTCGAACAATTCTTGTTTGCCACTTTGTAAATTTAATTCCCCATTTTCCTGGGCAATTTTATACAAATCAGTCAAACTTAATTTTCCTTCTTCAAAAGCTTTTCCGTTTCCAGAATCAAAAGAACTATAACGTTGTGTTCTTAATTTATCATAAGGAGATGATGTTATAATTTTATCAGCAGTCAATAATGCTCTTGCAAAAGTATCGGCTCCACCAATGTGAGCTAAGAATACATCTTCCATATCAGTAGAGTTTCTTCTAATTTTGGCATCAAAATTAACGCCTCCACCTTGTAGTCCACCTGCTTTTAAGAAAACCAACATTGCTTCTGTAACTTCCTGGATGTTATTTGGGAATTGATCCGTATCCCATCCGTTTTGGTAATCACCTCTATTGGCATCTAAACTTCCTAACATTCCAGCTTTGGCAGCTACTTCCATTTCGTGTTGAAAAGTGTGTTGCGCTAATGTAGCGTGATTCACCTCGATGTTCATCTTGAAATCTTTCTCTAAGCCGTATTTATGCAAAAATCCGATAGCTGTAGCTGAGTCAAAATCATATTGGTGTTTCATTGGCTCCATAGGTTTTGGCTCAATGAAGAAATTTCCTTTGAATCCTTGTGCTCTCGCATAATCTCTTGCCTGAGCCAGGAATTGTCCCATATGATCCAATTCTCTTCCCATATCGGTGTTCAACAAAGTCATATAACCTTCACGACCTCCCCAAAAAACATAATTTTCTCCTCCTAAAGCAATGGTAGCATCCAATGCCAATTTTATTTGACCTCCAGCTCTTGCCAATACATTAAAATCTGGATTAGTAGCGGCACCGTTCATATATCTTGGATTAGAAAAACAGTTTGCAGTTCCCCAAAGTAATTTCACTCCGGAAGCGGCTTGTTTTTCTTTCAAATATTCTGTAATGGTAGCCAATCTGCTTTCTGATTCTGCGAAAGTAGCTCCTTCATTAACCAAGTCATAATCGTGAAAACAGTAATAGTCAAATCCCATTTTGGTAATGAATTCGAATGCTGCATCTGCTTTTTCTTTTGCGGCAGCGATAGCATCTGTAGGCTGATCCCAAGGAAAATGTTGTGTTCCTGGTCCGAATGGATCGCTTCCTTGTCCGCAGAAAGTATGCCAGTAAGCAATCGCAAATCTAAAATGCTCACGCATTGTTTTTCCGGCTACAATCTGGTCTGGATTGTAATATTTAAATGCCAACGGATTATCTGATTCCTTTCCCTCAAATTTAATTTGACCTATACCTTTGTAGTATTCTTTATTTCCTAAAACTATCATTTGTTCTTTTATTTATTTGTTAATATTAATTCTAATTCTTGTTTCCATTTTTGATACGCCTTTTCATATGGTTCTTTATTTTTCAACGGTAAAAAAGTCATTACGTGATCGTTAGTTGTAATACTTGAACCAAATTTATTGTAATCACCATCTTTTAAACCCACTGCTCTTGCTGCCCCAACTGCTCCCGTTGTATTGTAAATTTCGATTTCGTGACCAATTAAGGTAGCAACGGTATTAGAGAAAATCTCTGAACGGAATAAATTGTCATTTCCGGCTCTGATCACATTAATGGTAGCATTATCGTCTTTTAGACATTCCATTCCATATACAAATGAAAATGCAATTCCTTCCAGAGAAGCTCTGAATAAATGCGCGCTATTGTGAATATTTAAATTCAGATTTAAAAAGTGCGTTCCGATGTTTTTGTTGTTGAACATACGCTCGGCACCATTTCCAAACGGAATTACGACAACGCCATCAGAACCAATCGCGATTTTAGAAGCTTTTCGGTTCATCGATTCGTAAGTTTCATCTCCCATATTATTGCGCAGCCAGCGATACTGAATTCCGGCACCATTTATGTTCAATAATTTACCAATTCGGGGTGTTTCTACTTCGTAATTAACGTGCACAAAATTGTTAACTCTGTTTGTTTTATTTCCCGTAGCCATTTCGCTTACAGCATAAAAAACTCCCGAAGTTCCTCCTGTAGCCGCTACTTCACCCGGATTTAAAACATTTAATGCCAAGGCATTATTCGGCTGATCTCCTGCTCTGTAAACCACCGGAATTCCAACAGGAAGTCCTGCTTCTTTTGAAGCTTTTTCGTTTAAGGTTCCCTGATTGGTAAAATTTTCAACGATATCCGGAGTCAGTGACTGATCGATTCCGTAATAATCTAATAACCAATTAGCCACTTTGTTTTCTTTATAATCCCAAAGCATTCCTTCAGACAAACCATTTTTTGTCGTGGTTACTTTTCCGGTCAGTTTGTAAGCAATATAATCGCCCGGCAACATATATTTATAAACCTTACTATAGATTTCAGGTTCATTTTCTTTCACCCATTTTAATTTTGAAGCCGTGAAATTTCCCGGAGAATTCAATAAATGTTCTGAACATTTTTCTGCCCCGATTTCGGCGTAAGCCTTATTTCCAATTTCCACCGCTCGGCTGTCGCACCAGATAATAGAGTTACGCAAAGGGTTGCATTCCTTATCCACAATAACCAATCCGTGCATCTGATAGGAGATACCAACGCCCTGAATTTTAGAGGCATCTATATTAGCTTCACGAATAGCTCTTTTGGTAGCGGTACAAATATGTTCCCACCACATTTCAGGATCTTGTTCTGCCCAATCGGAGTGCAAAGACACAATTTCCATTTCGTTTTGCGGCTCATTCAAAACAATTATTTTTTTGCCTGTTTCAGCCTCTACGATAGCCACTTTTACAGACGAGCTTCCAATATCATATCCTATATAATACATAACTATAATGATTCTCTTAAAATTAAATTTGTTGGTATATAACACTGCATAACTTCATCATGCGTGATAAATGCCGCAGCTTTTGTTCCTAGTTCCTTAAAATCAGTCGAAACAACTGAAATTCCCTTGTATATAAATTTCTTCATTGGCGTTTCATTATAAGACAAAAAGCCAACATCTTCTCCGGGTTCTAAATCCTTCTCCTTACATTGCTCTAAAAAATGCCCTAAAATCCTATCACTGATACTGATGTAAGCAATTCCTTTTTCAATATTGAACTTTTTTGCATCGGTAATAATTTCATTTTTAAAATTAAAATCGGTACAAAATTTCTTAAAAAACACTGCTGTTTCTTTTGGATGATTCGTATAATCGGGATAAATAAAATGAATGCTTTTATACTTTTTAAACAAATCAACAGCTTCCTTCAGTGCGTTATAAAATGATTTTCCGAAATCCTGAAAAATATAATTATTCTCTTTTTTTGAATGTATATTCCAATCAATCAAAAGCAATTTATCATTCGAAATTGCCGATAATGTTGGCGCTACTTCCCTATCATCAAAATTCATTACTACATATTTGTAATATTTACCAACGCTGTTATTGATGATTGTTTTAAAAACATCAATATTATAATGATGAAACTGTACATCGGTAATTACATTGTCCGGTAAATTGTTTACAAACGAGTGATACAAAACCTCTTTATATGCCTTGAAAGTATCTAATACCAAAAGTACTTTTCTGGTTTCACCTGAAACGTAATAGCCTTTATTCGGAACAGAATCAATTACATTCTGCTCTTTTAAAATCGAATACGCTTTAAAAACAGTATCTCTCGACAACTGATTTTCTTTACAAATCGCATTTACAGACGGAAGCAAATCTCCTTTTTGCAGAATATTCTCTGCAATGGCATTATTTATTCCGTTGACCAACTGCTGGTATTTCGGAATATCACTGTCGTGATTGATTACAAATACAAATTTTTCCTGCGCTTCGTTTAACATACTGTTCCGTTCTGTTCTGGTCTGCTAAAGTAGCTAATCGGATTTTATAAAAAAAATATTTTTACACAGAAATTGTTATTTTTCTATAAATCCGATTTTGATGCTTTTATTGGTGATTTAATCAAAAAATTTAAGGAGCAACCGGTTGTGGTTTTTTTGAAATTTTTTTAATGTTTATTTTTCTTTTTTATCATAAGGATCAATCGTAACAATCGAACCATCAGCATTGTATTCAATTTTGGTGACTTTTATTGATCTTAAATGTGTAACTCCTTTAGACAAACTTGAATCATGATAAAACAAATACCATTCGTTTTCAATCTCACAAATAGAATGGTGCGAAGTCCATCCAATTACCGGATTAAGGATTCTGCCTTTATAGGTAAATGGTCCGTAAGGGCTATCTCCTATTGCATAACAAATAAAATGAGTATCTCCTGTTGAATAAGAAAAATAATATTTACCATCATATTTGTGAACCCAGGAAGCTTCAAAAAAGCGACGGTCATTATCGCCTGCTAACAAAACTTCTCCATTCTCATCCAGAATTTTAATTTCTTTTGGCTCTTCAGCAAACTCTTTCATGTCATCCGACAATAAAGCCACAATCGGCCCTAATGCAGGTTCATTTGAAGACGGCTCTTCATTTGCTTCATCATATTTATTGTTTCGGTACTTTTGAAGCTGACCTCCCCAAATACCCCCAAAATACATATAATATTTTCCGTCTTTGTCTTCAAAAACGGCAGGATCAATAGTATAACTTCCTTTGATTGCTTCCGGTTCCGGTATAAAAGGACCTGTTGGCGAATCACTGATCGCTACTCCAATCTGGAAAATTCCGTTGGCACGTTTCGCCGGAAAGTACAAATAGTATTTTCCGTTTTTGCATGCTGCATCCGGTGCCCACATTTGTCGCTCTGCCCATGGCACATCATTGACATGCAAAGCAAGTCCATTGTCTACCGCTTCTGCATTTACGTTTTCCATCGAAATAACATGATAATCCTCCATTCCGAAATGATCTCCGTTATCGTTAAAAGGAATACCGGCATCAATATCGTGTGACGGATAAATGTATATTTTTCCATTAAAAACGTGTGCTGATGGATCAGCAGTATACATATGATTTACTAATGGATTCGAGATTGCTCGTTTATCTAACTCTAAAAAGTCAATATTTTCAATACTATCTTCAGGCATTTTTTTTTAAGTTTTTTTTTAATTTTTAAATAAGCTAGGCTCTTCTTTCTTTTAAATCCGATTCGATCTGGATTTCCATTTTCTTATCTATTTTATAGAAAAACAATAAGGCAACACCAATCAGAAAAGGAATCGCAGGAAAAACGCTCACCAGCAGTTTTATTCCGTTAATCGCAATATCAGATTGGGTTAATGAATTCGGAACATAATCAAAATGTCCTAACAATGAAGTTGTTAAAGCTCCTCCAATACTCAAACCGGCTTTTAAACCCACCATCATAGCCGAAAATATAATGGCAGTGGCACGACGATTATTCAGCCATTCTGAATAATCGGCAACGTCTGCGATCATCGCCCAAAGAATCGGGATTGTGATTCCGTAAAAGAATCCGTGCAGGATTTGTGAGAAAAAAATCAGGCTGATTGATTTTGAAGAGAAGAAATAGAAAGCCAAAATAAATAAGGTCGATACAAATAAAAAGGAACCAAAAATATTTCGTTTACCATATTTATCTGCCAGCCCTTTTGATAAAGTGATTCCGACGATCATGAAAATAATTCCACCGGCGTTAAACAAACCAAAACCTGCCGCAATAGGATCATTCCCAAATTGATTCAGTCCAATTCCGGCTAAACCGTCGAGAATAGGCTGAATGAAAATAGCCAGTTGTTGTTTGTCTACATAATTTTCAAAATAATATACATACGCACCACCTTTCATTGCCAAAGTAACAAAAACCAAAGTAGTTAAAACAAGCATGATTACCCATGGTTTGTTTTTTACTAAGTCACTTAAATCTTCCTTGATACTTGACTTTTGTTCCGGTTTTGGAACGATACGTTCTTTTGTCGTAAAAAAAGTAATCAAAAGCATGATTGTTCCAATAATTGCCAAAACGGTCATAACTTTTTCGATACCAATTGCCTTATCACCATTTCCGGCACTTTTTATAATTCCGAGCATAAATACCTGCACAAAAAACTGTGCAAACATTACCGCAACAAAACGATACGAAGACAAGCTATTGCGCTCGCCCATATCGCCTGTAATGACACCACTTAAAGCCGAATAAGGTAAATTGTTACTCGCATAAAACAAAAGCAAAAAAGTATACGTTACAACAGCGTAAATTACTTTACCATGATAAGCGAAATTAGGAGTTGTAAAAGCCAACAAAGCAATTACGCCCAACGGCACTGCTGTCCATAATATCCAGGGTCTGAATTTTCCCCATTTTGTACTGGTTCTGTCTGCCAGAACGCCAATAATTGGATTAAATATAAAAGCCGCAATCAAACCAACAACCAACATAATAATAGAAGAATCTGTAGGCGATAATCCGTAAATATCGGTATAAAAATAAGCCAGATAAGTCATCAGGGTCTGAAAAACCAAATTGGCTGCAAGGTCGCCTAAGCTGTATCCAATTTTTTCTTTTATGGATAGTTTTTGAGTATTAAAATTCATTCTTCTTTTGTGGTTATTTTGGGTTAGTTTTATAATCCAATTTCATTAAAATCGGATTATTTTATTAGCTCTTGTACTGATTTCAAAAGGCTTTTCATTAAGCAATCGGTTGTGTAAAATTAGCAAAAAAAACATACCGTCCAAATTTACTTTGCTTTATTACCTTTTTTTTTAGAAACGACCTGATGTCCTAATTCTTCAAAGCCTTGCCAATACTGGTATTCTTGTAATTCTTTAATTTCATTAAACTATCATACGCTTTTTTTGGCTGAAGCTGTGTATCGAATAATAGAGGATAATTGGTACGACCCTTTATAGGCCAGTCATTTAACCATGATTGTCCGTCATGCACACCCCAAAAAGTGACACGGCTGATTTTGTCTTTGTGTTTGAGAAATAATTTAAAGATATCCTCATAACGTTGTGCGAGCTGTGTCTGAACTGCATCCGGAAGTTTATCCGGGTACGGATTCATTTTAGCACTTCCTTCAAAATTCTGATTTACATCAGCACCCTGCAAATCCCAAGGATTTGGTAATACTGTTATGTCTAATTCGGTAAAAGCTACTTTCAGACCTAAGGCAGAATAAGCCAAAATACTTTCTTCAATTTCCTGTAAAGAAGGACTTTCCAATCGCCAATGCGCCTGAATACCAACACCATCTACTTTACCGCCGCCTGCTTTTACTTTTTTGATTAAATCAATTGTACCTTGTCTTTTAGCTGGGGCTTCATTATTATAATCATTGTAATACAAGTCGACCTTTGGATCAGCTGCTGCTGCCAGTTTAAAAGCGTCAGTAAGGTATTGTTCACCAAGTGTACTCAAAAAAACAGATTTTCTCAATGTTCCGTCTTCATTTAAAGCTTCGTTGACAACGTCCCAGGAACCAATTCGTCCTTTATATTTCGAAACAATTGTCGTAATATGATCTTTCATGAAAGCTTTCATTTCTGTGCTGTCTTTGATTTTCTGCATCCACGGCGCTAACTGACTGTGCCATATCAAAGTATGACCGTGAATAAACATTTTATTTTTTTCACCATAGGACACAAATTTATCAGACATGGCAAAGTCGTATTTGTCTTTTTGTGGATGTACAAACATCGACTTCATGAGATTTTCTGCCGTAATCGCATTATATTCTTTGCGAATTAATGCATCTACTTTAGCATCTTTTTCTTCAATTTGACTGGCACTCAAAGCCGTTCCAATATAAAAATCTTTTTTATAAGCGTCTTTCAGAGAACTGACCTTTTTTTGTGCTGTACAATTTACAAACAGCAAAGTGGTTATTGCCAGTAAACAGGGTTTAATTAATTTCATATTTATATTTTAGTGGTTGATAGTTAATTTTTAAATATACATTGCTTTCTGTTAGGTCTGGTCTGTATCATTTCTTTTGAAAACTTTCCGGTGGTCCTAAATAGGTTTTTACCATTTCACCTGACGCTGTCTCAATTACAATCTTCTGAAGCACTAAAGCGGGATCAATTCCGTAAAATTTTAAAGTATGATTTCCGGCATTTATAATACTATGTGAAGAGGTAATAATTTTAATATTGTTGGCAACCGACATATTCCAGTTTTTATCCGAACTGTCTGCGTTCAGGTTCATTATTTGTGGAAGGTCTTCATCGAAACCAATTCCGTATTTCAAACCATCACGAACTGTAAAATTAATAGTCGGCGAAAAATAAGCGTGCACTTTTACTTCTCCTTTGCTCTGTAAATACACCTCATATTCTAATCGTGGTGATTTCTCAGAAATTTCAATTGGCTTAACATTAGAAGGTTTTAAAGTAACTCCTGAGTCGGTTTTTCCAATATTCGGGATTACAGTCCACTTGACATCTGCATTAATTGCTTTAGCATAATTTGAAGCTTCAATCGATACAAATCCATTGCTTTCAACAAAACCTTTGCTTCCGTTTAAATCAAGATTTTTAGTATTGACAATTATCGTGAAATTTTGATTATTGGCTACAATTGTAAACTGACTTTTGGCATCGTTTTTCGGGGCTTTCTCCCAATCAATAGAAACTAATACTCTTTCTTCGGAATTAATTTTTCCTTTTACTTTTGAGATTTTAATCCAGTTCTCTTTAGACGTTATTTTGAAGTCAAAAGGAACAGTTCCCCTGTTGAAGATGTCTACAAAATAAGATTGGTTTTCAGCTGAATTGAAAGTTGGTAAAACAATTTCAGATTTACTATTTGGCCACCAATTTTCAGAACCTTCAATTGCAATTCCGGCTTCAGATTTATTTGGTAATTCAATAGTTTTTGTTTCCGGAATAACATTGTTTTTTGGTTCCTGCCACGAAGTATATCCAATGTGGGTTTGCGCCATCATATGATTCCACTTGCCATTTGCCAGTTTGGTATGATAGTAATTTGTCAGCAAACTGTCTTTTTGAAATAATTCTTTTACCTGTTTCGCATACGTATTTGCAGATGCCCTTCCCTGATTGGCGTAAAGCTTATTTTTAGCGGTTGCAACATACAATTCATTCAAATTCGCACTTGCCAAAACAGGAAACAAAATCAACTGATAAAAAGCATCCTTGTACTCCGGTTTTATTTTTTCATTAATCGAATTCGCTTTATCAACCAATTTTTTATAATCGGCTAAAACGGTTTCTGCTTCGTTGTAATTCGTAATACTATACGTTTTGTCATTGAGCAATTCCGGTTTTCTTCTGGAATTGTATTTAGTGTACAATTTTATGATTTGAGCGATTTCTTCTGTGTGCTGGTCATCGAAATTTTCTTTCGCCCATTTTGTGTAATATTGATCTAAATTCCCTGCGTTCCATTTTTCTGGATTCCAGGCCATGTCAAGGAAAAACTCCGTTGGAAACTCCATTGGCTTAATATCTCCCACATTGACAATCCAAATTTTATCGACACCGTGTTGGTACGCCAAATCCATTTGTTCCCAGGTACGCTCAATTTGATTGGTGTTGATCCATTTGTAATTTCGCGGACCGCCTACATAGTCAAAATGGTAATAAATACCGTAACCGCCTTTTCTTGGTTTGGCGTTTAGTTCCGGTAACTTCCTGATATTTCCCCAATTGTCATCGCACAATAAAAGTGTTATATCATCGGGAACACGCATTCCTTTGTCGTAATAATCCTGAACTTCTTTGTAAAGCGCCCACATTTGTGGCGTTTCTTCAATTGGTTTTTTAGTGGTTTCTTTTATGATTTCTCGTTGGATTTTTACGATATTTTCTAATAAATCAATTGCCGTTCCCTGCGTCATCGGTTCATCTCCATCGCCACGCATTCCCACCGTTACAATCGTTTCTGTATTGCCCATTCTTTTCATTCCGTCTTTCCAAAACGAAATCAGATTTTCAGAATTGGTACTAAAATCCCATTTTCCTTTGCCTAATTTTGCCCATTCCGCGTGTGCTCTTGTCAACGGTTCGTGATGCGAAGTTCCCATTACGATTCCGTATTCATCAGCCAAAACAGCATTCTGAGGATCATCCACATAAAACATTCTTCCCCACATCGAAGGCCACAAATAATTGCCTTTCATTCTCAAAATCAATTCAAAAACCTTGTCGTAGAACTTCGCATTAAATCCGCCATAGTTCTCAAACGCCCAGCATGATAATGCCGGAGCTTCATCGTTGATGAAAATTCCACGGTATTTTACTTTTGGTTCTCCATTAGAATGAATTCCGGGTAAAACATGTAATTCTGATTGTTTTTTCACCGGAACGTCAGCCCAGAAATACCAGGGAGAAATGCCAATCTGATTCGACAAATCATACATTCCGTAGATCGTTCCTCTTTTATCTGAACCTGCAATAACCAATGCTTTTTTAATTCCTTTTGATGGATTATCGACAATTTGAGTGGTGAATTTTTCCCATTTTCCTTTTAGTTGACCGGTATCAATTTTTCCGTCACGCACCAATTGATCTATGATTTCACTTTTTCCAATTGTCCCAATAATAACTACATATTCAGTTGCTTCTGAAATTGTATTGATTTGTTTTGGATGAATATTGGTGACTTTAAAAAGATCATTTTCTAAATGTTCTTTAACTTTTAAAACTCCTGGAAAATCATTTTTGCTTATTAAGATAGAGGCAACATTTCCTTTTGATGCCAAAGGGAAAGTTTCAGACGAAGCTTTGTTTACTATATATTTTTCTCCGTTTATAGCATACGATTTTGTGCTGATTCCGAAGAGAAAAAGCAGTAGGATTATTGGCAGTAGTGGAGATTTTAGTAAACGCATGATATTTTTTATTGATATTAATTCTAACAGTTTTGAAGACAATCTTGTCATCCCGAGGAACAAGGGATCAAAAAAATGCGCATACAAACTTAGCTTCATCTGATACCTAACAGGTTTTTAAAACCTGTTAGGATATTTAGATTATAAATTCAGTTTATAAGCAATTCCCATTTCCAGTCCTCTTAATTCAGCCAAACCTTTCAATCTACCTACTAAAGAGTACCCAGGATACGTTTCTGTTTTTTCATCCACCGCATGCAAAAAGCCGTGATCCGGACGCATGGGTAAACTCACTTTTCTTTTATTCATTAATAAAAGAAGCTTTTCAACAATGACTTCCATTTTTGAATCACCGTTTAAATGTTCTGATTCCCTAAAGATGTTTTCGCTTTCGCGGATGGTATTTCGAAGGTGTAAAAAGTGAATTCTATCCCCGAAATCATCTATAATTTTCTCCAGATTATTTTTTGGATCTGCTCCCAAAGAACCTGTACAATAACAAAGTCCGTTTGCATTGGAAGGAACGGCTTCGAAAATCGCTTTGATATCTTTTTCTGTTGAAACAATTCGGGGTAAACCTAAAACCGAAAACGGTGGATCGTCTGGATGAATCGCTAATTTTGAACCACATTCATCTGCAACCGGAGTTACTTCTGATAAAAAGTAAATCAGATTTTCCCTTAGTTTATTATTATCAATTTGAGCGTAATTATCTAAAAGCGAAAGAATTTGTTCAGCCGTAAAATTGATTTTACTGCCCGGCAATCCTAGTAAAACATTTTTAAAAAGTAAAGCTTTCTCGTCTTCAGAAAGTTTATTTCCGAATTCCAGTGCCTTTGCTTTTTCTTCCGCCGAGTAATCATTTTCAGCATTGGGTCTTTTCAGCAAAAACACATCAAAATAAGTAAACGCCAGCTGATTATATAACAACGCTTTACTTCCATCTTCGTTGATAAAATTATGTTCTGTACGTACCCAGTCCAATATCGGCATAAAATTATACGTGATAATTTTAAGTCCGCAATCCGCCAGATTTTTTAAACTGATTTTATAATTTTCGATGTATTGCAGATAATTTCCTGAGGCACGTTTTATTTCTTCGTGCACCGGCAGACTTTCGACAACAGACCATTCTAATCCGGCTTCTTTAATGATTTGCTGTCTTTCTTTAATAGCCTCAATTGACCAGATCTCTCCAACAGGAATTTGGTGCAAAGCTGTTACGATTCCAGTTGCGCCAGCCTGTCTGATATCTACTAACGTCACACCATCCTGAGGGCCAAACCAACGCATGGTTTGTTGCATTTTTATCATAATACTAACTTTATTTTTAACACCTTGATTTTTAAACACATAAAAACATAGCTTAACATTGTGTTGAAAAAAGGCATTTCATTTGTTTAAAAACACCTAGCAGGCTATGTGGGCTTGTGTGCCTTTTAAAGAACTCAATGTCTTTATATATTATCCGAATAAAATTTTAAACACAGAAATATTGCTTTCACTTAAAAATCTAGATTTCAACTCACAGCCTATGTGTTTTCAAAACTAGTGAAACGCCTTTACCGCCAAACCAATCTATGTTTCTATGTGTTTAAAATATATTTTTTAAAACCCAATACTGTTTCCGCCATCAACTGGCAAAACGGTTCCGGTTGTATATTTTGATTCGCTTAGAGCAAAATAATAAACGGCATCTGCAATGTCTGATGGTTCTCCCAAAAATCCCATTGGCGTTCTTCCGAGTACCTTATTTTTTCTTTCCGGATCGTTATCAAGCGCCGTAGAAGACATTTTTGTTTTGATAAATCCCGGAGCGATACAGTTTACACGAACACCAAAGGGAGCCAATTCTACCGCCATTGCTCTGGTCATCGATTCGATTGCTCCTTTACTTGCTGAGTATGCTATTACTTTCGGAATACCATATTGTGATGCCATCGAACTGATGTTGATAATGCTTCCTGTCCCCTTTTCTTTCATGTTTTTTACAACCGCTTTGCTAACCGCAAAAACACTTAAAAGGTTAGTATGGATTACTGATAAAAAATCCTCATCGGTTACATCCAAAAACTCTTTTTTAAGATTAATTCCGGCGTTGTTTACCAAAATATCAATCGGATTTTCTTTTGTTATATTTTCAATCATGGCCGGAATTCCCGCCAGATCATTTAGATCGTAAATCACCGGAATTGCATTAGGTCCTATTTCTTTACACGCGTCTTCTGTTTTCTCTTTTGATCTTCCAATTATATAGGTTTTGATTCCGTTATCACATAATTTCTTTGCTGTTGCAAAACCCAAACCCGAATTTCCTCCGGTTACAATTGCTGTTTTTGTGCTCATATTTTTTAATTTGAATATTTAATTTCCCGGTGCAAATGGGAATTTTAAGGATTGAAAATAATCTAAAGACTGCGTTGGTTTCTCTACTCCAGTTGGCAATTCTTTACCTGAATATTGTTGGAAATAAAGCAAACACGCATCTCGCCACCATTTTGCTTCTTTATACTGAATTTCTAATAACATTTGTACTTCTTTGAAACGCTCTGCATCCACAAATTTCTCGGTTTTATTCCAAACGTTCTGCATGTTTTTCACCTGATTCACGCCTTCCTGGTATTTTAACGCTAAACCATTCCAAAGCGTCTGACCGTTTTTCAATTTATAATCCCAGGCAACATGATGAAACCATAACAAATCTTTTTCCGGACAGGTTTCCAGATTATCAAAAATTTTCTCCACTTCAGGAGCATATTGCGCTGTGGCATTGGTACCGGTTTTAGAACGGTCAAAACCAATTCCGTTTTTATCGGCTTTATGGTAATATACCGGATTCCATTCTGGTCGTGATAAATTGGAGACCCATGGTCCCGGACCGTAATGGTGGCCGGTATCCATAATATGATGTAAACCAAGAGGCGTCATATAATTAACAACTGCTTCACGGGAATCCAAAAGCATTTCTTTTACTGGCTTAATGAAGTTTTCATCATTAGAGAAGGTAGATCTCAACCATTCATCGGCAATCACTTCTGAATCTAAATTGGGATTCCACGCCAATCTCCCGAAGCCGTACCAATTTGCCTGCGCAAAAGGGTGTCCGGTCCAGTTTAAATCATTTCCGATATTGGAAACTCCGGCAATTCCGGTCAGTTTTGTTTTCGTTATAGAACCGTCGATCACTTTTGCAACGGTAGTACCTTTTCCTTTTTGCCAGGTATCGGATTCTAAAACTTCCTGAAATAGTTTCGGCAGAAAAACCAAATGGGTACTAAAACCTAAATATTCCTGAGTAATTTGAAACTCCATCATTAAGGGCGTTTTGGGCATGGCACCAAACATGGGATGAAAAGGCTCACGAGGCTGAAAATCGATCGCTCCATTTTTTACCTGAACAATTACATTGTCTTTAAATTTTCCATCGTACAGCACAAATTCGGCATACGCTTGTTTGGCTCTGTCATTGGCATCGTGTTCTGAGTACACAAAAGCGCGCCACATAATGACCCCTCCAAAAGGTGCCACGGCATCAGCTAACATATTAGCTCCGTCCACATGATCTCTTCCGTAGTTCTGTGGACCCGGTTGCCCTTCAGAGTTTGCTTTTACCAGAAACCCTCCAAAATCGGGAATTCTTTTATAAATTTCTTTGGCTTTATTTTTCCACCAATTCGCCACATCCGCATCTTTTGGATCGGCTGTTTTTAAACCGCCAATTTCAATTGGTGCCGAAAAACGGGCTGTTAGATATACCTTTATTCCGTAGGGTCTGAATACGTTTGCTAACGCTTCCACTTTTTCCAAATATTGAGGCGTTAAGATTAAAGCATTTGCATTAACATTGGTCAAAACCGTTCCGTTAATTCCGATTGATGCATTTGCTCTTGCATAATCGATATAACGCTGATCAATAAAATCAGGAAGTTTTTGCCAATTCCATAAAGAAAAACCAGCGTAACCACGTTCAACAGTCCGGTCTAAATTATCCCAGTGATTTAAGATTCGGATATTTGTTTTTGGAGCATCAACAATATTTAGGTTTTTGATGGATTTATTCGTCTGCACCAATCTTAGAAAACTATAAACGCCATACAAAACGCCAATATCTTTTTTACCCGTAATGATAATTTGATTTTTACCTTTTAATGAAATTGATTTAATAATAAAACCTTCTTCACTAATCGGGTCAAAACTTCCAATTTCTTTTTGAATATCTGAACTTAATACTTCCTTAGATCCAATAATAATATTTTTGTCGCCTTCAATTTTTGATTGGACAGAGATTGTTTTTCCGAACATTTCGTTTAATCCGGCTTCTAATTCTTTTGAAGCAATTCTTGACGTTTCTGAATTTCCTAAAGAAACGATTCCATTACTATCAGAAAGGTATTTTGACACCAATTCGGTATTCGTTTTCTTATCATATTGAAGCCATAATTTATAATCTTTTTGCGCCATTGTTTTAAAGGAAAATAAAAGCAGAAAAATAGGAAGTATAAACAAATGTTTCTTTGGATAACGCATTAGCTGTTTTTTTTTGGGATTAATTTTCAAAACCTGCAATCGGTTGCGTAAAAATATAGCATTGTGTTTTAAGAAAAAAATTTTACTGCAAAATTTTTCACACAACAACAATTCTTTTGTTAAAAAAAGGAAAGGACTGATCCGAAATTATCAATGATGGTAGTAGAAATTATTTACCTCTGTTGGAAGAAGCACGAACTAAAACTTGTGTATTTAAAAAAGTAACTTCTGTAATACTATCTTTTTTAGGACCGTCGGGACTCTTTTTAGCCGTCTTTAAATGGTTTAATATTTTCTTGGCCGATGTCTGTCCCATCTTTACAGCAGGATGCGAAATAGTGGTCAATCCCGGATCAATAATAGATGCGATTGGATCATCATTGAAACCAATAATTGCAATATCCTGCGGAATTTTAAGGCCTCTTCTTTTTGCTACCTGAATAGCACCGACTGCAGCAGTATCATTTGATGCAAAAATGCCATCAGGCGGATTTGGTAAGTCAAATAAAGTATTAGCTACAGCTTCGCCTTCTTCAAAAGATAAATTGGTTTCTGTTATAAGACTCTCATCTACAACGAGATCAGCTTCTAACAAAGCATCAATATAACCTCTTTTTCGTTCACTGTAGGTATTTCTGTGCTGCGAACCTGTAATGTGCGCTATTCTGGTACAGCCTTGTTCGATCAAATGTTTTGTCGCTTTATAACCTGCAGAATAATTGTCGATCATAACACGATAGGTGCTAAAATCTTTAGGTACCCTGTCAACAAATACCAAAGGAATGTTTTTATCTATAAATTTCTGAAAATGACCAGTATCGCGTGTTGCCATTGCCAGGGAACAAATCAAACCACAAACGCGGCTGTCGTAAAGTGCTTTTGATAAATTGACCTCATCTTCATAAGAATCATGGCTTTGGGTAATCATAACGCTGTAACCTGCCTTTTGTGCGACCTCTTCAATACCGCTAATAAGCGATGAAATAAAAGGCCTGTTGATTCGGGTCACCAGAACTCCAATTATACGGGTCGAATTACCACGTAAACCAGCTGCTAAAATATTGGGACGAAAACCCATTTCTTCAGCCACTTTTTTTACTTTTTTTATGGTTTTATCACTTATAGTATGATGATCTTTTAAGGCACGTGAAATCGTCGAAGTCGCCAGATTCATTCGTTGCGCAATATCATAAATGGTAACATCTCTACTTTCTTCCATAAAAATTTTATCAAAAAATAATGGGTATTTTACATTTTAAATCAATACTAAAAATGAGACTGATTTTATATTTCTATTATTTTCGAGAAATAAATTCCTAAAAAAATTTCAGTAAAATTAAATTATTTTTTCTTTCTTTACACAATCGGTTGCAATAAAGTTCTACAAAAAAAAACACTCCATTGTCGATAACTTTTAAGCAGTATGAATAGGCTTTAAAAATTATGGGAAATGGATTAAAAAAGATATCCTATGAAAAAATCAATCGCACTTTATCAAATCATCCTATTTTCTTTTCTTGCCATTTCTTCTAATGCACAGCTTAAAAAAGAAAAATTCCAATTTCAAAATACCTCTTTAAGTTTTGAAGCAAGGGTAAATGATCTTGTAAGCCGTCTGACTCTGGAAGAAAAAGTGTCACAAATGCTGAATTCCTCACCGGCAATTCCGAGATTGGAAATTCCAGCCTACGACTGGTGGAATGAAACACTTCATGGTGTTGCGAGAACTCCTTTTAAAACCACTGTATATCCACAGGCTATTGCTATGGCGGCTACTTTTGATAAAAATTCGCTTTTTAAAATGGCCGATTATTCCGCTTTGGAAGGAAGGGCGATTTACAATAAAGCGGTTGAATTAGGCCGAACCAACGAACGTTATCTGGGACTTACCTACTGGACTCCCAATATTAATATTTTTCGCGATCCTCGTTGGGGACGCGGACAGGAAACGTATGGAGAAGATCCGTTTCTGACTGCCGTTTTAGGAGATTTCTTTGTTAAAGGGCTTCAGGGAGATGATCCAAAATATTTAAAAGCAGCAGCCTGTGCCAAACATTATGCCGTGCACAGTGGCCCTGAACCTTTACGTCATACTTTTGATGTTGATGTAACTCCTTATGAACTTTGGGATACTTATTTGCCTGCTTTTCAAAAATTGGTAACAGAATCTAAGGTTGCCGGCGTAATGTGTGCATACAATGCTTTCAGAACGCAGCCTTGTTGTGCCAGCGATATTTTGATGACGGATATTTTGCGCAAGCAATGGAAATTTGATGGTTATGTAACTTCTGATTGCTGGGCTATTGACGATTTTTTTAAAAATCATAAAACACATCCGGATGCAGCTTCTGCTTCTGCAGATGCGGTTTTTCACGGAACTGATATTGACTGCGGAACAGACGCCTATAAAGCTTTGGTAGAAGCAGTAAAAACAGGAAAAATACCAGAATCACAAATTGATATTTCGGTAAAACGTCTTTACATGATCCGTTTCCGATTAGGAATGTTTGATCCGGTTGAAATGGTAAAATATGCTCAAACTCCTGCTTCTGTACTAGAAAGTCCGACACATCAGGAACATGCGCTTAAAATGGCGCATCAATCGATGGTTTTACTTAAAAACGAAAACAATACGTTGCCTCTTAGCAAAAAAATAAAAAAGATTGCTGTTCTGGGGCCTAATGCAGACAATTCGATTTCTATTTTGGGAAATTACAATGGAACTCCTTCTAAACTATCAACGGTTTTACAAGGTATTAAAGATAAATTAGGCAGCAATACCGAAGTTATTTATGAGCAGGCCATCAACTTTACAAATGATACTTTATTAGTGTATGCCGATCTTAAAAAGCAATATGCTTTTGAAGGCAAACAAGGTTTTAAAGCAGAATATTTCAATAACAAGGATCTTACGGGGAAGCCGGAGATTACACGAACAGAAACAGAATTGAATCATTTTTGGCAGGAAGGTCAGGCAGTGGTTCAAAACATAAAAGCCAATAATTTTTCTGCCCGTTACACCACCAACTTTACGGCAGCTGAAAATGGAAGTGTTACTTTTGAACTGACTGCAGACGATGGTTATCGTTTTCTGGTAAACGGAAAAGAAGAACTAAATGCATGGACAAAAAACAGATGGGGCGGACAAACTTTTGAATTAAAAACAACTAAGGGAACCGTTTATAATTTAGTAGTCGAATATTGGCAGGGAGAAGGAAAAGGCAACGTTGCCCTGAATGCAGGAAATTATAAAAAAACCGATTTTACGGCTCTTGTTAATCGCTTAAAAGATGTGGATGCCTTTGTTTTCACCGGCGGAATTTCACCTCAACTGGAAGGCGAAGAAATGAAAGTAAATTTTCCGGGCTTTAAAGGCGGAGACCGTACTTCAATTTTATTGCCAGCAGTACAAACGGATTTAATGAAAGCTTTAAAAACAAGTGGAAAACCAGTTGTTTTCGTTATGATGACCGGAAGTGCAATCGCTATTCCGTGGGAAGCTCAAAATGTTTCTGCCATTGTAAATGCGTGGTATGGCGGACAAGCAGCAGGAACAGCCGTAGCCGATATTCTTTTTGGAGATTATAATCCGGCCGGAAGATTGCCGATTACTTTTTACAAAGGCGATTCGGACTTACCTGAATTTGTCGATTATAAAATGGACAACAGAACGTATCGTTATTTTGAGGGAACGCCACTTTATGGTTTTGGGTATGGTTTGAGTTATACAACTTTTAAATATGACGACTTAAAACTGCCGGCAAAAATAGCGAAAGGAAAAAGTATTTCCGTTTCTGTACGCATCACCAATACTGGTAAAATGGCCGGTGAAGAAGTAGCACAATTGTATGTAATCAATCAAAATGCAGCTATAAAAGCTCCTTTGAAAACTTTGAAAGGATTTGAACGAATTAGCCTTAAAGCGGGCGAAAGCAAAACTATTTCTTTTACACTTTCTCCCGATGATTTATCGCATATTACTGCCGAAGGTGTTTCGCAGCAATACAATGGCGAAGTTAAAATTGCCATTGGCGGTCATCAGCCGGACGAACCTAATAAATCGAACAGTAACATTTTAGCTAAAAATATTTTGATTCAATAAATAAAACTAGTTTTTACTATGAAGCTGTTTATGAAGCGTTTCCATTGGAGCCTGATTTAATTGCATTATTCCTGTCTCCGGGCGATCTAAAGCTAAAATAAGAAACATTACCGAAGAAAAAATAATGGAAATAAAAACGGCCAAAACATGATTTGTTTTACCTGAAATTCCAAATTGATAACCGAGAATAAGCATCGTAAATAAAGTTATGATAAACAGCACCCATAAAATTGTAACAGGCAGTCGATATTCGAATGTAAAAGTTACGCGTTTGTTATAAGTATCAACGAGTTCGTTTATTGAACCCGTATAAAGTGAATAAGCTTCAGAACTGCGATCTTGCGCTGCCAGAGCTTCAGAATAACCCCAAAGCGAATCAAGAATACTTTGTGATCTTTCCTTTAGATTTTCTATTTTTTTAACGGAAAGATCTTTAAAAAGGCTTACCCGCATATCTGTATATTCTTTTAAAAGTTTTCGGGAAGAAGAACGATATGGTTCAGGTATTAATCCGGATTGTAGATAGGCAGTTCTGATTGTAGTAACTTCTTCAAGCAAAAGTTCTTTTCTGTTATTATAACGATTGTCTACAATTTGAAATGTAAACGCCAGCATAAAAGCCAAAAGTCCAAGTGCAGCTCCAACTACCGATCCTACCGGAGAATCGTTTACTTTTCCGGATTTATTCTTTATAAATAAACCGTAATACTGACCGGCAAGAATGGGGATTAAAATGCTGAAGAAAGGAATAATAAACATTCCTGCAATCTCAAAAAAACTTACATTTATCATTGTTCTTTCGTATTAGATAGTAAATCTGACTATCAAATATAATCTTTATTCCACAAACAAAAACTACTGATTTTCAAATTATTACAATTATTTTTTTTTCTTATCACTAGAAATTAAAATCAAATGTTTTTGCTAAAAAATAAAAAAAATAATAAGATTTTTTTTCTAAATTTGATTGTACAAATTGGCATTCAATACGATTTCCCCCAAATCATTTTTTTTATTACCTCAACCTGCATTGACCTTTTGGTAAATAGTAGTAACGTAAAATGAAAAAAAATGAAAAATTTTACTCTGAAAATCTTTTTAATTTCTTGTTTTCTTATTTCTTCCTTCGGGTATTCAAAGGATAAACTTTTTTCTGAAAACAAATTTGCTTTTTTTATTCCGAATAGTGCTGGTGCTAAATATGCCGCTCCTACTATTAACGATGCAACCGTATTAGCCTTTTTTAAAAAATATTCTCAATTAAAAGATTACCAAAACGATGTCTCATCTTTATACAAAGAGAGGGCTTATAAATCAATTTGGTATGACGGCAATGACATAAATGAATTTGGCCATTTGATGTATCATAAACTGAATTCCACTTATGAAGAAGGGGTTCAGGTCAGGATTCCGTATAAAGATAAAATAGACGAGGTTTTTGATGAAGATTCAACTGATAAAGTTTCTGATTCTGATACTGAACTTTTATTAAGTTCGATGTACATTCTTTATGCAAAACATGTTTTTCAGGGAATGGATGCAGCTACACAAAATAAAATTGAATGGTATTTACCAAAGAAAAAACTTTCTTATCAAACTTTACTGGATTCCCTTGTTATCAATCCAAATTTATTAGATCGAAATAATCATGTTCTGTTTAGTCAATATTACAAACTTCAGGATGTTTTAAAAAAATACAGAGAAATTGAAAAAAATAATACCTGGAAAACCATAACCCTACCGAATCCATACAAAGATTTGAGACCGGATGATACGGGGGTTACGATTCAGGATGTCAGAACAAGACTTTTTGTGATTGGCGATTTGGCACAGGATTCTAAAAGCAATTTTTATGACCGGGAATTAATGGATGGTGTAATGAAATATAAACTCCGCCATGTGCTGACTCCAAATTATATTATTACAAAAGAACATATCGCTCAAATGAACGAACCTATTAGTGACCGTATCAAAACTTTGATGCTGAATATGGAACGCTGCAGATGGATTCCGCCAACATTAGAAAATCAGGAAGAATATGTGATGGTTAACATTCCGTCGTTTAGGCTCTATTTTGTCCGAAATGGAAATTATGATATTGTCTCCAATGTTTTTATCGGAACACCTTTAACCCAAACTGTCATTTTTAGCGGACAGATAGATCGTATTGTTTTTAGTCCGTATTGGTATGTGCCGAGCAGCATCATTAAAAATGAATTAAAATTGAAAATGGCAGAAGAGAAAAACTATCTGGCCGATCATAATATGGAATGGAATGGCGGAAACGTAAGGCAAAAACCAGGTCCTGATAATGCTTTGGGACTTGTAAAATTTATGTTCCCGAATCCAAACGATATTTATATGCACGACTCGCCGTCTAAGAGTTTGTTTGGTTTTGAGAAACGTATTTTCAGTCACGGTTGCATCAATGTTGAAAAAGCAAAAGATCTTGCCATTTCAATGATGAAGGATTATCCGGATTGGACTCTCGATAAGATTAATTCGGCTATGAGCGGAGTTAAAGAAACGCCCTTCAAACTAACAAAAAAGATCCCAATCTACATTGGTTACTTTACCGCCTGGGTTAGCAAAGAAGGTGACATTGGATTCTTTCCTGATGTTTATGAGCGAGATGTTAAATTAAATAGTTTACTCTTTCCTCAGGATACTGGGTTTAAGACAGCGAATAATTAGATTTTTTTTTAGAAAATAGAGTAAAGAGTATAGAATAAAGATTGAAGAGCACAGAAACCTCCAAAAACACGATTTTTGGAGGTTTTTTTATTTTTTGGAAGCACTTTTTTCGCCGTATTTTTTTTTGATATAATCAGTTACGGGTCTTAATGGCTTATTGTTTTCAGGATGCCTTCCGTGTGTGTTAAAGAAATCTGCTTTATCACTACTTGTTTTTGCATACCAAACAATTGCATCTCCATTTATAAAGCAGGTTGTCGTATCGCAGACTTTTATTTTTTTAAGTCCAAACTTACTTTCATCATAGGGTTCTACTTTTCCTAACTTTCCAATTCCTTCAATTTTTAGATCACAATCAACTTTATCATAATGATCATTCGTCCATTGCATGCATTGTTCTTTTGGAAAAATATAATAACTGATTCCAAATCCCAAACAAAAAACAATTAAAATGCCAGCTGCAGTCAACTTTAATTTTTTATTAAATCGATTTGTAAATTTAACAACAGAAGGTTTTTTATCTGTTGGAACATTTTCAAAAGTAAGCTCGTTTTTGTTTCCAGTCTCTTCCACTTCAATCTCATTTTCATTTTCAACAATAACTGTTTTAGATTTATTAAAATCTTGAATTGATTTTTTCTCTTCAACTATTTCTCCGTCTTGAAATTTTCTAAAAGGACGAAACTGAAAATTAATTAAAATAGCCGCCATTTCAATTCTCTGTCTATTTTCTGTATTACCTCCTTGTAAAAAAGAAATTATAGGTTTTAACTTCTCAATATTGCAGTTTTCAATTGCTTTTTTTAATGATGAATTTTCATTAGCCCTTAAAAACATTTTTATAATCTCTTCATCAATTTTACTCAAACCTTTTTCCAAAAGTCTAAGATAAAAATCTCTTAATTGGGCAGGTGTTGGATCAGATAAAACACCAGACATGTCTTCTTCAATTGCCAATTTATAATTAGCTCTAATCGCTGTTTTATAATCTTCAATAGTAAAGTTACTCATAAGCTATACGGAATTATTCGAAATATCGGAATGATCCGAAAAACCGGAAACACTTAGCAATACAGGTTTGTAAGCGTCGGATCTTTGCTACATCAAAATTAGTTATTGTTCGATATCGCGATAAGAACAAATGTACAAAACTAGTTCACTTAAAAAGTATGGAAAACCGTAAGACGGAGTTTATCCGGGAAGTATAGATAAAATCTTACTGTTCTACATACTTCACTTCCTAAACAAAATTTGGTATTGCCATTTAACAACATTCGGAAAAGTTCTAGTTCCGAACGGCCATACCCATGCCTAATTTTTAAATCATAGAAAACATGAAAAAATTATTTTTAATGGGAACATTTGCGCTATTGAGTGCTACATTATTTTCTTGCACAGCTGATGAAGAAACATCAGATAACAAGTCTGCAACTGAGGTAAAAAAAGAGTTAAATCCAGAAACGCCATCCTATGCTGATGGCCCTGGAGATGATCCAATCATTATTCAACCACCAAAAAAAGATTAATTAAAAATCTTTAGTCCACAATAAATCAGTAATTTCGGGGAAAGTAAATTAAATGTTACGATCCCCGATTTTTTGTTTGCTTATTTTTGTCTTCTTTATTTCTTGTAAGGACAAAACTCCTATAAGCACTACCACAAATCCAAACAAAAAAGAGGCCTTTCTTTTACAGGAAAAAGGAATAACTCATTTCCAAAAAAGTAATTTTAATACTTCTTTTTTTTATTTTAATAAATCAAAAATAGCTTTTGAGAAATTAAAAGACAGTAGTAATATTGCTTTTAATCTAATTCAGATGGCATACATTCAACAAATGAATGGAGATTATTATGGAAGTAAGGAAACGTTGACTGATGCTTTGCCGTATATCCGAAAAGATAAAAATTATCTTGCAGCTGTAAACAATTTTTTCGGCATTGCTGATAAGGAGCTTTCTCTTTATGACGATGCAATTTATTATTACAATGAAGCATTAAAAGGTGTGAAAGAAGAATCATCAAAGCAAGCTCCTTTAAATAATATTGCAGTCGTTTATATTCAGCAGAAAAAATATGACAAGGCAATAAAAATCTTAGAATCACTCCTAAACAAAAATTCATCACCCGCTAAATCACCAACAAAAAGAAAACTTAGAATTTTAGACAATCTCGGGTTCGCTTATTTTAAAAAAGCAATGAATCAAAAAGGACTTTTGTTAATGCTAGAAAGTCTTACTCTAAGAAATCAACTTGGGGATTCTTACGGAAGTATTGAAAGTTGTTTACATTTAGCCGAATACTATTCAAAAACCGATGCCAAAAAATCGAATGAATATGCCCAATTGGCTTATCAAAATGCTACAAAACTTAATAGTGTTGATGAACGATTAGAAGCCTTATCGTTTTTAATGACAAACAATTCTGGTAACAATACAGTATACGCTCAAAAATATGTTTTTTTGAATGACAGTATCATCAAAATCAGGAACAACTTCAAAAATAAGTTTGCCAAAATTAAATACGATTCGAAAAAAGAGAAAGATGAGAATCAAAAACTTCGTTTAGAAAAAGCGGAGAATTTATTATCACTTCAGGAAGCAAAATATCAAAGGATAGTGGCTGGAATCGGGATTATCTTTTTGATTATTGTAATAGTAATTCTGATAAGATATTACAGAAACAAAAGCAGAATCGAAAAAATAAAAACGTCGTACGATACTGAAACCCGAATTGCAAAGGATATTCATGACGAACTCGCTAATGATGTTTTTTATGCCATCACTTTTGCACAAACGCAATCCTTAACAAAAGAAGATATAAAAGAAACTTTACTACAAAAACTTAATCATATCTATACACGTGTTCGTGGCATTTCAAGAGAAAATAATACTATTGAAACCGGAACAAATTATTCAGTTCAGTTAAAAGAAATGCTTTCGACCTATAATAGCAACAATACAAATGTTATTATAAATAGTATCGAAAAAGTAAATTGGGACACCATTGATGATATTAAAAAAATCACCACTCATAGAGTGTTGCAGGAATTGATGGTAAATATGAAAAAACACAGCGAAGCTCAGGTAGTGGTTTTAAAGTTTGAAAGTACTGCAAATGCTATCGAAATCAATTATACAGACAACGGAAAAGGCTGCGAAAAAGATCAAATTATAAAAAATGGCTTACAAAATATGGAAAACCGTATTCTGGCTATAAAAGGAACTATTACTTTTGACTCTGAACCAGAAAAAGGATTCAAAGTAAAAATATCCATGCCTAAATAAATGCCTATGTTTAAAAAAGTAATAATAGCCGAAGATCTGGATGCCATCAGTTTAGGAATCGAACAAGTCTTAAAAGATTTAGATATTGTCGATTTTCAACATTCAAAATATTGTGATGAAGCTTTTCTGAAAATACGCGCGGCTATAAATAAAAATGAACCGTATGATTTATTAATTAGCGATCTTTCCTTCAAGACAGATCATCGTGAAGTAAAAATTACTAATGGTGACGAACTGGTTCAAAAAGTACGGGAATTACAACCTGATATAAAAATTATTGCTTATTCGGTTGAAGATAAAAATTACCGTATTAAATCGCTTTTTGACCATGCTGAAATTGATGCTTTTGTATTAAAAGGTCTTAACAGTATTGAAGAATTGAAAAAAGCAATTCATATTACTTCAACTTCAGATCAAAAATTTATATCACCTGAAGTTGCTTCTGCACTTCAGGAAAAGAACAATTTTGAAATAGATGATTTAGACATTAAAATTTTAAAACATTTAGCATCCGGAACTCCACAAGATGAAATCATACAACTCTTTAAGGACTTGGGTATAAAACCAAACAGCAAAAGTGCCATGGAAAAAAGACTTTCTAAATTGAAAGATTTTTTCAAGGCAAATAATACCATACAATTGATTTCTATTGCAAAAGATATGGGGATTATTTAAAATCTCATTACTGCACAATTTTCAAAGCTCCTTCGGGAGCTTTTTTTATTTCTGAAAACTAATTTTACGATTATGGATTTCCGTAAAATACTGATTTTAAATAGGTTTAAGTTTGAATTATAAATTAATTAAACATTAACTAAAATCAAAAAATCATGGAATATAAAGTAGTACCATTCGCAGCTTCAATCGATCTAAAGAAAAATTCGTCAACACAAATCGCAGAACAATTAGAAAGTTTGATTAAACATTATACTGAAAAAGACTGGCAATATTGTCCGCGTAGAAAACATAACAACTTTTGTTCACGCAGAACTAGGATGTTTTGGAATTGGAGCAAGACCCGCTCAAACACTTTTTACCCATTTGGTTGTCTTTCAAAAATAGATGAAACATTTAATATTATTTGCTATTAAAATGTATTGGAATTGCATCCCTCCTTCTAAAAGGAAAAAATGCATTTTTAAAAAATCCTGTTCCAATTATGTTTTTGAAGTAACTCAGAAAGAAGGTTTCATCAACGGATTGAAAGCATTTCGTTTTCGATTTCAAAATTGCAGAGGAAACTTTCAAATTTTCAAAAATCCAATAGATAACAAAATACTAATGATTCTTCCTTCTCAAATAATAATTGAAAAGGAAGAAATTGCTGAAAGATTAATCAATTAAAATCAAAAATTATGAAAAATTATTATGTAAATAACACCGAACAAAAAAATGGAGATCATGAAGTTCACACCGATGAATGTCCATATTTTAAAGTTATTGTTAGTAAAAAGTACTTAGGTCTTTTTTCGAGCTGTAAACCTGCAGTTGACGAAGCAAAAAAAACTTATCCACAATCTGATGGATGTGCATATTGCTGCTCTGAATGCCATAAAAGATAATTATCTCATGGGCTTTCGATTTCAAAAAAGAATCAGACTTGGAGGAGGACTCGGATTAAACATTAGTAAATCCGGAATTTCTCCAAGTTTAAGAACTAAGATGGGAACATTTAGTAGAAACGGTTATTCTGTAAAAACAGGTATATCTGGAGTGAGATACCAAAATAGTGGCTGTATCGTATTAATTGCATTTACAGGAATCATAACATTTTTAATTTTCACACTAAAACATTTATAATCATGGGATATAGAAAAGGATATTATAAAAAAGACGGAACGTATGTTCAAGGGCATTTCGCTAATACAAGATCCAAATCTTATACAAAGAAAAATAGCGGATGCATACTTATTTTTTTACTATCAGTCTTAATAGGATCTGTAATTTCTTGCTCAGAATCATCGGATACCTCAGATAGTCCAAGCTCTAATTGTCCAACCAAAACTTGCGGTGATTTTTCATCTCAAGCTGCAGCACAATCTGCTTATAACAGCAATAAAACCTGTTATAAAAACTTAGATTCTGATGGCGATGGAAAAGCATGCGAAAATTTAAAATAAACAATTTAAACAATGATAACACTAGAACTAAAAAGTCATTTTCTAAGATTATATCAAATGGCATTATCAGATGATCGATTTGATGTATTAGAATTGCAAATGATGTATCATTTTGCCGACGAAAGAGGAATTCCAAGAGAAGAATTGGATAAACTTTTTCTAAATCCAATTAATACAGAGCTAATTATTCCTGAAGATTTGAATACCCGAATCGAATACTTATATGATTTTACAAGAATCATTTGGGCGGATGAAAAAATTACTGATGATGAATTAAATATGCTTAAAAAGTATTGCAGGAAATTTAATTTTTTGGATGAAAACATTAACGAGCTTTCTTCTTATCTCATTGATTGTGTTCAGAAAAACATACAGAAGGAAGAAATTATTAGTCAACTAAATTCTTAAGTTATGAAATCACTTACACAATTATTCAGCATAAAAAAAACTGAAGATTCTCCTGTCAAAACTTTTGATGACAATGAAGAAGACAGAGAGCAAATAAGAATAACGTATTATCAAAGCGGGTTTGTAGCATCAGTAAAAGCAACCGGAAAACCTATTGTTTTAAAAGCATGTCTGCAAAATCTCTATATGAGTTTTGAAGATCAATGCCGCAAACAAAAACTAGAACAGGACAGGTTAAAACAACCGTACAGGGAAGAACAGGAAAAAAACAGAACGGAGCTTAAAAAATCTGAAGCTGCAATAGGAATCTTTGAAAAGAAGGAACAGGATATTAATGATGAAATCGATCAAATAAAGAGTGATATTATTGAAGTCAAACGCAATCCTGATAAATACGGAATCGAAGACGGTAAAGGCTTAAAAGCCCAATTTTATATTGGTTTATTTCTCTTATTACCGATAACACTTTATCTATTAGTCTTTTATATCTCGGCATCTTACTCTGCTTTTTTCAAAGAGTTTGCCAATGATAGTTTAACGGCCGCCATTTTTGATGCAAATGCCTTAACCAATTCTTTTAAAGCAAGCTGGCTTGAAGGGGTTTTGGTCATTACGATTCCGTTTGTATTTATGGGATTGGGTTATGTAATTCATATGGTTCAAAAAGAAAAAGGTATCAAAAACATCATAAGAATGATAGGCTTATTTATTACAACCTTTTTATTTGATGCTCTTTTAGCTTATCAAATTGAAAAGAAGATTTACGAGTTTAACAAAACAACAGATTCTTCTCCTTATAACTTAAATATTGCATTAGGCGAAGCTGAATTCTGGATGATCATATTCGCAGGATTTGTAGTTTATATTATTTGGGGACTTGTTTTCGATTTTGTAATGAAAGAATTTGAAAACATTGATAAAATCAGGGCTTTCATCAGAGGCAAAAAAGAAAAACAAATAGATTTAGATAAATTGAAAGTTGATGTTATTGCTAAAGTCAATGATTTTAAACAACAGGTAGTTACACTCAACGGAAAAAATTCAGAATTGCAATCTAAAATTGATGGCTTTGTTTTTCCTGTAAAAGAATATCTGCATTATCACCACCAATATAAAGAAGGTTGGTTCCAGGCCATTAATACGGAAATAGCTTTACCGCACAAAGAGAAAGTTGAGTTGTTGGAAGGTTGCGAAAACTTATCCGAAGAACATCTTGGGAAATTAAATTTAGTTGATCCCGATTTTCAACATTTAGTATATTCTAAAAACTGATATTATGAAAAGCATTTTTAAAACCATTTTAATGGTTATACTATTAGTTTCTGTTTTTTCATGCAAACAAGAATCTGATAAAGAAGAGAACGAAGTTTCCATTAAAAAACCTGGTGCAGAAAATTTTAACCTCAGCATCCTAATCGATTTATCAGATAGAATTAGCCTTAAAAAGAATCCAAATCCAACGATGGAATATTATCAAAGAGATTTAGGTTATATAAAATCTGTTTCTGAAACTTTTACACAGCATTTAAAAGAAAAAAGGATACGGCAAATTGATGACAAAATGCAATTGTTTTTCAATCCGGAACCTTTAGATCCAAAAATTAATTCAATCTCAAAAGATCTAAGAATTTCAATTGATAAAAATAATGCATCAAAAGATTTTCTAAATTCTATAAATGCAAATTATGCTGCCCAAACTTCAAAAATTTATAACTCTGCCATAAAAGATGATAATTATATAGGATCTGATATTTGGAGTTTTTTCGACAATAAAGTAAAAGACCAATGTATTGAAAATGGATATCGAAATATACTTATTGTACTTACTGACGGTTATCTATTTTATGATGGCACTTTGATAAAAGAAAAAAACAGGAGTACTTATATTACTCCGGAACTTATCCGCAAAAATGGATTGAATACCCAAGATTGGGAAAAGAAAATAAAAGATCAGGATTTTGGATTCATTAAAATAAATACTGATTTATCTAATCTCGAAGTTTTAGTTTTAGGAATAAATCCGAGTAAAAGCAATCCCTACGAAGAAAAAGTAATTAAAGCATACTGGACTAAATGGTTTACCGAAATGAATATAAAACATTTTGAAATTAAAAATGCTGACCTGCCTTCTAACATGGGAAAAATTATCGAGGATTTTATATTAAAGAAAGCGGAGTAAATAATCCCGTATAACTACGCATTTAGAAAACATCAGTTCCAATTACTTTTATCGGGCATTAAATACTTTACACAACGTCTATGCTAAAAAACTACTTACTCACATTTTTCCTATTAGTTATAGTTTCCTGCGAAAAAGCAGCTGCTCCGCCTCCTCAAAAAATAAACACATTTTATAAGGAGGTGATTACGGCTGATGACCGCAAAACTATTACTCCGGAAGAAGCCAAAACCTACCATGTAGACAATATTTATCAATACAAATACAGAACGGGGAATTCTGGACATTATGAGTATAATTATGATGTAAAAGGAATAAACTGCACTAATGATTCTGTTTTCGGAAACATAAACGTTTCAGGAAAATATGGTGCCGGAATATTGAAAAATGATTCCATTGCTGATCTTGAAATTAATACCGAATGGATTGCTTTTGGAAAATTAAAAGCGACTGATAAAAAAGGAAATGAATACCAATTAATTGTCAAATAAATAAAGCTCCCCAAATGAAATATAACCTACTCTTTTTATTTATTTTCCTGACCTCTTTTCACCCTGTTGAGACCAAAGTGTATATCTGCGGTCCAACGGGTGCAAAAAAATACCATTATAACGAAAACTGCCGCGGACTCACCGCATGTCGTCACGTCTTAACCAAAGTACCCCTTTCGCAGGCGCAAGGCTACGGATTAACACTCTGCGGTTGGGAAGACTAATATCTTTTTAATCTGTTTTTAAATCTCTTAACATTTTCATAATCTTAACATTACACTCAATTCATATTAGTTTTATTAATTTGAATAAAACTAAACGTCATGAAATTCTTCAATCTAAATTTTCTGGTTTCATTCAAAGAATGGCTTTTTCTAAGAGCAATGCATTCTACTTTCCTTCACTAATAAATTTATTAGTTTTAAATAAATTTTTAGTTTTAAAATAAGGAAAGTCAATTGAATGAATAAAGTTGAGAACTCATTTTTGCACAAAAACCAATTTGGAGACGATTTCTTGTGGGGTGTTTCTACCGCCGCTTTCCAAATTGAAGGAGCTCATGATGCCGACGGAAAAGGTTCTTCGATCTGGGATGTTTTTACGTCTCAAAAAGGAAGAGTCAAAAATGGCCATCATGCCCTAACAGCTTGTGATTTTTATAATTCGTACCAAAACGATATTGATCTTATAAGCCAATTAAATATTCCGAATTTCAGGTTTTCTATTAGTTGGCCCCGAATTATGCCAACCGGAATTCATCCTGTAAATCAGGCTGGAATTGACTACTACAACAAAATCATCGATTCATTGCTCGAGCAAGGTATTGAACCCTGGGTAACACTTTATCATTGGGATTTACCGCATGCGCTTGAAGTAAAAGGCGGATGGACCAATCGTGAATCAGTTTCCTGGTTTTCAGAATATGTTGAAGTTTGCGCCAAACATTTTGGTGATCGCGTTAAAAACTGGATGGTCATTAATGAACCTTCTGTTTTTACCGGAGCTGGTTATTTTCTGGGAATTCACGCTCCCGGAAAAAAGGGGATTACCAATTATCTAAAAGCCATGCATCATGTAACATTGGCTACGGTTGCCGGTGCAAAAATCCTTCGAAATAATGTTCCCGATGCTAATATCGGAACCACTTTCTCCTGCACCCATATTGAGCCTTTTTCTCAAAACCAAAAAGATATTGATGCCGCAAATCGTGTTGATACTTTACTGAACCGAACTTTTATAGAACCGCTTTTAGGTTTGGGTTATCCGCAGGAAGATTTGCCCGTTCTTAAAAAACTGAATAATTATATTAAAGAAGATGATCTAAACAATCTGGCTTTCGATTTTGATTTCATCGGATTGCAATGTTATACGCGAGAAGTCGTAAAAGCTTCTTTACTGACTCCCTACATTGGTGCCGAATTAATCAGTGCAGAAAAAAGAAATGTCATCGCCACTGACATGGGTTGGGAAGTCTATCCTCCTGCCTTGTATCATATTCTAAAAAGATTTAATAGTTACGAAGGCATCCGAAAAATTATAATTACGGAGAATGGTGCCGCTTTTCCTGACACGGTTACGAATGGAAAAGTTTACGATATCAAACGTACACATTTCATTCAGGATCATTTAGAACAAATTCTGAAAGCCAAAGAAGAAGGCCTGAATGTCGATGGTTATTTTGTCTGGAGCCTTACTGATAATTTTGAATGGGCCGAAGGTTACAACGCCCGATTCGGATTAATTCACGTTGATTTTGAAACACAAAAAAGAACCATCAAACAATCTGGTTTATGGTTTGGCGAATTCTTATCCCCAAAATAAAGATTTAGAACTTAAATACCATCATTATGGAAATCAATTGGCTTATCATTTCAGCAATAGTAATCGGAGTCGCTGTATTAGTTTATTTTCTAATCAAACAAAATAAAAAAGACCGTAAAAAGATCGAAGAAGAGTTAAACTATACTAAAGAATCTGAAGAAGTAGAGATTAATAATGATCTTAATTTATAAGGGTTTTTAGGAGCTAATCACTCATCCACTGTTTATTGCTACATGTGGTTTTGCGTTAAATTGACTTACATTTTAGTTATCCAAATCATCCCAAATACAAAACTTACTTTCAATTAAGCGGGTGCCCAAATACATTTTAGTTAGTAGCTGTTGGTGTTACTTTACTTTTCTAATTCTCTTTCAAATCCCATTTTAATTAATGACTTTTCTTTTTCATTCAATTCTCTGCCTTTATATTTTACGAAAATTTCAAGGACATCATCGAGTTTTTCAATTCCAAGCTCATAGTTTGTTTTTCCCCATTTATACAATGCAATTTCAATATTTGAAGCATAAATACCAGGTTTAATTTGTGAGCCATTATATTCTTTACCTTTTATCGGGGTAAAAAAATCTAATTTTCCACCTTCTTTGGTTTCTTTCAAAATAAAAGCTTCAGTTTCGGCTTGATTGAGTTTACTTTCGTTTTTAAAAGTCTGACAAAAGGTTTTAGTTGAAAGTAATAAAAGTAAAAGTAGAATTTTTTTCATTGTTTCTTATTTAGTGAATGATTGGTTAAAATACGCCAACGTTCTGTTACTACATTGGGTTTGGGACTAAATTAAGCCCATTATTCGGATTTGCCAAACATACCTAATACAAAACTAACTTCCCATTAAAGTCAATTACCTAAATCCATTGTAGTAGCTATTATTGGCAGTATTTATTTCTTTTCTATTTCTTTTATTGAGTCTGGTGGAATAAATTCCCATTCTTTATTTTTATCTCCAATTATAAATACATCTCCAATATTTCTTTTATCATCTTTTTTGTAGTAGAACGTGTTGGCATCAGCAGATTTAAAAACTTCGGAATGCTTATAGACATTATTTTGGTCAACAGCAAAATAGAAATATTCAGGTCCATCAATTACTTTAAAACTTGTTCCATCAGCATTTTTAATTAATTTTCCACGAAAAAAAACATTTATACTGTCTGTTGCATAATCTTTTCCTAAATATTTGAATCTTTTTGGGTTAGCATTTTCCACTATTGTTTTTCGATAGTAACAAACTTCACAATCTTCATAATCTATACATGAAATTTCTATTGGATAATACACATGATTATTATCTTTTGCGTATTTAGTACCAGCCAAAACTTTAAATGATTTTACGTCAATGCCACTCAAAGGTTTTACATTACAGGCTATTTCTCCTCCAAAAATTGAATCTCCAATTTTAGTATATTCATCAACACTTTCCTTATTACCGAGCACTGTCCATTCTAATTTGCCCTTAAGTTCTTTTGTTCGATCTATTATTCCTTTTGGTTTAAAATAGTTAGTTTGATTTTTACAGCTAGCCAATATAAACATAATTGAAACAATAATGATGAATGTGTTTTTCATAGGAGGATTTCTAATATTGCCACTGACGCCCTGTTACTACAGCACGTTTTATATTAAATTAAGCTGTTGTCAATCTAAATAGAATAAGATTTGGATTATCTTCGACTATATCATCCAATTTCTTAAAATTTAATTTATGAAGAAGTTTAGTTGAGGTTTGATTGTTCTTGTGTGTTAGTGCATCTATCGTTTTTAGCTCAAGAGTTTTAATTGCGTATTCTATAACCTTCTTTGCAGCTTCGATCATAATTCCCTCACCATGGTATTCGGAAAGAAGCTCATATCCAATTTCACATTTCTTTACATCATCTAAGATGTCAAATAGACAAATTGTACCTATTAGTTTATCTTCGCCAGTCTTTGTAATGGCCCAATAAAAAAGTTCCCCGCTTTCATTTTCAATTATATTGTTAATGAAATTTAGGGCATCATCTACTGTTTTGCTAGGTTTTCGGTCAAGGAATTTATTTATTTCTTTGTCCGAGCGTAATTGCAATATTTCGTCAGAATCTTTTTTTGAAAGCCTCCGAAGCGTCAACCTTTCAGAAACCAATATTAGGGAAGTTTGCAAGTTCCTGTTCATTTTTTGTTTTTTTCCCTATTAAACCTAATGTCCAAATCCATTGTAGTAGCAGTTAACGGTTCGTTATTCTTTTTCCTTCAATACTTTTAAGGGTTATGCCCTAATAGTTGTTTAAGTTTTAAGAAAGTACTTTGCCACCCTTTTACATAGTCATGTTTTGAACCGTTTCCAAAATTCATATGTTCAAACTGCATTTTCGTTGATTTACCCTCTTCAGTTAGCAACAAAATAATAAAAGATTCTACACTGGGTTCGCTTTTCCAATGCCAGGTAAATGTTAGCTTACTTAATTTTTCAATCTCGATATAAATGCCATGACAAGTATGTTCGGTCTGGTCGGTATCTTTAAATACTACTTCAAAACTACCGCCTGGCCCAACATCTAGTTTTGCACTTAATACTTTTCCTTCTGGATCAGATCCAAACCACTTCATTATGACACTAGGTTCGGTCCATGCTTCCCACACTTTTTCAACCGAAGTATGAATTATGGTTTCGATAAATAGAGCGTCTTTAGATGTTTCCTTGTCCATAATTTAAGTTACTAATAATAAACATTAAAATTAGAGAAACTGCCTGCTAAAATGACCGCCAACGTTCTGGCACTGCAGCGGATTTGGGACTAAGTACATTCTTCGGATTTTCAAAATCATGCGAAATACAAAACCAACTTTTCATTAAGCCTAATTCCCAAATACGTTTTAGTAGCTGTTATGCAACGTATTTTCTATTTAGTTTTGCAATATACTTCCATATTTGGTAAACCTGGAGGATTACTTTTTCCGTCAGAAACTAAAACCAAAATAAGTTCATTTTCATTAATTTTAGTTATGCGTGAATTTGTTTTGTTATTAATTGAAAGGTCAATGCATTTTTTCTTTTCATTAAAAGTCCATTTTCCTTTTTGTTTAGTTTTTTCTTTGATTACTAAATAGGAATTATCAGGATTAAACTCGAATTCAAATGCAATATTATTAGGCAATTGATTTATTCTGATTCCATTCATCATTGCATAATCTGCTTTCCAAGTTTTACACAAAACTTTGTTCAAGTCGGCTTTGGTTTGTGATACATTTTGAGCTTTTGAGTTAAAGGTTATTCCAAGAAACAAGCCTAATGTTAAGTATAGTATTTTGTTCATTTAAAATCTAGATTTCTATTATTTCCGTTTAGTTTTTTCTAATATGTCGAACAACGTTCTGGCACCACAGCGGGTTTGGGACTAAATTAAGCCTATTGTTTTCTAATCTACATAACCTTCATAACCTATTTCTTTAAGACTATAATTCTCAAATTTAAAAATGAATACTGATGTTTCTTCTGAATCTCCAACTTTTACTATATTAGAATTCAATTTTGTCTTTACTATTTTTTCAAAATCTTTTTTATGGATTCCAATTTTTATAGACTTTGCCAGTTCAAATTCTGAATTGAGAATTTTTGCTTCAAATATCCATTCTTCACTTACCGCTTTGTATGATTTAATATTGATTTTATCAAATTTAAAAGTTTTAATTGTATCTATTACATTGTCTACATGTCTATTATTAACCAACTCTTTTTCAATTGTGAATTTTGGGTCTTTGACAAGCACATTTAAATCAGATTCCATTTTGGCTAATAAAGTATCGTTTTCAATATATTGCTCCTGAATAACTTCTTTTTCAATTTTCTTAACGGGATTTTTCTGTTCCGAAGAATCTTTACTTTCTTTTCCTTTTTGGCTGCAGGAAATTAATAGTAATAAAAATGTAAAATATATAAAGAGTTGTTTCATGATTTATCTTGGAATTATATTTGACCAAATTATATTTTCCTTTTTCTGCAGTTCTCTAAAATCAAATTCATTTTTAGTACCAGATACTTTCATTAAGTTGAAGCCGATTTTGAATTTTATTTCAGAAGCATCAATTGTCTGACTTATTAATAGTTTAATTTCAACTGTTCTTGATTGTCCTGGTGCAAGTGTTAAAATTGTTGGGATATTTTTGTCACATTCGTTTCCTTCAACTTGCAATTTATTACTATCAACCGAATAAAAGTCTTGCCACGAACAAGACATACTGTAATATCTTAATGTATCTTTAGTATTGTTGGTGAGAGTTGAAGGAGTTATCAAAAATGTTTGTTTGTCCCCTTTTACAACTTTTGCTTTTATGATTTTCAATGTATAATTCTCTTTTTTTGTCGTCTGAGAAAAAGTGACGCAGTTGAAAAGCAAAACAGCTATTGTCAAATATTATTCTTGTCATGTATTCTAGAAGTTGTTGCACGTTCGGTTTTATTCATTTTCCATACCAATTTCCTCAATTCTGTTTTCCGTTTCTTTGACATCATTTTTAACCACTAAAAAGGTTAAAATAATTCCTAAAGCAATTAAAAATGAAGAGTATTCTTTAAATGGTTCAACACGCAAATATTCTGGAATTAACGGATTTTCACTTGGGCTTCCTATTTTCGTAATTAATAAGCATAATCCAATACTAAAAGTTCCAATACAACTTAATAATATAGTAAAGTCAACTTTTAATATTTCTGTCAAACTATTTATTTTTCTTTTAGATTTTATTAGTATTCCTATAAATGAAATTGATGAAATTAAAAAATAATCAAGAGTATTTATATCAATTACAAAAAAGTATCCTGTTTTGTTTTGTATAAATTCAGCAAGTCCAAAAACAGAAGTTGGTCCTATTATAAAATTCAAAATAACGAATAATACAGTAGATATTGATATTACTATGTAAAGTTGGTTTTTATTTAAACTGTTTAACACCTATATGTTTCTTTATATTTGAAATAAATCATCTCTCACTGAAATCTAAATTTATATTGCTGTTTTAAAATGCCAATATGAATCTTGCCATTCTCTTTTAAGTGCGCTGTCAAAAGAATATATCTTTCTTCGGGATACTTTATATCATAACTAAAGATCGTATCTTTTACTTTAACCTGAAGCAGATGTTTTCCCTCACCTGATGTTGACAATGCTACTGTTTCATACGAAGGCATTGCATTTGTTGCTTTAAGGTTAATTTCCTGAACTTTCTTTTTATCCAGAAGTACTTCCAGTTTTAAATTATCAAGTTTCATATTCGTTGGCTGTTCAAACGAGACAACATATTTTTTACAACCGAAAATACAGAAAACAATTAATAGTGTTAGGAGCTTTTTCATAAAAGATGTTTTTAGTTAACAGACATCAAAATCTATTGTAATGTTTTATAAATATAAATAATTTTATTACAAGTCAATTATCTATAAAAAAGCGAGTTTTTATCGTCTTTAAAAATCATTAATCTACAGTCAAAAAATTCCAAAAAAATACGTATTTAGAGCAAAAAAAAACGTCATTTCCCGTATATTTACTAGGTTTATTGGTTTATTTTGCTTATCTTTATTATATAAATAAACAGATACTATATGCCAAAAAACAAACTTTTTCTACTCCAAAATTTATTCTTTCCTGCATTTTATTTTTCGAAATGCTTCCCACTTCCATTTAGAAACTTTGCTTTCTAATCTTTTTTCTGCACAAAATATAAAAGCGCAGAAGACACCAAAGCGACAGCTCCAATTCCTATCGTAATTATTTTTCTCGGATATAGTTTCTGACCTATTTTTTTAGAAAATATAGACGCAAGATTAAAAAAAGTATTTCCTTTTTCAGGATGTTCTTTCGACTCTTCATTTTCATTTTTCACTAAACGCTCTACCACTATGATTTTCTCCTCAATTTCAACAACTGCATTTGCTTTATCAGCAATTTCAATCTGTTTTGCTTCTTCAATTCTACATTTTTTATCAAACTTTTTAAAAGGGCGCGGTTGAAAATCAACTATGACTGCCGCCAGATTTATTGCATCAATATTCAATGGATCTGTTTCACCTTTAAAAAAGGTTTCAATAGGCCTGAACTTATCTTTTTGTTCCTTAAACTTATTCTTTTTGGTATGATCAAAATCTAAACAAAATAAATTTCTGAAAACATTTAAATCATCCTGAGTTGGGTTATTCTCAAAAATAAGCCAGCACAAATCGCGGAGTTTACCACGAGAAGGGCTATACAAGTAATCAAAGTACTCTCCTTCTTTTTCTGTCTCATATTTAATTTTAATCGCTTTTTTATATTCTTCTAAAGTATGACTGTGCATGATATCTTTTTTTGTTTTAGCATTTTTTGGGAATCTCAGGAAACGCGGGAATTCTGGGAATTCCCTATTTACAATGGCTTAAAAGCGCCTTTACTTTACCATAGAAATTAGTTCACGTTTTATCTGCAGATTTAACAAAAATAGAAAACTAGTTCAAATTAACAGTGTGGAAAACCGTAAGAACGAATTTATTCGGGAAGTATAAATAACTTCTTACAGTTCTACACAATTTACTTCCCAAAAATCAATTTGGTATTGCCATAAACAAGCTCCGGATAAACTCTGGACAGCAATTTCATCTATTTTTTAATAGTCCACGACAACCTTTTTATGATTTTTTGCATCTATTATAATAAAGCCCAGGTTGATTTTACATTCAGGTAACATGTTCTAACAAACCTAAATTTATTGTCCATTCTATTTTGTTTTAAGGATTTCCTGGGAATCTCAGGAAAACGCGGGAATTCCGGGAATCCCTTATCTACAAAGGCTTCAAAGCGCCTTTACTTTGCCATAGAAATTAGTTCACGTTTTATCTGCAGATTTAACAAAATATAAAACTAGTTCAAATAAACAGTGTGGAAAACGTAAGACCGGGTTTATTCGGGAAGTATAAATAACGTCTTATAGTTCTACACAGTTTACTTCCCAAAAAGTCAATTTGGTATTGCCATTAACAAGCTCCAGATATACTCCGGACGGCCATACTCATGTCTAATTTCTAAATTAAATTAAAATGAAAAAACTATTACTTTTAATCGCCTTTGCGTTAATATTTACCATATTTTCTTGTACTGCTGACGAATACGAAACTCAGCCAAAAAAGAAAACAGAGAAAATTATTGATCACTCAAAATCAACTCAGGCTGATGGTCCTGGTGATGACGGTCCTAAACCACCACCTCCACCACCTCCAACTGATCAATAATATATATTTTTAGTATTTAATTAATTACTATTTTCGGGGAAAGTAAATTTATATGTTACGGCCCCCGTTTTTTTATTTTATTATTCTTCTTTTCTTTTTTTCCTGTCAGGAAAAAAAGCCTGTCACTATTAATATTGATCCTATCCGAAAAGAGGCGTCTACTTTGCGAAATAAAGCAATTGAAAATATTGATAAACAAAACTTTAATACTGCTTTTTACCAGTTTAATAAATCAAAGCAGCTTTATGAAACATTAAAAGACAGTGCTAATATTGGCTATATACTTGTTCAAATGGCCGCTATCCAACAAGTCAATGGAGACTACTATGGGAGTAAGGAAACAGTGACCGAAGCATTACCTTATGTTAAAAATAAAAAAGAGTATTTAAGTAATATTAACAATAGGTTAGGGATTGCAGACAAAGAACTTTCTCTTTATAACGACGCTATTCTTTATTATAAGAAAGCATCAAATCAAGTAACAGATCCTATAGATAAACAAATTCCCTTATGTAATATTGCACCAATCTATATCCAACAAAAAAAATACGATAAAGCCATTATACTTCTAGAATCTATTTTAAATAAAAAATTAAAGAGGTCAGACGAATCTTTATCGAGAATGCAAGATAATTTGGGTTATGCTTACTTTAAAAATGGAATGCATGAAAAAGGATTCTCTTTAATGAATAAAGCACTACAAATAAGAAATGAAATCAAGGATACTTATGGAAGTATTGAAAGTTATCTGCACCTGGCTGATTATTATGCTAAAAAGGACATTCAAAAATCAGATAAAAATGCTTTTACAGCATACAATGTTGCTACAAAACTAAATAGTGTTGACGAAAGATTAGAAGCACTACAAATCATAATTTCGAATAATCACAGTGCAGATCATAACAAATACGTACAAAAGTATTTTACACTAAACGACAGCATTATTAAGATTAGAAATAACTTTAAAAATAAGTTTGCGAAGATTAAATACGATGCAAAAAAAGAAAAAGACGAAAATGCAAAACTTCGTTTAGAAAAAGCAGAAAACCTATTATCACTTCAAAGAGCCAAGTATCTTCGAATTGTATTTGCAATCGTTCTTGTTTTTTTAACCATTTTAATAGCCATTTTAATTCGTTACTATAAAAACAAAAGCAAAACCATAGAATTTAAAACTTCATATAACACCGAAACCCGAATTGCTAAAAAAATCCACGATGAATTAGCAAACGATGTCTATCATGTAATTGCCTTTGCCGAATCTCAGCCCTTATCAACGGAAAGTACCAAAGAAAATCTACTCCAAAAATTAGATGATATTTACGGACGTGTGAGAGGAATTTCAAAAGAAAACAATAGAATTGAGACGGGAGTAGACTTTACCAACAGCATAAAAGAAATGCTTTTGGCTTATGATACCAACGAAAGAAATATTATTGTGAACAATTTAGAAGATATCAACTGGGAAATTATTGATGAAACAAAAAAGATTACCATTAGTCGAATTTTACAGGAATTAATGGTGAATATGAAGAAACACAGTAAAGCAAGTCTAGTTCTTATAAAATTTGAAAATGATCACAAATCTATTTTAATACACTATACTGATAATGGTATCGGGTGCGAAAAAACTAAGATGATAAAAAATGGTCTTCTAAACATGGAAAGCCGTATTGAGGCTGTTAAAGGAACTTTTGATTTTGATACAGAACCTGATAAAGGGTTTAAAGCAAAAATAGCCATATCGAAATAACGAAAATTCCCAAATCTCAAATTCCAAATTCCAAATCTTAAACTTAATCCCAAATTTGACAACTCACCACTAATTTTCCCATACAAAAATCAGATTTCATAACGATAAAAAAGTTACCAGAACAACACCTGTAAACACCGTAAAAACTTCTTCCTTTGTCCTAATTTATAAATCAGGAGTCCTGAATTATAAATTTATTCCGATTCAAATTCCACCAATCATAGCTTTGTGAAAAATTTAATTCTAAAAGCTTATGAAAAAAATGATCTGTTTTATCGCACTAGTAATTTTGCCAACTTGTCTATTGGCACAAACAGGAGAAGAGGCGGCTGTTAAAAAATGTATTCAGAATTACCTAGATGGTACCTCATACAACAACCCTGACAACATCGAAAAAGCATTTTATTCCGAAGCCAATCTATTTTTAAGCCACAAAGACAAAGACTTATGGATTGTACCCATTAGCGAATACACAACATGGTTTAAAAATGACAAGCAGGGGCAATTTAATGGTCGCATAGGCAGAATTATTTCTATTGATCTCTATAACAACATAGCGTCGGCTAAGGCAGAAATACTAATACCTGACAAAAAAATGGAATTTATTGATCTGTTTTTACTCAAAAAGATTCAGGGCGAATGGAAAATAATCAGTAAATCGGCAAGCAGTTTAAGCAGTAATAAATCAGGACAGCAAATCTTGTTTATTGTTTCGAATGCCCATTATTATGGCAAATCGACCATAGCCACTGGCAATAGTTTTGCGGAAATAGTAAACGCCTACAATACTTTTAAAATATCTGGATACACAGTCGATTTTGTAAGTCCGGAAGGAGGAAGTATTCCATTAGCCTATATCAACACATCTGACTCTTTGCAAAAACAATATTTGTTTGATCCGGATTTTATGTACGCTATAAAAAATACTAAAAAACCCGAAGAAATTGATTCCAAAAATTATAAAGCTGTTTATTACGTTGGTGGCGGATCTGCTATGTATAATGTACCGGAAAATAAGCAAATTCAAACTATTGCATTAAAAGTATACGAAGAAAACAAGGGTATTATCTCTTCTGTTTGTCACGGAACTGCAGGAATTGTAAACTTAAAAACAAATGATGGCAAGTATTTAGTAGCGGGGAAAAAAATCAGTGGTTACCCAGAGTCATTTGAAAAACAAGATGGAGAATATTTTAAGCATTTCCCATTCTTGATTCAAAAGACAATTGAAGAAAGAGGAGGTAATTTTAAGTTTTCTAAAGGTGACATCTCACATGTAGAAACCGATGGAAGAATCGTCACTGGGCAAAATTTTCAATCGTCAAGCGATGTAGCTTTAAAGATTATACAATTAATAAACGAAGCTAAAACGAATAATCAATTATAGCATCAGATGATTTTACAATTATCCGAAGTTCAAGTATATTTAAAAACCTTCCAGAATTTTATTTCTGGGAGGCTTGTACTGATAACTAATTACTTCCATGATTTATAACGTCCTACTACGATAATCCATTTTAGTAGCTGTTGTACTTAGTTTTTTTCAAGGCAATCTATGTCCAATACGTCACTCAATTTACTTAAGCTAGATTTTGAGAATCGCCTGAATGCAAATTCAATAAATACATATCTAATTAGTAATAATTGTAGTATTGCCACAAGTATAAAGATTATTGAAAACTCTTCTTTGCTAGAAAAAAATTGAGCAACTAAACCTATGAAAGGAAAGCACAATAAAACACTTAGCAAAATTCGGAAGGCTTTATTTATTTCCACTTCAACTTGTCCATTTTTGTTAACAATTTTGCCTGTTAAAACGCAAAATGCCCCTTTTCCAATTTCTGAGGATATTATCCTAAACGTATTGTCTTTAATTATGCCACGAAATGATTTGTCGGTTATTTTTGAAGTCAAACTTTCAGACAGTTCAGTTCTTCTTTTTAAACGTTCAAGAGTTTCTGTTTGTTCTCCAATTATTTTGAAAGTATAATCGTTTTTTGGAAATATGTTCATTCGTTTTTTTGTTTTTAAAATTAGGTGCAATGTTCTGAGACTACATTAGATTTGAGACTAAATTAATCTCATTAATCGAACTTGCCAAATCATCTCAAATACAAAACCAACTTTTCATTTAACCTATTGTCCAAATTCGTTGTACTAGTTGTTACCAACCGTATTTTTTAGATATCAACAATGTCAATATCATATTTGTCATTCTTTAGTTTTACTTGTTTAAATTTTAGATTAGGATATTTAGCTTCTTCAATAATTTGACGAATCTCTGCTATCTCTTTTGGGTCAGATTTGCAACCAAAAATAATTTCAGTTAAACATTCCTTTTTAAAAGAGTATTTACCAAATGTCTTTTGAAGAGTTCTTATTTCTCCTTCGTATTTCCAATGGTCTGATTTTGTCAATACTGCCTTATTTACAAGTTTCTCTCTTTCGGTCAAGTAGTCGAACACAGGATATTCCGTTGAATATTTTACTGGAAATGTTAAAGAAAAAAAATCAGGGTCCTTAGTAATGTCAAATTTTAAGCAAATTCCTTTATGTGAAGAAGAGTAGTGAGCCCATAACAATAAATTTTTAGGATTTGGCAAGAAACAAGTTACTCCAATTTTGGCAAGGGTCTTTTTAAAGGTTGTAGTAAAATGTTTTGAAAAACTGCCAGGATTTTGTCTGTTGGCTTTAACAACATCTTCTGGTTTTATTTTTTCTCCGGTTAATTTTGTTGTGTAACTGACATAATCTTTTATTAATTCGTCTGTCCATTTTGTTTGGTCGTTAATTTGACAATCAAAAGGGTCATTGAATGACGTTGGGTCTGCAAAGTAAAGTTCTGCATCTTTAAGTGTTTTTTTTAGATTGCTAGAAATCGAAGTATGTTTATAAAGTATTGATGGTATTTGACCATCATCTATCATTTTGCTGTGTAGTTCTAATATTCGTTTTTTATCCATGAGTTTTTTTTTAAATATAGTTGGTAACTTCTATATATGTATAATGAAATCATACAAAGCCACCCGAATCAAGGCAGATAGGTATAATGTTAATCACATATATTTTTCTTTCAAATATATTATTTTCTTTTTCCAAATTACAAACTAATATAGATTAACAATAACATTTCAAAAGAATCCTATTCCTGTCCGAGCCAGAACACTCATTTCCATAAGAACTTTTAACTTCTCATAAAACGAATCAATCTATTTTCTTTCCTCTTTATTCTTTCTTCTTTCCCCAAAAAAAACCTCTCAGAATTTTACTTCTGAGAGGCCTCTACTAATAACTAATTAAAATGGTAACCTACTTCCAACCCCCGCCTAAGTCTCTGTAAACATGAACTGCCGCGTTGAGTTGTTCTTTTTTAGTATCGATCAGTTCTAATTTCGATTCTAATGCGTCACGCTGTGTCATTAAAACTTCAAAATAATCCACTCTGGCCGATTTAAATAAATCATTAGAGACATCAATCGAAGTGTTTAACGCATCAACCTGTTGTGATTTTAGATCATAACTCTTTTGAAGGTTATCGATTTTAGAAAGCTGATTAGATACTTCTAAATAAGCGTTTAAAATAGTTTTATCATAATTATATAAAGCCTGAAGCTGTCTCGCATTGGCACTTGAAAACTCGGCTTTAATGGCATTTCTATTGATCAAAGGCGCAGCAAGATCTCCTGCCAAAGAATATAAAATAGATTCCGGGAAGGTGAACAAATAAGAAGGTTTGAAAGCCTGAACCCCAAACGCTGCAGAAATATCAAGTGACGGATAAAATTCGGCACGGGCTACTTTCACATCCAATTTAGCAGCAACCAATTCTAATTCTGCCTGTTTTACATCAGGACGGTTCATCAACAATTGAGATGGCATACCGGCACTAACGGAAGCTGGCAATAACGTTAAGAAGTTGCTGTTTGTTCTTTTAATTTCCTGCGGATAACGTCCTAACAAGAAATTAATTTTGTTCTCATTTTCTTTTATTTGTTGTAAAATGTCAAACTCCAGACTTTTTGAAGTTAAAACTTCGGCCTCAAATTTCTTAACGCCCAATTCTGTAGCTCTCGCCGCCTGTTTTTGAATTTTTACAATTTCCAATGCATTGGATTGCAATGTGATCGTTTGTTTTACAATATCCAATTGAGTATCTAAAGCCAATAATTCATAGTAAGAATCGGCTATTTCAGCAATAAGATTGGTCACTACAAAGTTCTTCCCTTCAACTGTAGCCAAATATCTGTTTACTGCTGCTTTTTTAGAATTACGCAGTTTTTTCCAGATATCTACTTCCCAATTTGCATAAGCTGCAATGGTAAAATCTCCAAGCGGATCAGGCGTTTCAATACCTGGTTTTATTTCTGTAGTGGCATCACCAGCCCCTTGGCTGGTGTACCTACCTACTTTCTCTACTCCAGCTCCGGCGCGTACTCCGACAGTTGGTAATAAAAGGCCTTTGCGAACCCTAATATCATTTTTTGCTATTTCGATTTCCTGTAGCGTCATGTTTAACTCCTGATTGTTTTTCAGGGCCACATCAATCAAATCAACAAGGTTTTGATCCTTAAAGAACTCATTCCATTTTACAGTAGACGTATTGGTTGTATCCTGAGCTTTTGCAATACCAAATGCTTCAGGAACAGGTGTGCTGGTCGTTGCCGTCTCTGCCGCTGGAGCTTTACAGCCCGCAACAGCAAGGCATAAACCTACCGCAACACTATATTGATATAATTTGAATTTAGACATGATTGTTATCAATTTCTTCAGTTAATGGATTCTCTTCTTCATTTTTAACCAATTTGTGTTTCTCTGCAATTCTTCCGAAAATGTAATACAATCCCGGAATTACAAATACTCCGCAAATAGTTCCGATAAGCATACCTCCCGCAGCTGCTGTTCCAATGGTTCTGTTACCAATTTTACCCGGACCAGAAGCAAAAGCAAGCGGTAATAATCCCGCAATAAAAGCAAATGAAGTCATCAAAATAGGACGGAACCTCGCTTTCGCTCCTTCCATTGCAGCTTCAAGAACTGTTTTACCGGCAGCATGTCGCTGTATCGCAAACTCTACAATCAACACGGCATTTTTACCTAGTAAACCAATAAGCATTACCATCGCAACCTGAGCATAAATATTGTTTTCTAATCCTGTTACTTTCAATAAAAGGAAAGCTCCAAAAATACCTGCTGGTAAAGAAAGAATTACAGATAATGGCAGAATAAAACTTTCGTATTGTGCCGCTAATACCAGGTACACGAACCCTAAACAAATAAGGAATACCCAAATTGCCTGATTTCCTTGTGCAACCTCATCGGCTGAAATACCTGCCCAGTCAATATCAAATCCTCTCGGTAATTTTTTAGCCGCAACTTCCTGAATTACTTTAATCGCTGTTCCGGAACTATATCCCGGAGCAGGACCACCACTAATCTCGGTTGAGGTATACATATTGTGTCTCGTAATCTCTGAAAGACCGTATACTTTTTCCAATTTCATAAAGGCAGAAAAAGGAACCATTTCATCACGGTCATTTTTCACATACAATTTCAAAATGTCATCTGGCTGTGCACGATATTCTGGTGCAGCCTGAACGATTACTTTATAGTTAATTCCGTATTTAATGAAACTGATTTCGTAGTTACTACCCACAAGAGTTGACAAGGTATTCATCGCATTTTCGATAGAAACTCCTTTTTGTTGTGCCAAATCATTGTCGACTTTCATCATATATTGAGGGAAGCTCGCACTAAAGAAACTAAACACGTTAGATAGCTCTGGACGTTTATTCAATTCTTCAACAAACTCTTTATTGACTTCTTCTACTTTTTTGAAATCACCTGCACCTGTTTTGTCCAGCAAACGAAGTTCAAATCCTCCTGCTGCTCCATATCCTGGTACTGCTGGCGGTTGGAAAAATTCGATATTTGCACCGGGAATATCTTTCGATTTTTCTTCCAGTTCAATCATAATTTCCTGTACCGATTGTTTACGATCGTTCCAGTCTTTCAAGTTGATCAAACAAGTTCCGGCGTTAGATCCGGTACCTTCCGTCAAAATTTCGTAACCTGCCAATGAAGAAACCGATTTAACTCCCTCTACCGTTTCGGCTATTTTTTGCAGTTTCTCCGCAATATTATTTGTTCTTTCTAATGATGAACCCGGAGGTGTCTGGATAATAGCATAAAACATTCCCTGATCCTCATTCGGAATAAACCCTGAAGGCACAGTGCTACTAATCAACCATGTTCCGGCACAAAATCCAAGAAGTGCGATAATAGTAACGGCTCTTCTGTTTACGATTTTCGCTAATACATTTTGGTATTTGCCCTGAGCAAGGTTAAACTTGTTGTTAAAACCATCTATAAATCTGTTTACAGGTGTTTTCTTTTTAGGCGTACCGTGATTATTTTTTAACATCATCGCACAAAGTGCCGGTGTCAGAGTCAAAGCCACAATACCGGAAAGGATAATCGCCGTTGCCATCGTAATCGAGAACTGTCTGTAAAATACTCCAACAGGACCTGACATAAACGCAACCGGAATAAATACCGCTGCCATTAAGAATGTAATCGCCACAATTGCTCCTGCAATCTCGTGCATCGCTTTTTTAGTCGCTTTCAATGGCGAAAGATGTTCTTCCTCCATCTTGGCGTGAACTGCTTCAATAACCACAATCGCATCATCGACGACGACCCCAATCGCCAAAACCAGAGCAAACAACGTAATTAAGTTCAATGAAATATCAAAGAAGGTCATAAACACAAAGGTTCCCACCAACGAAACCGGTACAGCAATTGCCGGAATAACCGTAGATCTCCAGTCTCCTAAGAAAAGAAACACAACTAAACCAACCAAAATAAAAGCTTCGATTAAAGTGTGAATTACTTTCTCAATAGAAGCATCTAAGAATTTAGAAACGTCATAAGAGATTTCGTAATCCATTCCCTTTGGGAATTTTTGTTTGATTTTTTCCAGTTTGGCTTTGACGTCTTCAATAACCTGATTCGCGTTACTTCCAAAAGATTGTTTCAATACAATAGCTGCAGATGGTCTTCCATTCAAATTAGAGTAAATGTCATACATCGAGCTACCGAATTCAATTTTAGCAATATCTTTCAAACGCAAAAGTTCCCCGTTGCTATTTGATTTTACTATAATGTTCTCATATTGCTCTTTGCTTGTAAAACGCCCTGAATATTTCAATACATATTCAAATGCCTGAGAACGTTTACCAGAACTTTCACCCGTTTTACCTGGAGATGCCTCCAAACTCTGACTTGATAACGCTTCCATTACCTCATCAGCAGATATTTTATAAGCTAACATACGATCTGGTTTTAACCAAATACGCATCGCATATTCACGTGTTCCTAATATATCTCCGGAACCAACTCCATTTACCCTTTTCAATTCTGATAATACGTTGATATCAGCATAATTGTATAAGAACTTCATGTCGGTATTTTTATCCGTACTGTAAAGATTCACATACATCAACATACTCGGAACCTCACGGGTAATCTTTACTCCCTCTCTTACTACTAATGGAGGTAGTTTATTAGTCACCGAAGCCACACGGTTCTGCACGTTAATCGCAGCCTGGTTAGGATCGGTACCTAAGTTAAATACAACCTGAATACTTGCTTCACCATCATTTCCGGCATCAGAAGTCATATATTTCATTCCCGGAACTCCATTTAAAGCTCTTTCTAACGGAATAACAACCGATTTGATCATCAATTCACCATTAGATCCAGGATAATCTGCGGTAACATTTACCATCGGCGGAGAGATGGAAGGAAACTGGGTGATAGGTAAATTCATCACCGATAATATTCCTAAAAAGACAATAACCAGCGATATTACTATCGACAGTACAGGTCTTTGTATAAATTTATTAAACATTTATTTATTTTTTAATGATTAAACCAAAACGAAAATTACAATTGTTTCAGGTTTCAGGTTTCAATACAATCCGCTGAAAACTGAAAACTGCGACTGAACACTTGCTTACTCCGCTTTTACGCGTAAATGATTGATTACCGTTTGAGGAGATTGGAATTCATATTTAATTTTGTCGTTCTCTTTTACTTTCTGAACTCCTTCAAGTAAAATTTTGTCATTTTCAGCAAGTCCCGTTTTTACTACATATAAATCAGGTACTTCACCTGTAATGGTGATTTCTCTTGAACTTACTTTATTGTTTTTATCTACAATAAAAACATATTTTTTATCCTGAATTTCGTAAGTAGCTTTTTGCGGAATCACAATAGCGTTTTTAAGAGGAACAAGCATTTGAACTTTTCCGGTTTCTCCGTTTCTTAGCAATTTTTCTGAATTAGGGAATCTCGCTCTGAAAGCAATATTTCCGGTTTCATTATTAAATTCACTTTCGATAACCTCTACATTTCCTTTGTATTTAAAAGACTCTCCATTAGCTAAAAGCAAATTCACTTTAGTTTCTGCACGGTCTTTTACATCCGTTTGGTATTGAAGATATTCCGGCTCAGATACATTGAAGTAAGCAAACATTTGGCTGTTGTCTGAAAGACTGGTTAACAATTCACCTTCGTCAATAAGACTTCCTAATTTTAATGGAATACGATCAATTGTTCCGTCAAACGGAGCTCTGATTTCAGTAAATGATAAATGAAGTTTTGCCAATGCAACCTCGGCTTTTGCAGATTGCAATTTTGCCTGAGCCACGCTTAATTCGTTTTTAGAAACGATATTTTTATCTGCCAGTAACTTCGAATTTTGCAATTCAATTTCTACAGATTTTTGTTCCGCCTGAGCCTTAAGCAATTCAGCCTGATACATGTTTGGCATAATTTTAAACAACAACTGGCCCTTTTTTACAAACTGGCCTTCATCAACATAAATGTTTTGTAGAAACCCTTTTTCCTGGGCGCGGAGTTCGATATTCCGTACAGATTTAATCTGCGAAACATACTCTTTGGTAAATGAAGTGTCAATTTTTACAGGGTTTGTCACTGTAAATTTTTCAACTTCTTCTTTTTCTTCTTTTTTTGATGTACAACTGGTTAGGCACAACAAGGCAAGCATGCCTGTTAACACGATAATTCTTTTCATGATTTTAATGGAAATTTAAGCGATTGAATGCTTGGAATGCAGTGATTCCTTTAGATGAAAAAATGCATCAGCAAGCCTAAGTCAGATCTTAAATTTCATATAAGAAGAAGTAGAAAAAATATACATCAAAAGATATGCACGATCACAACAAAGGTGACTGATGTATATTCTAAATCATATTCTTAATACTCGTTGAGTAATATAAATAGGATTTGACTGGCCACAAGATGAGCCGAAAATTTCAAAACGATTAAATGAATTCACAACGATCTGACGTGAGATTGTCAGATACCAGCCATCTAATAAGCTATAATTTGTTGCAAAAAACTTATTACTTAAACTATCTTTAAGATTATCATTACCAAGACATTCTTCATCAAGATCTACATCGGCATCTTCTATGATAGAACTGCCCTGATCCTGAGTAGTGTATTTAACGCGATGTCTTTTCTCCAGATAGTGATGAGAACTTTGGTGCGTTTCAGCATTAAGATATTGCCCTCCGCCTAGCAGAAGGAAATTCATAAACACTAAAAATACTATTAACTTTCTCATTTGGGTGCGAAAGTAAGTAAAGTATTTATACAAAAAAAGAAAATTTTATAAGCTTTAACATTTAAAAAAACACGAAAACGTTTTCATTATTTTTTTACTCAGAAATTATAATAAAACCTTAATAATTTCTTGCAAAATCTCATAAAAATATCATTTTGTAAACAAAAACTTACTAACAAAAGTGGTTGATTTTCCAAATAAAATCAAAATCGCAAATATTTGACGGCTACAATTTTATTCCGTAAAAATAGTTTAACTAGGAAAGCAAAATTTCCATTATTGAAAATTCCTGACCTGATTTAACAAACGTTTTACCAATATCTGTCATGCTAAATTTCTCGTAAAATGACTTTTTATTGGTTCTTGCATTACACCATACTTTTCGCAAACCTTTATCTTTTGCAAGTTTCAAAATATGATTTAACAATAATGAAGCTATTCCCTTTCCCTGATAGTTTTCCAGTGTTGCTAATTTTCTAAACTGCATTTCATCATCAGCAATAAAACAAGAAACAATTGAAACTAATTTATCCTGATCAAACACTCCAAAATGTAGTCCTGAATTATCCTCTTCCAACTGAACAAATTCAAAAGGCTGATCTGGCCACATTACTTTATGCCTAATTTCCCAGGTTTCTGAAGCTTTAATTGATGCAATTTTCACTTTGCTATTGTTGTTTATCATATAAAACAAATTTACGGGACTTTAAAAGCATTTTAATCAAAACAAAGAGTTTTCTTAATTTACTCATATTCAAAATAATACATTAAAATAAATTCTAAAATATGATACTATTCTGATTAATAATAATTATTTTTATGCTATGTAAATACAAATAAATCCAATTATGAAAAAATTCATTTTAGCAGCATTATTATGTATTAGTGTAAATGGCTTTGCACAATTGATACAATTTGGACCTCAATTTTCTTCTAATATAACTTCGGTTATTACGGATGATTTCAGTTCCAAAAGCTCTGGTACCGACATTGGTTTTGCAGGTTTTGTAAGAGTGAATTTATTACTTTTTTATGGTCAGGGAGAATTTGGGTATGCATCTTCAAAATTTAGTGTTTCACAAACCGGAATTGGAGAAACCGAATATACATTAGGAGGAACAGACGCGACCTTAATTGCAGGTTTCAAAATTGTTCCCTTAGGAAAACTAGGAAACATTAGGGTTTTTGTTGGCTACAACTGGAAAAATTATTCTGATATAAAAGCGAGCAATAGCCTTAATTATATTGCATTTGAGAAAAACAACAGCAGTTTTCTTGGTGGTGCCGGAGTCGATTTATGGAGATTTACGGTAGACTATCGCTACCTGGCCGGTGTTACTGATCTTGACCCTTCCGGACGAAGTGTCAAAACAGGGATCTCTAATTTCTCCGTAGGATTTAAATTCTTGTAAACTTAAAATAGAGCATAAAAAAGGGAATCAATTTGATTCCCTTTTTTGTTATTTTACCTTGCTGTAAAATCGTTCCAAATTATCAGCTTTTATTTTCTCAACACCATTTTCCGTTTGTTTGGCAATATTGATTACATGCAATATATCTGAATCTTCGTTTAATGAACAATTCCAAATAGTTCCATCAGATAGAATAATAGCTGAAAATAAAGCATCGGATTGATCTTTGTTGTAATAGGCTAAATCTTCAGACTTGATCAATTTTTTCGCTTTTGTTTTAGTATCTAATTCATAAAACAAAATCTGTTTTTGATTAATTTCTACCAATTCTTCTACTGTCTTAGAGTTGGTATTATTAGCAGCATTTACAGCCCAAAGTGGTTTGTCGCCATTCATTTTCCAGGTTCCGATAACTTTATCCATGATGCTTTTTCTTAACATGATTTTTAGGCTATCTACTTTTTTGATAGACTCTTTTCCTAATTCGTTTTCGGGCTTAATTTTAGAAGCGATAGAAAATAAATCAAGTGCTTTTACAAAATCAGCTTTCTTGTAGCAGGAAACCGCCAATTCATATCTTGTTTTTTGAAATGCAACTTTTGGATCATTCTGAGCAATAATTGTACAGGAGAATAGTAGAACAAGAAAAATTAGGGGCTTTTTCATTTGTGTTATTATTTTTTATTTTTTGCAAAAATACACGGTTAGCACCTAACTATTTTACGTCTTTCCTCATTTATGTTGCGAATACTTAATTTTTAACATATTAAAACAAAAAAAATAAGCTTATTATTGATTATTTCAATGAATTATTCGCAATCATTCTTAAAAAGTTACATAATCTATCTTAAATAAATTAGTAGAATAGAACATATGCCGAACAACAATGTCAACTGAATTTTAAAATGCTTTTAAAATCTGCATTGCTTTTTCCGTGTCACTTTTACCAACAAAAATATGATCATGATAAAATCCTGCCACAACATTACAGCTAATTCCCTTATCTGAAAGTGCTTTTGAAAACGCCGCTGTTAATCCGACAGCTTCCAAAGAAGAATGTACCGAAAGCGTTATCCACGACATTGTCATCGAATAGTCTAAATTCAATTTCTCCGCAATTTCTCTTTTAAGAATTAATGTTGTTGCTTCTTTTTCTTTAAAGAACATTTCAACTTCATCCAAATTAAGATTTCCTAATTTTTCGACTTTACAAAAAACATAATCTCCAGAGTTATGTTCCGGCTTCATGCTCTTTAGCAATATTTGCAAATCTTTTTCTCCAGACATTTTGAATTTTATTAAGTTGATTATTAAAAAACCGCCTTTCTAAATGAAAAAGACGGTTTAGAAATTCGCTTATTTTATTTTACAATAAAATTATTATTCGCCGGAGTGGCGTCCATAAAAATACCTCCATCAAGCGCAATACTTTTGATTTGCTTTTTGCTGTTCAAAATAATGGTCGCCAGTTTTTGATTGCTTTCCCAAACTGCCGGAGTTTGATGAACTATTTCTTTTGAATCATCAGAGTAAACAATTTTCACATCAAACGGAATTGCAAAACCTCCCGTGTTTTCTACTGAAATACTATTTTTAGAAACCTCTTTAACCGAAATATCAATATAATTATTAGTAAAAAACCAGTTGTTAAAAAACCAGTTCAAATTTTTTCCTGAAGCCGTATTCATAGAGTTGAAATAATCCCACGGAATTGGGTGTTTTCCATTCCAATTCTCCATATAGGCATGCAATGATTTTTTGAACAAATCATCCCCCAACAAATCTTTTAAAGCGATATAAGAAAGAGAAGCTTTTCCATACGAATTATTTCCATAACCTGCTCCCGAAAGTTGAGAGGACATCGATATAATAGGCTGATCTTCTTCTGTAGAAGCATCTTTGATGTATTGCTCAACTCTAAAGCTCTTATAGAATTTATCTGCAGCTTCTTTACCATGTTCAGCAATTCCGATTAAATATTCGAAAGTGGTTGCCCAGCCTTCATCCATAAAAGCATAACGGGTTTCATTGATTCCCATATAAAAAGGAAAATAAGTGTGTGCCACTTCATGATCCTGAACCAATTGAGCAAATTTAGGATCTCCCATTTGAGAATCGTTGCACATCATTGGATATTCCATATCTGCAAATCCCTGGAAAGCCGTCATTTTTGAAAACGGATAAGGAATTCCCGGCCAATTATTTGAAAACCAATCCAGAGCATATTGATTATTTTTTACAGAAACCGTAAAATCACTTCCTTTTACGTCATAAGCTGCCTGCACACTGGCGCGACGATTTGTTTTTTTATCAACCAAAACGCTGCTCGCATCCCATAAATAATGATCACTTAATCCAAAACAAACATCTGAAATATGTTTCGCCTCAAATTTCCAGATATTCCAATCGTTTTGTTTGGTTACGACACCTCTTTTCATTTCTTGTTCATTGGCGATATGTAATACTTCGTCGGTAACATAAGATTTTTTTAAACGTGTTGAAAATTCAGGTTGTAAAACCTCATCCGGATTTAATAAATCTCCTGTTGCATACACTACGTAATTTTTTGGAGCTTTTACAGCATAAGTATAATCATTAAAGTCGTTGTAAAACTCCTGACGATCTGTATGAGCTAATCTATCCCATTTATTGTAATCATCATAAACGGTTACACGCGGATAACTGTAGGCGACAAAAAAGGTCGTTTCGTCTATTTGTCCTTCTCTCCCGCTATCTTTAGACAAAGGATAATTCCAGTCGATATTTATAGTAATTTTAGAATGAGGAAGAATTGCTTTTTTCAATTTAACATTCCCTACCGTTCCCCATTTTCTTGCGTCTTCTTTATAAACATCTCCCTCCACTTTTAAGGAGGTAATCGTAAGTCCGTCACTTAAAAAATCATCCGTTACACTACCGCCTCGTGGTGAGGAGGGCTTATGAAGATTATTAACAAACCTAATAAGTAAGTTTTTTAAAGTATCCTGACTATTATTTTCGTAAACGATAGATTCAGTTCCGCTAACGATTTTAGTTTTAGGATCTACCGCTATTTCCATGGTGTATTTACCATGATTCTGCCAATAATTTTTTCCCGGTTTCCCGTCCATAGAACGAGTTCCTTTTGCGTAAGCTTCTTTTATATTTCTAGGCATATAAAGCTCTTGTGCAAAGCTGTTTTGTGCAAGAAAAATAAATGCAATTACCACTAATTGAAGTACATTTTTTCTCATAACTAGTTTTAAGATTTTGATGATTTAATATTGATATAATATTAGTGGATTTTTTCAACTTAATGTTACATTTCTTTTTAAAATTATGCTTTTTGTTATGTTGGGGGGCACTTAACCGCAAAGGTCGCTAAGAATTACGCAAGGGTCGCAAAGTTTATTTTTATTTACTCACTGGCGAGAATTTCACGCAAAGTCGCAAAGCCGCCAAGTTTAAAAAATTTAAAAGCTTCAAAAAAACTTGGCGACTTGGCGGCTTTGCGAGATTAAAAAGAAAAACTTAGTGTCCTGCCTTTGTGACAAAACCTTAGAACCTTAGTATCTCAGAATCTTAGCAACTTAGGCAAAAAAAAACCGTCTTTCTCTGGCGAAAAAAGACGGTATCTACAATTAATATATAACCTTAATAACTACAAAATATAATCGGTATTAATAAAATTCGATTCTTTGCTGTTTAGCAATTCCTGCAGAATTTCATTATTATAAGCGATATCTTTTGAAGCCACGAACGTACGGATTGAGAACGAACGCAAAGCATCCGGAATACTTAAGGTTCCTACAGCAGAATCTTTACGACCTGTAAACGGGAACGCATCCGGTCCTCTTTGGCAAGAACTGTTGAGGTTTACCCTGCAAACTAAATTTACTAAAGCATCGATAAGCGGTGCCAAAGTTTTAATATCTTTTCCGAACAAACTTACTTGCTGACCGTAATTTGATTCGGCCATATCTTCAAGAGGTTCGTTAATATCTTTGAAAGAAATAATTGGCACAACTGGTCCAAATTGTTCTTCATGATACACTCTCATTTCTTTATTTACAGGATATAAAACAGCCGGAAAAATAAAGTTCTCAGTATGTTTTCCACCTTTTTCGTTCAGAATTTTTGCGCCTTTATGAACCGCATCATCAATTAATCCCTGAATATAAGCTGGTTTGTCCGTTTCCGGAAGCGGTGTCAAAGAAGCACCTTTATCCCACGGATTTCCAAATCCTAATGCATCTACTTTTTCAGAAAAACGTCTGTTGAATTCTTCTGCAATAGATTCATGAACATATAATACTTTTAAAGCAGTACAACGCTGACCATTGAAAGACAAACTTCCTGCAATACATTCCTGAATAGCCAAATCTAAATCGGCATCCGGTAAAATAATCGCCGGGTTTTTAGCTTCCAAACCTAAAATCAAACGCAATCTGTTTTTGTTTGGATGCTGATCCTGCAAAGCAATCGCCGATTTACTGTTTCCAATTAAGGCCAAAACATCAATTTTTCCAGATTTCATAATCGGGGAAGCAACTTCACGGCCTCTTCCGTATACGATATTGATAACTCCTTTCGGAAAACTGCTTCTAAAAGCTTCCAACAATGGCGAAATACATAAAACACCATGTTTAGCCGGTTTAAAGATTACAGCGTTACCCATAATCAAAGCTGGAATCAATAACGAGAAAGTCTCGTTAAGAGGGTAATTGTAAGGTCCAAGACACAAAACAACACCAAGAGGTCCACGGCGAATCATCGCGTTTACACCCTGTACTTTAGAAAAGTGTGAACTGCGTCCGTTTAATTCCTTATAACTGTCAATAGTATCCTGAATATATTCAACGGTTCTGTCGAATTCTTTTTGCGAATCGCCAAGGTTTTTTCCAATTTCCCACATCAAAAGTTTAACCACTTCTTCGCGGGTTTCTTTCATCTGTCTTACGAAATTTTCCATGCATTTAATACGGTCAACCACTTTCATAGTTGGCCATAAACCTTGTCCTTTATTATAAGCGGCATTTGCAGCTTCAACCACTTCCGCAGCTTCTTTTTCTGCCATGAACGGAATCGATCCTAATAATGTCGGTGTATATTTTTCTGTAGAAGAAATAGTCGAAAACACAGGTGTGGTTTGCCCTGTCCATTTTTTTAATTCTCCATTTACAAGATAGGTATCTTGATTTATCAGGTTTGTAATCTGATATTCTTCTGGTATTAAACTCATAATCTGGTACTTTATAGTTTGGTTATTAATAGCATTTTAAACGAAAAAAAGAGGCTTTTCGTGCCTCTTCTTCTATCTTATGGATTTACGGTTTCACCTTCCCAGTCCAGAATTCCACCAAGCAGATTATAGGCATTATCTATGCCTAACTCATTCATAATCTGACATGCTTTGGCACTTCTTGCTCCAGAACGGCAATACACGTAATAATTTTTGTTTTTATCTAACTCTTCGATTTCATAAATAAAACCTTGTCCTTTATTGATGTCAATGTTTACGGCATTCTCGATATAACCGTCATTAAATTCGTCCTCAGTTCTTACGTCCAGTATAACTGCATTCTCGTCAGCAGCAAGCTGATTAACCCAATCTTCTTGTGATAAATTCATAATAAATGTGTTTTTGTAAAATTACGACGTTTCGATTAATTAAAAACGTACCAAATGCGATTTCGATTATTATTCTCAGAAAACGTTTTAGAGAAAGTATTATAATCAGTGAAACACAAATTTACTTACTATTTTTAAAAATATAGTCTATAAAGTCGATCGAAAATAGGATTTTTTCATTTTCATAAAATGCAGCCAAATATGGTTTTCTGATAATTTATACCATTTCAATCTGCTATCTTTGTATCAAATGAGATGTTTTAATTTCATTTTGACAATTAAAGTTCAACCGCAAATTTCACAAATTTCACAAATTCCCTACCATCTCGCTTTGGTCTTGCTGAAAAAAAATAGCCACAGATTAATGGATAAAATGATTTTTATAAATAGTTAGGCACAAAAGTAATTAGTGGAAATTTGTGTAATTTGTGGTAAAAAATATAGTCACAGATTAGATGAGACTTAATCTGTGTAAACCAGTTCAATCGGTAAAATCCGTGGGCTATTAATTCTACAAACAGACCAATGCAAAATACATTAAAAGACATATTCCCGAATTTCTCCAATGAACTTCTTTCGACCATCGAAGAAAACGGAAGCGCGCAGGATTTTAAAGCCGGAACCATTTTAATGCGAACCGGACAATACATCAAAAACACTGTTTTAATTACTAAAGGAAAAATTAAAATCTATCGCGAAGGCGAAGATGGCGGCGAATTTTTAATGTATTATTTACAACCCGGACAAGCCTGCGCCATTTCAATGATCTGCACAGCCAAAAGCGAAAAAAGCCAGATCATGGCCAAAGTGGTCGAAGATGTTTCGGTTATGATGATTCCATTGCAAATGATGGACAAATGGATGATGGAACACAGATCCTGGTACGAATTTGTAATCGAAACCTATCGAAGCCGTTTTGAAGAAGTACTCGAAGTTGTTGATAATATCGCTTTCCGTTCGATGGACGAGCGTCTGGAGTTTTATCTAAAAAGGCATTCGGATGCCTGTGGCTGCTCTGAAGTAAATCTCTCCCATCAGGAAATCGCAACCGAATTAAATACTTCGAGAGAAGTTGTTTCCAGATTACTCAAAAAAATGGAACAAAGAGGTTTGGTCAAACTCAACCGCAACCAAATTGAATTATTAAAAAAGGTATAAGAACACGAATTTCACGAATTAACACGAAGGAATTGTCAGTTCGAGCGGAGTCGAGAACCCGCAAAGTATCTCGACTCCGCTCAATGTGACAATAAAAAAAATTCGTGATAATTCGTGTTTAATAACTTCTATGTGATAAATGTTACTGTAGATTTCTTTTTATCAAACCACCTTTGCATAAAAACAAATGCAATGGAATATCTGGGTTATTTTGCTTCGATCATTATCGGAATTTCACTTGGCCTAATTGGCGGGGGCGGATCCATTCTGACCATTCCAATTTTAGTGTATTTGTTTAAAGTAAATCCGGAGCAGGCAACTTCTTATTCTTTATTTATTGTGGGATTAACTGCAATGTCTGGCAGTTACAGCCATTATAAAATGGGAAATCTCAAACTCAAATCGGCATTATATTTTGCGATTCCGTCTGTGATTTCGATTTTGATTATTCGTGAAGTTATTTTTCCGCAGATTGCTTCTACCCTTTTTTCAATTGCCTCCTATTCTGTTTCGAAAGATTTTCTGATTATGATTATCTTTTCAGTACTGATGATTACGGCAGCGATTTCGATGATTCGAAAAAATCAACCTGAAATAAAAGGTGCCGAAACAAATTACATTCAACTTAGTTTTATAGGTTTCATTGTCGGAATCATAACTGGATTTCTGGGTGCCGGCGGCGGATTTTTAATTATTCCTGCCCTGCTCTTTTTCGCCAAATTACCCATGAAACAAGCTGTTGGAACTTCGTTATTAATTATCTCAATCAATTCCTCCATAGGTTTTGCCGGCGATCTGTACATCGGAACTCCCATCAATTATCCGTTTTTATTAGGTATTTCTGCAATGGCTCTTCTAGGTATGCTATTAGGAAGTCAGCTTTCTAAAAATATCGACGGAACTAAACTGAAACCTATTTTTGGCTGGTTTGTTTTGGTAATGGGGTTTTATATCATTACTAAGGAGGTTTTGTTTTAGGGATTTTGGTTTCTCGCAGATTTGGCAAATTTTTATTTAAATATTTTAATTTAGTTTTACTTGTAGAGTAATCTTTGTCAAAGTTTTGAGCTTTGACAAAGATGAAAACTAAAAGTGAAGAAATATTTAAGTATTTTTAAACGCTTGTATTTGAGTTTTTTTGCAAAGAAAAATAAGTTTACAAAAACGCTAAATGTAAAATCAGACACAATGAAAACCATAATCTTTTTATGCGGAGTTTATAACATTGGATTTGCGATTTTCCACACCGGTTTTTGGAAAATATTTCATTGGGATAAAGAATTGAAAAAAATAAGTTTTGCAAACAAGGCAATCATGCAAATCTTAAACATTCAAATTATTTATTATTTTCTTTTTACGGCCGTTATTTGCTTTGTTTTTCCAACTGAACTTGTAAACACTCCATTAGGAAATTGGTTTCTAGCAGGAACTTCTCTTTTTTGGCTCATTCGTACCCTACAGCAATTTGTTTTCTTAAGAGCAAATTACTACCAAATACATCTTCTAACTTTTATTTTTTTAATTGGAACTATTTTATTCGCTCTGCCATTACTTTTAAGGCTCTAATAAAGTTTTTCTGAAAATACAACTGATTCCTAATTAAGAAAGATTATTTATATCTTTTTTGTGGCAGAAGCTACAAAAAAAGGATACCGTTCGTATCCCTAACGCAGACTAGGGTAAATTAACGTTTTGTCTTTTTTTCAAATTTGATCAATAACATAATGAGATTGCTTCGTTCCTCGCAAAGACACACGCTATGTCATTGCGAGGAACGAAGCAACCTCAGTAGTACTATTTATACAAAAAACCGCTGGTTAAAACCAACGGCTATTCATATAATTGATTGCGAAAATTTGTGTAATTCGTGGCGAATAAAAAACATATTAATGCTCTCCATACCCAACATCATCCATCTTCCCGCTAAAAACACGATACTGAATAACAAAATAAACAATCACTAAAAACAAAGCAACAAAAAACCAGCTCAAACCAGCGTTCAAACCATATTCTCCTGCAGCAGTGTTGTAAATCGTCAAAGACGGATTCACATTATTAGTCGAAGGTAAAACATTCGGAAAAATCGAAACCGCTGTTGACGCAAATCCTCCTACTAAAAACAAAGTGGAGAATATAAATGCCTGACCGTCTTTTTTGAACGAACGGACTTTGAACAATCCTAAAAGACCAACAAAAGTCATAATAGGGAAAAACCAAAGAATTGGGTTTTCGATGAAATTATGAAACGGCTGAGGCTCGATAAAATGCCAGATTCCCAAGGAAATAAAAACCAATATCAACAATACAATATTCAGTTTAAAAACGATATTTTTAAGTTGTTCATTTAAAGACGAATTGGTTTTAAAGATAATCCAATTGGCACCATGAATCGTTAAAGCGACAACACTCACAATTCCCAAGAAAAGCGTAAACCAATCTATAATTCCTAATTCATTTGCCTGCGGGCTGAAAGTTGGATTCCATAAAGGCAAAAAGAAAAAATGCGGTTCCTGCGTTGAAACACCGTTTTGCACCATTCCGAGATTGACACCGCGAACGATATTCCCCAAAGCAATTCCGAAGAACAAAGCCAGAAGCAAACTCGCAATTCCGAAAGCTTTATCCCAAATCGATTCCCACATTGGATGATGTACTTGCCCACGCATCTCTAATCCGATGGCACGGAAAATCAACAGCCATAAAATCATAATCAAAGGCAAATAGAAGCCGCTGAAAGAAGAAGCATATAAAGTTGGGAAAGCAAAAAACAAAACACCTCCTGCAGCGATAATCCAAACCTCGTTGGCATCCCAAAACGGGCCAATCGAATTTGTAATTGCTTTTTTTTGCTGTTCATCTTTAGCCAAAAACAAATGAATAATTCCTGCTCCAAAATCATAACCGTCCAATACAATATACACGGCTAAAATTCCCATTAAAACGACGTACCAAAAAAATTCCATACTTATATTTTTTCTGTTGAAAGTTCCACATGATGAGGTCCTTTATTGATAATTTTTCCAATCAAAAGCAAAAACAACATTCCGAGCAACAAATACAATCCTATAAAACCTAATAAAGTAAATAAGGTATTTCCGGAAGAAACCGTTGGCGAAGCGCCGGCTGCAGTTCGCATTAAATTATAAACGAGCCACGGTTGTCTTCCTAATTCTGCAGTATACCAGCCTGTAGTGTTTGCGATATACGGAAACGGCATCATAAACATGAGCGACCATAAAATCCATTTGGTCTCGAACAATTTGCCTCTTATTAATTGAAAAAGGGAAAGGACCATCAAACCAATAAATACAGTTCCGAGTCCTACCATAATATGATAGGCATAATACAATCCTGAAATATTGGTTGGGTGCAAATCTTCTTCAAATTGATCCAAACCTTTAATTTCCTGGTCCCAATTTCCATAGGTAAGGAAGCTTAAAATATTAGGAACCGCGATTTTATTGTCCAGCTTTTTGTCTTTAACATCGGGCTGACCGATTAAAACAATTTCAGAGCCTTTTTTCTCGGTATGAAAAATTCCTTCCATTCCGGCAAAAGTTACGGGTTGATATTTTACAACGTTTTTTGCAAGTAAATCTCCCGTTGGAACAGCCACAATTATACTCGAAATCAATCCGAAAATAACGCCCGTTTTAAGAAACAATCTCCCAAAAGAAACATTCTTCTGACTCAGAATATAAAAAGCACCAATTCCAGCTACGACAAAAGAACTCGTCACCAAAGAAGCCGCCTGATTGTGTAAATAAGAAGGCCATAGCCACGGATTTAAAAATAAAGCCTTGAAATTCGTTAATACAAATTTTCCGTTCTCCAAAATTTCATATCCCACCGGATTCTGCATCCATGAATGCGTAGCAATAATCAAGTAACCGCTGGCCCAGGAACCAATCATGATTAGCACTCCAGTTACAAAATGCCATTTATGTCCGAGGAGTTTTTCTCCAAATAAAAATATGCCGAGAAATGAGGATTCTAAAAAGAAGGAAAACATCCCTTCCATCGCCAATGTCTGACCGATAATGCCACCGGTTAATTCAGAGAATTTAGCCCAATTGGTTCCGAACTGAAACTCCATCGGGATTCCGGTTACGACGCCCATTGCAAAATTCAGGGCGAAAATTTTCATCCAGAAATGTGTGGCGTGATTGTATTGTTCGTTTTGAGTTTTTAAATATTTCCATTTGAAATAAACAATGATCAAAGAGAGACCCATTGTAAGTTGCGGAAAAAGATAGTGAAAGGTAATTGTGAAGGCGAATTGCATTCGGTCATAAAAAAGCATTTCTTCCATTATAGTGGTATTTGGTTTTATGAAGTTCCACAAATTTACCCATTAAAACCCGAAATTCCCTGCTTAAAAAAAAGTTTATCCGTTGGTATTTGTTAAACTTTTCAACAATTGTAAAAGTAAAATTTACACTTATCGTTTGTGGCTTCTTTACCAAAGTTTGCCATAAAAACGTCTTTTAAGACAAAGAAATGGGGTTCTGCACATAAATGTGCTTATGTAAAACATAGCCCAAGGTTTCAACCTTGGGAACACAATCTTTGTATCCGTTTCTCCCATTCCCAAGGTTGAAACCTTGGGCTATGTTTTAATCTATTTCTTCAAAATACCATTTTCAACGCTTTCGTTTATTAAACCTTCAGCGTAATTCCACAACGTTTTTGAGCCTTCTTTTATGACACTCTTCTTTTCGTAAACCTTTTTATAGGGCACATCAAATTCCTTCCAGGTTCCTCCGTCGTTGGATGTGTTTTGTAATAAAGGTTCTAACCTATCCATCGATTTTGCAAACTTGGCTTCGTTGGTTTCGCCGGCTTCAAATTCTTCCCAAATAGCGATCATTTCCTCGGCTTGTTTTTTTGGAAGCAAACCAAAAATACGATTCGCTGCCAAGCGTTCTTCATCGGTATTATCGTGACTTTTTATTGTATCATAAATAAAAATATCGCCGGCGTCGATTTCTACAATATCATGAATCAGCACCATTTTTACCACTTTCAAAACATCGATCGGCTGATCTGAATGTTCTGCTAAAACGATCGCCATCAAAGCCAAATGCCAGCTGTGTTCTGCATCATTTTCGCATCGGTCGCTGTTAAAGAGCTTCGTTTTTCGCTGAATGTATTTTACTTTATCAATCTCTTTTATAAAAGCAATTTGATCCAATAAGTCTGTAGTATTCATAATGTTTAGTGTAGAGTTGTAAAATTACGTAGATTTTTTTTTCCACCATATAAGTGATGTAAGTTCATTTTAATCTTTGCGCATATATCTCAGCTGATAATTAGATCATATAAGTTTAATTCTCTAGAATCCTTACTTAATTTACTTATATGCCTTATATGGTGAAACAATCAAACGTTTTTTTACCATATAAGGCATATAAGTTCATTTAATGCGGTGCGCTATAACTCTAAATTGGTTAAACTTATATGGTAAAACCCGCCAAACATTTTTTTTCCACCATATAAGTTATATAAGTTCATTTAATGCGGTACGTTTTAAGTCAAAACTGTTTAAACTTATATGAGCTCATACAAGTTCAACGCAATTAAACTCCAACTTATAATTGCTTATATAACTTATATGGTAAAAAAAACATAACGATTGACAATCCAACTTATAATTGCTTATATGACTTATATGGTAAAACCCGCCAAAGCTTTTTTAGAAAAAGTCGAATTTCTGTAACATTAGTCACTTATTTTCCGAAAAAACAAAGTTACCTTTGTGGAACTTATTTTAGATTTCATATCATGAAAATTGAACAAATTTACACCGGATGCCTTGCGCAGGGTGCATACTATATAACGTCAAACGGAGAAGCGGCAATTATTGATCCGTTAAGGGAAATTCAGCCTTACCTGGATCGTTTGGAACGCGATCAGGTAAAATTGAAATATATTTTTGAAACACATTTCCACGCCGATTTTGTTTCGGGCCATATTGATTTAAGCAAAGAAACTGCTGCGCCAATCGTTTACGGACCAAACGCAGCCTGCGAATTCGATTGTATTTCTGCAGAAGACGGACAAGAATTTAAAATCGGAAAAATCACAATCAAAGCGCTGCATACTCCGGGACACACCATGGAAAGCACGACTTATTTATTGATTGACGAAAACGGAAAAGATCACGCAATTTTTTCTGGAGATACTTTATTTATTGGCGATGTTGGCCGTCCGGATTTAGCTCAAAAAGCAGCCGGAATGACGCAGGATCAATTGGCTGGAATTTTATTTCATTCTTTGAGAGATAAAATCATGACTTTGGCCGATGACGTAATTGTGTATCCGGCGCACGGTGCGGGTAGCGCTTGCGGGAAAAACATGAGTAAAGAAACCGTTTCGACAATCGGGAATCAAAAAGCAATGAATTATGCTTTGCGTACCGATATGACCGAAGCCGAATTTATTGCCGAAGTTACCGACGGCTTATTGCCTCCGCCAGCCTATTTCAGCATGAACGTAGCCATGAATAAAGGCGGTTACGAAAGCTTCGAATCGGTTTTGCATAACGGAATGAAAGCGATTGATGTTAAAGATTTTGAAGCTGTGGCCGAGGAAACCGGAGCATTGATTTTAGATACCAGAAAAAGCGGTGATTTTTATAAAGGATTTATTCCGCAGTCTATTAATATCGGAATCAACGGCGATTTTGCGCCGTGGGTTGGAACTTTGATTGCCAATGTAAAACAACCTATCATATTAGTAACCGAAAATGGTCTGGAAGAAGAAACTGTAACACGTTTAAGCCGTGTAGGTTTTGATTCGATTATCGGACATTTGGATGGCGGTTTTGAAGCCTGGCAAAAAGCTGGTTTTGAAGTGGATACGGTTAACCGAATTTCAGCAGAAGAATTTGCCGGTCAATTTAATATCAAAGAAGATAAAGTTGTTGATGTTCGTAAAGAAACGGAATACGAAGCAGAACACATCGAAGATGCTTATAGTAAACCTTTAGCTTATATTAATGACTGGGTAAAAGACATTAATCCAAACGAACATTTTTATCTGCATTGTGCTGGCGGTTACAGAAGTATGATTGCAGCGTCCATTTTACAAGCGCGCGGTTTCAGAAATTTTACCGAAATTGACGGCGGTTTTGGAGCTATTGCAAAAACCAATATTCCAAAATCAGATTTCGTTTGCCAAAGCAAGATTTTGAAAGCGTAAACATAAATTTTTCACCATATAAGTTATATAAGTTCATTTAATTTCGGTGCGTTGCAACTCTGAGCCGGTAAAACTTATATGAGCTCATATAAGTTCAGTGCGATTTAAACCCCAATTTATAATTGCTTATATCACTTATATGGTGGAAAAAACCATTCTAATTTTTAAAATAAACTATGAATCTACTAGAAATTATAAAAGAACCTTGGCCTTGGTACGTTGCGGGGCCGCTAATTGGATTGACTGTTCCTATTTTGTTAATTATCGGAAATAAATCTTTCGGGATTAGTTCGTCTTTGCGACATATTTGCGCGGCTTGTATTCCGGCGAATATTTCCTTTTTTAAATACGACTGGAAAAAAGAAAGCTGGAATTTATTTTTCGTTTTCGGAATTTTCCTTGGCGGTATTATCGCCGCTTATCTTTTAGCCAATCCAAATCCAGTTGAAATTACACCACAGCTTTCTGAGCAATTGGCTTCTTACGGTATTACGGATCATTCCGGATTATTGCCAAAAGAGCTTTTTTCGTGGGAAAGTTTATTTACGCTTCGTGGCTTTATCATGATTGTAGTTGGCGGATTCTTAGTGGGCTTCGGAACACGTTACGCCGGCGGATGCACGAGCGGACATGCGATTATGGGAATTTCAAATTTGCAATGGCCTTCATTGGTAGCGACAATCTGTTTTATGATTGGCGGTTTTATTATGGCTAATCTGATTTTACCTTATATTCTTGCTCTTTAGAATATTCTTTCACTTTAAAATTTCAACAATGAATAATTTAGAAAATAAAAATACAGATACAGAAGGAATCAACGCAAGTCAAATAAAAGATTCTGGATTATCAAATCTTAAATATCTTTTGGTCGGCATCTTTTTCGGAATTGTATTCGTAAAAGCTGAAATCATTAGCTGGTTCCGTATTCAGGAAATGTTTCAGTTGCAATCATTCTTTATGTATGGTGTAATTGGAAGCGCTGTTGTGGTTGGAATAATCTCCGTTCAGATCATTAAAAAATTCAACATCAAAACGATTCAGGGCGAAAAAATCGAAATTCAGCCAAAGGTTTTCAGCAAAGGACAAATCTATGGCGGATTGATGTTCGGATTTGGCTGGGCTATTACCGGAGCTTGTCCAGGACCTTTGTTCGCGCAGATTGGGACTGGAGTTACTGTAATTGTCGTTACTTTATTAAGTGCGATTGCAGGAACCTGGTTTTATGGTTTGATTAAAGACAAATTGCCTCACTAATACCTTATATAGTTAGATTAAAATGAGTTTATCAGAATTACAATTAAGAAAAGCAACTCTTGCAGAAGTTCCTCAAATTTGGGAAATTATACAGGATGCTATTGAACAAAGAAGATTAGAAGGAAGCAAACAATGGCAAGACGGTTATCCTAATGAACTTTCAATCACAAACGATATAAATAATGGTTTTGGCTACGTGCTTACAGAAAACGAAACTATTTTATGTTATGCTGCCATTATTTTCGATACAGAACCCGCTTACGAAGAAATCGAAGGCAAATGGCTGACTAACGGCGATTATGTTGTGGTACATCGTGTAGCAGTTTCAAAATTAGCAAAAGAAAAAGGTATTGCTACCAAACTTTTTGAACACATTGAAGGTTTAAGCATTGAAAATAATGTTTATAGTATTAAAGTAGATACTAACTTTGATAACATTCCAATGTTAAAAATTTTAGACAAGTTAAATTATACTTATTGTGGAGAAGTCTATTTTAGAGGCGGAGCGCGAAGAGCGTACGAGAAACAGTTAAATTAAAAATTACAATTTCAAATTATAAATTAAACCCGACATGTTTTGAAAACCTGTCGGGTTTCTTGTATTCTATGCTCGCGTGAGGGATAGGAGTAAGCTACCAAAGTAGCATGGATAGCCCGACAGCATCCCGGTGATAGGGCGTATAAGCGCAAAGTAAATTTGCCCTCTCATCGGGATGGTGGCACGCCCCTATAGATTTTAGATTTTAGATTTTAGATTTTAGATTTTAGATTTTCTAAACTCGACAGGTTTTCTAAACCTGTCGGGTTTATGTTTCAGGTTTCACGTTATGCTGAAACCTGAAACTTGAAAAATATACTAAGTTAGGGCGTGCCACTATTTAAAAAAAGGCCTAATGCAGTTTGCGCTCATTAGGCCTTTTTTTAAATAGTGTCGGGCTATCTAGTCCGCCGCGGCGGATTCCTCCTATCCCTCACGCGACCAAAATCCTTAAGAAGATCTTGTGTATTACGATACTTAACGAAAAATATTTCAGAAAATTCAGTAGCAAACATTATATAAACCCTATTTTAAATTAAAATTTTATAGTACATTTACTTTAACTTTATAGACTAAGTATAGTTATAAATTTCGCTTTAATCGAATTAACGAAAAATTAACACAACATTTGTATATACAACTATTAAAAGCTGTACATTTGTATATACAAATTATACACTTACGACTATGACAATTGAAGAGGTTATAAAAAGTACAGTTAAGATGGATAATGCGAAAAAAGTTATTCTGAATATCATGTACACGCAAAACGTAATTCAGGATCATTTCAGCGAGTTAATGAAACCGTATGATTTATCCGGAGAACAATATAATGTGCTACGTATATTAAGAGGACAAAAAGGAAATCCTGCTAATATGTGTGTCATACAGGAACGTATGTTGGCTAAAACCAGTAATACAACCCGATTAGTTGACAAACTTTTATTGAAAGATTATGTAACAAGAAATGTCTGCCCGGGAAATCGAAGAAAAATTGAAGTTTCGATAACTCAAAAAGGCTTAGATGTTCTAAAAGAATTAGATCCGAAGGTAGATGAACATGAGCGTTTGTTTGCCAGAAATATAAGTCCGGAAGAATTAGAATTATTAAATCAGTTATTAGAAAAATACCGAACCCAACAAAATTAATATTATGAGTACACTGTTAGAAAATCTAAATTGGAGATACGCAACCAAAAAATTTGATGCAACTAAAAAGATCTCTGCTTCAGATTTAAATACTTTAAAAGAAGCTGTTAGACTAAGCGCTTCTTCATACGGATTACAACCTTACAAAGTTATAATCGTAGAAAATCCAGAAATCAGAGAAAAATTGAAAGCAGCTGCTTACGGGCAAACTCAAATTACAGACGCTTCACAATTGTTTGTTTTTGCGAACGATTTAAATCTTGGCGCGGTTTCTGTAGATAATTATATCAAAAATATCAGCGAAACAAGAGGTGTTCCTGTGGAAGCCTTGGGTGGTTTCAGCGATATGATGAAAGGTACTATTGCAAACTTATCTGACGATGCTAAAAATATTTGGTCAGCAAAACAAACTTATATTGCTTTAGGAACTTTGTTAAGTGCTGCTTCTGAATTAAAAATCGATGCAACTCCAATGGAAGGTTTCAATGCAGCCCAATTTAATGAAATCCTAGGTTTTGACAAATTAGGCTTAAATGCTTCAGTTATTGCAACTGTTGGTTACAGACATAATGAGGACGACGCTCAACATTACAAAAAAGTTAGAAAATCTCACGAGGAATTATTTATCACTATATAATTATTATTAATCCAAAATCAATTTAACAACATGAAAAATTTAAAAACAATTGCAATAGCATTATTCGTAGCAGCGGCTAGTATTTCAGTAAATGCTCAAACTAAAAAGATCGACGTATCATCAAGTACTATCAAATGGGTAGGTAAAAAAGTAACTGGAGAGCATTCAGGAACTGTAAATTTCAAAGACGGATCTGTAATTTTCAAAGGAAAAAAATTAACTGGTGGAAGTTTTGTAGTAGATATGACTTCATTAACATCTACTGATTTAACTGGTGAATACCAAGGAAAATTAAACGGTCACTTAAAAGCTGATGATTTCTTTGGAACTGACAAATATCCAACTGCTAAATTAGTTTTCAAAAAAATTGGAACTACTAAAACGGCTAATGTTTATGCAGTTACTGCAGATTTAACTATCAAAGGAATTACTAAACCGGTAACTTTTGATTTAACTGTAAACCCAAACAGTGCTACAACTGCATTCAAAGTTGACAGAACTAAATACGATATCAAATACAACTCTGGTAACTTCTTCGAAAACTTAGGAGACAAAACTATTAATGACGATTTCGAATTAACAGTAGCTTTAAAATTCTAATATTTTAGAACTTTAAATCTTAATATTATAAGGAAACCTCAATAGCTCAAAACTATTGAGGTTTTTTTTACATTATTTCTAAAAGATAACATTCTTAATATTGAGATAACACTTTCATAACAACAGGCAAGACTTTGATTAACATTCGGCTTCTAATTTTGGGGAACTAAAAAAAAGAAACTAGAAATACAAATCATAGTTATGAAAACAAAAATACAAATTGCAATTCTAACTCTTCTGAGTAGCTTTTTTCTACAAGCCCAACAACAACCAAAAGGAATTATTGGCAATACCAACTGGCTGAACAACTGGACTAATTTCAAACCAGCCAATGTAGAATATAGTGAAGCCACCAATATTATTGCAGGAAATATTGATAAAGATACCCGATTAACAAAACGTAATACTTATCAATTGGTTGGTGTCGTTTATGTAACCAATAATGCTACTTTAACCATTGAACCCGGAACTGTAATTCGCGGCGACGATAAAACTTGTGGAACTCTTGTGATCACAAATGGCGCCAAAATTATGGCAGAAGGTTTAGAAACTGATCCTATCGTTTTTACATCAAACAAAGAAACAGTGGAAAGAAAACCCGGAGATTGGGGCGGAATTATTATCCTTGGAAAAGCGCCTATAAACACACTTGGCGGTTTACACACGTTGCCTTTTGACCTGGAACCCATGTTAAATCATTATGGAGGTCAGGATCCTGAAGACAATTCCGGAATTTTAAAATATGTTAGAGTTGAATATGCAGGTCGAAAACTAAGTTCGTTAAAAGAACTTAACGGAATCTCGTTAGCGGGAGTTGGAAGAAAAACCGTTTTGAGCAATATTCAGGTTAGTTATTCAAATGATGATTCTTTTGAAAGTTATGGTGGAGATTTAGTTATGAATAACTTGATTTCATACCGAACTACAGATGATGATTTCGATTTTACGCAAGGTGTTCAATGCAATATTAGTAATAGTATTGCCATTCGTCACCCCTTCTCATCTGACGTTTCAGGATCAAGATGTTTTGAAGTTGATTCGTATGATAAAATCGGAAATACGGATATGTCTAAAAAATTAACTAAAATTGACGCGACCAATATTACTTTGGTTAATCTGGAAGAAAACAATCAGGGATTGGTTAGAGAGTCTGTTTATGTTAGAGAGAATACTTATTTTAATTTATCAAATAGTATCATTTCAGGCTTTACTCCTTTTGTTTTATTAGAAGGAAATATTGGAGATGGCGATGTTAATTTATCTAAAATAACATTCAAAAACCTTGTAATTAACAATTGTAATGGAGGAATTACAAGCGAATCCGGAAGCGGAAATCCATCAATTCAAAAATTTTATGGAAATCCGATATTCTTTTTAGATTACACCAGACTTAAAAACAGCGAACTGTTCACAATGCCTAATATCAAAGGGAATCCGGACTTCAGAATGAATGTAAACAACACCCTTGCTATTGGAAATTAAGGATTTAAAAACGATCATTTCTGTTGAAATTTAACAAATTTATAAATTAAGAAAAGATTTTTTTGAAATTTTATGTCTCCAATTCCAAATTACATTTATATATTTGCCATATCAAAATAAGAAAATGAAAACATTAATGAACAATACTTGGTGGTGGAAGAATTTACGTCGAATGTCGTGAACAAAGCTTCCTATGGTATTGTAAAACTATAAATATAAAAGGCTTGTCATCACGACAAGCCTTTTTTTTTGGTCAAAACTAAAGCGAAAATATTCTAAAAATTAAAAACTATATACATTGAAACCTTTTATACTCAACACACACTACAAACAAATTCTGGCAGACACCATCACGCCGGTAAGTATTTATTTTAAAATCAGAGATAAGTTCCCAAATAGTCTATTATTGGAAAGTAGTGATTATCACGGAAATGATAACAGTTTCTCGTACATCTGCTGCAACCCAATTGCAACGATTAAAATCGAAAACGAAATTATTTCAAAAACTTTCCCTGACGGATCAACAGAGCAAATTGCTATTGATGCTTCAACGAATATTCCACAAGTAATTCAGGAATTTTCAAGCCAGTTTAAATCGGAGAAAAATGATTTTAAATTCATTAATAATGGTTTATTTGGATACATTTCTTATGATGCTGTTCGTTATTTTGAAAAAGTTTCGATTGCCAAAAAAGATAACGCTACTTTAATTCCGGATGTTTTTTATGCAGTTTACCAAAACATCATTGCGATCAATCACTTTAAAAATGAAGCTTACATTTTTTGTCATAGTGTTGATGGGAAAAACAACATTTCAGAAATTGAACAATTATTACAATCAAGAAACATTGCTTCTTATAAATTTACCAAAGAAGGTGAAGGTTTCTCAAACTTAACCGATGAAGAATTCAAACACAATGTAGCTTTAGCCAAAAAACATTGTTTCCGTGGAGACGTTTTTCAATTGGTTTTATCGCGTCGTTTTACACAAGGTTTCAAAGGCGACGAGTTTAATGTTTACAGAGCTTTACGCAGTATAAATCCATCTCCTTATTTATTCTTTTTTGATTATGGAGATTTCAAAATTTTTGGGTCGTCGCCCGAAGCACAAATTATCGTAAAAGACAGAAAAGCTGAAATTCACCCAATTGCAGGAACTTTCAAAAGAACCGGAAATGATGAACATGATGCCGTTTTAGCCAAACAACTTTCTGAAGACAAAAAAGAAAACAGCGAGCACGTTATGCTTGTCGATTTGGCCAGAAACGATTTGAGCCGAAATGGCCACGATGTAAATGTGGAAAAATACAGAGAAGTTCAGTTTTTTTCTCACGTAATTCACCTGGTTTCTAAAGTTACGGGACATTTGCACGACAAAGCTACAACAATGCAAGTAGTTGCCGATACCTTTCCTGCCGGAACTTTAAGCGGAGCACCAAAACACAGAGCAATGCAATTAATCGAAGATTACGAAAAAACAAATCGTAATTTCTACGGAGGCGCGATCGGCTTTATGGATTTTGAAGGAAACTTTAATCACGCAATCATGATTCGAACTTTTTTAAGTAAAAATCATCAACTGCATTGTCAGGCCGGAGCCGGAATTGTTGCCAGCTCAGACGAAGAAAGTGAAATGCAGGAAGTTTATAATAAATTAAGAGCACTGAATACAGCCTTGGAAATGGCAGAAAAAATATAGTTTTCAGTCGCAGTTTTCCAGTCAGAATCACAAGGACATAGAATGATCTGCGATGTCTCCCCGAGGTTGAAACCGTTGGAGACAAAGATTGATAAAACCAGAAACAATTAACAAACAAACCATAAATAATCATGAAAAAAGCAATTTCAATTTTATTTTTAATCATTACTATAACTTCTTGCAATTCGGAAAAAAAAGAGAATCCAATTGAAGGAACCTGGCGTCTTATATCAGCTGAAACGACAGAAAAAGATTCGACTTTCTCGACTTTCAATCCAAAAACAAAAATGATTAAAATTATAAATGATACCCATTTTGCTTTTTTCAATCATGATTTGAATAATGGAAAAGACAGTACAGCAGCAGTCTTCTTTGGCGGAGGCGGAAAATATACTTTGAATGATAGTGTTTACACCGAAAATCTGGAATATTTCAATAACCGTCAATGGGAAAATGGCAAATTTGAGTTCGTAGTAAAAATTAAAAATGATACGTTGACTCAAAAAGGAATTGAAAAAGTAGAAAAATTAGGAATCAATCGAATTATTACAGAAAAATACGTTCGGGAAAAATAAAAAAAGTTTTCAGTCGCAGTTTTCGGTCACAGATTAAAAACTTAGTCCCGAAGCTTCGGGACAGAACCTTAGCAACTTAGCACCTCAAAAAAATGAAAAAAATATTAGTTATAGACAATTACGATAGTTTCACTTATAATTTAGTGCACTATCTGGAAGATTTAAATTGCGAAGTTACCGTTTACAGAAACGACGAATTTGATATTGATGAAATCGCAACTTTTGATAAAATATTATTATCGCCTGGTCCTGGAATTCCGGATGAAGCAGGATTATTAAAAGAAGTCATTCAAAAATACGGACCAACAAAAAGCATTTTAGGTGTTTGTTTGGGTCAGCAAGCGATTGGAGAAGTTTTTGGAGGTACGCTTTCAAACCTTGACAAAGTATATCACGGTGTTGCAACAAATGTAAAAACGGTAGTTTCTGATGAAATTCTATTCGAAGGTTTAGGAAACGAATTCGAAGTAGGAAGATACCATTCATGGGTTGTTGACGCAAATTTGCCAGACGTTTTAGAAGCTACTTCAATAGACGAAAACGGTCAAATTATGTCACTAAGACACAAAACTTTTGACGTAAGAGGCGTTCAGTTTCACCCTGAAAGTGTTTTAACTCCAAAAGGAAAATTAATTTTAGAGAACTGGATAAAGAGCTAGTTTCTTTTGTGTCAAGTTTCAGGTTTCAGGTTAGCGAAACTTGAAACCTGAAACTTGACACAAAAAACTCAGAACCTTAGTCCCTTAGCAACTTAGAACCTTAAAAAATGGAAATAAAAATTTCAGATACAAAAGAAATCAACATTGAAGACATTTTGATTTTATACAAAGCCAACGAATGGAGTTCAGCCAACAAACCAAATGAATTATATAATGCTCTTTTAAACTCGGAGACCTTAATTACGGCTTGGGAAGGGAAAAAATTAGTTGGACTTGGAAATGCGATTTCTGATGGATTTTTAACGGTTTATTATCCGCATTTATTGGTTCTTCCGGATTATCAGGGAAAAGGAATTGGGAAAATGATCGTGGATAAAATGCAGGAGAAATACAGTCATTTTCACATGCAAATGTTAACCGCTGACGGAAAAGCAGTTGACTTTTATAAAAAAAACGGATTTGAAAGAGCCGGAAAAACAGAACCCATGTGGATTTATCAGGGAAATGAACATTAAAAAGTAGACAGTCTCAGTTTTCAAAAAAACTTAGAACCTCAATAACTTAGAATCTTAGCAACTTAAAAGATGAAATATATATTAAATAAATTAATCAACCACGAAGTGCTTTCTAAACAAGAAGCCAAAGACGTTTTGATTAATATCTCAAGCGGAAATTATAATCCAAGTCAGATTTCGGCATTTTTGACCGTGTTTATGATGCGAAGCATTACTATTGAAGAGCTTTCGGGTTTTCGTGAAGCTTTATTGGAATTATGTGTTCGCGTTGATTTATCAGCTTATAACACGATCGATTTGTGCGGAACAGGTGGCGACGGAAAAGACACTTTCAACATCTCAACTCTAGCATCATTTATATCAGCCGGAGCCGGAATAAAAGTGGCGAAACACGGAAATTACGGGGTTTCATCAATTTCAGGATCAAGCAACGTGATGGAAAAAATGGGAATAAAATTCAGCAATGACCCTTCATTTTTAGAAAAATGCATTGACAAAGCCGGAATTTGCGTTTTACATGCTCCCCTATTTCACCCTGCAATGAAAAATGTGGGACCAATCAGAAAAGAATTGGCGGTAAAAACGTTCTTTAATATGTTGGGACCAATGGTAAATCCGTCATTTCCACAAAATCAATTAGTGGGCGTTTTCAATTTAGAATTAGCGAGAATTTATGCCTATTTGTATCAAAGCACCGATGTGAATTTCACGATACTGCATTCGCTGGACGGCTATGATGAAATCTCTTTAACTGGTCCAACCAAAACGATCTCCAATCATATGGAAGGTATGTTGAAACCCGAAGATTTTGGCGTTCGTCTTTTATCTCAAACTGAAATTGAAGGTGGAAAAACAATCGAAGAATCGGCAGAAATGTTCACTAACATCATTTCAGGAAAGGGAACAGAAGCTCAAAATAATGTGGTTCTTGCAAACGCCGCAATGGCAATCGCAACAGTTACAAAATGTTCGCCATTAGAAGGATTTGAATTGGCGAAAGAAAGTCTTTTTTCAGGAAAAGGCTTAAAGGCATTACAGACATTACAAGAATTAAGTAAATAAAACAAACACAAATTTCACGAATTTGCACTAATAGATTTGCGCCTTTGTGTCTTTGTGGCAAAACAATAGCCATGAATATCTTAGATAAAATAATATTCGATAAACAACGAGAAGTCGTTCTTAAAAAATCGATCATTCCGGTTTCGCAATTAGAAAGTTCTGTGTTTTTTGGAAGAGAAGCAATTTCTTTAACTCAAAAATTGAGAACAAGTTCAACAGGAATAATTGCAGAACACAAACGTCGTTCGCCTTCAAAATCAGTAATCAATCATAACTTTACGGTTGAAGAAGTGGTTAAAGGTTATGAAAACGCAGGTGCTTGTGGGATTTCAGTTTTAACCGATGGAAAATATTTTGGAGGTTCTTTAGACGATTTACTATTGGCAAGAGCGAGTGTAAATATTCCGCTTCTTCGAAAAGAATTTATTGTTGACGAATACCAAATCCTGGAAGCCAAAGCTTTTGGAGCCGATTTAATTTTATTGATCGCTGCGGTTTTAACTCGTGAAGAAATCAAATCATTATCAGAATTTGCAAAGAAGTTAGGTTTGGAAGTTCTATTGGAAGTTCACAATCAGGAAGAATTAGAAAAATCAATTATGCCGAGTTTAGATATGATTGGCGTAAACAACAGAAACCTGAAAACCTTCGAAGTTAGTTTAGATTTCAGCAAACAATTGGCATCAAAAATCCCAAATGATTTTGTAAAAGTTTCTGAAAGCGGAATCTCATCAACCGAAGCCATCTCAGAATTAAGACCCTACGGTTACAGCGGTTTCTTAATTGGTGAAAACTTCATGAAAACAGATAACGCAGGACAAGCAGCGGTTGACTTTATAAGTCAGCTGTAGGCAATAAGCTATAGGCTGTAAGCTTTTAGCAAAAAGTTAAAATAAAAAATTAGTAAAAATAAAAAGCTTAAAGCCTATTGCCTAAAGCTTAAAGCGTAAAAAAATCAGCACAAAGCAAAAAAGCCTAAAGCTTATTGCTTAAAGCTTAAAGCATCAAAAAAAATGAAACTCAAAATATGCGGAATGAAATATCCTGAAAACATACTCGAAGTAGGTGCACTCCTACCCGATTATATGGGATTTATTTTCTGGGAGAAATCCGCTCGATATTTTAACGGAGAAATTCCGGAACTGATAGAAACGATCAAAAAAACAGGTGTTTTTGTCAATCAGACTCAGGAAGAAATTCTGGAAAAAGTTCAAAAATACAATTTACAAGCCGTTCAGCTTCATGGAAATGAGTCTGTTGAATTTTTATCAGAATTAAAAAAACAATTACCAAAAAAGATCGAAATCATAAAAGCATTTTCTGCGGATAATGACTTTGATTTTGAGATTTTAAAACCTTATGAAAGTGTCTGCGATTATTTTATGTTTGATACAAAAGGAAAACTGCCGGGCGGTAACGGAACCACATTTGACTGGACTATATTAAAAAAATATAAGTCTGATAAACCCTTCTTTTTGAGTGGTGGCATTGGAATAAATGAATTAAAAGCTATCGAAGAAATTTCAAAAAGCAATTTACCTATTTATGCTATCGATGTAAATAGTAAATTTGAAATCGAAGCGGGGCTGAAAAACAAAAATCTATTTAGCAATTTCAAACGAAAATTTGATGTTGCCAACTTTTAAACTTTAAACGAAATGAACTTTAACGTTAACGAAAAAGGATATTACGGAGAATTTGGAGGAGCTTACATTCCCGAAATGTTGTATCCGAATGTAGAAGAATTACGTCAGAATTATTTAAAAATAACAAGCGAGCCTGATTTTAAGGCTGAATTCGATCAATTGCTGAAAGATTACGTTGGGCGCCCTAGCCCGCTTTATTTTGCAAAACGTTTATCTGAGAAATACAATACTAAAATCTATCTAAAAAGAGAAGATTTAAATCATACCGGAGCTCACAAAGTCAACAATACCATCGGACAAATTTTGGTTGCAAAACGTTTAGGTAAAAAACGAATTATTGCCGAAACCGGTGCAGGTCAGCACGGTGTTGCAACTGCTACAGTTTGTGCATTAATGGGCTTGGAATGTATCGTTTATATGGGAGAAATCGACATTGCGCGTCAGGCACCAAACGTGGCTCGTATGAAAATGCTAGGAGCTGAGGTTCGTCCGGCACTTTCAGGTTCAAGAACGTTGAAAGATGCGACAAACGAAGCGATTAGAGATTGGATTAACAATCCGGTTGACACGCATTATATTATTGGATCTGCAATTGGCCCGCATCCTTATCCGGATATGGTGACGCGTTTTCAAAGTGTTATTTCAGAAGAAATCAAATGGCAGTTAAAAGAAAAAGAAGGTCGTGAAAATCCTGACTATGTTGTTGCTTGTATCGGTGGGGGAAGTAACGCAGCCGGAACGTATTACCACTTTTTGCATGAGCCTGAAGTTGGAATTATTGCCGTTGAAGCAGCCGGAAAAGGTGTTGACAGTGGTCATAGCGCCGCAACAAGCAAATTAGGAAAGGTAGGTGTCATTCACGGTTGCAAAACCCTTTTGATGCAAACACCAGACGGACAAATTACGGAACCGTATTCGATTTCTGCAGGTTTAGATTATCCAGGAGTTGGCCCTATGCACGCGCATTTGGCACAAACCGGACGTGGCGAGTTTTTCTCGGTAACAGATGACGATGCGATGAACGCAGGTTTACAACTAACAAAATTAGAAGGAATTATTCCGGCGATCGAGAGCGCGCATGCATTTGCTGTTTTAGATCAAAAGAAATTTAAGCCAACTGATATTGTTGTAATAAGTCTGTCTGGACGTGGCGACAAAGATTTAGACAATTATATTGATTATTTTAAGTTGTAAAATAAAACGAGAAAAATAATAATTATGGAAAAGTTATTCTCTTACGGAACATTACGGTCGAAAGAAATTCAAAGGCAAGTTTTTAATAGAATCTTAACCGGAACTCCAGACCAGCTTTTGGGGCATAAATTAAAAAGCCTGCAAATAGAAGAAGAATTTGGAATGGCAGACTATGTTGTAGTAATACCAAGCCCGGATCCGTCAGACATCATACATGGTGTAGTCTTTGATGTTTCTACAACAGATTTAGCTAAAGTAGATTTATTCGAATCTAATGCCTATAAAAGAGTTGAGGTTACCCTGAATTCCGGAACAGTTGCCTGGATTTATATGGAAAACTAATAAAAGTAAGCAATGATTCTAGCAGCAGCACAAACAAAACCAACGCGAGGAGATATTGATGCTAATTTAGCAGATCATTATCATCTTATCGAATTGGCAGTAAAAAATGGAGCACAATTAATAGCATTTCCCGAAATGTCAATTACAGGTTATGAAAGAGAAAATGCTCAAAAATTAGCTTTCAAAAAAGACGATTCGCGACTGGATTATTTAAAACAACTGGCTTCTGAAAATAATATTATCATTATTGCCGGTGCACCAATTCAAATAGGATCTGAATTGTTTATTGGAGAGTTTGTTATTGCTCCGGATAATTCAGTTTCCATTTATACGAAGCAGTTTTTGCATGAAGGCGAAGATGAATTTTTTCAATCGTCATTTGATTATAATCCGATGATAACCATTGAAGATCAAAAGATTTCATTTGCCATTTGTGCTGATATTGATAATCCGCTGCATCCGGAAAATGCCTGCAAAAGAGCCACTGATATTTATATCGCCAGTATTTTCTTTACACCTAACGGGATTCCGAATGCGTATCGAGACTTGCAAAATTATGCCGAAAAACATAAAATGAATGTTTTAATGTCAAACTTCGTTGGAGAATCTTGGGGTTATCCCTCAGCCGGACAAAGTGCTTTTTGGAATAATAAAGGAGAATTGGTTGGTCAAATGAGTGATTCGGATTCTGGACTTTTATTAGTGGAGAATAAAGATGATAATTGTACGAGTCGGGTTTTAAAAATTTAAAAAATAATGCCACAGATTTTACAGATTCTCACAGATCATTAAAAATTTTTTTAATCTGTGAAATCTGTGGCAAAAAATAATTTAATAAATAGCTACAAGGTTTTGGAAACCTTACAGGATTAAAATACAGAAACAAATGAACAGAATAACTCAAAAATTACAAGAAGATAAAAAGATACTTTCTATTTATTTTTCTGCTGGATATCCTAACTTAAACGATACCGTTCAGATTATTCAGGATTTAGAAAAAAATGGCGTTGACTTAATTGAAATTGGTTTGCCTTTCAGTGATCCTTTGGCAGATGGACCAACAATTCAGGCGAGTTCAACAGCGGCTCTTCATAACGGAATGACAACTCAAATCCTTTTTGATCAGCTGAAGAACATCCGCGAAAGCGTAAAAATTCCTTTGATTATCATGGGCTATTTTAATCCGATGTTACAATACGGAGTTGAGGCATTCTGTAAAAAATGCGCCGAAATTGGTATCGACGGATTAATTATTCCGGATTTACCGGTTGATGTTTATGCAGACGAATACAAAGCTATTTTTGAAAAATATGGATTAATAAATGTGTTCTTGATTACACCTCAAACTTCAGACGAACGCATTCGTTTTATCGACAGTGTTTCAAACGGGTTTATTTATATGGTAAGTTCGGCGAGTGTTACAGGTTCTCAATCTGGTTTTGGAAATATTCAGGAAAGTTATTTCGAAAGAATCGGAAATATGAATTTGAAAAACCCTCAAATTGTAGGTTTTGGAATTTCGAATAAAGAAACTTTTAATCAGGCAACGAAATTTGCAAAAGGTGCAATTATTGGAAGTGCCTTTATAAAGCATTTGAGTGAAAGTGGTTCCGGAAAAATTAAGGAGTTTGTTGGAGGGATTCGATAAAAACATTTTTTTAATTAAAGAGAAAAAGACATAGTATGTCATTTCTCCCAAAGGGAGAAATGACAAGATTGCGGAAATTCTAAGCTGAAATATTATATTTCAGCTTTTTTTTGCTCAAAAACCACTACACCGTTTTATGTTAATATTTTGTTAAACAAAAATTAAACAGTCGTTTAATTTAAACACTTGTTTAATTTTGTATTCGATTAGAAACACTACTATGTCGAACATCGAATTAAACGATAAAAAAATTCAGATTTTGGAGGTCGCTGAAAAGCTATTTTCAGAGAAAGGATTTGAGGGTACATCAATACGGGATATCTCAAAACATGCAAAAATTAATATTGCAATGGTCTCGTATTATTTTGGTTCAAAAGAAAGACTACTGGAAGCTTTAATTCTTTACAAAACTTCTGATTTAAAATTACAACTCGAAAATTTATTACAGGAAAATCTGGAACCGATTGAAAAAGTCAATAAATTAATCGAAATTTACATTAATAGAATTAGTTGTAACAAAGGGATTTTCAGAGTTTTACACTTTGAACTTAATTCAGAAAAGAGAGAAAAAAGCATGATTGCCTTTACCGAATTAAAAAAAGGAAATCTAAAATCTGTAGAAACTATTATAGCTCAAGGCCAGGCAAAAGGCGTATTCAGAAAAGATGTTATAATTCCGCTTCTCACACCGACCATAATCGGAACCTTTTTTCACTTTCACATGAATAAATCTTTTTTTGTCGAATTACTGAATTTAAAAACCGAAGAAATGTATAATAATTACATTAAAACCAGTCTTACAAAGCACATTCAACAAACTATAAAAGCGCTACTTGTTTATGAAAATTAATCCATTATTGCTCTTTGGTATTTTCTTCATCGGAATCTCATCAATAGAAGCACAAGAAAAAACAAGTTTAACCTTAGACGAAGCCGTTAAACTGGCTTGGGAAAAAAGTAACGAAGTTACACTTGCCAACACTAAGGTAAACACGAAAAAATACGAATTACAAGACGTTAAAAATAATCAGTTACCTGATTTAAAAATTTCCGGCCAATACCAAAGATTGACAAAAGCCTCGATTGATATGCACAATAACGGTGACGAGGCCAGTGCTGAACCAATGCCATCTCCGGATCAGGCAATGTTTGGTCAGGCAAGTCTTAGCTTGCCTCTATTTGCAGGATTTAAAATCCAAAATAGCATCAAAGCATCAGATAATTTATATGAAGCCGAAAATGCTTATGCAGCTAAAACAAAAGAAGATGTTGCTTTACGCGTGATAACCTATTACACTGCTTTATACAAAGCCCAAAAAACGTTGGATCTTTTAAATGAGAATCAAAAACAGGCAAAACAGCGTGTTACTGATTTTACTGAATTAGAGAAAAACGGCATCATTCCAAGAAATGATTTATTGAAAGCACAATTGTTAGTATCGAAAACACAATTAAATATTGATGAAGCCAATAACAACATCAACAATATTAATTATTATCTGACGACTTTGCTAAAATTAGACCCAAGCGTAAAACTGAGCGTTAATGAAGCTGACTTTTTTAATTTAAAAACAAGCAATGCACCAACATCTGATGTGTTAGCACTTGAAAACAGAAAAGATTTAGAGGCTATTCGTTTCCAACAAAAAGCAAGTGAAGCCAATATCAAAATTGCAAAAGCGGGTTACTACCCTTCTCTTGCCTTATTAGGCGGCTATACTGCTTTAGATCTTAAGGATTTTATTACGGTGAAATATGCTATGAATTTTGGAGTTGGTTTATCTTATGATTTATCTGGAATCTACAAAAACAATGCACATGTTAAAGAAGCTGAAAGCAGAGCTTTAGAAGTAAAAAATACAGAAGCTATCATGACAGATCGTATTAAAATTGAAGTTCAGAAATCTATTGAAGATTATGACTTAGCGATCAATCAAAGTGTAGTTTATGATGAAGCACTTCAGCAAGCCTCTGAAAATTACAGACTTGTAAAAGATAAATTCGACAACGGCCTATCAGATACTAATGATTTAGTTGAAGCTGATGTTGAGCACTTAAGCGCTAAAATCAACACTGCATTATCAAAAGCGACTATAATTCAAAAATATTACGAATTATTATCAGTATCAGGACAATTATCACAATCATTCAATCTTTCTAAAATATAATCGATAGCTCTCATGGAAAAGAAAAAAACAAATACTAAATTCATCATTATACTAACCGTTTTGGTTTTATTGGGGGGAACTTACGGAATATCAAAATACTTACACGGACAGGCTCACGAAGAAACGGATGATGCTCAGATTGAGAAAAAAATGAATCCAATTATTCCGAGAGTATCCGGATACATTAGTAAAGTGTATGTAAAAGATAATGACTTTGTAAAAAAAGGAGACACTCTGTTTACTATCGATAAGAGAGATTACCAATTGAAAATTGATGAAGCTACGGCTGCTTTATTAGGAGCTGAAGGTCAATACGAAGCTGCTAAAGCGGATATTGGAAGTGCATACGCAAGTATCTCAGTTTCTGATGCGAATATGAGATCTGCAAGTGGTTCTATCGAAAGTGCAAAAATCAGATTGAGACAACTTACAAACGATTTTAACCGTTACAATAATTTATACAAAACACATACTATTACAAAACAACAATTTGAGCAGGCTCAGACTGCAAAAGAAGAGGCTGAAAATCAGGTACGTGTTTTAGAGCAACAACAAAGAGCCAGTTCTTACCAAAAAACGGTAATTGAATCTAAATCAAAAGCCTCTGACAAACAAACAGAAGTTGCTGCAGCAAACATCAAAAGAGCTAAAACAATGCTGGATGTTGCTCACTTAAACCTTACTTATACAGTTGTAACAGCTGCAATTGACGGGCAGGTTTCTAAAGTTGATATTCAACCAGGACAATTGGTTCAGCCAGGACAATCTTTATTTTATATCATCAATAACAATGAAGCCTGGGTTGTAGCTAACTTTAAAGAAACACAATTAAACAAAATGATTGTGGGACAAAAAGTAAGTTTAAAAGTGGATGCTTACCCTAACTATGAGTTTAAAGGAGTTGTAACTTCATTCTCTCCTGCTACAGGATCTCGTTTTTCATTATTACCTCCTGATAATGCTACAGGAAACTTCGTAAAAACAATTCAGAGATTACCGGTAAAAATTAGTTTAGATCCATCGAATGACCCTGAGAAAGTAAAATTATTGAGACCAGGAATGAATGTTGATGTAGATGTACATTTAAAATAAATAAATGGCAACAGCAGTTCAAGGAGACGACGATTTAGTAGAATACGGTTTCAGACGTGTGATTATTACCATTACCGCAGTGCTTTGTGCCTTGCTGGAAATTGTAGATACCACGATTGTAAACGTAGCACTGACGCATATGCGAGGGAGCCTTGGAGCTACCCTGACCGATGTGGCGTGGGTTATTACGGCATATGCAATTGCAAATGTTATTGTAATACCAATGACGAGCTGGCTGTCGCAGCAATTTGGAAGACGTAATTATTTTGTGGCTTCTATCATAATTTTTACAGTCTGCTCCTTTTTGTGCGGTAACGCCACTAATATATGGGAATTAGTAGCTTTTAGATTTGTGCAGGGTATGGGAGGAGGAGCCCTTTTGGTAACCGCACAAACTATTATTACAGAAAGTTACCCAGTAGCAAAACGAGGTATGGCACAGGCCATTTACGGAATGGGTGTAATTGTTGGGCCTACATTAGGTCCGCCATTGGGAGGATATTTAGTAGATACTTATTCCTGGCCGTACATCTTTTATATTAATATTCCACTTGGAATTATTGCCACTATTTTAGCAATAAGCTTTGTGAGAAGTCCAAAATATGGAGAGAAATTAAAAGCAAATCAGGTTGACTGGTGGGGAATTATATTATTAACGGCTTTTATTGGTTCATTACAATTCGTTTTAGAACACGGGCAGCAGGATGATTGGTTTAACGATTCGCTTATTGTAACCTTAAGCGTCGTTTCGGTTCTTGGATTAATATTATTTATTTGGAGAGAACTCACCTATAAACATCCTATTGTAAATTTAAGTGTTTTAAAAGACGGAAATTTAAGAATAGGAACTGTAATGTGTTTTATTCTTGGCTTTGGACTTTACGGATCGACTTTAATTATTCCGATTTACACGCAGTCAATTTTAGGATGGACTGCAATGGATGCCGGATTGTTATTGATTCCTGGTTCTATTACTACAGCAATCATGATGCCTTTTGTGGGTAACATGATTCAGAAAGGAGTTCCTCAGGGCTACATGGTTGGAGTTGGATTTTTAGTCTTCTTCTTCTTTACCTTTATGATGCAGACCCGTATGACACCTGATACTGGTGTAGAGCATATGTTCTGGCCTTTAATTTTAAGGGGAATTGGTTTAGGATTGCTTTTTGTACCTATTACAACCCTTTCACTTTCGACCTTAAAAGGAAAACATATTGGTGAAGGAGCTGCTTTTACCGGTATGATGAGACAATTAGGAGGTTCATTTGGTATTGCGATTATTACCACTTTTATTACTCGTTTCAGTCAGGAACACAGAGTAGATCTATTGACAAACTTAGATCCTGCAAAATTCGATGTACAGCAACGTATTCAGGGAATGCAAAGAGCTTTTATGTCGAAAGGATATACTGCCGATGTTGCCCTTAAAAAAGCCTATCAGGCTATAGATTATTCAATTTTGAAACAAAGTACTGTAATGTCCTATATCGACATCTTTATGTATTTAGGAATTATGTTCTTATGTTGTATTCCAATTATCTTCTTTATCAAAAGAGGTAAAAACAAGATTAATCCTGCTGATGCAATGCATTAATAGCGTTAATATAATAATTGATTTATAATTTATAATACGAAAAAGCCGGGTAATTTATTTAACCCGGCTTTTTTATTTTTTGGAATTAATATCATTTTAATTTATCTTCTCGCATAGATTACAGGGATTATCCCGAAGCCTCGGGACCGGCCTATAATATGAATAGAGTCTCCGACTCCTTCGCAAAAAATCTTAGAACCTTAGCAACTTAGCATCTTAGGACCTCAAAAATTATCTTGTAAAAACCAAATGATTTCCTTTAGAAAGATTCGCATCAAACTGATATCCTTCATAATTGAAACCTTTTAAGTCGTCAATAGTTTTGGCATTCGTATCGATGATATAACGAACCATCATTCCTCTTGCTTTTTTCGCGAAGAAACTGATCATCTTTAATTTTCCGTCTTTATAATCTTTAAAATCCGGAGTAATAACCGGAACTTTTAATGCTTTTACATCAACGGCTGAAAAATATTCGTTACTGGCTAAATTCACAAACAACTCCCCTTTTTTCAATTCCTTATTCAACGCTTTTGTAACAGTTGGTTTCCAAAACTCATGCAGGTTTTTATATTCTCCAACAGACATTTTTGTTCCCATTTCTAAGCGATAGGCCTGCATTAAATCCAATGGTTTTAACACACCATAAAGTCCTGATAGAATTCTAAGTTTATCTTGTAATTCTTCTAATTTTTCCAGCGGAATTGTATAAGCATCCAAACCGGTATACACATCACCGTCAAAAGTATAAACTGCCGGACGCGCATTTTCTGGAGAAAAAGGTGTTTTCCATTTTTGATTGCGTTCCCAGTTTAAATCGGATAATTTTTCTGAAATCGACATTAATTCAGATAATTCCGCTGGTTTTTTAGTCTTTAAAATTTTATGAACCTGACGCGCTTCCTTTAAAAATGAAGGTTCAGTATATTGAGTGGTTGGCAATTCTTTTTCGAAATTCAGTGACTTCGCTGGCGATATAACAATTTTCATTTGTACGTTTTTCTATGATTCAAAAATACAAATTGAATTTTTAAAAATGAGCTATCTAAATTGATTTGTTTGATAGTGCTATAAATGTTTTTTGCCACGAATTGCACGAATTTACACAAATTATTTTTTCAAATCTTTCGCAAAGCATTAGTGTAAATTCGTGAAATTCGTGACAACCTTTTCTTTTTTGACAAAATTCGGCATCATAAACTATGAATTTCTACAAAAAAGTGAGCCGCAGATTATAAAAGGCATTTTCTATGTTGTAAATTTGCACACATTCCATTCTCTTCAGGAAAAGAAATGTAATACTTAAAAATTCGTGAATTCGTGGCTATACAAACAAACTATAAAACAGCTTTACAACATAAAATCTTCGGAATTATTTCGCAGGCCTCTCAGGAACTAAACGTTGACAGTTACGTTATTGGTGGTTTTGTTCGTGATTTGCTTTTAAACCGGGGCTCTAAAAAAGACATCGATGTTGTTGCTGTTGGTAGCGGAATCGAATTGGCTTTGAAAGTGTCAGAATTACTTCCCAAAAAACCAAAAGTGCAGGTTTTTAAAACATACGGAACTGCAATGCTTCGTTTTGAAGATACTGATATAGAATTTGTTGGTGCCCGAAAAGAGTCTTATAACTTCGACAGCCGAAACCCAATTGTAGAAAACGGAACGCTTGAAGATGATCAAAATCGCCGTGATTTTACGATTAATGCTTTGGCACTATCATTAAACGAAAAAACATTCGGAGATCTTTCTGATCCTTTCGATGGGTTGGCTGATTTGGAGAATAAAACAATTAAAACACCTTTGGATCCAAGTATTACCTATTCTGATGATCCATTGCGAATGTTGCGTGCCATTCGTTTTGCGAATCAGTTAGGCTTTGAAATTGAGAAAAATTCCCTTGATGCGATTACTAAAAACGCGGAGAGAATTAAAATCATTTCGGGAGAAAGAATTGTCGATGAATTAAATAAAATTCTTTCAACTGATAAACCATCAATCGGATTTTTACTTTTATATCAAACAGGACTTTTAGATATTATTCTTCCTGAATTAACAGCGCTAAATCAGGTTGAAGAAATTGAAGGTCATACCCATAAAAACAACTTTTATCACACACTGGAAGTTGTAGATAATATTTGCCCGAATACCGATGATGTCTGGTTACGCTGGTCTGCTTTATTGCACGATATTGGAAAAGCGCCAACAAAACGTTTCAACAAAAAACAAGGCTGGACTTTTCACGGTCATGAATTTTTGGGTGGAAAAATGGCTAAAAAAATCTTTGAACGCCTACATATGCCATTAAACCACAAAATGAAATTTGTGCAAAAAATGGTGGTTATGAGTTCGCGTCCAATTGTATTAGCACAGGATATTGTAACGGATAGTGCCGTTCGTCGTTTGGTTTTTGATGCCGGCGAAGATGTGGAAGATTTAATGACTTTGTGTGAAGCTGATATTACCACCAAAAATCCAGCAAAATTTAAGAAGTACCATAAAAACTTTGATATTGTTCGCAAGAAAATTGTTGAAGTGGAAGAACGTGATCATGTGCGTAATTTTCAACCGCCAATTTCCGGTGAAGAAATCATGGAAATTTTCGATTTGAAACCTTCCCGAGAAATCGGAGTTTTAAAAGAAGCTGTAAAAGAAGCCATTTTAGAAGGTGATATTCCAAACGAATATAAAGCCGCTTATGATTTTATAATCAAAAAAGCTGAAAAAATGGGCTTGTCAAAAATTTAAACACACAAATTAAATTGTAGGAAAATTTACTTAATTTTGTAAAAAATATAAGTCATGACAACATCCGAATTAAAACTCTATTTATTAGAAAAAATAATAGAAACAGCTGATATCGATTTATTGTTAAGAATAAAATCTTTATTAGAAGATATTAATTATGTAGTATCAGAAGAAAGCTTAGCTGAAGTCAATGAACCAGCTTTAAAGTATGAAAAAAATATACGGATTTTTACTCCCGCAGAACAAAGAAAAATAGATCAGGCATTAAGAGAATACGAAAATGGCGAATGTATTTCTGATGAAGAAGCTCAACGAGAAATACAGGCATGGTTAGAAGATTAATTTGGTCAATTACTGCTCAAAATTCAAGGAAGAGTATTTTTGATTATTGGAATTTTCGAAATAAATCAAAAATATATAGCAACAAATTGAATGTCCTTTTTAATGAAAATTTAAAAATTGTTTTAAGGCTTCCTGAATTTGGTAATTCCATAAATAACTCAGATATAAAATTCATAATTATTAATCATTTTGAATTAACTTATAAAATAACGCCAACCGAAATTATCGTTCTGGACATCTGGGACACTAGGCAACGTCCTGATAATTTTCCATTTAAATAAAATTAAAAAACTTAGCATCTCAGAATCTCAGAATCTTAGTCACTAAAAGAATGAAAAAACATTTCCCTACAATCGCAAAAACAGCATTAGTTTTAGTTTATTTAGTAATTGTCGCAGGAGCTTTGGTTCGTATGACAGGATCTGGAATGGGTTGTCCGGATTGGCCGAAATGTTTTGGATATTATATTCCGCCAACAGATTTGAAAGAATTAACCTGGGAGCCGAATCGTGTTTTCGAAAAAGGACAAGTAATTATTAAAGATAAAAGTCTTTTGGTTGCAAAAGATAATTTTACCACAGAAACTTCCTTTGATGCTTCACATTGGGAAAAATATACTAAACATGATTATGCGCTTTTTAATCCGTTGCATACCTGGATTGAATACATCAACAGGCTTTGTGGTGCTTTAGCGGGAATGGCTTGTTTTTTCATGGCAATCGCCTCTTTCAGATATTGGAAACAAAACAAAAAAATCACTTTACTTTCCTGGTTAGTCGTTTTTATGATGGGTTTTCAGGCCTGGTTAGGTGCAAAAGTAGTTTACTCCGTATTAAACCCAATAAAAATAACAGTTCACATGGTTATGGCTTTGGTAATTGTTGCGGTAATTTTATATATCATTCAATTGGCCAGACCAAAAGTAGCTACTGTAAAGTACAATTCAACTTTTAGAAACGTACTTTTATTTTCTCTTTTACTGACTTTAATTCAGGTAGCAATTGGAACACAAGTGCGTCAGTTTGTAGATGAACAAGTTAAAAATGGTTTGACCGCCAGTATCCTTTGGTTGCAAAATCCATCAATTACTTTTTACGTTCATCGTTCATTTTCTATTTTGGTCTTTTTGGTAAATGTTTATTTATACATTAAAAACACCAAATTTGGCTTGGGATATTCAAAAATAAACTGGGTACTTGCTTTAATTGGAGTTGAAATCCTAACCGGAATGGCGATGGCCTATCTTGATTTCCCAATAGGAAGTCAGGCGATACACTTGGTATTGGCTTCCATCTTATTCGGAATTCAGTTTTATATGATTTTGGAAGCTAAAAAACCTAACCCAGCCAACTCTTAAAATCCTGTACTTTTTCACGGCTTACCACTACCTCATCTTCTTTGTATGAAGGTAAAATTACTTTTAAACGGGAATTGGTATAGACCTGAATTTCTTTTATCGCCTGAAGCGGCACAATGAATTTTCTGCTTACCCGGAAGAAATCTTTCATGTCTAATTCCTGCTCCAGGATTTCTAAAGTCGAATCGATTAAATAGTTTCTGTTATCGAAAGTATGTATATAAGTTCCTTTGTTTTCACTGAAAAAACATTCAATTTCATCAGTAGTAATTACTTTTAAATGTTGACCAATTTTAACGGTGAATCGCTTTTTATAATTCTTTTCAAAAGGATTTGAAAGCATTCGGCGAATTTGTTCAAAATCAAGCTGAAGATTTTGGTTTTCCGAATTTGATTTTGGTAAACGCGTTTTAAATTTAGCAACAGCTATTTCCAAATCATCCTCATCAATTGGTTTTAAAAGATAATCTATACTGTTCAGCTTAAATGCTTTTAAAGCATATTCATCATAAGCTGTTGTAAAAATAATAGCGCTTTTAATATCTATTTTTTCAAAAATTTCAAACGATAAACCGTCAGATAATTGGATATCCAAAAATATCAAATCGGGATGTTCATTGTTGGTGAACCAATCTACAGATTCTTCTACAGAATGCAACATGGTTTCTACGGCAATCTCTAACTTTTCAAGCTTTCGCTGCAATAATCTTGCTGCCGGTTTTTCGTCTTCTATAATTAATGTAGTCATTTACTAAACTGAAAAAATTGAAAAAAAATAATTTAAAAATTACTCCCATTTATTGGTATTTGAAGCTTCCTTATCCATATATTTTTGGATCTTCTTTTGCTCCCAATCACCATTGAAAAAAATGTCCGGCCCAAATACTGTAAAGGCGTGAATCAATAAGGCTATACCCCAATAAAATGCTGTTGAATAGGTATGCAAATCTAGTAAATCATTCTGTTGAAATCTGAATCCAACAAAATCCCTATTCAAATTTGAAATGATAATTATAATATTTACAATAATGTAAATCTTTAAATGTGAGTAAAAACCTTTTATTCTTTTTACTTTTTTATATGCCATTTCAAAGCGTTCGTCATTATTAAATTCCTGTCCGTACTCTTCGTACATGCGTCTTCTATAACGTCCCATTTTATTTCGCTTTAAAAGTTATTGCCATTTACTTTGGTTCTCTTTTTCTTTATCCATGATCTCTTTGATCTTTCTTTCTTCCCAGCCTTTTCCTAAAACCGGAAATATTTCGAAAACTTTCAAACCATGAAAAACAACTCCTACTCCCCACCATATTAAGGGCCAATAAAACCATAAATGATGTGGCGTTGTATATAAATTGATAAAAATCAAAACGATATTAACACCTATATAAGATGTTAAATTACCATAAAACCCTTTTATATTCTCGACCTTCTTTTTAGCCAGATAATATTTATCTTCTTCGTTAAAATTAATTTCCATAATTACTCCCATTTTTGTGTTTTTGTTTTTTTATTTAAAAGACTTTTCATTTTGCGTTCTTCCCATTCTTCATCAAAGATTTTATAAGATGCAAATAAATCAATTGCGGACACTAAAAATACTGTAGTCCAAATTACCATTACAACACTATTCAAATATCGTATCGGAAAGAAGTTCAGAGAAACTCCGTAATATTCTTTTAAAACATAAACAATTAGTCCGATAGCATAAATAAATGCGTGTATATAAAAGGATTTAAGTTTTATTATCTTTTTGCTAAAGATTTCCTGAAGCTCAAATTTTTCTCTGTTGTAATTACAATTTGTTTCCATGGCTATTTCCAGGTTTGTTTTTTACTTTCTTTTTCTTTCTCTAAAAATTCTCTAATTTTTCGTTCTTCCCATTCTTTATTAAAAAATGGTGAAACTCCAAAAACTTTCAATCCGTGGAAAATGACACCTACTCCCCAGCCCAGTATGCACCAAATAAACCATAAATATTCTGGCGAAGTCATAAGATTTATTACAATTAGCATTATAGTTACAAGAATGAAAACTGTTAAATGCTGATAGAATTCTCTTATCTCTTTCACCTTTTTCTGAGCCAGATGATAGCGTCTTTCTTTAGTATAATCTGGTTCCATGACTATTCCCAAGTTTGCGTTTTACTTTCTTTCTCCAAAATTTCCCGAATCTTTCGTTCTTCCCAATCCTTATTAAAAATTGGTGAAACTCTAAAAACTTTCAATCCGTGCATCACAATCGCAAATCCCCAACCAAGTAAAGAATACCAAAAATATAAATAGCCAGGCGAAGTCATTAGATTTACTACGATTACAATTGGGTTACAAAGTAAGTATACCGTTAAGTGTGAATAAAAATCTTTAATTTCTTTTACCCTTTTTTGAGCCTGGTAATAACGTTCTGCTTCAGCGTAATTTGGTTCCATAATTATTTCCAGGTTTGCTTGTTATTCTCTTTTTCCAGAATCTCTCTGATTTTTCGTTCTTCCCAATCTGAGCTATAACCAAAAACTTTAAAAGCATGCATTACAACTCCAAATCCCCAGCCTAAAGCCGAAAACCAAAACCATTGAAAGCCAGGAGAATACCTCAAATTTATAAAAATTAAAAACGGAATTACACAGCAATACGAAATTATATTTCCGTAAAATCCTTTTAATTCTTCTACTCTTTTTTTAGCTCTGAAATAAGCTTTATTTTCATCGCTATAGTCTGCGTTTGTTTCCATAACTGTTATTTGTTTTGTTAAAATCGGAATCTTAACTGTGAATGTTTGTTCATTTTGTTCAATCAATACTTTTCTGTTGGTTACAATTCCGTAACGATTTACGATATTTTGTAATCCAACTCCTTGTCTGTCTTGTAAAACTTCTTTTTTCTGAAAATCATTTTGAATCGCTAAATAATCTCCATCAATAAAAATTCTAATATGCAATGGTTTTTGTTCGCTTACTACATTGTGCTTTACTGTGTTTTCCAATAAAAGCTGTAATGACAGCGGAACCACTTTTGCATCCGGATTAATTGGTGTCGTTGGCAATTCGTAAAACAAACTATTTTCGAAACGCATTTTTAGCAGATTCATATAGGTTTTTGCAAACAACAATTCATCATCAACAGAAACCAATTCTTTATCTTTTTGTTCTAAAACATAACGATAAATTTTAGATAAAGAAGTAGTGAATCGCTGGGCATTATCCGGATTTTCTTCAATCAAGGAACTTAATACATTTAGGCTGTTAAAAAGAAAATGCGGATCGATCTGGTTTTTTAAGCTTTCGAATTTGGCGTTTGCTGTTCCCGCAATAATCTTTTGTTGTGTTATTTCAAATTTTGAGGCCTGTTTCCATTTTACCATAAAACTTCTGGCCTGCATGAAAGTTGAAACAGCTAAAGATAAAATAATGTAAAACAGATGTATCCAAATCATTCTTTCGCTAAAGAATTTATCCATCGGGAAATTTTGAAGGATAACAAAAACATAATAATTTATTCCTAAAACGATCGGTACCGTATATAAAATCGTTACCATTATTCCATAATAAACCCTTAAGTTTGTCTGCTCTAACCAATCCCATTTTTTATCTAAAAGAACATTGATATATCCATTTCCAAAACCTACTCCAAAGGAATAAAGACAACTTATAAAAAAAGTTATAAGAACGTTTCGAAACGTTAAATCATCTCCTAAAAAAGCTGAAAATATTACAGTAAAAATCATAGAAATCTTAAACGAAACTAGTGTTCCGCTTTTTAAATCTGCATATGTATTTCTATTATCTTTCATTATAATCAGCTTAAATTAGTTTTATTTTTTGCAATTTTTTTGTGCTTCTAAAGCTCTTTCCAATCCCCATTTTGGAGAAAAAGGTGTTTCTGGTTTAAAAGTAGCAAAAAGTTCGACAGCTTTATCAACTTGTACACAAAGTGGTTTTGTATCAACTCCTGTCCATTTTGCTCCTCCCAATTGATAATCGGCTTCTCCAAAAACAATTCTTGGATTGTTTGGGTCTATCGTTTTTCCTTTTGCGTAAGCTTCCATTACTTTTGATGAATATTTCATACTGTTTGTCATCGGATCTGCAACTACCCAGGCGGTGTAAATTAAAGCTTGCATCGCATATAACTCAGCATTGTTTTGATCCTTAATCAATTCGATGTCCAAGGCGTCTTGTGCTTTTGTCAATAACAAATCGATTTTAGTTTTGTCTTTTTCAGAAAAAGCCGATGTAGTGTTGATTAAAGCTACATAATAATTTGGCAAATAACTTGTTTTCTCTGCCGCTGCGATTCTTTCAAACATTGCCGAAGCTTCTGTATTTTTTCCTTCTTTCCAAAGCCCAAAAGCTTTTCCCATTCCTTGTTCAAATTGTGTTTGTGCAGATAATAAACTGCAAATAAATAACGTGGTAATTGTAATGATTTTGGTCATGATTTCTTTTTTTTAAGGTTCTAAGATTCTAAGTTACTAAGGGTCTAAGTTTTTTTATTGATGATTAAAACTCTGTGATTAATTATACTTCAAAAGTATATCGGTTTTTACTGTTTTAAAATTAAATGATACTGAGTTGTCGAATTTGATGACTGAATTGTTTTTTTTGAGGTTCTGAGAGACTAAGATGCTAAGGTTCTAAGGTTCTAAGGTTTTCCCCCTTTTGTGTCTTTTTAAAGCTTCTAAAATTTGAGTTGCTAAGAAAAACCTTAGCAACTTAGTATCTCAGAACCTTAGCATCTTTTTTAAAGATTCTTCAACTGATTCTCATTTTTATTCTTACTGATTGTCCAGAAGAAGCCTACGAAGAAAAATCGGTCTGCGGTCGGTACAACGGCTTGTCTTTGGTACGCTCCGCCGGCGTCTGGAAGTTTGGCATAATCGTATCCAAACACGTTTTGACTTCCTAATACATTTGAAACAGAGAAATACAGGATTTTTTGCGTTGTCAATAAATACGCCCAGTTAAAACTCAAACTGTTGTATGATTTTGTTTTTCCGTTCATGAATTGCGTTTGGTTTGGATCGTTGTACGGACGACCTGAACTGTAACTGTTGGTGAAACCTATTTGCGATTTCCAGTCGGTAATGAAATATTTGGTTACAATTGATAAACTATGATTGGCAATAAAACTTGGGGTTGCCATTGTTGGAAAGTTTTTGTACTGTCTTTCTGAATCGATATAAGAATAAGAAATCCAATATTCTAAATTTTTATATAAGTTGCTGTCCCTCCAAAATATATCCAAACCTTTTGCATATCCAGAACCGTTATTATTGAAAACCGAATTATAAGCAATATCTCTCGTATCGTACTGAACCAAATTGCTGTAATCTTTATAATAAGCCTCAGCTCTAAAAGTTTGTCCTGGTTTTGTAAATTGATAGTTTAAGATATAATGTCTTGCTTTTTCACTTTCAAATTGATGGTATTTTGAATACTTAATGTAATCTACTACTGGTGTTTGAGAGAAATCTCCGTAAGCGAAAGAAAACTGACTGCTTTTTGAAACTTTATAAGCAATTGAAGCTCTTGGTGCGATATTAGTTTCGTTCAACAAACTGTTGTTTGAAAGTCTAAAACCTACTTTTGCAGCCAGATTTTTCGAGAATAATATATCTCCTTCAGTATAAAAGGCGGCGATATTTGAATCGTAACCATTTGAAACCTGAATAGAAGTATTATCATTGAAATTTTCATTGAATTTAGTAATGAAATAATCGGCTCCAAAAGACAATTTAAAATGATCTGAAACATTTTTTCTCAGTTTTAGTTTCAATTGTGCGGCGTTTTCGTTGCTGTCAACATCATTAATATCATATTTTACTTTATTGCTGTTGTAGCCATAACTAATCCCGGATGTTAATTGCCAGCCCGTTCCGAAAGTTCCTTTGTAAGAAGCGTTTAAGTAGAAATTATTATTGTTCAAATCGGTTCTGATTTTATCTTCGAAGTTTACATTTTTCTGATTCAAATCGAATTTCTCCGAATCAAATGCGGCGTATAATTTAAAAATTCCGTTTGCAAAATGATAACGATAAACCGTTTCTCCAGACAAAGATTGATATGGATTATTCCAATCTACATTTTGAGGAATCACGGCCTGATAAGGTGCTAAATTAATGTAAGCTGTATTTACGCTTAAAGAGCTTTTTTCCCATTTTTGAGTATTTCCCAAACCTAAACCAACGGTCATTAAAGCAATATCGGTTTTGTTCATATCTGGTTCATCTTGTGTGTTCAATAATAAAACACTTGACAAGGCTTCACCATATTCAGCTGAATAGCCACCAGTTGAGAAAGCAATTCCGCTGAATAAAAATGGAGAAAATCTTCCTCTTGTTGGTAAATTATTGGTTGTAGCTCCGTACGGTTGTGCGACACGAATTCCGTCAACAAAAGTCTGCGTTTCGCTGGCTTCTCCTCCACGCACAAACAAACGTCCGTCTTCGCCAACAGTTTGCGTTCCAGGCAAAGTTTGCAAAGCTGCAATAATATTCCCTGCAGATCCTGCGGTGGTTACAATATCTAAAGGTTTAAGAACCGAAACTCTTGCTTTATCTCCAGATTCTAAAGTTCCTGCAGTGATTACAACGGCATCAAGCGCATTTACATTTTCTCTTAATTTTATCGTTTGCTCTTTAAAATTAGTAACATCAATTTCTTTTTTGAAAGTATCATAAATTAAAAAACTCACTATTAAAAATTGATTTCCTGTTGCTGTAGTTTCAAAAGAAAATTCTCCAGTTTCAGAACTTGTTGCGCCATCGTAAGTTCCATCTATATAAATATTGGCGCCCGGAACTGGTTTTCCTTTTTCGTCAACCACTTTTCCGGAAATGGTAGTTTGAGCGAAAAAGAGTGTCGTAATAAATAAAAAGGCAATCGTAAAAAATAATTTGGTCTTCATGGTTTTTGATTTTGATGAAGCAAATGTATTTTAACAATTCTTGTTAAAAAATATTAAATAACCCAATTGTAGAATTTCGGGGATGAGTTGTAAAATACTTATTTGTATCTTAGCTTTTGTTTCTTTCTAATAAAAAACTAATGAACATTGCCATTGCACAAATAAAACCAGTGAAAGGAGATATTCCGGCTAACATAGAAAAACATATTAAATTTATTGAACTTGCTTCTATATTAAAAACTGATTTCATTTTTTTTCCGGAACTTTCGTTAACAGGTTATGAACCAGAACTTTCAGAAAAACTTGCTGTAAATAAAAATGACAAAAAATTTGATGTATTGCAAGAGATCAGCGACCTGAAAATGATCGCCTTTGGAGTTGGAGTTCCAACTATACATCAAAACGGAACTCGTATCAGCATGATTATTTTTCAGCCCAAACAGCCAAGACTAGTTTATTCAAAGCAACAGCTTCATGAGGATGAATTCCCTTATTTTAAAAATGGAAATGAACAAATTTTAATCACTCTTAAAAACCAAAAAATTGCACCCGCAATTTGTTACGAGAGCTTACAAATTGATCATGCAGATGAAGCTGTTAAGCTTGGAGCACAAATTTATATTGCAAGCGTTGCTAAGTCACAAAACGGAATAAATAAAGCTTCTGTTCATTATCCAAACATCGCTAAAAAATATAAAATGCCTGTTTTAATGTCAAATTGTATCGGAGAATGTGATAATTTTACTAGTGCTGGTTTTAGTTCTGTTTGGAATAAAGAAGGAGAATTACTTCTTCAATTTGATAATCAGGAAGAAGGCATAATAATTTTTAATACTGAAACAGAGAAAGTTAAGAAACAAATTATTTAACTAGATTCATTTTTTATATCTTTAAGAGTCAAACAATTAAACAACATCATAATGTCAGAAAGCAGAAGAGTTTCAAATTTATATCAATCCATTTATAATGGAAATCCGTGGCTGGAGGTAACTTTAGCAAATACTTTAAAAGATGTGACCGCAGAGCAGGCTTACAGAAAAATAAACCCGAATTTAAATACGATTTGGGAAATTGTCAACCATCTTATACAATGGAGAAGGAATATTCTAAGACGTGTGCAGGGTGAAACTGTAGTAACTCCTGATCATAACTATTTTGTTCCTATTCTGGATTCATCTGAAGTTTCCTGGGAACAATCCCTTCAAAGCCTTGCAAAATCACAGGAATTATGGACTGCCTTTTTTAATGATTTCAATGATGCCGATTTTGATAAAATAGATCCAAATAACAATCATAATTTTTATGAAGATATTCATGGCATTATTCAGCATGACGTTTATCATTTGGGGCAGATTGTGATTTTAAAGAAGTTGCTTTAAAATATTTCATATGAAAAAATCAATACTATTATTCGCGTTTTTACTCCTAAGTGCAGTTGGATTTGCTCAGGAAATTGAAGTGAAATTCGATGAAAGTTTGGCAAAATCTCTGAATGCCGATGAATACGGAATGAAGAAATACGTATTCTGTCTCTTGAAATCCGGGACAAATAAAACGGCTTCAAAAGAAGAAACTCAAAAATTATTTGAAGGTCATATGGCCAATATCAACAAATTAGCCAAAGAAGGTAAATTGGTTGTTGCCGGGCCGTTTATGAAAAACGATCGAAATTACAGAGGCATTTATATTTTTAATGTTGAAACAATTGAAGAGGCACAAGCACTTGTTGCAACCGATCCGGCAATAAAAGCAAATTTATTAGAAGCCGAATTAACGCCTTGGTATGCGACAGCGGCTTTGCAGGAAACGTTGAAAATTCATGAGAAGATTTCTAAGAAAAAAATATAGATTACTGCATGAAGACAGAAAAAGAAAAAATGATTTCGGGAGAATATTACATCGCAGGTAATCCTGTTTTAGTAAAAGAACGTCGAAAAGCCAAAAATTTATTACATCGCTTAAATGTAATCGAATATCGTTTGACTAAAAAAGCCAAAGAAATTTTGGCCGAATTAATTCCGAATACAGGAAAGAGTTTTTATATAGAACCGCCATTTCATTGCGATTACGGATACAATATTACTTGCGGAGACAACGTTTATTTCAATGTCAATTGTGTTGTTTTAGATTGCGCGCCCGTCATTATTGGCTCAAATGTATTTTTTGCGCCGAATGTTCAAATTTATACTGCTACACATCCGCTTGATGCCGAATTACGAAAATCATTAGAAAATGCATTACCCATTTCTATTGGAGACGACTGCTGGATTGGCGGAAACTCGGTAATTTGTCCAGGCGTAACCATCGGAAAAGGGTGTGTTATTGGAGCAGGATCTGTAGTTACAAAAGACATTCCGGACAACTCGTTGGCCGTTGGAAATCCGGCGAAAATAATTAGAAAATTAAATCAAGAACCCCAACAAAATACATAATGCTTACCTTAAATAAAGTTCATCACATTGCCATTTTATGCTCCGATTATCAAAAATCTAAAACTTTTTATACTGAAGTTTTGGGATTAACTATTATCAGAGAAATTTATCGCGAAGAACGTCAATCTTACAAACTCGATTTAGCCTTAAATGGCACTTATATTGTCGAATTGTTTTCATTTCCAAATCCACCGAAACGTCCGTCAAGACCAGAAGCTGTTGGTTTGCGTCATTTGGCTTTTGAAGTAATTAATTTAGATGAAACTATTGCTTTTCTGAATTCAAAAAAAGTGGAATCAGAGTCCATCAGAATTGATGAAACCACTGAAAAGCGCTTTACTTTCATCGCTGATCCGGATGAATTGCCCATTGAGTTTTATGAAAGATAATTTTTTTTAGGTTCAAAGGCACAGAGGTTCACAGGGACAAAGAAGAAAATAATGTAAAAATTAGCGCCTTTGTGTTTTTGTGGCAAAATACCTTCTCGCTATATCAACAAAAACACACTGAAAGATTTTTCCTATATTCTCAATTTTAACATAATATAATGACTATTTTTTAGTAAAAACCGATTTTGATCTCTAATTTTGTAATCCGCATAAAAATATTGCGGTTTACAAATTTAACTTCTGATGAACAAAACGGCGCAAATCAAAAAAAATCATCAATTTATTAAATTCCGAAAATTAGTTATTGTTTCTATATTAATTGGCTTTCTCTCTGCCTTTCTCGGAATCTCACTAAAAAAAATCACTGAATATTACGAAGAAATCTTCTTTCATGAAGTTTCGGTAAATCCTATTTTTTATATCATTTTTCCTGTTTTTGGATTATCTGTAATTTATTTTCTGAGACAATATCTTTTCAAAAAGAAGGAAAACAAAGGCATCAAAGAAGTTTTTGAAAGCACAGAATCAAAAACAAAACATTTGCCTTCCTACAAAATTCCGTCACACTTTATAAACGGTTTATTAACTGTAATTTTTGGAGGATCAACAGGAATAGAAGTTTCTACCGTTGTTGCCACAGCCACAATTGGTTCTGTAGCACAACAAAAAGAAAATGTTTTTCGCCAATACAAAACCGAATTAATCTGTGCAGGTGTTGCTGCGGGAGTTACTGCTTTATTCAGCAGCCCAATTGCCGGAATTTTATTTGCTCTGGAAGTTATTTCACGAAAAGTGACACGCGCTTTTATTATATCTAATGTTATCGCCGTTTCAGTGGCTTTTGGATTGCTTACTATTTTAAAAGAAGAACCCTTGTTTGCTGTTACGATTACAACCTGGCATTTAAAAGCAATTCCGTATTTTATTCTTTTGGGAATTTTGGCCGGAATGAATTCTGTTTATCTTACTCGTTGTGTTTTATTCTTTAAATCTCAATTTGGAAAAATTGGGGTTCATTATTACAAAATTATTTTGGGATCAGCGGTTTTGAGTATTTCATTATTTATTTTTCCTCAATTATACGGAGAAGGTTATCATGCAATTAAAACAAGTTTCATTGCTTCAAATCAAATAATGACACTTACTTTAGCTTTAACTTTTGGCGGAATATTACTTCTCAAGCCAATTGTGACTTCGATAACATTAGCTTCAGGTGGCGATGGTGGTGTATTTGCTCCAAGCCTTTTTATCGGAGCTTTTTTAGGATTACTTTTGGCTTCAATCTTAAATACCTTTTTTCATGTAAATGTAATTCCTGTAAACTTTATGATTATCGGAATGGCAGCTGTTCTAAGCGCAAGTATTCACGCGCCCTTTACAGCAATATTTTTAGTTTGTGGATTAACAAACGATTATACTTTGTTTTTTCCAATTTTGGTAGTTTGCCTGATTTCTAAATATACAGCGAAAATGATCTACCCGCACACCGTTTATACCTACGCTCCGAGTTTATTAAAGTAGAAAAGATGTTTTTTTCACTAATTAGACAGATTATTAATCTTTTAGAATCATTAAATCTGTAGCAAAAATTAGGAACGAAGTTTATTAAAATATAAATACCACATGCCTGTTCAAAAAATAAAAAGAGGATATCGCAAAACACGTTATATTCTTTACAAAGAAACTTTAGTAGATTATAAAGAACATTTTTGGTCATTTTTGGGATCATTCGTTGGTATCGGAATTCTGGCTTATATTCAATCGATACATTTTTCAGGAAATGACGCCGTTTATTTAATTGGTTCTTTTGGAGCCTCTAGCGTTTTGGTTTACGGAATTATTCAGAGCCCTTTTTCACAACCCCGAAATTTAATTGGCGGACATTTAGTTTCAGCATTTATAGGGGTTACAGTTCATAAACTAGCTCCGGATATTATCTGGATTGCTGCACCTCTTGCTGTTTCACTGGCTATTATTTTAATGCAAATCACCAAAACCCTGCATCCACCAGGAGGCGCAACAGCTCTTATCGCTGTTATTGGTTCTGATAAAATAAAAGCTTTGGGTTATATGTATGTGCTTTCTCCGGTTTTAGTTGGCTGTTTAATCTTATTTCTAACGGCTTTAATTTTTAATAATATGACTTCGAGCAGAACTTATCCGAGTCATAGTACTTATCACAAACATTATCATAAGATTAGAAAACGATTGGGCAGAAAAGAATAAATTTTTATATAAACACAATTGTCATCCTAAGCATCCCGAGAATTCGGGAGAAAGCTTGTCAACCGGAATGGGCTTCGACTTCGCTCAGCCTGACAAAAGAAAAATCTTTTCAACAAATCACAATTCCTAATTCGTAAATCATTAATTATATTTTACCTTTGACCTTTCAATAAAAACAAAGATTATGGTTTATAAATTTAGAGTAATTCTAGACGCCGAAGAAGATATTTTTAGAGACATTGCAATTCTTGAAGATGATACACTTGAAGATTTACACAATGCGATCTTCAACGCTTTTGGTTTTGACGGAATGGAAGTAGCTTCGTTTTATACCTGCGATGAAACTTGGAATCAGGAAGATGAAATCGCACTTTTTGATACGGGCGACATTCCGGGAGAACAAAGAACCATGAGCGATTACAAATTATCCGATCTCTTAGATGAACAAAACACTAAAATAATCTACGTGTATGACTTCATCAATATGTGGACTTTCTTAGTTGAATTAGCCGCTATTGAAGACCAAATTGCCGGAGTTCCGTATCCTGAAACTTTATTCTCTCACGGAGAAATGCCTGACGAAGCCATCGAAAAAAACTTTGAAGCCGATATGCACGACGATATCTACGGCGAATTTGAAGATGATCTGGATGAAGAAGATCTTGACATGTTCGAAGGAGATGATAGTTTTGAGGATTTTGGATTTGAGGAGAATTGGAATTAATCCAAGTTGCTAAGATGCTTAGATACTAAGATTCTAAGCTTTTATATTTGAGAGATTTTTCTTGTTTTTAATAATTGATTTAAAAATAAAAAAGTGAGTCATTTTAGAAAGATTTTAGTTTGGCAGAAATCAATTACCTTAGTTACCAAAATTTACAAAGCAACGAGTACATTTCCAAAAGAAGAAATGTTTGGATTAACTTCTCAAATACGTCGAAGTTCAGTTTCTATTCCTAGTAATATTGCAGAAGGATCAGGGAGAGAAAGTAATAAAGATTTTTTGCGATTTATATATATATATCTTGGTTCTATATTTGAAATGCAAACTCAGCTTGAAATTGCAAAAAATATAATTTACATAAACGAAGAAGAATTTAACCTTTTATATGAGGACAGTCGAGAGATCGAAAGAATGTTGGCGTCATTAATCAGAAAATTAAAAGACTCCAATTAAAAACTTAGAATCTTAGAGACTTAGAATCTCAGTAACTCAAAATATGATCAACCTTTTCAACACCCACATCGAGACGCTTGCGATACACCGCGTAGGAAACAAAAGCAGAAACGAAGCGATTTTTTTATCGGAACAGCCTTTTAATTTGAATGATGAAATTGTGCCATTGATAAAAGAGTACTTTTTTAAACCTTTTAGAGAGAAAGAAGAAAACTATTATCAGTTTGCGCACGAAGTCGATTTGGATTATAACGACATGTTTAAATATGCAACTGAAATTTTTGATAACCCGAGCAGATTGCAAGAGATTTCTAAAAACATTACTACCCATTTATTTGAGCAGTCTAATCATCCGCATATTAAAAACGGAGAGGTATATGTTACTTACTTAACAAATTTAAGTATCGACAATAATGTTGTTGATGCGATCGGAATTTTTAAAAGTGAGATACAGGCTGATTTTTTACAGTTTGAAGAAAAAGAGAGCAATCTTGAAATGATTTTGCAACAAGGAATCAACCTAAGCAAACTTGACAAAGGCTGTTTGATTTTTAATTACAAAAAAGAAGAAGGATACAAAATTTTGACTGTAGACAGCAACCGTTATGACGCGCGTTATTGGTTAGAGCACTTTTTGTCTGTAGATGCCTTTGAAGATGAAAACTTTATCACAAAAAAATACCTGAAATTTTGCCAGGGATTTGCAAAAGATGTTGTTTTTCCTGCCGAAGACAAGAAAGAAGAAGTAATGTTCATGAACCGATCTGTGAATTATTTTGCTAAAAATGATCAGTTTGAAGAACAAAATTTCTTAAATGAAGTATTAGACAATCCCGATTTAATTCCTGAATTCAAAAACTATAAAGTTGATAAAGGAGAAAAATACAGCATCGAAGATGTAACCTCATTCCCTATTGCCAATGCAGCTGTTTCTGACGCCAGAAAATCGATTAAAAACGTTATTAATCTGGACACTCACATTCAGATTAAAATGGATTTCATCAATCCTGAAAGTGCAGAAAAATTTGTTGAAAAAGGCTGGGATGAAGAAAAGCAGATGTATTACTACTTAGTGTATTTCAATAAAGAAGAAAAAAGCTAAGAAGTTATTCATTTTCCATTACTTACTTACTAAAACAGAAAACGGCAATTACATATGTAATTGCCGTTTTTTATTGATAATTACTTCTTTACAAAAAAAATACTTGTTAATAATACATTTATTTTAATATATTCGTCAAATAAATTTTAACCTTTTTTTCAAAACATTAAACATAATTAGCCTATACAAAACCAATACTCCCCCCAAATATGAGAATAGTTTTCGGTCAAAGAAATTTTAAAATTAAGGAACTTAGTTCGCATGAATTCGGTTTTACTACTCAACAAGACAATCATTTCGACATAGAAATTCGTCAAAATTATTTTCATATTTACTGGATACCTTTTTTTGGAACAGGAAAAATATGGGCCATAAAAAAAGATGGACAATTATATGAGCTTCCGGCTCATTATATCTATGAAATAAAAAAAAGGCAAAAAATTAGAAGTCCCTGGTACACTTATACCTTGCCTATTTTGATTGGTATAGGATTTCTTATTTATTTCCTTGTTGAACAGGTAAAAGAAAGTAATTATCATAAACAAAATATTAAATATTTCAACGAAAACGTTCAGTTACTGGACAATTATATTGACAACGCTACCGTAAACGAATTCTTTACACTTCAAGATATCAAAGAAGATACCTCTGATTCTAAAATGTATCTGAAAGTAGAAAAAGTATATGCTGATCGAATTTTATTTACGCTGATTCCGGGCTTTTTTCTTAATTCGACACAAGTAGAATTAGAAGAATGTTACAATGATAACAAAGAAAATTTAGATACCATTTCAATATCAAAAGCGGCACTAAAAAATGCTGTTAACAAAGATTATGATGCTTCTAAAACGTATAATTACAAAGGCGAAAATCTTCTAAAATCAAATAGATTATATGTATTGGTTTCAGTAGAAAAAAAATTCCAGCCTCAAATAAACATTACACAAACTTATAGTGACTATAAAGTAATTCAGATTGAGTTAACCAACTCCAGTACTGCTTTTAAGATTGTATCTATTAAAAACGTTACAAACTCAATACCGTGGAATACTACATTACCTCTGGAAGTAACAGCCGGAACAAAATCAAAACCTACAAAATTTATTCTCGAGAATACTGAAAGTGATAATTTTAGTTTCTATAATAACAAGGATTATAGCTTTCAGGTTACCATTCTGGATTCTAATAACATCAAACATTCATTTCTAATTAAAGGCAGTGGATCATCAAATTTTATCTTCTCATCTTAAATCCCCCAAATTATGAATATTAAAGACCTAAAATGGTATTTTGTCGCTTTGGTAATTCTCGTCTTACCTTTCTTTTTGTTCCCTGAAACTGATTATAATTCCTTAGGCTGGTCAATTGGAGTCGTAACTTCATTATTAGTGGCATTTTTTGTTTTTCTTGGAATCACAAAAATGGATTCTATAAGCGAATTATTTTATTTTGATTCAGATGATCCAAACTTAAACAGTGCAACTAATTTTTTAATTCCTATTGCTATTTTTATTTTCGGATCTATTTTTATCAATATAAATTATAGCAAACGTCTGGAAGAAAAGATTAAAAAAGAAGGTGTTTTTGCGAAAGCAACTATTGACAGCGGCTTTTCTCAAACAACACAATCCTCCCGAAGTAGTTATACAGACCATACACTTGCATTAACTTTAACTACTGATGATAATGTAGAACATAAACTTATTGCTGAAGATGTTTCTGCAGAAGCGTATTCAAAAGTAGGTGTTGGTCTTGATGTCGATATTATTTATTTAAAAGAAAATCCACAAATTTTCAGGGTTATAGTAGATGACGAATCAATAAAAAGATTCAAACATATTTCTAATCGGGACATCGAATTTAAAGACTTAGAAAAATTGATTGCTTTAAAAGAACCTGCAAAACTAGAAAAAGAATTAAATAAATTAAGCAGCGGATGGCAGCCACATCAATCCGACAATCCCGGAATTAGTTTTGTAAATCTGTTAAAAAAAGAAGCCATTTTTTTAAACACAACCGATGGAATATTAATGTATATGCATGACCAAAATAATATTACAAGTCGTTTTGAAATACCAAAAGAAAGAATCTTAAAAGAGCTTTCGGATTCAGCCGCTGTTTCCTACGAACTTGATAAATATTTTATTCAAAAACAAACGGAATCAAAAGTTGGGGAAAGCAATCGATTTTCTGTGATCGAAAAGGTAATCATGAGGACAAAATAGATTCACATTTATAGATAAAAAAGTGGCAGATACAAAATTGTATCTGCCACTTTTTATTTGAACGTTTTTCTAATATTACAATAAAGAAAACATTGCTTTTACTATATCGTCATACACTTGTTTATCTCTTTCGCCTGTTCTGGCCAAAACACGAATTCCCGAATAAGTATTAAAGATAAATCGCGCTAAAGTTCTGGCATCCATCTTCGTAGAAATATCTCCTGCATTTTGACCTTTCTGAACTGCATTTGTAAAAACCTCTTCCATAACCTGGCTGTTGTTTTTTACAATCTTTCCAATTTCTTCATCATGCATGGCAAGTTCTACAGACGAGTTTACCATAAAACAGCCTTTGGTAATTCGGTCTTCGAGGCTTTCTATAACAGCTTGTTTAAAGATATCCTGCAATGTTTCTTTTATATTAGCAGATTCATCAAAAAGTTTAACAATTTGATCCTGTGCATTTTTTTGATAACGTTGCAAAGATCGGGCAAAGAGCTTTTGCTTATCTCCAAAAGTATCGTACAAACTAGAACGGCTTAAACCTAAATAAGTTACTAAATCCTGGGCCGAAGTTCCGTTATAACCTTTATGCCAAAATATTTCAATTGCTTTGTCTAAAGCCTGATCTTCATTAAACTCTTTTGTTCTGGCCATGATTTCTAAATTAAATTACTTTACAAAGGTATAAAAAATACGGAACAATCATTCCTGAATTTTTGTAAAAAAATTATACTACTGCATTTACAGTAAGTCCACCATCAACAACAATTTCAGCTCCGGTTATAAATGATGCATCATCTGAAGCAAGGAAACCAACAGTTTTAGCAATTTCTGAAGCTTGTCCAAAACGTTTTAATAAAATTTTCTCTCCTAAAATAGCTCCAAACCCTTCTACTTCTGCTTTTTCTAAACCTAATTTACCATAAAGAGGAGTTTCAACGGGACCAGGAGAAACTGCGTTTACTCTTATCTTTCTTGGTGCTAATTCTGTAGCAAAAACTTTATTTAAGGACAACACTGCTGCTTTGCTTGATGCGTACACACTTGAATTTGGCATACCAACGTGAGCATTTATAGAAGTGTTAAAAATGATAGAACCTCCATCATTCAATATTGGCAACACTTTTTGAACTGTAAAATAAACTCCTTTCACATTCACATTCATAATACTGTCGTAATGTTCTTCTGAAGCAGACTCAACTGGCGCAAAAGAAGCAATTCCTGCATTTAAAAACAGAATATCAACTTTCCCAAATTTTGCTTTTACTCCTTCTACTAATGCATCAATAGATTTCAGGTCGGACTGATCTGATACAATTCCCGTTACATTTAGCTCTGCTTCAGCTTTTATCAAAGCTTCTTTGTTTCTTCCTGTAATAATTACTTTTGCCCCTTTAGCTGCTAATTCAGCTGCTGCTGCATATCCAATTCCGCTGTTTCCTCCAGTTACGATTGCAACTTTGTTTTCTAAATTTTTCATTTTTATTTGTTTTAAATTATTGATTATTCAATTATTATGGCACAAAGATATAATAACGGAACGATCGTTCCGTTATTATTATTGTTAATAATTAGTTAAAATAATTAACCCTTTAAAAAACACCCATAAATACAAGGCTTCTATCTATGGAACCATAAACGAAAGAAATTATAAATTGTAAAACATTCTTAATTTATGCTTAATTTTGTAGCCTAAAAACAAAAAAGATGGATATTCATTTACATAACGAAAGTCCTTTTAAAACTATCATTTCTTTTCACAAGCTAATTGAATCTTTTGAAGAAATAGCTTCCTCGAATATCGATTATCGTGCAAACTATGCTAAGGCCATACTACAACAAATAGAATCAATTCCCGAATTGAGAACAGGAATTGAGGATTATTCCATAATTAAAAATAATGAAGCTTTAATTAAATACATTTTAGCTGATTTATTCCCTACGGCTTTAACTCAAAACGAAATCAAAGCGGTAACGATTCCTTTTCAAAATATTTCTTTCAATTATACAGAGCGTTTCAAAAAAATCCTGCGTAATGCCGGTGATGAATTTTATATGGAAATTCGGGATTTTGATGATCATCAGTTTTACATTAATAATTGTTGCTTAATTCTGAGTAGTTATTACAAACAGCGTATTGATTTTAACAAACCGTTTTTCTATGATATTCCGGATGAAGATGGGATCGAAAAACATTACAGGATCTTATACAATGCGGATTTTATGGAAATTACTCCAACAGAAAATGCTGTTACCTTAACTCAGGATGATATTGATACATTAATTGACAACTATGATGATATTGAACTTTGGAAATCTAAATTTCCAAAAGGAAGCTGGATTTTAAAGGGATTCGGAATTGTATCTTTATTTGATGCCACGACAGAAAGTGCCATATCAAATTTGAAAAGTAATTTACTGAAACCAAGTTCAAAATCTGTTGCAACTGATGAAATTGTAGCTAATATTTTTAAATCAATATTTAAAATTCCTGATTTAAGAGTAGGTTTTATTATTTATAATCCCGAAGAAGAAAAATTTCTCAAGCCTACAAAATTAGAAAGTCATTTACAGAGTTTTTTACTTTCCCATGATCAGGAAATAGATTGTAAAAATGCCTTTTTTGGATGTTCTTTTGAGAATTTGTTGAATAAAAAGGAACCTTTTGTTATTTCAAACGTAAGCAAATTCATAGAAGAATCACCAAACAAAAAATTGGGCGAACATTTATTAAAACAAAATATTCAAAGCTGTGTATTTGCTCCTGTCATAAAAGAAGATCATTTATTAGGTGTTTTAGAATTAGTTTCTTCAGATGTAAGAGCCTTAAACAGCGTTAATATTAAGAAACTGGAACTAGTCTTACCGTATTTAACAGATACTATTGATCGTTACAATACCGATATGCAGCACCAGATTGAGGCGATTATTCAGCGTGAATACACTACGATTCATCCAAGTGTTTATTGGAAATTCAGAAAAGAATCTCAAAATTACTTCCAAAACAACAATCCCACGAAAGATTATATTTTCAAAGAAATTGTCTTTAAAAATGTCTATCCGCTGTATGGTCAAATCGACATTAAAGGTTCATCAGAACATCGAAATGAAACCGTAAAAAGAGATTTAAAAAGTCAGCTTAATACGCTTTTGGAAATTTTTGACAACCAAAAACCAAATTCGAATCTGGTTCTTTTAGAGCAAAGAAAATTTGAGTTGGAATCGCTTCGCGACGAATTGGATTTTCCGTTAAAAGCAGATACCGAACAGCATATTCAGAGGTATATTGAAGATGAAATTCATCCGATTTTAAAAAACACAAAAGGTAATGCCAAAAACGAGAAATTAGAAGAACTATACTTTGAAAACCTGGATGAAAAAACGGGCTTGTTTTATCAGGAAAGAAAGAAATTTGATAATGCGATGTCTATTATCAACAAAAAATTAGCTTCTGTTTTAGACAGAAAACAAGTTGAAGCACAACAAATTTATCCGCATTATTACGAACGTTTTAAAACAGATGGCGTTGAGCATAATTTGTATATTGGAGCATCAATTGCACCAGCAAAACCTTTCGACATCATGTATTTGCACAACTTACGTTTATGGCAATTGCAAACTTTATGCGAAATGGAATTAGAACATCATCAGCTTAAAGAGTCACTTCCGTATGAATTGGATGTTACTTCTTTGATTTTGGTTTTCAGTGCCCCGCTTTCGATTCGTTTTAGAATGGATGAAAAACGTTTTGATGTTGACGGAACTTACAATGCAAGATATGAAGTCGTGAAAAAACGAATTGACAAAGCAAATATCAAAGGCACAAAAGACCGAATTACAGAAAAAGAAAAAATTACAATCGTTTATTCTCAAAATAACGAAGAAACGGAGTATTTGAAGTATATCAAATACTTACAGCACAAAAAAGTTTTGGAACCTGCTATAGAACAATTTGAAGTTGAAGATCTTCAAGGCGTTTCAGGATTACGGGCAATTCGAGTAAAAGTGATTAATAACACTGCAAACCCAGCAGCAAAAAAAATTACGTATCAGGATTTATTAGATGAGCTCAATTAATTGAGCTCATCTTTTTTATTATCAAATTGATTTAAAGGCAATCACAAACGAAATTACCGTTACGATTAGTCCAACCATGAAAATATTATAAGCAATTCGCAATAAATTATATTTTCGTTGCAAGACCAGTCCAAGATAATACAAATCTTTGATCATAGTTGAATACAAATAATCGCGGTCTTTCATCATTTCGTTCATGGCCCAATCGTATTCTACCAATGGCATTTTATAGAAATTCCCAAAAAACATTAAATTCACTTTTTTTGCTTCGACATCATCGCGGGTAAAAAAACCAGAAGTTACTTTTGGACGCGTTGACAAAATCGCAAAAATGATTGTTGTTACACTTGACATCAGCATAATAAAAGTTGGAATTACCAAGTGGGCATTTTTTGGACTGTCCAGTTTTGGAATAATAGACGAAAGTGCAATCGAAATAATAATGGCATTTACAGACAATAAAATATTGGCTTTACTATCAGCAATACCACTTAATCGCGTATGATTCCCTAAAGTTACACGAAATAAAGTATCGACACCACGATCCGGTTTTTCTATTTTATCTTTCTTTTTATTCTCTTCTTCCATTTTATCTGCCTCTTTCTTTTCTTGCTTTTCAATTTTTTTCTGTACAAGAAGTATGTTTCTTTCTTTGAGAGGCTGCCATTTTTTTAATGCAAAATCAGTATAAAAACGATGTTTGTTCATTAAAAAATTTAAATTCTCTTTCGCCCATTCTGTATTAGAATAAGAAATATTAAAAGCATTTTTTAGTTCAATACGCAATAACTCACAGGTAATTTCGTACTCAGGCCCCACAAGATGCGCGTAATCGGCATCTTTCATGATTTTTTCCAAATGCGTTTTCGGAATATACTCTTTAACTGTGGCTAAAATCAAACTGGAAACATTTTCGATAAAATCGTCTGATTGGCCTTTCTCTTTCAAAAAAGCAGTCGCAATCTTTACACTTTCCTTTTCATGGTTTTCAAAACCAACAGTATATCCAGTATCATGAAACCAAGCGGCTACGAGAAGTAGCTCTTTATCTTCTCCTTTAATTTCTTCTTTTTTGCATAACTCTTTTACCGCACTTACAACTGTTAAAGTATGATTGAGATTATGATAAGAATATAAATTAGAAAGTTTATCTTTGAGTAAATTACTGACGAAATCTTCGGATTGATCTATTAGATTCATTGAGAATATTTTTATACCACTAAATTATGAAATTGTTTTTGTATAACCATTTTATTACGAAGATTAAAACTTATTCTTTTGTAATAAGCCTAACACTTCTGCTTAATTCCTGTGCGACACATAAAGCACAATATGGCAAAAATGTAAGTGCTAACGAAACCGAGAACGCAACAGACACCATAAAAATTGCCCATACCTTATTTTTAGTAGGTGATGCCGGAAATGCTGATGAAAAACAAGCGCAACAAACATTAGAATTATTACACCAAAAACTAAAAAAAGCCAATAAAAAATCGACTTTGGTATTTTTAGGAGATAATATATATCCGAAAGGTTTTCCTGCTGATAAAAATGATTCAGAAAAGGCTTTAGCCGAAACCAAACTTACTAATCAACTAAAATTAACCAAAGGATTTAAAGGAAAAACGATTGTAATTCCGGGAAACCACGATTGGTATAGTGGTATTAAAGGTTTAGAAAATCAGGCTGATTTTGTTACCAAATATCTTAATGACAAAAAAGCTTTTCTTCCTCGAAAAAGTTGTCCGATTGAAGATGTAAAAATTGATAGCACAACTACGTTAATTACTGTTGACAGTGAATGGTTTTTAGAAGATTGGGACAACCATCCCACAATAAACGACAATTGCGATATTAAAACACGCGAAGACTTTTTTGATGAACTGGAAAACATCTTAAATAAAAATCAGGAAAAAACAGTTGTTTTAGCCATTCATCATCCGTTATTAAGCAACGGATCGCATGGAGGACAATATTCTTGGGAAAAACAATTGTTTCCTTTGGAAAAAAAAATCCCACTACCTGTAATTGGTTCTTTTATCAATTTACTTCGAAAGACTTCAGGAGTAAGTCCCCAGGATCTTCAAAACAAGCAATATACTATTTATGCCAAGCGAATTAAAACGCTGTTGCAAGGCCAGAAAAATGTTATTGTAGTATCCGGACATGATCACAATCTACAATATATAAACAACGAAAACATCACACAGATTATTAGCGGCGCCGGATCTAAATCTGAAGCAGCAAGAGCCATCAATCCAAATGATTTTTCGTATGGCGGCAATGGTTATGCAACACTAACTTTATTTAAAAGTGGTGATGCAAAAGTGACATTCTTTGGAAATGAAAATAATCACGAAAAAAAGCTTTTTGAACGTGAAATCATTAAAGCAAAAGAAATTAACTGGGCGGCAACTGTAGACAATAAATTTCCGCCAACAGTTACAACTTCTATCTATTCGGCTAAAATGACAGATAAGAGTCTCTTTCATAAATTCTTATTCGGGCAACATTACAGAAAGTATTACAGTATGCCAATTGAAGCCAGAACAGCAACTTTGGATACTTTAATGGGCGGTTTAAAACCTATTCGCGAAGGCGGCGGGCATCAATCTGTTTCTTTAAGAATGTCAGACCCAAAAGGAAGGGAATACGTAATGCGCGCAATGAAAAAAAGTGCTACGGTATTTTTACAGTCGGTTGCTTTTAAAGATCAATATGTTGTAAATGATTTTGAACAAACCTATGCCGAAGATTTTCTTTTGGATTTTTATACTACAACACATCCATACACTCCTTATGCGATAGCAAGTTTGTCAGATAAATTAGGGCTTTTGCATACCAATCCCATTTTATATTATATTCCGAAACAAAATGGACTGAAAGAATTCAATTCGAATTTTGGAGATCAATTGTATATGGTTGAAGAGAGACCTGCAGACAACCATCTTGATGGAAAAAACTTTGGAAAACCAACTGATATTATTAGCACTGACGACATGATGGCTAATCTTCATAAAGACGAAAAATATTCGGTTGATCAAAAAGAATATATGAAAGTCCGCTTATTTGATATGCTTATTGGAGACTGGGACAGACATAGTGATCAATGGCGTTGGGCAGAACATAAAATTGACGATAAAGTAGTGTACACTCCTATTCCACGCGATCGTGATCAGGCTTTCCCTAAATATGACGGAACTTTACTTTCCATCTTAATGAACGTTCCGGCTATTCGCCATATGAGGACTTTTAAAAATAAAATTGATAATGTCAAATGGCTTAACAGAGAACCTTATCCGTTAGATTTGGCTTTCTTAAAAACTGCTGAAGAAAAAGACTGGATTGAACAGGCTAAATATATTCAGGAACATTTATCTGACAGCGATATAGACAATGCATTTAAAAATTTACCTAAAGAAGTTCAGGATGGTACAATTGAAGACATTAAACGAAAATTAAAAAACAGAAAAAAAGAGCTTCAAAAATATGCCTCAGAATATTCAGATGTTCTTGATAAAACAGTAATGATTGCCGGAACTGACAAAAAAGACAAATTTGTTTTAAATCATACTGCAAGGAAAAGCATTGAAATTCAGGTTTTCAGAATGAAAAAAGAAGGCGATGAATTGATTTATACCAAAACAGTCAATGATGCCAGAACTAAGAACCTATGGATTTATGGATTAGATGATGCTGATGTTTTTCAGGTGACAGGAGAACAAAAATCTGACATTAAAATCCGTTTGATTGGTGGCCAAAACAATGATACTTATAACATTGAAAACGGAAGAAAAGTGATTGTTTACGATTTCAAATCAAAAGAGAACACTTACAATCTGGATTCAAAGACCAAAACTGAACTTACAGACGATTATGATGTCAACTTGTACAATTATGAAAAACCAAAATACAATGTAATTTCAGGTCTTCCTAATATTGGTTACAATCCTGATGATGGTGTAAAAGTTGGCGTTAACATCAATTATACTGTAAATAATTTTAAACAAAATCCGTATACACAAAGACATATTTTTAATGCCTTTTACTATTTTGCTACTGGCGGTTTAGAGTTTAATTATGCAGCTCATTTTCCGGGTTTATTAGGTAAATGGGTTATTGATGTTGAATCCTTATACACAACACCAAATTTCGCAATGAACTATTTTGGATTCGGAAATGAAACTCCATATGATAATGAAGACGATTTGGACTATAATCGTGTTCGTATCAGAAAATTTAATGTTTCCGGTGCAATCAGACACGTTGGACGATATGGAAGCGAGTTTAGCGTACAGCCTATTTTCCAGAGAATGACCGTTGAAGAAACTGAAAATAGATATATTGATATTCCGAATATTGTAAATCCAATTGTTTTTGACAGTCAGAATTATGGAGGTTTAAAAGTCAAATATTTATTTAAAAATGCTGATTTTGCATCTAAGCCAACTCTGGGAATTGCTTTTATGGCATCGGCAACCTGGCAAACCAATTTAAATGATACTAAACAAAATTTTCCAACACTGGAAAGTATTTTAGGTTTTACCCACCGAATTGATCATAACGGAAAGCTGGTTTTAGCTACATTTTTAAAAGGAAAAGCTATTTTAAATAATAATTTCGATTTTTATCACGGTGCATCTCTGGGAGGTGATACCGATTTACGCGGTTACAGAAACGATCGTTTTTTAGGAAACTCTTATTTTTCTCAAAGCACTGATTTGAGATTTAGTATTGGGAAAATTCAACGAACTGTTGCTCCTTTAACTTACGGAATTCTAGGTGGTTTTGATTACGGTAGAATTTGGCTTGATGGAGAAGATTCTAAAAAATGGCATCAGGATTATGGAGGCGGACTTTGGTTGAATGCTATTAATGTTATAACAGCCAGAATCTCGTATTTTCAATCTCCTGATGAAGTGGGAAGAGTTATTTTTGGAGCAGCATATAGCTTTTAGAAGTTGCTAAGATTCTGAGATACTAAGGTTCTGAGTTTTTTTTCTTAGGTTCAAAGTTGTAAAGGCTCAAAGTAACAAAGGTTATTTTGCCACGAATTTCACTAATTGTCACGAATTATTTTTCACTTATCGAGCGAAAAAATTAGTGGAAATTCGTGAAATTCGTGGCTTACTTTTTAATCTTAGTACCTCAGAACCTTAGCATCTTAGAACCTTAATTTATTTTAATTTGAATTCGTAGACGTTACCTCCTACTTTATTTGTTTTTTCGTCAGCGATAAGTAAGGTGTTGTTGTCTTTGAAAACTATAGCTTCTTTTTGGGAAAAGTGATTTAGTTTTATTTCGGTTTGAGTTCCTTTATGGAATAAATTTCCTTTAAAATCTTTGAATAAAACAATTTTATCGTGGCTTAGTAACACTACTTTTTTTCCGTCCGGACTAATGGTTGCACTGGTTAACACACAATGATTGTAGTTACTGCAGGTTTTAAACTCACCAATTTTAGTTGCTTTTTGAGTTCCTGCCTTATTTGGAATCTTATAAATAAAAGCAGTTCCGTCAAAATCTTTACTTCGGTTTTTTGTGAATAAATAGAAGTTGTCTTGATATTCAAAAAAACCTTCAACATCATAAAACATTTCTTTTTTCTTTGGAGGAAATTCTGTTTGTTCAGGATACGAAAATGAAACTTTATATTCGGCGGAAGCCTGATCTTTATTTAGCTGATTTTTATTTAGTTTATAAATACAAAGATCTTTTCTTTCATTGTCGTTATTTCCAAAATCTCCAATATAAATATTCCCTTTTTTATCTTTGGTAATATCTTCCCAATCTACATTTTTTGCATTGGTAATTGTGATCGTTTTATCTAATTTCCCATCAGAATTTATTGCATAAATGGCATTTTTATTTCCTCTGTCTTCTAAGGTATAAATCAATTTAGAATCTGAAAAATAGGTAATTCCGGAAACTTCTTTTAGTTTTTTTGGAAGTGAATAAAGTGTTTTTAAATCATCATTCGATTGTTGTTGACAAGCCAATAAAAAAATAGAAGCTACCAATAAAAGAGACTTTTTCATAAGATTGTTTTATTTGTTCTTGTCATCCTGACGGAGGACAATATTATATACTATATTAAATTCGTGTTCTTAAAGTTACGAGTAATAAATTCAAATGCCGCGAACATAATATGCCCCATCGATTTTGCATTTTTAAATTTCATATCATTAGTATAACGATACAATTCCATTTTTAGTTGATTCAGATGTTCTTCTGTCGAAATGGTATCATGACACATAATATTCAGCAATTTTTTAATCCTGTTTTCGGCAGAATGAATACGTTTTGCCAGAATCGCCCTTTCTTCATCTTTATATTGAATAATCGAACGATCTTCTAATTTCTCTTTGATGAGTTTTATCATCGGATAATTTTCCTTGAAAAACTGCGGACGATAAACCTTGAAATTACCTTCATAACATTGCTGATCAAAATCAATCGGGCGAATTTTATAAACCACCTGATCAAAATCATGAATCGGGACAATTACGTAGTTATACGCACGCATATCTCCCAAAAGCCTGATCATGCAACGTTCATTGAACTTTACAAACTCTTTTGCAATTTGGGATTTTTCCATTTCAGTACAACTATCCAATAAAGTATCCATGAAAACGTCACCCGGAATTCCGATAATATGTTCTTCAATTAAGGTGTCTTTAAAAACTAAAAAATTGATTTTATCCGGCGAGAGAATATCTTCTAATTCTAAACCATAAATTCTGGAAGCATCTGCCTTTTTAATATAGAAATGAACATAATTGTCATTCAGAATGTTTCGGACTTTAATTCTAAAAGGTTTTGAGTTTCCGAACGTACAGTAGTCAATAGCATCAATATTTAGAAACTGTATTATCTCACTGTTTCCATCAGAATGCAAAAGTGAATATATTTTTTTTAGATTTAAGTCTATTTCATTTCTTTCAAACTCACTGTAGTAAACACGAATCCACAAAGTATCCGTTTCATTTTTATCGTAGACATTTATAGAACCTGCAAATCGCAACAAATCATCATAGAACACTGATACTTTCGAGATACGTTCATAGCGTTCTAAATAACTTAACAGAGATGGTGTTAAAGGATAAGACGGTTTTTTTAAAACCATTAAAGGTTCGCTCATTTTTGAATATCTTTAGTACAAATTTACATCAATCGCATGATATAAATAAATTTAGCGTAACAATATACAAGTTGGATCGTCATACTAAAAACTAAAACCGAAATAAATTTGGAAACCATTCTTACCATTGAAAATCTTAGTAAAAGATACGGGCGCATTCAGGCCTTAAAAAATGTATCTTTTGAAATACAGAAAGGCCGTGTTTACGGTATTTTAGGCCCAAACGGAAGTGGAAAATCGACTACTTTGGGAATTGTACTTAGTGTTGTAAACAGAACTTCGGGCGATTACCGTTGGTTTAACGGTCAAATGCAAACACATGAAGCTTTAAAAAAAGTGGGAGCTATTATAGAAAGACCCAACTTTTACCCCTATATGACAGCCGAAGAAAACCTGAAACTGGTTTGTAAAATCAAAAGTATCAATTATGCTAAGATCAATGAAAAACTTGATTTAGTTGGTTTAACCGAAAGAAAAGACAGCAGGTTTAGTACATTTTCTTTAGGAATGAAACAACGTTTAGCGATTGCTTCGGCGCTTTTAAACGATCCTGAAATTTTAATTTTAGATGAGCCAACAAATGGTTTAGATCCACAGGGAATTCACCAGATTCGTGATATTATTAAAAAAATCGCTTCGCAGGGAACTACGATTTTACTGGCTTCACATTTATTGGATGAAGTCGAAAAAGTGTGTTCGCATGTAATTGTTTTAAGAAAAGGCGAAATTTTATATTCAGGTTCAGTTGACGGGATGTCGGCGAATGAAGGTTTCTTTGAAGTTCAAGCCAATGATAATTTACTTTTGAAAACGGCTTTGCAGGAACATCCGGCTATAGACAGAATTACAGATGAAGATGGAAAAATTTTAGTGTATTTAAAATCAGAATTATCAGCTTCAGAACTTAATCAGTTTTTGTTTTCTAAAAATATTACTTTGAGCCATTTAGTAAAACGTAAAAATAGTTTAGAAGCACAATTTTTAGAATTAACCAAAAACGCTACCATCCAAAAAAACTAAACCATGAAAAGACTTGTATCTATAGAATTACAAAAAATCTGGAAAAACAAAGCCAGTCGTGTTCTTACTTTAACCTATTTCGTTTTACTTTCCTTTATTGCTTTAATTGCCTCTATAAAGTTTGATTTAGGAGTTTTTAAATTTCATTTGGCTGAAATGGGAATTTTCAATTTTCCATTTATCTGGCATTTTAATACTTATGTAGCAGCCTGGCTGAAATTTTTCTTAGCTATTGTCATTGTTTCTATGATGGCTAATGAATACAGCTATGGTACACTAAAACAAAATTTGATTGACGGCTTAAGTAAAAAAGAATTTATTTTGTCCAAGTTTTTAACTGTGGTGCTTTTTGCATTGTGTTCGACTATTTTTGTTTTCTTCATGAGTTTAATTCTCGGATTATGCTTTTCATCTTATAACGAATTTGATGTCATTTTTATGGATCTGGACTATCTTTTAGCCTTTTTTGTAAAATTAACCGGTTTCTTTTCTTTCTGTTTATTTTTAGGAATATTAGTAAAACGTTCTGCTTTTGCTTTAGGTTTCTTATTAGTATGGAGTGTTTTCGAAGGAATCGCAAAAGCGCTTTTAGTTTTTAAACTTTTCCCTGAAAGCACAACAGGATATACTATAATGAAGTTTTTACCATTAGAGGCGATGTCAAATTTAATTGTTGAACCATTTACAAGACTATCAGTAATCAGAAGTATCGGGACTCAAATAGGAGTTGAAAATACAAAAGATTACGGCGTTCATTATTTGTCAATTTTTATTGTATTGGTCTGGACATTTTTATTTGTTTACTTGTCATACAAATTATTAAAAAATAGGGATTTATAGTATATTTGTTACTATGAATTACATTAAAAACCTTTTGATTGTTGTATTTATTTGTTGTTTATCTGGTAAGATAAATGCACAATATATTGATATTAACGATCAAAAAACACCGCAACAACTTGTTGAAGATGTTTTAGTAAACAGTTCGTGCGTTTCCATTACCAATGCTTCCGGAAAAGGAGATAATTTTACACCCTCACAAAATAGTTTTGCTTATTTTAATGCCGGTACAAGTAAATTTCCTTTTGCGGAAGGCGTTGTTCTAACAACCTCTACAAGTAGAAATGCTGTTGGACCCTATTCTAGTTATCTGGGCGAAGGAAGTCCTGAGTGGCTCGGTGACCCCGATTTAGATCAGGCTTTAGGGATTAATTCCATAAACGCAACAGTACTAGAATTTGACTATGTTCCTCTTACTGATTTTTTAAGTTTCAATTATATTTTTGCTTCTAACGAATATCAATTTTTTTATCCTTGCGTATATTCAGATGGATTTGCATTTTTAATTAAGGAAGCAGGAACAAATGATGCCTATAAGAATTTAGCAGTATTACCGAACACTACAACGCCAGTTTCATCAACAATTGTACACCCAACGATCGCCCCTAGTGTAGCCATTAACGGAGATCGATATGATGGATGCCCTGCCATAAATGAAAACTATTTTAATGGTTTAAACAACAATAGGAGTCCAATAAACTATGCCGGTCAAACTATCGTAATGAATGCCCAGACCAGTGTGGTTGCAGGCAAAAAATACCATATAAAACTAGTTATTGCTGATGATAAAAATAGATATTATGACTCGGCAGTTTTTTTAGAAGCCGGCAGTTTTGCCTCTAAAATTGATTTTGGACCAGACCAGACATCCCTGACCAATAATCCGGTTTGCTATGGTACTCCAAAAATTTTAAATACAAATTTGGCAGCGGCTTATTCTTATAAATGGTATAAAGATGGTGTTGTTATCAATTCAGCAAACCAACCCTCTTACAATCCAACCGAATCAGGAACTTACAAGGTTGAAGTCACCTTAACGCCTTCAGCTTGCATACTAACCGGAGAAATAAAAATTGAATTTGCACCTGAAATAGTAACGACGAATACTTCTATTTATCAATGTGATGACAACACAGATGGAGTCTCAATTTTTAATCTGACTAAAGTCAATAACATTGTAAAAAACAATACTACCGAAAATATCAATCAGGGATTCTATGAAACATTAGCCAATGCTGAGGCAAAGACAAATCCTATTTTAACACCTGAAAAATATACCAACAAGACAACAAATCAGGTTGTTTTTGCCAGAATTGAAAATAAATATAGCTGTTTTAAAATCGCCGAAGTGACCTTACAGGTTTCAAACAACAACATTACAAATCAAAACCCGATAGCAATTTGTGATGGCGATGAAAATCAGGATGGACTGTATCAATTTGATCTTAGTACAGAAGTAACTCCACAGTTCATTTCAGGTTTACCAAACGGATTGACCGTTAATTATTTTTTAAATCCGAATGATGCCTTAACAGAAACAAATTCTTTACCAAATACATTTAAGAATACAACTGCTTTCAGTCAGACAATTTATGCAAGAGTCATTAACGGACCTGACTGTTATGATATTGCTCCAATTACGCTTGTTGTAAACACTTTTGATCCGGCAAATTTTGAAAATGAAACGCTATATCTATGCAGCGGAGATGAAAGTACCTTAACTGTTGCAACTGGTTTTAGTAATTACTTATGGAATACCGGAAGTACAGCAAATTCTATAACAGTAAATGCAATTGGTGATTATACGGTAACTGTTACCAATAATAATGGTTGCGAAAAGGCCAAAAAATATAAAATACTTCCATCAGAGCCTGCAACCATAACAGGAGTGACTATAAAGGATTTTGCTGCCAATGAAAATTCAGTTTTAATTGAATATACGGGTGTTGGAAACTATGAATTCTCATTAGATGGTATAAACTTTCAGGGCGAGCCTTTATTTAATAGTGTAAATCCAGGAATTTATAATGCAATTGCAAGAGATAAAAATGGCTGTGGACTTTCTAATTCTTATCAGCTAATTGTTTTAGATTATCCTAGATTCTTTACACCAAACGGGGATAGTTATAATGATATATGGTACGTTAAAAATCTGGATCAGCTTCCGGATTATACGATTTCTATTTTTGATCGTTATGGGAAATTAGTAAAACAAATGAATCAAAATAGCAGCGGATGGACAGGCTTATTTAATGGACAACAATTACCAGCAGATGATTATTGGTTTAATTTAATTTTTTCTGATGGTAGAAATGTCAAAGGTCATTTTAGTTTAAAAAGATAAAAAACAAATCTTCAAAACTAACAATTCGAAACTTTTTTAAGAACAATACCGTTCATAGCCAGAGTTTATATCCACTAAATAATTATAAATTCAACGAAAAGTATAAAAAACAAAATAAACAACCATCCTCAAAATCAAAATATTAACTACATTATCTTATATTAGTAACTTATTTTCATAAGATGAATCCAGTTAAATTTTTGTTGTTTTTACTTCTATTTTCAAATGTTTTTTATGCTCAGAACGACTGTAAGGATGCCATTGTTGTATGTGGCAACACAGGGTTTCAAGGGTTAAATGCAAGAGGTGCCGGAGCCATTGTAGAATATGATCCTTCTGATAAAAGTTGCTTTGCGCAAGAAAACAACAGTATATGGTTAAAATTATCAATCAAAACTCCCGGAACATTAGGCTTCATTCTAACACCTGAAAACAAAGACCTTAATGTTGATTTTGATTTTGTTGTTTTCGGTCCCACAGCCACATGCAATTCACTTGGTAACTCCATTAGATGTTCAACAACAAATCCGGCAGCAGCAAAACTTCAAAATAATACAACTGGTATGACCGGGCAACACTCAGATATTGCCGAGGGACCAGGTTCAAATGGAGATGATTTTGTACAATGGCTTACAGTAACTGCCGGCCAAACCTATTTTATAGCTATTGATCGCTTTTTTGGAGACAGTAATTTCTCATTAGAATGGCTTGGCACCGCAACATTCGATGACCCTCCAAACTTAAATGTGCCAGCTCCAGGAGCGATTGATTTAGAAGAATCTGACTTTAGCGGAAACGAAAATCCAATCGTTGATTTTAATTTAACTAAAAATACTCTTATTATAACAGGCAGTCAATCAGATGTAACCGTTACTTATCATATCTCTTCTAATGACGCTATCATTAATTCAAACGCAATTGAAAATCCTACTGCTTTCAAAAACAGTACAAATCCTCAAACTATTTATACCCGAATTACCAACAACAAGACCAATTGCTATAACTGGACTTCTTTTAATCTCATAATTAGTGACAAGTTAACCATCAAAAATACTATTTATGAAATTTGTGATAATAGTGATACAGATGCTTTTGATGGAAAAGCAAAATTCGATCTGAACCAAGTAACAACATCAATTCTAGAAAATCAAAACATTCCTGATTTAAGTTTCAAATATTACTTATCGCAAAATGATGCTATAGATGATATTAATGCACTTCCAAATGATTTTTACAACACTATCCCATTCCAACAATCTGTCTTCATTAAGGTATCCAATAATAAATCCAGTGTTCTTATCAAGGAAATTAAACTTATTGTAAATTCTCTTCCTAAAGTAAATGATAACGATTTAGTACAATGCGATTCCCGAATAAATGCAGATGGTTTCGTTTTATTTAATTTAAAAGAAGCAAATGCAACTTTAACAGACAATAATCCAGATCTTGAAACTTCATTTTTTATAAATAATTCTGACGCTTTAAATAATACACAAGTTTTAAATACTACATACAAAAACATAAGTAATCCCCAAATCCTATTTGTCAGAGTAACGAATTCCAAAACTAAATGCTATACAATATCCAAACTGACATTAAAAGCAAATGTAATTTCCGAAACAACTTACACAATAGATGCGGCTTGTGATGATGATGGTCTTGAAGATGGAATTCATCTATTTGATTTAACCAAAGCACAAATTCCGTTTACACCTACGCAAAACATACACTATTTTCCAAATGAAAATGATGCATTATTAGAACAAAATGAGATTGCAACTCCATCTTCTTATCAAAATGAAACTCCTTATAACCAATTTGTTTTTGCCAGGATAGAAGAAGAAAATAACTGTTACGGAATAAGTAAAATAAAACTAGAAGTCAATAAATTACCCGATATAGAAACGAATGCAACCACCAATGTATGTGAAAACAATACGGCATACAAAGCACATTTGAATACCGGACTAATCAACAATCAATCAAATGATTTTTCATATGTATGGAGTAAAGACGGTGTAACTATTCCCAATGAAATTTCTCCAACATTAGAGACAAACCAAATTGGTATTTACACAGTAATAATAACCAACAAATCAAACTGTTCAAAAACAAGAACAATTGAAGTTTCTGAATCTAGTACAGCAACTATCGAAAATGTAGGCATTATAGATTTACTAGTAGACAATTCAAATAAAATCACAATTAATGTCTCAGGAAAAGGCGATTATGAATACAGTTTAAATACTCCTAACGGGCCTTTTCAAGAGTCGAATATTTTTGAAAATGTAGTTTCCGGCATTCACGAAATCTATATTAATGACAAGAAAAATTGCGGTTTAATAAACAAGACAGTGGCGGTGCTTGGAGCACCAAATTACTTTACCCCAAATAGCGATGGCTATCATGATTATTGGAATATTATCGGATTAAACACAGATATCAATAAAAATGCCATTATATTTATTTACGATCGATATGGCAAATTATTAAAACAGATTCATCCTTCAGATTTAGGTTGGGATGGAACATTTGTTGGTAATCCTCTTCCTTCAGACGATTACTGGTACACTTTGAAACTAGAAGATAACCGGGAAGCAAAAGGACATTTTAGTTTAAAAAGATAAAACTAAAATAAATTCCAATTTAAAAATAACGAATCCCAATAGCTGAAAAATAAAAATCCCAAACTCCAGAAGGAATTTGGGACTTTTTATTTTTAATTTTAAATCCTTAGATTTTAAATCTTTTTCTATCAGTTTCTGTTAAATAGATTTTTCTCAAACGAATAGATTTTGGAGTAACCTCTACATACTCATCTTTTTGAATGTATTCTAAAGCTTCTTCTAATGAGAAAATAATTGGAGGAATAATTCTTGCTTTTTCATCATTTCCAGAAGAACGAACGTTAGATTGTTTTTTCTCTTTAGTTACGTTTACACACATATCATCAGCACGCGAGTTTTCTCCAATTACCTGACCTTCGTAAATTTCGGCATTTGGTTCAACAAAAAACTTACCACGATCTTGCAATTTATCGATAGAATAAGGAATAGCTTTTCCTTTTTCCATAGAAATCAATGAACCTTTGTTACGTCCGGCAATTTCTCCTTTGTAAGGCTCATATCCAATAAAACGGTGTGCCATAATAGCCTCACCAGCTGTTGCAGTAAGCAATTGGTTACGCAATCCAATAATTCCACGTGATGGAATATTAAATTTTACAATCATACGTTCCCCTTTAGTTTCCATAGAAAGCATTTCTCCTTTACGCATCGTAACGAATTCAACTGCTCTACCTGAAAGGTTTTCTGGTAAGTCGATTGTCAATTCTTCAATTGGCTCACATTTTTTACCATCAATTTCTTTGATGATAACTTGTGGCTGACCGATTTGCAACTCATAACCTTCTCTTCTCATTGTTTCAATAAGAACAGATAAGTGAAGTACTCCACGACCAAAAACCATGAATTTATCAGCAGAATCAGTTTCACCTAACTTCATAGCTAAGTTTTTCTCTAATTCTTTTGTTAATCTTTCTCTAATATGACGAGAAGTTACAAATTTACCTTCTTTACCAAAGAAAGGCGAATCGTTAATTGTAAACAACATACTCATTGTTGGCTCATCTATTGCGATAGTTTGTAAAGCTTCAGGATTTTCAGAATCAGCGATAGTATCTCCAATTTCAAAACCTTCAACTCCAATAATAGCACAGATATCACCAGCAATTACTTGTTGTACTTTTTTACGGCCTAAACCTTCAAAAGTATGTAATTCTTTAATACGTGATTTCAAAACTTTACCATCTCTTTTTACCAAAGAAATTGGCATACCTTCATTCAATACACCTCTTTCAAGACGACCAATAGCGATACGACCTGTAAAAGCAGAGAAATCTAAAGATGTAATCAACATTTGAGGAGTTCCTTCTGATACTTTAGGAGCAGGTACATTTTTGATAACCATATCCAATAAAGGCTCAATGTTATCCGTTTGATTTTTCCAATCATCAGACATCCAGTTGTTTTTAGCAGAACCATAAACAGTTGGAAAATCTAATTGCTCTTCAGTAGCACCTAATTCAAACATTAAGTCAAAAACTTTTTCATGAACTTCTTCAGGAGTACAGTTTTCTTTATCTACTTTATTGATAACTACACATGGCTTAAGACCTAAGTCAATAGCTTTTTGTAATACGAAACGAGTTTGTGGCATTGGACCTTCAAAAGCATCCACTAGTAAACATACACCATCGGCCATGTTCAATACACGTTCTACTTCACCTCCAAAATCGGCGTGGCCTGGAGTGTCAATAATATTGATTTTTGTTCCTTTATATTGAACTGATACGTTTTTAGAAGTAATAGTAATACCTCTCTCACGCTCTAAATCGTTATTATCAAGAATTAAATCACCTGTATTTTCGTTGTCACGAAATAATTGACAGTGATACATAATTTTATCAACCAAAGTGGTTTTACCGTGATCGACGTGGGCAATAATTGCAATGTTTCTAATAGATTCCATCTGTGATTTTTAATGGGTGCAAAGGTACACTTTATTTTGATATAAAAAACGTTTCTTTGATAGTTTGCGTATATCCAAGTAATTAGTTCCTGAATCAATGTAAATTTAAGTGTCAAATTGACATCTAATAATTGCTGAATTATAGTTAATTTAACTATATTTGAGTAATGAAAAGTAAAACTCTCCAAATTACTCTAATTTATATTATTATTTCGTTATTTATGGCCATAATCTGTCATAAATTACTCACTAATTACTTTTCTCCCCCAGAAAACTACAATCTGTTCCTTATAAAAGATTTTTTTTTCATTTTAGCCACCGGACTGGTCTTCAAATATATACTCTCAAAAAATGAAGTCAGGAACAAATCTGTTTTTGAAAAATTAAAACAGACAAACGAAGAAATTAAAGAATCGAACGAAAAATATGACATTGTTGCCAAAGCAACAAGCGACACAATTTGGGACTGGAAAATTCAGGAAGACAGCATTAGCTGGAACAAAGGAATAGAAAGCGTGTTTGGCTATAATCAGGAAGATGTAGGTACAACTTCAAAATGGTGGTTTGACAAAATTCATCCTGAAGACAGTATTAGAATGTCAATTAAATTATATTCGTTCATTGAGCAAAAAACAGAGAAATGGCAGGATCAATACCGTTTCAGATGTGCTGACGGAACCTATAAATACGTATTAGACCGGGGCTTTTTACTTAAAGACGAAAAAGGAAGAGCCATCAGAATGATTGGAGCTATTCAGGATATTACGAAACAAAAAGAAGAAGAACAGCGATTAAAACTTTTAGAAACTGTAATTACACAATCTAAAGACTCTATTTTAATAACAGAAGCCAATTCTGTAAGCCACAGAATTCCAAAAATAGTATATGTAAACCCTGCATTTTCTGAAATGTCAGGATATCATTCCAACGAAATTATAGGAAAATCTCCAAACATTTTTAAAGGACCAAAATCTGACTCTGACGAGCTAAAAAAACTTTTAAGAGCTATTAAAAATGAAGAAGAATGCTTAATCGAAACTATTAGCTACACTAAACAAAAAGAAGAATACTGGGTTCGTTTTTCAATGATTCCAATTTTCAACAATGAAGGCGTGATTTCCCACTGGATATCAATACAAAGAGACATTACTGACGAGAAAAAACTAGAAACAGAAAAAGAACACCTAATTCGTGAACTAACCCAAAATAACAAGGATTTAAAACAGTTTTCATACATCACATCACACAATCTTAGAGCCCCCCTATCTAATTTAATTGGACTTTTAAATCTCATAGAAGACATCCCAGTCGACAATCCGGAACTCCAGGAAATTATCGCAGGATTTACAAAATCGACACACCTCCTAAACGAAACCATCAATGATCTCGTGAAAGTCATCATTATCAAAGACAATCCTTCGATGCAAAAAGAAGAGGTTTCATTAAAAGAAGTATTCGAAAACGTATTTAGTCAATTATCATTTCAAATAGAATTGCACAAGCCAATCATCAAACTTAAATTCGACAGAGTACCTTTATTAAATACAAACAAGGCCTATATAGAAAGCATCTTACTCAACTTACTAACGAATTCCATTAAATACAAATCCGAAAATCGAAAATTAAAAATATCAATAACGGCTGAACAAATAGACCATCAGGCCATATTAACTTTTAAAGACAACGGAATTGGCATAGATCTTGAAAGAAATCGGGACAAGGTTTTTGGTCTTTATCAAAGATTCCATAATTATCCTGATAGTAAAGGATTAGGATTGTATCTGGTAAAATCACAGGTCGAAACCATGGGCGGAACGATTAGTATCGACAGCGAAGTCAATAAAGGAACCACATTTACAATAACATTTAAAAATTAACTATCATGCTTGAGCAAATCTTATGCATTGATGACGATCCAATCACATTAATGCTATGCAAAAAAGTAATTTCAAAATCGGAGTTTTCGAATGAAATTATTACGGCTCAAAACGGCGAAGAAGCACTACTCCACTTCAATACCCTAAAATATACCAACAATAAAAATAAGGCAAACAAAAAACCTGAGCTTATTTTTTTAGACTTAAACATGCCTGTGATGGGTGGTTGGGAATTCCTGGATCATTTTACATCTGAAGATTACAATGATTTTAACACCGCTGCAAGTGTCATTGTTTTATCTTCCACAATTGACCCTGAAGACTTAGCGAAAGCAAAAAAATATCCAATAATTATTGATTTCCTTTCAAAACCAATTACTCAGCCCATGTTGGAATATCTCAAAAAGAAGATTGATATTTAAGCACTAAATTGTTTTCTAAACAGATCTTTATCAATAAGAATAATTATGGCGTTTCCCTCCAGGTTGGACTATCCCACTATATTCCCGATCAACAAAACCACAGCTAAAAGGTTTGTTTTTCTAAATCGGGAAATATCGTTCCCATCCCTAATGCGACCTCTAAATAAATTCAACTTTTAGTTCAAAATAAATCTCAATAAAAAAATTCCAAATTGCAATAGCACAATCTTTACTCAACAAAGATTAGCATTAGAATTTGGAATTTTTCATTTTGGAATTTATTCTCCGTTTTGTCCAAACAAAAAAAGTCCTCTAAAAGAGGACTTTTTGTATATTTAGGAAATTGTAATTAATTACAATTTAGCAACATGCTTAGTTAATTTAGACTTCAAGTTAGAAGCTTTATTATCATGAATGATGTTCTTTTTAGCTAATTTATCAATCATAGAAATTACAGTTGATAATTTAGCAGTAGCATCAGATTTTTCAGTAGCTAATCTTAATGCTTTAATCGCATTACGAGTAGTTTTGTGTTGATATCTGTTAAGAACTCTTCTTTTTTCGTTACTTCTGATTCTTTTTAATGCTGACTTATGATTTGCCATTTTTTTTTAATTTTAGATGTAATAATTATTATAAATACTAGTTAAAAAAGAAAAACCTCCCACAATTGCAAAACAATCACTTTGGTTTTAACTAATAAAACAAAAATCGAGACACCAATTTTTATTTTACAAAACTTATTTACAACTAATTCAGTAGTCCGTAAGGGAATCGAACCCCTGTTACCAGGACGAAAGCCTGGAGTCCTAACCCCTAGACGAACGGACCATTATCGTTCTAAGTTTTTCTATATTTAAATAGAGGTATTATTGTAGCCCGTAGCGGAATCGAACCGCTCTTACATGGATGAAAACCATGCGTCCTAACCGATAGACGAACGGGCCATTTAATTCTCAATATTTTAAGAACAATTTCGCAGGAAAAGTAGTAGCCCGTAGCGGAATCGAACCGCTCTTACATGGATGAAAACCATGCGTCCTAACCGATAGACGAACGGGCCTGCTTCTCTAATGCGGATGCAAAAATACAACTATTTTTAAGATGTACAATACCTGATGCAAAAAAAAATAAAAAAATTTAATATGCCTTCGCAAATAACACCCTTTTTGTAGACGGATTCCCAGTAAACACACAGGTTCCCGCCTCTTCTACACTATCCAAAGGGATACAACGAATTGTTGCTTTTGTCAAGTCTTTTATTTTCTCTTCAGTAGCAGCCGTACCATCCCAATGAGCCGATACAAACCCTGCTTTACCATCTAAAATTTCCTTAAATTCCTCAAAACTATTTACTTCCGTAATATGTGTATTACGATAGTCCAATGCTTTATTAAATAAATCAGTCTGAATCTGTTCTAACAGATCATTTATATAGGTAACGATTCCTTCACCAGAAACTGTCTCTTTTGTCAATGTATCTCGTCTTGCAACTTCAAAAGTTCCATTTTCTAAATCTTTTGGACCAACTGCAATTCGAACAGGTACACCTTTCAATTCCCATTCAGCAAATTTGAATCCTGGTTTTTGAGTAGTTCTGTCATCATATTTAACAGAGATCTTCAACTTTCTTAGCTTCGCAGCTAAATCATTAACAGCAGTTGTAATTTCAGCTAATTGCTCATCTGTTTTATAAATAGGAACAATTACAACCTGTATAGGTGCTAAATTTGGAGGCAAAACTAACCCTTGATCATCAGAATGAGTCATAACCAAAGCTCCCATTAAACGAGTTGAAACTCCCCATGAAGTTCCCCAAACATGCTCTTGTTTTCCTTCGGCATTCGCAAACTTCACATCAAAAGCTTTTGCGAAATTTTGTCCTAAAAAGTGAGAAGTACCAGCCTGCAGCGCCTTTCCGTCCTGCATCAAAGCTTCGATACAATAGGTTTCATCTGCACCGGCAAAACGTTCTGTTTCAGTTTTTATACCTTTTACAACCGGAATTGCCATGAAGTTCTCCACAAAATCAGCATAAACATTCATCATTTTTTCAGACTCCTCTATAGCTTCTGCTTTTGTGGCATGCGCCGTATGCCCTTCCTGCCATAAAAACTCTGCAGTTCTCAAAAACAAACGCGTACGCATTTCCCAACGAACAACATTAGCCCATTGATTAATCAACAATGGTAAATCTCTATAAGATTGTACCCATCCTTTATAAGTAGACCAAATAATCGCCTCACTAGTTGGACGAACAATAAGTTCTTCCTCTAATTTAGCATTTGGATCGACCATTAATTTTCCGGGTTTATCCGGATCATTCTTTAATCTATAATGTGTTACGATTGCACACTCTTTTGCAAATCCTTCTGCATTTTTCTCTTCCGCTTCAAACATGCTTTTCGGCACGAATAAAGGAAAATATGCATTTTGATGTCCTGTCTCTTTAAACATTCGATCTAACTCCGCCTGCATTTTTTCCCAAATGGCATATCCGTACGGTTTAATAACCATACATCCTCTAACTCCTGAGTTTTCAGCTAAATCTGCTTTAACAACCAGTTCGTTATACCATTTCGAATAATCTTCTGATCTTGTAGTGAGGTTCTTACTCATATTGAATAGTTTGGCACAAATTTTGTTTTAATAATTTTAACTAAATAGTTTGACAAAACTAACTATTTTTGTAATGTGCAACAATAAAAAACACCACAGATATGAAAACTTCTACTACTCTCCGCCAAAACTCAAGTTATTTTTACTTAATTGGATTACTGAGTTTTCTGGTTACGTCGTGTGGTTCTTACCAAAATTCATCCTATCAAGACAATGATGGAGTATATGGTGGTTCACAAAGAACGTATACTCAAAATAACACCTCAAATGTTAATAATCAATATAAAGATTACTTTAAATCGTTACAAAATGACGGTCAGCCAACTGAAATCTTTACAGACGTAGACAGCTATGGTAATTATGCCGAAAATGACAGCACCCAGACAGCTTCTGCTACTTCTATCGCTTATCCAGCTTGGGGAAGCGCTAATTCAGACGTATCAGTAACCGTTTATTCTGACCCAATGTGGTCATGGGGAATCGGATTCGGATGGGGATACCCATATTATGGATATGGATACGGATATGGATGGGGTTATCCTTATTATGGATGGGGCTACCCGGGATACTACCCTGGTTGGGGTTATCCAGGTTATTACCCAGGCTATGGTTATGGATACAACAACTACTCTTACAGCTACGGAAGAAGAGGATCTGCAGCTTACTACGGATCAAGAGGGTATTCTACAAGAGGCTCGTATAATAGTACTGGCAGAAATTATGCTGGCAGAGGAAACTACACCACAAACAGAAACAGCTACACAACTAACAGACGTACAGATTACTCTGACTTCAGAAGAAGTTCTAATGTAAACGGAAGAAATTATTCAAGTCCAAATTTTACAAATAGAAGAAGCACTGCACAAGGTCAAAGTAACAGTTATGATTACAGAAGATCTGGCACTACAACCACAAACAGAAGTTACAACAACACCAACAGTAACTCATCAAGATCATATTCTCCTAGCCCATCCCGTTCAATGAACAGTAGTGGCGGAAGCATGAGATCGTCTGGTGGCGGATCATACGGCGGTGGCGGTGGCGGCGGAAGATCTGGCGGCGGCGGTGGAGGAAGAAGATAATTCTTTTTTCGCTAATCAGATAACTCACATTAAAAAAAACTTAACCACATGAAAAAAATACTTTTCCTTTTTATTACAGGACTAACTTTTAGCGTCTCACATTCTCAGGAAGTATCAGATGCTGTACGTTATGCACAAGATAATTTAACCGGAACAGCTAGATTTAGAGCTATGGGTGGCGCCTTTGGAGCTGTTGGAGGAGATCTATCAGCTTTAACAGTTAACCCTGCCGGTTCTGCAATATTCAATAACAATCAGGTTGGAGTAACTTTTAGCAATCAGAGTATTAAAAACAATTCTAATTATTTTGGAACCCAAACCAGCGAGAAAGAAAACTCTTTTATTCTAAATCAGGCTGGTGGCGTTTTTGTTTTTAATAATCCAAACAACAACTGGAGAAAAATTGCAATTGGTGCCACTTATGAAAACACCAATAATTTTAATAATCAGGTTTTTTCAGCAGGTACGAATCCCACAAATTCTGTTGATCAATACTTTTTGGCTTATGCAAATGGAATTCCATTAAATGTAATTGCTGATGTTCCTTATAGAGACCTGTTTTATGATGAACAACAAGCTTATTTTGGCTACAAAGGATATGTAATAAACCCTGTTTCTAACGATCCAAATAACACACAATATACTTCGAATGTTCCAACTGGCGGAAATTATTATCACGAAAATGAAATTTACACTAGCGGATATAATAGCAAAGTAAGTTTCAATATTGCAACATCATTTAAGGACAGAGTTTATTTCGGAGCAAACTTAAATGTACATGTTACGGATTTTAGAAGATCAAGCAGTTTTTATGAAGACAATAGCAATCCCTTAGAATCTACAGAAACGATATCTAACCTACGTTTTAACAATGACCTTTATACCTATGGAAATGGATTTTCATTTCAATTGGGTGCTATAGGTAAAGTTACAGAAGCCTTAAGAGTTGGTATCGCTTACGAATCTAACACATGGTATGAACTTTATGACGAAGTTACCCAGAGCCTATCTACAACCAGACAGGCTGACGGGGGACAACCAATTCACGAGAGTATCAATCCAAATGTTGTAAATGTTTATGAATCTTACACTTTGCAAACTCCGGCAAAATGGACTTTTAGTGGTGCTTTGGTATTTGAAAAATCAGGTTTAATTAGTGTTGATTACGCGATTAAAGATTATTCAAACACAAAATACAAACCAACAAGCGATCCGGGTTTCAGAGGATTAAATGGTGATATCAGCAATCAATTGACTAGTAATGGTGAATTAAGAATTGGTGGTGAATACAAAATAAACCGATTGAGTTTGAGGGGTGGTTACAGATTTGAGGGTAGCCCTTATAAAAACGGATCAACAATTGGAGATTTAAACAGCTATTCTGGTGGATTAGGCTATAGCTTTGGCGCTACTAAATTAGATTTAGCCTATTCTTATTTAGAGAGAAAATCAAATCAGGGATTTTTTGCCACTGGATTTACTGATGGCGCAAACATTTCATCGAAACTTAATAATGTTTCCCTGACTTTATTATTTGAATTGTAATTAAATTAAAATAGATTAATTTGAAATTTCCGTTGGGCCTGGCTTAACGGATTTTTTTTAGCCCTGATGGTCCCGAGACTTCGGGAGATTAGCTTCACAAAAAACAGCTAAAAGAAACCGAAACAAGCGGTGTTTGAATAAAAAAGTGTAATTTTGCACTCCAATTTATAAAAGTATGAGAACCAAGTCTTTAAAAAAGAACAAAATTAACGTAATCACTCTTGGGTGTTCGAAAAATGTATATGACAGTGAAGTGTTGATGGGACAGCTTCGTGCTAATGGCAAAGAAGTACAACATGAAGCACCTGCAGCAGAAGAAGGAAACATTATCGTAATAAACACTTGTGGTTTTATTGATAACGCTAAAGCCGAATCAGTAAATATGATTTTGGAATATGCTGATAAAAAAGACAAAGGATTAGTTGATAAGGTTTTTGTAACCGGATGTTTATCTGAACGCTACAGACCTGATTTAGAAAAAGAAATTCCGAACGTAGACCAATATTTTGGTACAACTGAATTACCTCAACTATTGAAAGCTTTAGGAGCTGATTATAAACATGAATTACTGGGAGAACGTTTAACTACTACTCCTAAAAATTATGCTTATTTAAAAATTGCCGAAGGTTGCGACAGACCTTGTAGTTTCTGTGCTATACCATTAATGAGAGGTACTCATGTTTCTCAACCAATTGAAAAACTGGTTAAAGAAGCCCAGGGATTAGCCAAAAACGGCGTTAAAGAATTAATTTTAATCGCTCAGGACTTAACTTATTATGGTCTTGATATTTATAAAAAGAGAAATCTTGCTGAACTTCTGGAAGAATTAGCAAAAGTAGAAGGTATCGAGTGGATTCGTTTGCACTATGCTTATCCTACCGGTTTCCCAATGGACGTTTTAGAATTAATGAAACGTGAACCAAAGATTTGTAATTATATTGATATTCCGCTGCAACATATTTCAGATTCTATTTTAAAATCAATGCGTCGCGGTACAACTCAGGCTAAAACGACTCAATTATTAAAAGATTTCCGCGCTGCTGTTCCCGGAATGGCAATCAGAACTACTTTGATCGTTGGTTACCCTGGTGAAACTCAGGAAGATTTTGAAATTTTAAAAGATTTTGTTCAGGAAATGAAATTTGACAGAATGGGATGTTTTGCTTATTCTCATGAAGAAAACACTCATGCTTATTTATTAGAAGATGATGTTCCCGCTGATGTAAAACAAGCCAGAGCAAATGAAATTATGGAATTGCAATCGCAAATTTCATGGGATTTGAATCAGGAAAAAGTTGGACAAGTTTACAAATGTATTATTGACAGAAAAGAAGGTGCCCATTTTGTAGGCAGAACAGAGTTTGATAGTCCGGATGTTGACAACGAAGTTTTAATTGACGCCTCTAAACATTATGTAAAAACAGGCGAATTTGTTAATATACGCATAATAGAAGCAACAGAATTTGATTTATACGGAGAACCTGCTTAAATTTACGCTAAACAATTGTCAATTTTAGAAAAAACACTTTTATGAAACCTACACACACACTTTTTATTTTGGTTTTCACCTTATTCTGTTTCAATTCTGTTTCGGCACAATACGGAAATGGATATAATAATGGTTACGGTGGTGGCGGTTATGGAAGAGGTGGCGGAATGGGAATGGACAGAAGCATGATGGCAGGACCACAAAGCTCACCTAGTAAACCTAAAGAGATTCCTGCTGAAGAAACTGCTGCGAAAATTGTTGAGCAAATGAAGCCTGAAGTAAAACTTGATGATTTGCAAGCTATTGCAATTACCAATGTTATTGCTGACAGCATGAGAGAGCAAGGAATTCTTTTGAAAAATGAAAATAGCAGCCAGGATCAAAAAATCGAGCAAATGACTGCGTTGAGAGAAAGCACAACTAAAAAAATCACTGCTTTTCTAAATCCTGATCAAATAGAAAAATACACCAATTTCATGGCAAATTTTAAAGAGATCAAGAAAACGAAAAATAAAAAGAAAAAAGATTCTGACACAAAAGAAATAAAAGAGGAAACAGAAGCAACAAAAGTTCACGAATAATTGTTTTAACTTACTCTAAAAAGTAACTAACTATGGCGAAAAAGCATTTTTATTATTTGATTTTAGCAATTATAATTACTTCTTGCTCAACGAATCCTTATAAATCTACAGAAAAGGTCTACGACCAACAACTTAAAACTTTCGAAAATCAAATTACAAGTAAAGAGGCAAAAGCAATTCCCGCTATTAGCCCTGTGATTATTGATACTTCTTATGCTTCACAATTAGGAATCGTAAAAGACACTTTGTCAAAAACAGGTTCAACTGCTTTATTGAACGGTATTAATACCGAATGGATTGGTACTGTTAACTTTAACCTAAGAAAGCCTAGCTTTATCATTATTCATCATACGGCCCAGGATTCTGTACAACAAACCATAAGTACTTTTACCAAAACAAAAACACAGGTAAGTGCCCATTATATAATTTCTGAAAACGGAAAAGTAGTACAGATGCTAAATGATTATTTAAGAGCCTGGCATGCAGGAGCATCTACCTGGGGTAAAAACACAGATTTAAACTCCTGCTCTATTGGTATTGAATTGGACAATAATGGCTTTAAACCTTTTACAGAAGCACAAATCAGCAGTTTAGTAGCGCTTTTGACAAAGCTTAAAAAAGATTACAATATACCCACTCAAAATTTTCTGGGCCATTCTGACATTGCTCCTGGCAGAAAACAAGATCCAAGTGCTTTATTTCCATGGAAAACTTTAGCAGAAAAAGGATTTGGAATCTGGCCGGACCTGATTTTAGAAGAAGCTCCATTTGATTTTAAAATAGAACCTGCTTTACGCATTATTGGCTATAACACCAAGAATCTTTCAGCAGCAATTCAGGCTTTTAAATTGCATTATATTCAAACAGATGCCACAGCTGTTTTAGATCGAAAAACAATCGATACTATTTATTCGATTTACAAAAAACAGATTCAGTAAAAAGAATAATTACTAAAATACAAAACGCGTTTCTAAAGTTTAGAAACGCGTTTTTTTTGTTGTGGATAAGTTTTGCCACTATTGACACGAATTTATACGAATTAAAATAGAGAGTTTTAGCCACAGATTAGAGGATTAAAAGAATTATTTTGCATTGCTTATTTTTGCCACAATTCGCACTAATTTTCTTTAATTTTCTCTATTTTTTACATCATCCTAATTAAAATTTCTTTTAACTTATTAAACCATGTGATTAGTAAAGAGACATTTTTTTAGCTTTTAACCTACTATCAGAAAATTTACTTTTTAATTTGTGTAATTCGTAGCAAAAGAAAATCTTTTAATCCTTTAATCTCTGTGGCAGGAAAACCAAAGCTAAAATAAAAAAAGCTGCCAAAACATTTACATGTTTTGACAGCTCCAAAAAAAAAAAAAAATATCAATCTTTATCTCTAGAAAGAGTAAGTTGTAGCAATTAATCCGTAGAAAGATCCACCTGTTGGAAGTGCATCGCTATCTAAAAAGATATCTTCAGATGCAGCATCGTATCTTAACTCAGGAATAATGGTTAGTTTTCCAACTTTATAGTTTAATGAAACTGTGTTTGCAAATACATTAGATCCTGTTAATGTTCCTAAACTTGGAGCAGCATCTTTAGCATCAAAATATTCTATTCTGTAAGCTAATAATAGAGAAGGGCTAAATGAATAGTTAGCATATCCAACTAATGAAAACCAATCACCATCTAAAGTACTATCGAAATCATTTGCAGTTTTAGCATAAGTAGCATTAAATCCTAAAGCAAAAGAATCGCTTATTGTTTTAGAAGCTACAAGATCAAATTGCGTCTTGTTTTCATCTGATGCAGGATTAGAACTTCCTGATGTGAAGTTTAAATATGCACTACCTGTTTCTCCAACGTATCCGATTTGTCCAATGTATGTTTTTTGAGAAGAACCCGCATCCATTGCTGATTTAAAATCGGTAGGATTTGTTATACCAAACATAGCTGTAAACTTACCTGAAGTATACTGTGCTTTTAGTCCAGTATTAAAGAATGGTCCGTATGAGAATGCGTATGACATACTGTAGTTTTTATTTGCGACAGCATCTAATACCTCATAACCTATATGTGTACCAAAACTACCTGCTACAAATTTGAATTCATCAGTAACCTGATATGTAAAGAATAATTGTTTTATCAAAAATTTTGCTGTAATATCTTTGTCTGTTGTTTCATTATATGAAAATTCGCCCGCTCTTTTTCCGAATCCTAAGTCAACAAATACAGAAGCTTTTCCGAAAGTATGTCCTGCATTAATAGATGCCATTCCTAATTCAAATGAATCCTGAGAGTTGGTAAAGCTCGTTAATCCATTCATTTGTTTTGAAAAATCATATTTATAGTAAGCATCTGCGGATCCTCCCCATGTAGTCGCTGGTACAACTGGAGTTTCGGTATCTTCCTGAGCAAATGCAAAAGAACTCGTCAACATCGCGGCTAAAATGTGTAATACTTTTTTCATGTTTTAATTGGTTTTTAGTTATTAATTGATTCTGGTTAGTTAATCTTTTATATATGTATCTGCTACTATAAGTCTATTCTAAAACCTTTAATCTCCCCTCTAAAACCTCTTCATTTTCATTAGCGAATTTATTAACTTTTGTATGAGTACAAGAATTGAAATCTATTTTTTTGAAGTTTTACAAGCAGAATTATGGATTACAAAAATTAATTTAACAATAATCGTTATTTGACATTAATACTGATTTATTTTTGAAAATTCCCTAACGCTATTTTAGTAAAAATCAGAATTTTTTTAGGGTCAATAACAAAAACGCACCTGAAAACAACCAAATATTAACTACAAAATGAGTCAAAAATATAAATAACCCTATAAAAAATAGGGGTATTTATATTTTTGACTTAAAAATTAAAAAATAATCCCTAATTTGATATTTTATAAAATAACGGTACTTCAAGAAATAAAAATTCTTACAAAAATAAATACCAAAAAACACTTTCATCAGCCTGAAACGCTCGGTATAATTCTTAAATCAATAACAAAAAGCTTTACAATTAAAACGAGAAAAAGCCTGTTCAAAAACTGAACAGGCTTTTTCTAAAATAAAGTAACTACCTCTACTCTTGCGTATTATACTTTCGTAAAAACTCACGAACTTTTATTCCGGCTTCTTTTAGATCTTCATTCTTCCACTTCCCTTCTGATTTCGCCGTTTTTTTAAGAACAGAACAAGTTTCATCTTTATCAGAGACCGACCAGGTAATCCAACTCAACTTTCGACTCTCCATCCAATCAATATATTCCTGCCAGGCCTTCATGTTTAAAGGTCCGTCACCAGAAGCTTCCATTCCTGCAGATTCCGAAATAAATATTGGAAGACCTTTTTTTATAGCTTCATCTGTCCTGTCCCGTAGTTCCTTACCGTGTGTGGCCGCGTAAAAATGCATGGTATACATTATATTATCATAACCTTTTATGGGATCTGCCGCCGGAAGATCAACATCCTGATCCCAATGAGGAGAACCTACCAATATAATGTTGTCAGGATCATTTTTTCTAATTACCTTAATTATTTCTTCGGCGTAAGCCTTAATTTCCGGCCAGCTTTCCTGATCAGGTTCATTGAAAATCTCATATATTATATTGGGATATTTAGCATACTTTTTAGACATCTCATTAAAAAATTCTGTCGCTTCTTTGAGATTTATATTATGACTGTGCCAATCGATAATAACATAGATATCTGATTTAATTGCTCCATTTACAACTGCTTCAATTTTATCTTTTGAAAACTCAGGATCTTTCATATAAGACAGTTGCCCAAGTTCGACACCCATCGCTGCACGTACCACATTACAATGGAAATCCTTTTTCAACCAACTTACCGCTTTCTCATTATAAAATCTCGGCCACATACTATGCCAGCCAAAACTCATTCCTCTCAATACAATAGAATTGTTATTTTGATCTGTCAATTGAGTTCCTTGTACACGAAGCCGTCCATGATGTTTTACAAATTGTGCTTTTGAAACACAAAATACAAGCAACATAATAATGGTATAAAATTTAGCTTTTGATTTCATTTAGATCGAGTTTACGGAATTAACCTTAATGTGATTACATCATGAGAAGCAATATCAGATTGGAAATTCTTTTTTGTATTTCCGACCTCCTTATTCTTCCAAAGATCTTTTAATTTATAAACCACTTTATTAAAATCGGCTTCATAACCAAAATCGGCATCTTTAATCGAATGTTTTTTCCAATCGAAATTGATTTTTTTTGCATTATCACTTCTGTTTAAAAAAGTAATTGCCCAATTTCTATCTGATAAAGGTTTTACCCAAACTTCCAAACCATCTTCGGCAGAATACTTAAATCCCTGAATTCCCAATTTATCCTGGTTCACCGCAATCAATTCCTTATTGGTTAAAATTGCTAATGTTTCTTTTGACATTTTTCTGAAATCATTTCCTGCAATTAGAGGTGAAGCCATCATACACCACATTGCAAAATGAGATTTATCTTCTGTATTTGTCATTCCGTCACCCACTTCCATCATATCAAAATCATTCCAATGATCCGGGCCTGAATATTTACGAATGTCTTTTCGCATCTCAATTATTTTCATAAATCCCCAGGAAGACCAGTTTCCTTCTACATGTTTATATTCGCAATCAAAACATGGATAGATATCTCCTGAAATTCTCCAAAGATTTCCTACTGGTTTTCCCCATTCCCATGGCTGGTTATCTCCCCATTCGCAAAGACTAAAAACAATTGGTTTACCAGCCGTTTTAAGTGCATTACTCATAGTTGTGTAAGCTTCTTTAGCTGTAATTCCTTGTGTATTACACCAATCGTATTTTAAGAAATCTATTCCGAGTTTAGCATAAAAACGGGCATCCTGATATTCGTAACCACGAGTTCCCGGATATCCTGCACACGTTTGAGTTCCTGCACAATTATACAAACCAAACTTTAAACCTTTACTGTGTACATAATCAATAACAGCTTTCATTCCACCTGGAAACTTAACCGGATCCGGAACTAAGTCTCCGTTTGCATCGCGTTCTTTGGTCATCCATCCATCGTCAAGTACTATATAATTGTATCCTGCAGCTGCCATTCCTGATGAAACCATAATGTCAGCTGTTTCCCTTACTAATTTCTCATCGATATTAGTTTCAAAAGTATTCCATGAATTCCAACCCATTGGCGGCGTCATTGCCAGACCTTCAAATTTGCCTGCTCCCTGTGTATGTGTATTTCCCTGAGTGAAGCCTAAACTTGATATACTTAATGCAATTGCTAAAATGATATTTTTCATTCTTTAAAATTTTAAAATATATTATAAAAAGATATTCCCTAATCTTTCAATTAGGGAATATCTAAAACTAACTCAAATAATCAATTCTTTTATTTTAGGACAAATCCCATGTCATCCATAAGTATTGTATTACCGCCAAAATTACCTGATTCCTGAAGCGTCAGCTGATCGAATGTAGTTGGGTTTCCTATCGCTGAAAATGGAATTTCAATTGTTGTCCATGTTGAAGCAAGTGATTTTTGGATTTGATAAGCCCATCCTCCAAAAACAAACGTTATTTTAGCATCTGTATTGGCAGAAATACTTTTAACCTTTACTCTGAAGGCTTTATATTTTGAAACATCTCTAGAATTAAATTTCATGTCGGCTCCGCCCCATCCAGCAAAAACAAATCTAATTGATGAATCTCCCTGAGTCTTATCTGTTTTATAATTTGTATCGAATACATCTGAACCATTCCACATCCAATGCCCTGCATCTCCTTGCATTACATCATCATATAATGCCGATCCAACAGCAACAGTAGACGATGTGACACCAGAAATATTGGCAACTGACACATATTTATCTAAACCATTTGCCGGCATTTTAAATTTAACTTCTGTTAAAGTAGAAGATATAACAGTGGCATTTTGAGTTCCAACTTTTACAATAGGATTTAGAAAATAATCCCCATTAATAGTTACAACATCGCCTTCCGCAGCATTTATAGAATTGAACCAATTAAATGTTGGTATAGGAGGCGCAACCGTTAAATCAAAAACAGCAGTTCCACTTTTGGTCACAACTTTTAACTGATTAGAAGCATTCGCATACGGCGTTTTTTCATCTACCAATACAATTATATCTGTATCAGTTACAAATACTGGTTTAAAGTAGGTATCGAAATCATTAAAATAAACCTTTGTAGTACTAAGAAATCCTTTTCCGTGAATGACATAATAATTTTTAGGATCTACTAGCGTTGTTGGAGTTAAAGGCTTAAGGCTGCCATCCAGATTATAACCAGAAGGCATAACAGACTCAATAACCGGAGCTCCGACATAAGTAGAAGAAGCACTATCATCATTTGAGCAGGAACTAAAAAGCATTAAAGATAACATCCATGCCATACATGCTGTTAACGAAACAATTTTTATATTTTTCATGTTTTTATTTTTAAAAATTATTTAAAAGTATATGGTGCTACTTCTGTCAATTTTGGATTTTTAATCAAATCATCTGAAGGATAAGGCAATAAAAGGTTAGTTGCTGAAATTGAAATATGTTTTTCAGTTTCTCTGTTTCCTCTGTTTTGAGCTTCTAATATTGCTTTGGCTTTTGCAAAAGGCAAACGTCCTAAATCAAAATAATAATCTCCCTCGCAAGCTAATTCTGCTCTTCTTTCTTTGAATATATCATCAAAAGAAATAGATGCTTTTTGCGCTACACCAGCTCTTTTACGAACTGCATTAAATGATTTAAGAGCATTTGGATCAGAAGTACTTCCTGATTGCGATCCTAAAATTGCTTCTGCGTGAATTAACAATAATTCTGCATAACGCATCATGTAACTGTTCATACTGCTTTCTCCATTGAATGGAGGATTAAAAGGACCTGTAATAGGTAAATTTTCTTTTCCGATTACGTATTTCTTTAATCCAGCACCAGATTTCTGCGCTTCATATTGAATATCAAATGTATATCCTAAAAGTTTTGGAGAATCTACAGCAAGCGTTTGCGCATAAGTCAGGTTTGGATAAAAATCTCCCGGTAACATGAAAGTCTCTATTCTTCTTTTATCACCATTTTCATAAACATTTTTTATTAAATCCTGTGAAGGTGCTATTTGCCCCGAATAAGTAGTTTCAACCAATCTGTTCTCAGGAGCAAATAATGTATTTGAAAAGTTACCATCAAAGTAAGTTCCGGCACCATTCCATTGCCAGGAAAAAATTGACTCTTCATTATTGTTGTTTTTTTGCAACCATAGATCAGCAAAAGATTTTGTAGGCAACTCATCTCCACCTAATAATTTAAACTCTCCACTATTAATAACTTCCTGCGCCATTTGTCTGGCTAAATCATATTTCTTTTGATACAAATAAACTTTAGCTAAAAGTGCTTTAGCAGATCCGGCAGATACGTGTGCATTTGCAGCGTAATCAGAGCCTCTGTTTTTTGTTCTTAAATTTGCAATGGCAAATTTTAAGTCATTTTCAATAAATTTATAAACGTCTTCAGTAGGATTACTTGGAATTACAAAATTCTGAGAATAATCAGCATTGTTTTCTATAATTGGCACATTGCCAAATAGTCTTACTAAAAAGAAATAAGAGAAAGCTCTAATAAAATGTGATTCTCCCAAAGCATTGTTTAAGGCTTCTTTACTCACATTTGGCCCCACACTTTGTGGCAAATTGCTGATATAAGCATTAGAATTCGCAATAGCACCAAAACATGATCTCCACGCATCAGATATAAACGATTGCGTGTTGGTAAAACTCAAATCAGTAAATTTTCCAAAATCATTATATATATCAGCATACATATTACCAGAAATTACATCTGTAATACCGTAAAAAGCTGATTTGTTCATATTAAACCACACAAGACCGTATAATCCGTTTGTAGCATTATCTAATTTTACATCTGAGTCGTAATAATTACCGATAGTTGGCGTTCCTTCTGCCGGCACGTCTAAGAATTCCTGAGAACAAGACGTTGATATTAACATTACAAATGTCATAGCAATAGCGGCGCTTCTTTTTATTATATTTTTCATATTAATTCGTATTAAAATTCAACATTAAAACCAAAAGTAATCTGTCTAGGCACTGGATAACGACCGTTATCAACTCCTGACAACAAGGCGTCCTGGTTGTAAGCACCTACCTCAGGATCATAACCTTTGTATTTTGTAAAAGTGAAAAGATTTTGTCCGGAAGCATAAATTCTCAATCTTGATAAACTAAGTTTTGAAATCATGTCTGAAGGTAAAGAATAACCTAAGGTTACGTTTTGAATTCTTAAATAAGATCCATCTTCAATAATACGTGATGATACTGCATTATTGATATTATCGTACGTTGATGGTCTCGGCAAAGAGCCATTAACATTTGAAGCAGAATAAAAATCTGCAGCTTCAGTCAAATAATTAGTTCCGGTACCATTATTCAAAGTCCCCGACAAACGAGTCAGGTTCATTAACTTGTTTCCAGCTGTACCTTGAAGAAAAACAGATAAATCAACATTTTTGTATTTAAAATTGTTTGTAAATCCGTAAGTAAATTTAGGATTTGGATTTCCAATGGCTTTCAAATCGTTTTGATCAATAATACCATCGTTATTTAAATCTTTATAAATAACATCTCCTTTTTGAAATTCCGGAAGCAAAGAATTGGTTCCGTTTTTCAAAACTACTTTCGTACCTGTAGCATTTGTATGACCGTAAGTTGTCAAATCTTCGTCTGTTCTGTAAATCCCTAAAGCCTCATATCCAAGAAATGAACCTATTGGTAAACCTTCTGTAGTTCTGGATACAGTTACCGTATTATATGCAAGAGTTCCCATTGTTCTCACAATATTTAATCCTGCCATATCAGTAACCTCATTTACATATTTAGTAAAATTCAAACTACCATTCCATGAGAAATTTTCAGAGAAATTTTGAGTATAACCAAGTGTAACCTCAATACCTTTATTTTCCATATTTCCAAGATTAAAGTAAGGAGGATTTACACCACCTTCATAATCACCACCACCGGAAAGGAAATTTGGTAAGGGAACCTGATATAGGAAATTTTTAGAAACCTTTTTATAGACATCTATAGAAGCTGTAAGTTTCGCTTTAAACATATTAAAATCTAATCCTAAATTCGTCTGATCCTGAGTTTCCCATTTCAAATTTTTATTAGGAGTATTTGATGGTAAATAAGAAGTTCCCATTGAGCTAATAACCAAATGCAGGTTTGAATCATACAAATTATTTCCAATTTGATTGTTTCCTGTTTGTCCCCAACCTAATCTAATTTTTATACCATCAACATATTTTTTAGTGCCTTCCATAAAAGATTCATTAGAAAGTTTCCATGAACCACTAGCAGAACTAAAAACACCCCATTTGTTTCCAACAAAGAATTTTGAAGATCCGTCAGTTCTTACAGCTCCGGAAATGCTATATTTATCACCAAAGTCGTAAACTACCCTTCCTAAATAAGATGCTAAAGTTTGAGTTCCGGAATACACTCCACTAGTAACTGCGTTAGGCAAATCTGAAGCGGCAAGAGATTTGTCGTTATTATCTTTATAACCTTCTCCTGTTATAGTGTAACCCTCCCAATGTGATCTGTTAGATTCCTGAACAGCTAAAATTGTAAAATTGTGTTTACCAATAGTATTTCTGTAAGTAAGCATATTTTTTAAGTTCCATGAATTACCACTTGAAGGACTGTAATATAAATTAGCAAAGCTTTTTACTGCATTACCCAATGAATACATAGGATCAAATCGCTCTCCTAAATTATCATACATATATCCACCCGCTTCAAAACGATATTCTAAACCTTTTACAATATCAATTTGAGTATAGAAATTTCCTGAATAATTTTTTCTTACCAAAGTATTTGAACCTAACAAAGAGGTCGCTACCGGATTTACAAATGATGTGTTACCTCCAGCAGGCGGTCCTGAAAAAGCACCAGACAACTCTCTAACTGCAACATCAGGAGTAGCTAATAAAGAAGTAGCAACAACTCCGTTAAACTGACCATTCAAAGTCAATTTTTCGTCTGTAAGCGCTCCACTAATGTTTACCCCTACCTTAATGAATTTATTAACTCTTGCATCAATATTAGATCTAACATTATATCTTTTAAAACCTGATTCAATTACAATACCTTCCTGATTCAAAACGCCACCAGAAATATAATAGCTGATTCCCTCTTTACCACCTGAAAAAGACAATTGGTTCGAAGTCATAATTCCAGTTTCATAAATTGCATCCTGCCAATCAGTACCTTTTCCTAAAAGTTCCGGATGAGCAAATTCAGGACGTTTTGACGACGGATCATAAACATCAGACAAAGCATTTTGATGAGTTGCATATTCTTGCAAATTCATAGAATGCAATTTTTTCGGCAAATTGCTTATAGAATAAGAATTTTCGAAAGTCAATTTTCCAGTTCCTTTTTTACCCGATTTTGTAGTAACAATTACAACCCCGTTCGCTCCACGTGAACCATAAATTGCTGTAGCCGAAGCATCTTTCAAAATATCAATAGATTCAATATCACTAGGATTAATAAGAGCTAACGGGCTCTGCGTAATATTACCATTATTAGAGAAATTGCTGTTTCCCTGTGCATTTCGTCCAGAAGTAGATGAATTACGGGCATCCCCAGAAATTGGCACACCGTCAATTACATACAAAGGCTCATTTGTACCAGTCAGAGACGAAACCCCTCTAATTCTAACTGAAACGTTACTTCCCGGCTCACCTGAATTACTGTTTACCACAACTCCGGCAGCCTTACCTTGCATCATCTGGTCAAATGAAGCAACTTTTAAATTTTCCATATCTTTGGAACTAATGCTGGAAATTGCACTGTTTACGTCCTTTCTTTTCTGGGTACCATAACCAATTACAACCACATCTTTTAAATCTTCTACATTAGATTTTAAAACTACGTTTATAGTTGTTTTTCCTGCTACGGCTATCTTTTGCGTATCAAAACCAATAAAAGAGAATAGCAAAGTTGTATTTGCAGGAACATCGATAGTATACTTACCATCAAAATCGGTTGAAACTGTTGTTTTCAATCCGACAGCCGAAATATTCGCACCTGGAATAGAAAGCCCCTTCTCATCAGAAACGGTTCCCGAAACCTTTACCTGAGCGGTAATAAAATTACTCAGTAATAAGAATAAAATCAAAGGAACTGCTCTGTGGTTAGCATTCCAATGAATAAAGTTAGTCATTAGTTTTTTCATAATAAAGTTTGGTTAGTTTAAATTGTTTTATTCATAATCAAGTAATAAAATGCGTGTGATTTATTTTCTAAATTATTTAACAAATCTATAACAGAACAAAACATTAAATCGATAGTATTATATCATTTAATGATAATATTTTTACTATATCTTCTTAAAAAAACATATATGAAAATAAAATATATAAAAAATTGCATTTTTCTCAATTACACTCCTCTGAATCAATACAAACTATAAATAAAAATTAACGAATCAGCAAAAAAGCAAACGATTTCGTTAAAAATAATATTTGTTTGTGCAAAAAAAGTATCATTACAAAATACGCTTTAATCCAGAAAAATCTTCTCTATATTGGCTAGGGGTACAATTTTTAATAGCCTTAAAACTACGATTGAAGTTGGCAATATTATTGAATCCGGATTTAAAAGCAACTTCTGAAACACTCATATCCTTTTCAACAAGCCAGCGCGCTGCATATCCAATTCGGATATCGTTAATATAATTCACAAAAGTTTTTCCGGTACGTTTTTTAATAAACCTATTAAAAGAAATTATTGACATGCTGGCAACATTCGCCACACCTTCTAACGTAATTTTTTCAGCAAAATGTTTTTGCACATACTCATAAACTAATTTCATTTTATCATAATCATCAAACGTATCATAGTCGACTGTGTAAGTTGAAAGCAATCGTTGGTTTCTTGAATTAGCCAGATCATATAATAAGGAAGTAATTTCCAAAAAATAATCCATACCATCTAATTTAGAAAGTCTTACAAGTCTTGGAGTTAATTCTTCTGCCACTTTTTTAGAAAATAAGATACCATGAATGGAACGATTGAACATATCGCGAATCGGATTCATAATTCGCCTGGACAATAAAGATTCATGAAATAAATCATTATGAAACTGAATTGTAATTTCGTGAATTTTTTTACTGGTACATTTACTTAATTCCCAGCCGTGATATAAATTTGGACCAATTAAAACCAATTCAACGCTGTCGATTTCTTCAATATTATCTCCAACAACACGCTTCACTCCTTTTCCGTTTAAAATAAAATTGATTTCAAATTCCGGATGATAATGAACCGGAAAATCAAAACTATCTTTAACTCTATCGAAAACTAAAAAACTGTCTCCAGCTGAAAGCGGAGCAATTTCTCTGTAAAAATTTTTAGCACTACTCATCTTTAAAAGGTATTTATTTAAACAACTTGTGACTTTCCATTTGCAATAATATGATATATAATTGATAAAATAATATTAATTATGCGATAAACATCCGATTATCTTTGAAAAATAGAATTATCATTTTTATAAAAAGGAGCTTAATAATAAACATTAATCATTTTTAATATAATAACTTTTTAAAGTTTTAATAATTTTAACCAATAAACAATATTGATTTAAAGATTGAAAAAGTGACAGTTTTATAATACATTTATCAATTGTTACTTTTACACTTATATACTGAAAGACAACTATACTTATAATGAGAAAAAATATACAAATGCTAATAATTACAATACTTATAGGAACTTCATGTTCTTCTAAAGCAATTGTTACTAATACTAATTTGTCACTTTCAGATAAAAAAGCGACACCTGAAACTGTTTCTCTTTATAAAAAACTAAACCAATTAGCCCTAAAAGGTTATTTATTTGGACATCAGGATGATCTTGCCTATGGCGTAAACTGGAAATACGAAAAGGACAGAAGTGATATAAAAGATGTTGTTGGAGATTATCCGGCTGTGTATGGTTGGGATCTGGCAGGCCTGGAAAAAGGCAGTCCTAATAATATAGACGGAATTCCATTTACAAAAATGAAACAATACATAGAGGAAAGTCATGAAAGAGGCGGAATTACAACCATAAGCTGGCATTTTGACAATCCCGCAACCGGAAAAAGTGCTTGGGATAATACTCCAAATGCTGCAAAAACAGTTTTACCGGGCGGAGAAAACCATCAAAAATTTACCCTTTGGCTAGATAAAGCAGCCAACTATCTTTTATCCTTAAAAGATAAAAAAGGAAAAAACATTCCAATTCTTTTCAGACCTTATCATGAACTTACCGGAGGCTGGTTTTGGTGGGGAAAGGGAAATTGTACTCCTGAAGAATTTAAAACTTTATGGAAATTTACTATTGACTACCTTCAGAAAAAAGGCGTCCATAATTTAATTTATGTCTACAACACCAGCAGTTTCAACTCAAAAGAAGATTTTTTAGTACATTATCCGGGTGATAATTATGCTGACATTTTAAGCTTCGATTCGTATCAGAATAATGACGATAAAGAAGGTGTGAAATTCATTAATGAAGTTCAGAATCAACTTAAAATAGTAAACGAAATCGGGATCGAAAAACACAAATTAATCGCTGTCGCAGAAGCAGGTTACGAAGCAATTCCCGACCCAAAATGGTGGACAGGTACTTTATCAAAAGCTATTGGCGATTACAAGATATCTTATGTTTTATTATGGCGAAATCATGGCTGGCAGGAAAAAGAACAAAAAATGCATTATTACGTTCCATACACTGGACAAATAAGTGAAAAAGATTTTGTCGATTTTTATAATCTTGACAAAACCTTATTTGAAAAAGACATTCAGAAAGCATTAAAATAATAACCAAATCTAATTACAACCTTTAAAAAGAACCCAATGCACGACAAAATTAGTTTAAAAGAAAAAGTAGGTTACGGTCTTGGAGATGCTGCATCATCCATGTTCTGGAAAATTTTCAGCATGTACCTGCTCTTTTTCTATACCGACGTTTTCGGATTGGCACCTGCTGTCGTAGGAACCATGTTTTTAATCACCAGAATCTGGGATTCCTGCTTTGATCCAATTGTTGGAATCATTGCCGACAGAACCAAAAGCAAATGGGGAAAATTCAGGCCTTATTTATTGTGGGTTGCCATACCTTTTGCCGTAATTGGAGTTTTAACTTTTTACACACCCGATTTTGACGAAAAAGGGAAAATAATTTATGCTTACGTAACGTATTCGGCAATGATGATGATTTATTCATTAATCAACGTACCGTATGCATCACTTTTGGGCGTAATGTCGTCTGACCGAAAAGAGAGAAACACTTTATCTTCTTACCGAATGGTTTTTGCTTTTGGCGGAAGTTTATTGGCGCTTTGGCTAATTGAACCTCTGGTAAATTATTTCGGTGGAAGCCTAAATTCTAAATCAGGCTGGTTGGCTACGATTGCCGTTTTTGGAGTGATCACAACTGCTTTTTTCTGGGGTTGCTTTTTCTTTACAAAAGAAAGAGTGAAACCAATTTCTGATGAACAATCCAACTTAAAAGAAGATTTAAAAGACTTATTAAAAAATAAACCATGGTGGATTTTGCTGGGAGCCGGAATTGGTGCCTTAGTTTTCAATTCTATCCGCGATGGAGCTGCCGTTTATTACTTTAAATATTATGTAAGCAGTAGTATCAACTTCGATTTTTCACTTTTCGGAACAGATTTTCACATGACTCCAACTTCTATTTATTTGGTTTTGGGTCAGGCTGCCAACATCATCGGCGTTATTATCGCAACACCTATTGCGAATAAAATCGGGAAGAAAAAAACCTTTTTTGGAGCCATGGCTTTAGCTGCCATTTTGAGTTTAGTGTTTTATTTCTTCGGAAAAGAGGATATTTTCCTAATTCTGAGTTTTCAGGTTTTAATCAGCATTTGTGCAGGTTGCATTTTCCCATTAATCTGGTCAATGTATGCTGACAGCGCCGATTATTCAGAATGGAAACAAGGCCGAAGAGCCACAGGATTAGTATTCTCTGCTTCATCTATGTCACAAAAATTTGGCTGGACCATTGGAGGTGCCGGAGCCGGATGGCTGTTAGGTTATTATGGATTTCAGGCCAATGTCGAACAAACTGCTGTTGCCCAAAACGGAATTCAATTAATGTTAAGCATACTTCCTGCAATTGCAGCTTTTATATCAGTCGCTTTTATTTTGTTTTATCCCTTATCTGAAGAAAAACTGCAAACCATAGAACAAGATTTAAACGAAAAAAGAGACCAGACCATTTAAAATTATACAGATACAGAAATTGATTAATATGACAACAATAGCCACTTCCACTACATTTCAGGATAGAAAAGTAGCATTAGAAAGAGAACATAAAACCCTTATAGAGCAAAAAAATGCTCCTGAAGAAAATGCTGGAAACGGCATATATCAACGCTATAAAAAACCAGTAGTTACAGCGGCTCACGTGCCACTGAACTGGCGTTTTGATTTGAACGAAAAAACAAATCCATTTTTGCAGGAACGCATCGGAATGAATGCTGCTTTTAACGCCGGTGCCATGAAATGGAACGGTAAATATTTATTGGCTGTTCGTGTTGAAGGAATTGACAGAAAATCCTTTTTCGCTATTGCGGAAAGTCCAAATGGTGTCGATAATTTCAAGTTTTGGGAGAAACCATGCGTTATTCCGCAAACTGCAGAGCCGGACACTAACGTTTACGATATGCGTTTAATCAATCATGAAGACGGCTGGGTTTATGGCATTTTTTGTACTGAAAGAAAAGATCCGAAAGCACCAAAAGGCGATACAAGTTCGGCTGTAGCCAATGCAGGAATTGTGCGTTCTAAAGATTTAGTGAATTGGGAAAGACTTCCTGATTTGATTTCGAACACCGGACAACAGCGAAATGTAGTTTTGCATCCGGAATTTGTAAACGGAAAATATGCTTTATATACACGTCCGCAAGATGGATTTATCGATGTTGGAGCTGGTGGTGGAATTGGTTTAGGTTATGTTGATGACATTACAAATCCTGTTGTAAAAGAGGAGAGAATTATTTTCGGAAAACAATATCATACTATTTATGAATTAAAAAATGGTCTTGGCCCTGCTCCGATCAAAACCGAAAAAGGCTGGCTGCATTTGGCACACGGGGTTCGTAACACCGCTGCAGGCTTACGCTACACGCTTTATATGTTCATGACCGATTTGAATGATATTACAAAAGTAACACACGTTCCTGCCGGTCATTTTATGGGACCTGAAGGCATTGAAAGAGTTGGCGACGTATCGAATGTTCTGTTCTCTAACGGGTGGATTGAAGATAACGACGGAACAGTTTATGTATACTATGCTTCATCAGATACGAGAATGCATGTTGCGGTTTCATCAGTTGCAAAACTAGTTGACTATGTTATGAACGCTCCGGCAGATACTTTTATTTCTGCAGGATCTGTGAAAACAATCATCAGTCAAATTGAAAAAAATAACGCAATTTAATTTATCGTGTCAAAACAAAAGCAACTCAAATCAGAATTAACTGCCGAACTTGATGCTATCCTGAAGTATTGGTCAAAAAATACGATTGACAATCAAAATGGAGGTTTTATTGGTCAGATTGATTTTAACGATCATACGATTGCTACTGCTGAAAAGGGTTCTGTTTTGAATGCCCGAATTTTATGGTCGTTTTCTGCCAGCTATCAGGTTACTAAAAATGAAGAGCATAAAAAATTAGCGACGAGAGCTTTTGACTTTCTTTCAAAATATTTTTACGATGCAGAGTTTGGAGGTTTATTTTGGAGTATCAATACTGATAAAACGCCAAAAGATACTAAAAATCAGATTTATGCTTTGGCTTTTGCGATTTATGGATTAACTGAATATTATGCTATTTCTAAAGAAGAAAAAGCTTTAGAAATAGCTATAAACTTATATTTACAAATACAAAGACATAGCTACGATCCTGTAAACAAAGGTTATTTCGAAGCTTTTACAAGAGATTGGCAGCCCATTGAAGATTTACGTTTAAGCGATAAAGATGCCAACGAAAAAAAAACAATGAACACACATTTGCATATTATTGAGGCTTATGCAAATTTGTTTAAAGTATGGAAAGATGAAACGCTTCGAAAAGACAGCATCGAATTATTAGAAACAATAGAAAAATATTTCATTAATACCAAAACCGGACATCTTCGTTTATTTTTCGATGAAAACTGGATCGAAAAACCGGATGTCATTTCATACGGACACGACATTGAAGCAGCCTGGCTTTTATTGCAATGTGCCGAAATTTCAGAAGATGAAACTCTAATTGCCAGTTATAAAAAACATGCTATTCAAATAGCTGAGGTTACTCAGGAAGGTTTAGATACAGATGGAGGTTTATGGTATGAATTAGATCCAAAAAACAACGAATTAACTGCTGAAAAACATTGGTGGGTTCAGGCCGAAGCTTTAATTGGTTTTTATAATACTTACGAATTAACCGGTGATGAAAAATTTTTAGACCTGGTTTTGAAAAACTGGGATTTCATTAAAAAACACATTTTAGACCAGGAAAACGGAGAATGGGTTTGGGGAATTTACCGTGATTATTCCTTGATCGAAAAAGATAAAGCTGGTTTTTGGAAATGTCCTTATCATAACAGCCGCGCGTGTTTAGAACTAATTCTAAGAATAAAAGACTAAACTTCCTTACAGCAAAAGACAAATTATTGTATTTAAAAATTTTGATTATGAAACAATTCTTATTTTTTAGTTTATTATTTCTAACTGCAATAACAAATGCCCAAACCAATCTGGTTAAAAACGGTGGATTTGAATCCGAATTAATCAATTGGCGTGGTGATGTTGCGACAATTTCTCCCTATGATAAAAAGACAGGAAAAAACGGCGCTGTGATTAATCAATTTGTTGGAAACGAATGGAAGGCAATTGACCAAATAATGACGATTCCTAAAAACACTTATGCTGTAGCGTTTAGTGTCTGGATTAAAACAGAAGGTATTGAAGGAGGAAAAGAAGCCTACAATGCAGGAGCTATGATTGCTGAATTTACAAACAATGCCGAAAAGCAAATTAGTTCAGAAGCGATTGCACAAGTAAAAGGGTCTAATCCCTGGACAAACTACAAAAAAACAATTAAGACTCCTGCTGGTGCACAAAAAATAAGAATAATGCTGGCTTTGGCGCAGACTAGCGGTTCTATTTATTTTGATGATGTAAAAGCTGTTACTTTATCTGAAGAAGAATATTCTAAATTAAACCCGGTTACAGCAAATCCAGAAAATTAAAAAAATGAAAACAACATTTCTCAAAATAGCATTTTTAAGTTTGTCGATTTTAACATTGGTGAATTGTTCATCGGATAATGAATCAGACCCTGAAAAGATCGACCCGAATCCCGTAGACGATACTAAAATAACCACTCAAAACGTAACAAAATTTATTGTAGATAAAGGTGCCACTCCAGAAACTGTAGCTTTATTTTATAATTTAAAAAAACTAGGTGAATCCAAAGTTGCCATTGGACAACAGGATGCATTTAATAATTTTTATCAGGATGCCGCAGGAGAATCTGACATTAAGAAAAATACAGGCTTTGATCCAGCCGTTTTAGGTTCGGATTTCATATTTATTACAGATAAAAACAATAATAATCAGTCTGATAACTGGTTTTATCAACAGGAAACAAAAACTATAAGTGATGTAAAACTTGCTTACGCTAAAGGCATTATCAACACTTTTAGCTGGCATTTAAGAGAACCTAATAACGAAGATTCTTTTTATGCATCCGATATGACATCGGCACAAAAAAATACTGCTTTTAAAAGTATTTTACCTGGCGGAGCAAATCACGAATGGTACAAGAAAAAACTGGATAAAGTGGCCAGTGTATTTTTAAATCTAAAAGGTTCAAAAGGAGAATTGATTCCGATAATCTTCAGACCTTTTCATGAATTTGACGGAAGCTGGTTTTGGTGGGGTGCTAATTTTTGTACGCCCGAAGAATACAAAACTGCTTATAAATTTACAGTTGATTATTTAAAAAACACAAAAGGCGTTCATAATGTTTTGTATGCGTTTTCGCCTGATAACTCGTATTCGACATCCGAATCTTATTTAAGCCGATATCCCGGAGATGCCTATGTTGATGTTTTAGGAATGGACAATTATGGCGACTTTAACAATCAAGGCCTTACTGGCGCCAAAAATGCCAATTTAAAATTAAAAATGATATCGACTTTGGCTTATACAAAAGTTAAAATTGCGGCATTGACCGAAACAGGATATCAGGTTACAGCAACAACTCCGCCTATTACAGATTGGTTTTCTAATTATTTATACACAGCATTAAACGATCATCCTACATTTGATGTCCCTCTTATTTCGATAAGTTATGTAATGTTTTGGACAAATAGTAAAGAAGCATATTTTGTACCGAATGGTTCTGTACCAAATGCAGCTGATTTTAAAACGTTCACAGAAAAGCCAAAATCGGCATTATTGAATTCTTTGCCGAAGATGTATGAATTGCCGAAATAATCTAGTGGGGAAGTGGCATGTAGATGACCGGCATTTAAGCTGGATTTACACAGATTTATTATCGTTTTTTTTCATTCTGAAGAACGAGGAATCACGAATTTGATTGCGAAATTTCTAGTGTGATTTCTCCTTCGTCGAAATGAAAAAGCTTGTAAAATATCAAAATAGTCAAGATGAAAAAATTAACCCTTATAGCATTTACAATTATTTTGTTGCAATGCTCCTGCTCAAAATCAGATGAAAATTCTTCTGATCCAACTCCAACCCCGGAGGAGCCCGTAATAAAAGAACAAATAGATCCAACTATAGCAAATACTATTGGTTTTTTTCTGGACAATTGGGCAACCAAAAACTTTACATCTCCAGCCAGCTTTACAGATGCAACTATTCCTGAAGCAACAAATTCAACTGTAACTGTTGATTATGCTAACGTAATAACAAAAATTCCCTCTTCAATTTACGGAAATAATGCCAATTTATGGTCGGGTAAATTAATTACAAATACGGCTTTAGTAACTGACATCTCAAATCTAAAACCAAATATTATTAGATTTCCCGGCGGAAGCATTAGTGATATCTATTTTTGGAATGCAAGCAGCAATCCTTCAACAGCACCTTCAAAATTAATGAAGGCTGATGGAACGGAAGAAAACTCTGGTTTCTGGTTCGGAAAAAATGATGAAGACTGGACCATTTCATTAGATAATTATTACCAGCTTTTACAATCCACAAACAGTAAAGGAATTATTACCATTAACTACGGTTATGCCAGATACGGAACAGGCGCAAATCCTGTTGCGGATGCAGCAAAATTAGCAGCTGACTGGGTAACGTACGACAATGGAAGAACACAATATTGGGAAATTGGAAATGAAGTTTATGCCGATTGGGAAGCAAGTTACAGAATCAATACAGCCAACAATAAAGATGGACAACCTGAACTATTAAATGGCCAGTTATATGCGCAACACTTTAAAATAATTGCCGATGCAATGCGAAAAGCTGCATCTGCTGTTGGAAACTCAAATATTAAAATTGGTGCCATAATGGTCGAAAGTCCCCCTGCAAGTTATCTACCGGATTGTTATAAAACCTGGAATGACAAACTGTTAAAAAACATTGAAAACAAAGCTGATTATTATGTAATTCATAATTACTATACCAACTACAATACAAATGCCCCTGCATCTGAAATCTTAGAAACTCCTAAAAAAGTAACGGCTGACATGATGACTTTTTGCAAAAATGCATTGACATCCACCAGTAATGAAATTAAACCTTTTGCTTTAGATGAATGGAATATTTTCTCAATCGGAAGCAAACAACAAGTATCACACATCAACGGAATGCACGCCGTCTTGATTTTAGGAGAAGTTTTAAAAAACAAAATTGGCCTTGCAGCACGTTGGGATTTGGCAAACGGCTGGGCAAATGGAGATGATCACGGAATGTTTAGCAACGGAGATGAGCCTAATATTCCGAGAGGAAATCCTCGTCCGGCATTTTATCACATGTATTATTTTCAAAAATACATGGGAGATCGTTTAATAGAGGCTGATAAAGACAGTAATGGAAATTACGAAGTATATGCTTCCTCATTTTCTGACGGAAAAATAGGTTTGACCTTTGTAAATAAAGCGACAACTTCCATAAATATAAAGTTAAAATTGAATAACTTCCTGACGGGTAAAAGAATGTTTTGGTATACTTTAATTGGCGATACTGATAATGGAGAATTCTCAAGAAAAGTAATCATTAACGGAAACGGACCAACCTTGACCGCAGGCGGACCAACAAATTACGCCACTATTAAGCCTTTTTCATCCTTGATAACAAATGGAACAAATGTAACTTTACCCGCAAGGTCTTCTGTTTTTGTGGTTATTGAAAAAAAATAAATTAAAATTATCAATTTAATAAGAATGAAAAATTCAATTTCAAAATTAGTGCTTCTTGCCTTATGCCTGGTAAACTTTAGTTGTCAGGCTCAGGAACAACCAAGAATTACCGTAAAAGGAACACAATTTTACAAAGGAGATAAACCGTACGCTTACATTGGAACGAATTATTGGTACGGAAGTTTATTGGCTTCGAAAAAAATCGGTGACCGAAAAAGACTTTTACGAGAACTCGATTTAATGCAGAAAAATGGCATTGACAACTTAAGAGTTTTAGTGGGTGGCGACGGCGGAAAATACGATTTTACTGTTCGTCCGGCTTTGCAATATGAACAAGGAAAATACGATGAAGATTTGCTTGACGGATTGGATTTCCTGATGAATGAAATGCATAAACGTAAAATGTACGCAGTTTTATACCTGACAAACAACTGGGAATGGTCTGGCGGGATGTCACAATATTTAGAGTGGAATGGCAAAGGTCCGGTTCCGGTTCCGGGAATTGCACCGAATACCTGGCCTCAGTTTATGGCGTATACAGAACAATTTCACAGTTGCGAACCTTGTATGCAGGCTTTAGAAAATCATGTGAAATTTATTACGGGAAGAACAAATCCTTATTCTCATAAAAAATATACGGACGATAATACGATTATGGCGTGGCAAGTTGGAAATGAACCGAGACTTTTTACCGTTGAAAATGAAGCGAAATTTACGGTTTGGCTGAATAATATTGTGAATTTAATGGACAGTTTGGATAAAAACCATTTGATTTCGACTGGTTCGGAAGGATTGAACAGCTCGAATGATGATATTGGGATTTTTGAGAGAACGCATCAAAATCCGAATATTGATTATTTGACTATGCACATCTGGCCAAAAAACTGGGGATGGTTCAAAGCAGATAATGCGGAGAAAACATTACCAACAACTTTAGAAAATGCCGGAAAATATATTGACAAACATGTGGCCGTGGCAAATCATTTAAAACGTCCAATAATTATTGAAGAATTTGGTTTAGGAAGAGAAAATGAAAGTTTATTACCAACAGCATCGGTTGCAAACCGCGATGTTTTCTACAATTATATTTTTGGAAGAGTTGCTGAAAGTGTTAAAAATAATGGACCGTTGCAAGGCGCCAATTTCTGGGGTTTTGGCGGTGAAGGAAAAGCCATAAATGAAAGTGGAAAATGGAGTCCGGGCGATCCTTTGACGACTGATCCTCCGCAGGAACCACAAGGATTGAATTCGGTTTTTTCTTCGGATATATCGACATTAAATATCGTAAAAAAATATAACGACCAATTAAAAAAAAATTAAACCATATAAGTTCATCTAAGTGATTATAGGCTAAACTTTGCTCAATACTAAACTTATATTTTCTAAATCATATAAGCTATATAAGCTAAACTTTGAGCTATATTTAAATGAACTTATATCACTATATGGTTTAAAAAACATTCCAGCATGAAAAAAATCTTTATTCTTTTTTGTTTCGTTTTTGTAAATCTTTCTTTTTCACAGAAGAAACAAGATTTTGTTTTGAAATCTCCTGATGGAAAAATTGAAGTCAAGATTTTGGTAACTGATAAAATTTCATGGAACATTTCGCATGAAAAAGATGTGATTTTGGCTCCTTCTGAAATGTCTATGACTTTGGATGAAAATGTTATTTTAGGAAAAGAACCAGTCGTTTTAAATTCGAAGAAAGAAAGTGTTGCTACTTCATTTGAATCTCGGTTTTACAAAAAGAAATCAGTTCAGAATAAATACAATCAGTTAGTTTTAAATTTTAAAAATGATTTTAGCATTGAATATCGCGCTTTTAATGACGGTGTTGCGTATCGATTTATCACTAAAAAGAAAAAAGACATTACAATAAAAAACGAAGAAGTAGTTTTAAATTTCGATCAGGATTACAATACGCTGATGCCGTATGTCAGAGATTTGAGAAATCCGAAAGATCCTTATATTTCTTCTTTTGAATCGCATTATGAAGGCAAGAAAGTAAGCGAATTTACAAAAGATACTTTGGCTTTTTTGCCTTTTTTAATTGATTATAAAAACCATAAAAAGGCAGTTTTCCTAGAAGCGAATGTTGAAGATTATCCGGGATTGTTTGTTACTAATAATAGCTCAAAATCTGGTTTTGAATCTCGCTTTTCAAAATATCCGTTAAAAGAAATTAATGGCGGTTTTAATTACCTCAACAAACTAATTACCGAAAGAGCTGATTATTTGGTTACAACTAAAGGAACACGAAATTTCCCCTGGAGAATTATTGTGATCTCTGAAAATGATGCCGAATTAGCCAATAATGACATGGTTCAGAAATTATCAGAGCCATCCAAAATAAAAGACATTTCGTGGATCAAACCCGGAAAAGTAGCCTGGGATTGGTGGAATGACTGGAACATTTATAACGTCGATTTTAAAGCGGGAATCAACACCCAGACTTATAAATATTACATTGATTTTGCCTCAAAAAACAAGGTAGAATATGTGGTTTTGGATGAAGGCTGGAGCGTTGAAACCGATATCATGAAACACAATCCGAATGTTGATTTGGAAGTTTTAATCGCTTACGCAAAAGAGAGAAACGTCGGCATTATTTTGTGGAGTTCCTGGATGGCATTGAATGAAAATATAGAAGGTATTTTTGAGAATTATTCGAAACTTGGAATCAAAGGTTTTAAAGTTGATTTTATTGATCGTGATGATGCTAAAATGGTAAATTCTGTTTATGCTATTGCTGAAAAAGCCGCTAAATATAAATTGCTTTTAGATTTTCATGGCATGTACAAACCAACCGGAATTCAGAGAACGTATCCGAACATCCTCAATTTTGAAGGCGTTAAAGGATTAGAAAACAATAAATGGACGCCAAATGATGATGTTCCGTTATACGATTGTACAATTCCGTTTATCAGAATGATGGCGGGGCCGATGGATTATACTCCCGGTGCGATGCGAAATACTACTAAAAGCGAATTCAAACCAAATAATTCGAATCCGGTAAGTCAGGGAACAAGATGTCATCAATTAGCACTTTACACGATTTTTGAAGCACCTTTGCAAATGATGGCCGATAGTCCGACCGCTTATATGAAGGAACAGGAAAGCACAGATTTTATTGCTAAGATTCCAACCACTTTTGATGAAACTGTGGCTTTGGATGGTGAAGTTGGAAAATTCGTTGCAATCGCCCGCAGAAAAGCAAATACTTGGTATCTAGGTGCTATAACAAATTGGGATTCCCGAGAAATAACAATTGATTTTTCTTTCCTTGAAAAAGGTAAAAAATTTGAAGCTGCAATTTTCTCCGATGGAATGAATGCTGATAAATCGGCTGTAGATTATAAAAAAGAAAATATTACGGTTGATTCGACAACGAAACTGAAATATCGATTGGCAAGCGGTGGTGGATTGGCGATGATTATAAAATAAAAAATATCCTCTAATTATAGAGGATATTTTTCTTCTATCATCTTCTTTATTATTTTTTCAACCCAAAATACATCGACAAAATCTAATTGTAACATTCTCGATGGTGGAGACTCTGTATACTTAATTGAAAATTCTTCTATAAAAGCCGTAAAACAAGGAATTCCATCATTAGAATTAGCTTGAATATACCATTTCTCTTTTCTATGAACTTCTAAATATCGTATTATAACCTTAAACCTAGCAATATCATCACTATTAAAATAAGAAAATTCAAATGTTTGAATACAATTAAATAAATCGTGTTTAGAACTAACCCATCCTTGCCTTAAATTGATTACTTTCTTTTTATTGAATGGTTTCTTATTGTCATTTACAAAGAAAGTGTGTATTACTTTTGTGTCTTTATACAAAAGTAATTTATACTCTAAGCCTATACCAAATCGATCCTTACTAAAACCAATAAATAAATCAAAAACTTCAGGTTTATTGTTCTTTTCTAAATTTTTATTTTCAGGCTTAAAAATCTGAGAAGCAATAAAGAGATAATTAATTGGAGCTATAGCATGGCTAAACTTTGTTGGGTTATCCATCCTATCATTTTGCCAATATGGTTTTCTTGAATAATAAGAATGTCTTTGATCAATATGTTTGTAACCTGTCGATTCATTACCATACGCCAATATCAATCCATTAACTTGTGAAACACCTCTAATTGATAATTTATTCTCTCCTACATGCAAAAGGTTTAATCGCGAATACTCTGGATCTTTAGCTTTTTCTATTATATGAATTAGCTCCTGATCAGTAAATAAAATTTCATTCATAAAACTATATCTCTACTTGATTATCTAAAAAGATTATTTCAAGATAACTTCAATCGCATTCAATTCATCTGTCGTAAACTCCGTATTTTGCAAACAATCAATATTGTTGCATAATTGTTTTACAGAACTTGCTCCAATTAAAACCGATGTAATTCGTTTATCTTTTTGCAACCAAGCCAAAGCCATTTGTGCTAAAGATTGGTTTCTATTATGAGCAATTTCGTTCAACTGAACTAACTTCTGAATTCTTTCTGTTGTAACTTCATTTTCTTTCAAATGCCCATTTGGATTATGTGCTCTTGAGTTTTCCGGAATTCCGTTAAGATATTTATCGGTTAGTAATCCTTGTGCCAAAGGTGAAAAAGCAATACAACCCACTCCTTTTTCTTCCAAAACATCTAATAAACCATTTTCAACCCAACGTTCCAGCATTGAATATTTTGCCTGATGAATCAAACAAGGTGTTCCTAATTGTTTCAAAACATCAACTGCAACCCTAGTCTGCTCTGCCGAATAATTACTGATTCCGACATACAAAGCTTTTCCACTTCTTACGGCATAATCCAAAGCCATCATGGTTTCTTCAATCGGAGTTTCCGGATCTGGACGATGCGAATAGAAAATATCGACATAATCGACTTTCATTCTCTTTAAACTCTGATCTAAACTCGACAATAGATATTTTCTTGACCCCCAATCTCCATAAGGTCCATTCCACATGGTGTAGCCAGCTTTAGTCGAAATAATGATTTCATCACGTAAATTTCCCTGAAAATTATGCCATAGGATTTTACCAAAATTAGTTTCTGCAGAACCTGGAACCGGTCCATAATTATTGGCTAGGTCGAAATGCGTGATTCCCTTATCAAAAGCTTCCACAGCGATACTTTCGGCATTATCAAAATTATCTACCGATCCGAAGTTATGCCATAATCCTAAAGAAATTTCAGGTAACAATAACCCGCTTTTTCCACATCTGTTATATTTCATTATTTTTATTTAATGGTTGTAGTTTAATAGGTTTTAAAGGTAAAAAAAAGTAATAAATAAAGCTGTCTTTTTTTAATCTCGCAAAGACGCGAAGTTTAATTTTTAAATGTTAAGATTGAATAGCGTCTAGCTTTAGCTGGATGAAAATAGATAAAACGAAAAGGCTTTAGCCAAACTGTTACTAGTTTGGCTAAAGCCCTTCTCTATTCAAATCTTGTTTCCCTTAGCTGAAGCTAGGGGCTATGCAGAAAAATTTTATTGCTTTGCAAGATTAAAAACTTCGTGCCCTAGTGCCTTTGTGGCAAAAAAACTTTTATTCTTTTATTTCAAAACCACTCTCCAAACCTTTGTCAGAACTTCCTCCAACCATAATTTTAAAAGTTCCTTCTTCTACTAAATAATTCCCTTCGTTATCATAAAAACCAAGTTCTTTATTTGTTAAAGTAAAAGTCACGGTTTTCGTTTCTCCTTTTTTCAGGTTTATTAATTCAAAACCTTTTAACTCTTTTATCGGACGAATGATACTGGCGAACTCATCGTGAATGTATAATTGTACGACTTCTTTTCCATCATAATTTCCTGAATTGGTAACCTCAACAGTTATTTGTACTTTTTCTCCTTTTGAAAAAGCAGTTTTGTTTATTTTCAGATTTTTATAATCGAATTTGGTATAACTCAAACCAAATCCAAAAGGAAATTGAGATGTTTTCTCCACATCCATATAATGCGACCAAAAAACATTTTTATCACTGTCAATTGGTCTTCCTGTGCTGTATTTATTATAATAAATTGGAACCTGCCCAACATTTCTTGGAAACGACATCGGCAATTTTCCACTCGGATTATAATCTCCATATAAAACCTGAGCCACTGCATTTCCGGTTTGAGTTCCTAAATGCCAAGCCTCAACAATCGCAGGAACATGTTCTGCAGCCCAAGGAATACTCAACGGACGACCGTTATTTAAAACCAAGACCACATTCGGATTTACTTTGTAAATTTCTTCTAACAATTCTTGCTGTAATCCTGGTAAATTAAGATCTGTTCTGCTGCGTCCTTCCCCACTCTGAAAACCATATTCTCCTAAAACCATTACCACAACATCAGCATTTTTAGCTGCTGTTTTTGCTGCTTCAAATCCGCTTTTATCAGTTGTATTGAAAACAGTTTCTGTCAAAAAAGTAGCTTTTTGCGACAACAAATCAACTCCTTTTTCAAAAGTTAATTGATTGTCTTTGTATTGCTGCATTCCTTCTAAGACTGAAACAGCCGAATTATCATCTGCAGCAATTCTCCAGCTTCCTAATGGACTGTTTTTATCATTTGCCAAAGCACCTATCAAAGCAATTTTTTGTCCTGTTTTCTTCAGTGGAAGCAAATTCTTTTCGTTCTTCAATAAAACAATAGATTTCTTAGCCATGTCCAAAACACCGTCATTATTGGCTTTACTTCCAATCGTAGCTTTTTCACGTTTTTCGTCGCAATATCTGTATGGATCATCAAACAATCCTAATTCAAATTTCACTCTCAAAATTCGACGGACAGCATCGTCAACTAAAGCTTCTTTTACTTTTCCTTCTTTCACTAAACCAGTTAGTTTTGCGACATATAAATACGATTCCATATCCATGTCAGAACCTGCATTTACGGCTTTTGCAGTTGCATCAGCTTCGTCTTTGGCATAACCGTGTGCGATCATTTCACGAATCGAAGCATAATCTGAAATCACAAAACCATCAAATTTCCATTTTCCCTTTAAAATATCTCTTTGTAAAAATGCATTTCCGGTTGCCGGAACGCCATTCAAAGTATTAAAAGAATTCATAAACGTTCGAACTCCAGCTTGTACTGTCGCTTCAAAAGGAGGCAAAACCGAATTATACAATTTAGAATTGCTGATGTCTACAATATTATATTCCAATCCTGCTTCAACATAACCGTATGCCGCAAAGTGTTTGGCACAAGCTGCAATTGTATTTACTTTAGCCAAATCAGCGATAGTTTCTCCCTGAAAACCTTTTACTCTAGCATAACCCACTTTGCTTCCTAAATAAGGATCTTCTCCTGCTCCTTCCATCACACGTCCCCAGCGTGCATCGTTTGCCACATCGACATTCGGACCAAAAGTCCAGTTAATTCCAGATGCCGAAGCTTCATCAGCCGCAATCGCCGCCGATTTTTTAATAGCCTCTAAATCCCAACTCGCCGCTTCTGCCAGCGGAATCGGGCTTAACGTTTTATAGCCATGTATTACATCAAAACCAATAATAAGCGGAATTCCCAAACGGGTTTCTTCCACCGCAATTTTCTGCACCGCACGAACTTCCTTAACACCGCGAACCGTCAGCATTGAACCAACCCAGCCTTTTCGCAAATGTTCGTATTTCAATTCTGCAGTTCCGCCTTTTGGAGCCGGCCCCGTAACATCCCAAAAACCATTGTATTGGTTCATCTGCCCCACTTTTTCCTCCAAAGTCATTAAAGGTAAAAGCAAATCAATACGTTCTTCAATGGTTTTAGTTTTATCGAGATAGGGCTTTTTTTGTGCATTCATATTTCCAGTAAACAGGGCTATAACGCCAATAATTAGTAATTTTTTATTTTTCATAGTGGTTTTTTAAAGGTGCTAAGGTTCTAAGGAACTAAGATGCTAAGGTTTAAAACTTTGCGAGGTTATCGCAATATTGTCATCCTGAGAAACGAAGGGACACACAAGGGATTACGTAAGCAGCGTCGTCAATCTTTGTCGAGTTTCTAGTGTGTTCCTTCGTTCCTCAGGATGACATAAAATGCGCAAACAATCTAAATTCCAAATCTTTCCTCTTGACTCTTTCCTCTATCTTCTATATTCTATTCTCTATTTTCTATGTTCTAAGATCTCACTCCGTTATAAAACAAGAAGCCGGTAAATTCACTTTATTAAACAAATCAGGTTGTATTGTATTTCCCCAGGCGAATCTCACTTTCGTTGGGTTTGGAACTTTCTTGCTTGTCAAAACCACTTCATTGTTTTTTATAGAAGCTTCTGCAGCATAAAAGGTTCCATCGGCTCCAGCCAGTTCAAATTGATTGGATGTTTTGTTTTTGAAATATAAGCCGTCAGCATAATCGAAAGAAACTGTTACTCTGTTTTTTTCAATTTTAATGTCTTTGTAAAGTGGTCCGTTTACTAAATTGGAATTGACTTTATACGTTTCGGCCAAAGCCAAATTTGCCAGACGAATTCCAACCGATTTTTTGTTTTTTGGATGAATATCAATTGTATCTGAAATATCAGAAGTTAAGACCATTCCGGTTTTCGGAACTTCACTCAGAGCTTTTCTTTGAGAATTTCTAACCGTAACATTTGAGAAGTTGTTGCTACCGGTTTTATATGGCGCTATTTGGACGAAATAAAAAGGAAATTCGTCCTGCCAGGCTTTTCTCCAGGAAGAGATTAAAGCCGATAATGTTTTGTCGTAAACCAAAGAACCAACATTTGATTCGCCCTGATACCAAAGCGTTCCTGCAATTTTAAATCCAATAAAAGGATAAATCATCGCATTGTAGGCACGTCCGGGTTGTCTTGGTCCGTATTCTTGTTCGTTTATTTTTTTTGCATTTTCTAATAAAAGAGGATCGTTTTGAACGACTTCTTCCGGCATCCAGATCTCAGCCGGAGTTCCGCCCCAATTAGATGAAATTAATCCGATTGGTACATTTTTTAAATCTTCACGTAAGCGTTTGGCAAAGAAGTAGCCAATAGCACTGAAGTATTTCATAGTTTCCGGAGTCGATTCGGTCCAGTTTCCTAAAAGGTTATTTTGAGGTGTAGTTGCCGTTAATTTCGGAACGGTAAAAAAACGAATATTGGGATTCGCAGCATTTTTCATTTCTTCCTCGCCGTTGTCAATTCCCCAGCTTGCTGACATTTCCATGTTGGATTGTCCGGCGCAAACCCAAACTTCTCCAATTAAAATATTTTTTAGAATGACTTCATTGTATCCTTTTATAGAAATGGTATAGGGGCCACCCGCTTCTGGCGTTTTTATATGAAGTTCCCATTGCGCCTGATTGTTCGCTACAACTTTATATTCCTGATTGTTCCAGCTCGAAACCAATTTAATTTCTTCCTTTGGATTGGCCCAACCCCAAATTTTCACTTCAGAATTACGCTGTAACACCATATTGTCACCAAAAATATTCGGAAGGGAAACGTTTGCCATCATAGTACTGGAAATCATCAGAAAGAAAACAAACTTAAATATATTATTTTTCATTTAACAGCTTTTTTAAAAACGGACCATATTGATCAGCCATTACTTTTTGATCCGCAACATCCGGGTGTCCTAAACATCCTTTCGGCGTCATCGGCTTGAATTTGAAAATCTGGATTTCTTTATGTGTTTTATCCGCAGAAAATGCTTCTTTTACTTTGTTCAGACAATCTTCAAAAACAATTGCTCTTTCTCCGTTAACCATTGGACTGTTTGTAATCACAATCTGTGCATTTGGATTATGAACATAAAGCATTTTTATAAAATTGATGTAATTGGAAACATACTTTTCGGCATTAAAAGGCAAACGTTCTTTTTTGCCGTCTCCGCCAGAAAAATCATTCGTTCCTAAAGCAATACTGATAATATTGGGCTGAAAAGCAAAATCATATTTAGGCTTTGAATTGTCTTTGGTCAAATACAAATTTTGATAAACATCGGGCATAATGGCCTCGTCTTTGTTCTCGTCATTCCAGTTTCGGTAAATCCCAATTCCAGACACGGAGCTCACTAAATAGTCAACATCAATTTCTCTCGAAAGCACTGGTCCGTAAGCATAATAACCATTATGATGATCCATGTATTCTCCTTTCTCACAATCAACCGAATCGCTAGCTGCCGCGCAGGTTATAGAATCGCCAATAAATTCAATTTTCTTTTTCTTTTTGGATGAAATTGAAGTCAGCTTTGCTGTCGTTCCTGCAAATAAAATGCCACCGGAATGTGCTTCGGTATTTTTATAAATTTCGAGACGATGCTCCTTTTTATTTGAAGTAACTTTTATCGGGAAAGATTGTATATCTCCTTTTTCAATTTTAATTTTTCCTATGTATTTTCCGTCTAAAACTAAATCAACATAATTATGATGCTCATAAGAATCAACACTTTGAAGTTTAATTGAACATTCATTTCCGGTAAAATTAAAAGATACTGAGGAAGCCGTTCCGATTAAAACAACAGCGTCATTTTGAAGCTTTTCAATCCGGCCTGCATATAAAAAAGTATTTGTGTTTTGTGAAATAGAAACAGTCGAAATCAGCAAAAACAAAATTAAAAACGGTAATTTTCTGATAAACATAATTTATTTGTTAAATAGAAATAGTATTCACAAATATATCTGAAATGTAGAAGACAGAAAGATACTAAAACGTCAAAATGCAATAAAAAAACACCACATAAATACATCAAAACCGTAAATTTTATTCTTTATTCTTACAAAGCCATCTTAAAGCACTTCTTTCCTATTTAAAAACAAGCTATCTTTATAGAAACAACATCTTAAAAATGAAATCATTCTTTTACATCTCTATATTTTCAACGTTCATCTTATGTTCTTGCTTTACATCAAAAGAAGAACCTAAAACTGAAACATTTCAACTACAAAAAATGAAAACGGATATTGAGCGGGATTCTATCGCAAATTATGCTAAAAAATATTTGGGAACGCCTTATGTATATGCAGGGAATGATCCTAAAACAGGATTTGACTGCTCCGGATTTATAAGTTATGTCTTCCACCATTTTGATGTAGACTTACCAAGAAGTTCTGGCAGTTATAAAAATTTAGGTAAGGCTTTAAAACCTGAAGATTTTAAAGTGGGAGATATTTTAGTTTTTTACGGGTACAAAGACCATACTGTAATTGGTCATCTCGGAATTATCTGCGAAGCCAATGGAATGCAGTCTAAATTTATTCACGCTTCATCCGGAAAAGTAAACAGCGTCACGATTACTTCTCTTGACACAGAACATTATACCAATCGTTTTTATAAGTGTATTGATGTTTTGAGTAAATAGTTTTTTTTCAAACTGCTTAATTTTTTTCTCTCGCAGATTTGGCAGATTATGCAGATTTTTTTTAAGCTTATCCATAATAAATAGATCCGCTTAATCTGCCAAATCTGCGAGAGAAAATTAAAAATTAATCTTTTACTCTTCTGTCAATAATTTGATCAGACTATCATCTCTTTGATAAACATCTTTGTAGAAGTTCAGTTCGCCTTTGCGGTCTACCCAAGCTGTAAAATAGCCTATATATACAGGTATCTTCTTTTTTAGACTCACCCAATTTTCTTTTCCGGCGTGCATTGCTTTATCAATTTTTTCCGGTGTCCATCTTGGATCTTGTTTTAAAAGTTCAATCGCTAATTCTCTAGGTTTTTGAACGCGCACACAACCATGGCTGAAGGCTCTGCTTTCTCTTCCAAACAAACTTTTAGAAGGCGTATCATGCAAATAAATATTACTCGAATTCGGGAATAAAAACTTCACCAAACCAAGCGAATTGTTCTTTCCAGGCAACTGTCGTACAGCTCCGTTATTCCATTCCAGATTTTTCTGCGCCAAATAATTCTTGTTTTTGGCCATTCCGGGTTTAATCTCTTTGTTGATAATACTTGTGGGAACATTCCAATACGGACTAAATACAATGTTATTCATTATTCCACTGAAAATAACGGTTTTGGTCATCGCTTTTCCAACCACAACTGGTGAAATAAAAGCAATTTCATGATCGCGAATTAAATACAATCTAAACTCGGGAATATTAACTTCGATGTATTCTTTTCCTTTTTCCAGTTGAGGATCAATCCATCTGCAACGTTCCATATTGACAATAATCGTTTTGATTCGGTCTGAAACCGGAACGTTTAATTCGGCAATATGTTCTTTTAGGATTATATTCTTTGGTATTAATCCGTGGTGTATTTCGTAATTTTTGATGGCTTTAATCAAAGTAGTATCGCATATATTACTTTTGTCATTTTCTTTGAGATCGCCCGTAATGAATAGTCTTTCTCTAATTTGACCAATGGCGTCAACAGAATCTCCAATCTTCAGATTTTTAAAATCCTCATCAACCTCAACTGTTTTCCAGCCTCCTTTTTTCTCTATCTCTCTATATCGGTGAAGTGCATCTCTCAGTTTATAATATTGACTGAACATTTTGCTCTTTTTATCATCGCTGATTGTAGCTTTTTCATGAATGGAATCTGAAAAAACTTTGTAGTCGAGTTTTTTTCTAGGCAAAAGCCATTCTAGTTTCTTTACTGTTTTTTCATCAGCACCAGAAATTTTCTGCACATAATAAAAATACAGGTTCGAAATCATCAAATCCGTATCAATCTTTGATAGTTTGTTTTCGGCAATATTATCAAAAACAGAATTAATTTTTTCGTTATACGGAAAATTGGCACTCAAACCTTCTGCTTCTAACCCTTTGTATTTATTGAATAAAGTATTTCCAAATTCGACAACACCTTTATTATCCAGCCATAATTGAGTCGATTTCTTTTCTTTGTATAAAGCTAAAACCTCATTCTGGAATTTAATCAACTTAGGATAATTTTCATAAAACTTAGAAACTTCAACACTGTCAATGTGAAGTTTTAATTCCGGAACCACTTTTTCTGAGGTCTTTTTTAAGTCTTCTTCTTTTTTTTCTGATTTAGAATTACATGAAAAAACCAAAAACAGAACAATAACAACAACAGGCGAGTAGAAAATTTTCATAATAATATTTTTAATAAAAATAGAAAAGTTTTAATGAAAACAAACCCTTTCCTGGAAAAATAATATTCACTTTACATAGCAAAACTTCATTTCAAATCAACTTCAAAAAAGACATAAAAAAAACTCCAAATACACTGTATATTTGGAGTTTTTCACTTTATAACCAACCTTTATTTAGATTACCGTTCCTTTGAGGGTAAGAATTTTTGGAGATGTTTCGGCACTTGTTGTTACCGTTACTGTTTTTGTAAAAGCACCTTTGTTGGCCGCATTATAAGTAGCAGTAACTTTAGCTGTTTTACCAGGCAAAATTGGCTCTTTAGTATAATCAGTTGCAGTACAACCGCAAGAACCCTGAACATTTGTAATTACAACCGCTGTTTTTCCCGTATTTTTAAATTCATAAACAATTGCTTTTGGCGTTCCTTGTGGAATTTGTCCTACATCAATAGTTTCTGCTTTCCAGGCGATTGTTGAAGCAGTTGTTTCAATTTTAGAAGCAATTACTTTTACCGGTACAATTGCTGAGAAAGACATTAGGCCTAAAGCCAAAGCCAACATAGAGATTTTGATAATTTTCATAGTTATTATATTTAATGGTTTATAGTTCGGAATTTGTATTTCAAAAGTACTTCAGACAAAATCAAATCGCTGTTAACCGGTTTCAAATCTTTGTTAACGACTTGTTAATCGCTGTTTTTCACTATAATTTTCATTAATATTACATTCTCAAAAACACCCTTTTCTTGAAAATAAATAAACTTAATAGTATTATCCTCTTAGGATTGATCGCCATTATCAGCATATTGGTGGCGCAATTGCTTTGGACCAAAGAGGCTTTTACATTGGAACAAAAAAAACTGAGTCAAAAGGCCAATATTGCTTTACTTGAAGTGGCCCGAAAATTATACGATGGAAAAGATCATGAACCATCGTGTCAAAATCCTGTTCGGAAAATTTCCAACGATTATTATATCGTAAATATCGAAAATGCTTTTGAACCTGATATTTTAGAATTTTATTTAAGATCGGAATTCAAGAAAATGCATATTACAACCGATTTTGAATATGCAGTCTACAATTGCCAAAGCGATGAAATGGTTTATGGAAAGTACATTTCATCCTCTGAAAAAGGAAAAGAAAAAAAAGCAGTTTCGTTCCCAAAACATAAAGATCTTGTTTATTATTTTGCAGTTCGTTTTCCTAATGAAACTACTTATTTATTCAGTTCGATGCGTTTTTGGTTTATCCTTTCGATTGCACTAATTCTGATTTTACTAATTTATGTCTATTCAATTTTTACGCTTTTACAGCAAAAGAAATATTCTGAGCTGCAAAGGGATTTCATCAATAATATGACGCATGAATTCAAAACGCCTTTGTCTTCTATATTAATTGCTTCGAAATATTTGATTGAACAAAATCCAATTAAAGAAGATAAAAAGCTTCATACTTATACGGATATTATCATCAATCAAAGCAATAAACTCAACAGTCATATTGAACAGATTTTAAATATTTCGAAAGCAGATTATTCGCCTTTGGAACTAAAAAAAGAAACGCTTTTAATTGTTCCTATTATCGAGGAAACGATTGAAAACATTCAGATGAAATATCCTGAAGCCTCTATTAAAATTGAAGCTGAATCTGCGGAATATTATATCGAAACTGATATTTTTCATTTTAGCAATTTAGTTTATAATTTGCTTGATAATGCTGTAAAATATTGCTCTGACAAACCTGATATCACGATTCGGATTTCAGTAGAAAATCAAATTTTGAAGCTCGCTTTTATTGATAACGGAATTGGAATTTCTCCTAAAAACATTTCTCTTATCTTTGATAAGTTTTACCGTGCTCAAAATGAAAAAAGTAATGAAGTAAATGGTTTTGGACTTGGATTATATTACGTCAAAGAAATCTGCAATCTTCAAAACTGGAAAATAAAAGCCGAAAATAACTCAGAAAAAGGCATCACTGTAACTTTGTCAATTCCTTATAAAAAATGAAACAATTCAGAATACTTTATACCGAAGACGATGAAACCTTAGCGTTTTTAACCAAAGACAATCTGGAACAAAATAACTACGAAGTTATTCACTGTCCTGATGGAAAACTGGGCTTTGAAACCTTTAAAAAAGAAAAGTTTGACATTTGTATTTTTGACATTATGATGCCTAAAATGGATGGTTTTGAGTTGGCAACAGAAATCAGGAAAGCCAATACAGACATTCCAATTATTTTCCTTTCTGCCAAAACTTTAAAAGAAGACCGTATTAAAGGATTACGTTTGGGTGCCGATGATTATCTGGTGAAACCTTTTAGTATTGAAGAATTGCTTTTGAAAATTGAGATCTTTTTGAAGCGTTCACAGAAAAGTATTCCGACAGAAAAATCAGTTTATGAAATTGGGAAGTACCAATTTGATACCAACAATTTTATTCTTTTTAATGAAACTGAAAAAATCACACTCACACAGCGTGAAGCCGAATTGCTAAGGTTATTTTTGGACAATAAAAACTCGGTTCTAAAAAGAGAGCAAATTTTGACCTCGCTTTGGGGAACCGATGATTATTTTATGGGAAGAAGTCTGGATGTTTTTATTTCGCGGTTGCGAAAAATTTTAGCCAATGAAAGCGGAATTTCGATAGAAAACCTACACGGAATTGGGTTTAGATTTTCAATTGTATAAGCATCATTAAATGGTTAGAAATTTCAATTTTAAATAATAACAATTCTGTTAAAAATAAAGAAAAATCTGTAAATTAAATTTGAAAAATCTTCGTAATTTTAAGTTCTAATTTTACATGATATGAAATTACATCATTTACGTAACGCTACTTTAGTTATTGAAACGGAGCAACATGTGATTTTAGTTGACCCGATGTTGGGAAAAAGAAAAACAATTCCACCCTTTACCATCTTTCGTTATAATCCCCATCGAAATCCTATGGTTTCTTTGCCAAAAAACAGTCGGGAAATTTTGAGCAAAGTAACCCATTGCCTGATTACACATTTGCACCCAGATCATATTGATAAAGCTGGTGAAGTTTTTTTAAGACGTAAAAGCATTCCAGTAATCTGTAGTGTACAAATTGAAAAAGAATTAACTAAAAGAGGTTTAAATATTACTCAAACTTTAAATTATTGGGAACCTCAACCTTTTCTGGATGGAAAAATAACGGGAGTTCCAGCGATTCATGGTTATGGATTCATCGCCAAATTCATGGGACATGTAATGGGCTTTTTTATTGAATTAGCGAACGAAAAATCTATTTATATTAGTTCAGATACCATTTTTACAGAACACGTACAAAAAGTTCTGGTTGAATTTAAACCAGACATTGCAACTGTGGCCTGCGGTACGGCTAGATTAGATATTGGCCAGCCTTTATTAATGCGAATGAATGATATTTTGAAGTTTACGGCTTTGGCGCCTGGCAAAGTCTTCGCTAATCATTTAGAAGCTTTAAACCATTGTCCGACTACAAGAGAACAATTGAAAAATGCTTTATCAGAAAATGATCTTTTGTCTAAAACGGCTGTTCCTGCTGATGGAACTTTTGTGGAGTATTGATTTTTTTTACTCTTTGCTTGTTAATCTTTGTCGAGCTACTTGTGGGAATTCCTCCTCCGTCGGAATGACACACTTTATCTACAAATCCAAGTTTAACTAATCTTTACGGAGCTACTCGCGGGGATTCCTCGTTCCTCGGAATGACATACTTTGTGGTTACTTTGTCAATAATCTAATTAATAAATCAAGGATTTACATCCAGTTTGTCATTCCGAGGAACGAGGAATCCCCACAAGTAGCTCGACAAAGATTATCAAAACGCGCTTATAAAGTTTTTCAATTTTAACGAAAGAGTAGCTCCGCAATCCTATTCAAATAGATAATTCAAAAACTCAAAATCAGGATTAATTGATTTTATCAATTCAATTTTCTTCTCTCTTCTCCAGCCTTTAATTTCCTTCTCTCGAGCAATTGCTTCATGAATCCAAGTGAATTTTTCATAATACAATAAAAATTCAACATTATACTTTGAGGCAAATGTTTTATTCTTTAATAAAATATTCTCCTGATGCTGACTTAATCTTTTCCGTAAATTATTAGTAACTCCTGTATAGAAAACAGATTTAGGTTTATTCGTTAAAATATAGATGTAGTAAGTATGAAAACCTTCTTGAAAATACATAATTTATTAAAATTCTATTCTCAAGTAAAAACAAGAAAAATCTTAATTAATCTACAAAACCAACAACCCAAACTCTCGTAAAGTATTAACAGGCTTTGAATACCAAAATAATTCGAAGTCCTCCAATTGTGTTTCAAAATCTGCTTTTACTTCCTGAAAAGTATAATTCTTAGCATTTGAAATTGAAATTTTACTCAAAATTTCGACTAGCCATTCACCTTCATTTTTATTGGTCTGAAGATTGAAACTTTCCTTTTTATCATGAAAAGTAAAACTTATCATTTCCCAGGTATTTCCTTTTTTTGATTTTGTAAAATGTTCTACAGAAGGTTTTCCTCCAAGCCAAACCACTTTTGCATTTGGTTTTGTGTTGAAATCATTTCCTTCTTCAAGTGCATTAAAAATAAAATCGGGATCAATTTTAGTTTTTGGTATTTTAAAATCGAACCAATCTTGCAATTCGTAGTCAAAACAGATTCCGTGCATGAAATTAAAAAGCGATTTCTTTAATCCGAAACTGAACTTATCGTGATTGATTCCTGTAGAATCTGTATAATCGATATCGTTATTTGCAAAAGTTCCAATGGCTTCTGTTGCTTTTTTAACGCCAAATTTCTCCGGATACAATCCAACCGGACTATGAGCCGTCATCGCAAATTGATGCCAAAAACCAGATTGCAAAATTCCGGCTTCAAACAATTGGCGAACCATTTCAAGACTGTCAACTGTCTCCTGAATGGTTTGGGTTGGATATCCGTACATTAAATACGCATGAACCATGATTCCAGCTTCGGTAAAGTTGCGGGTTACTTTTGCAACTTGTTCAACGGTTACACCCTTATCAATAAGTTTCAATAATCGGTCTGAAGCCACTTCTAAACCTCCTGAAACGGCAATACAGCCAGAAGCTTTTAAAAGCAGACATAAATCTTTTGAAAAACTTTTTTCAAATCGAATATTCGTCCACCAGGTTACGGCTAATTTTCGGCGTAAAATTTCTAGTGCCAAAGCGCGCATCAATGCTGGCGGTGCTGCTTCATCGACAAAATGAAAACCGTTTTGCCCCGTTTGAAGCATCATTTCTTCCATTCGGTCGCACAATAAATTGGCAGCAACTGGTTCGTAAACTTTTATATAATCTAATGAAATATCACAGAAAGTACATTTTCCCCAATAACAACCGTGAGCCATTGTGAGTTTATTCCAACGGCCATCACTCCACATTCTGTGCATTGGATTTACGATTTCGATAACCGAAATGTATTTATCCAAAGGCAAATCTGAATAATCCGGAGTACCGACCTGAGCTTGTTTGTAATCGTGTTTTAGAGAATTGTTTTTGTAGACCACTTCTCCATTTTCTAATAAAAAAGTTCTTTTATAATGCTTCTCGACTTCGCTCGAAGTGACAGCGTTTATAAGTTCTTCAATCGGAACTTCTCCATCATCCAAAGTAATAAAATCAAAAAACTCAAAAACGCGTTTATCAGAGAGTGAACGCAATTCGGTATTTGGGAAACCACCTCCCATCGAAATTTTAATTTCGGGATAATTTTGTTTGACCCATTGTGCACATCGAAACGCGCTGTATAGATTGCCTGGAAAGGGAACAGAAATTAAGAATAAAGTTGGTTTTACAGCTTCAATTTTAACTTTCAAAAGCGAAATTAAAATCGAATCGACATAAGTTGGTTCTTGCTGTAAAGCTTCGTAAAGTTCATCAAACGAATTGGCGCTTCGGCCTAAGCGTTCTGCATATCGGCTAAAGCCAAAATTTTCATCGACACATTCTACAATATAATCTGAAATATCTTCAAGATATAAAGTGGCCAAATGTTTCGCCTTATCCTGAGTTCCCATTGTCCCAAAAGCCCAATCGAGTTCTTCAAGCTGAGCAAAACGAGAAGCTTCCGGCAAAAAATCTTCCTGACAAATCTGCAAAGCCAGTGTTGGATTTTTTCCCTGCAAAAAATGAATTACGGCATCAATAGTTTTGATGTATTCATCCTTCAATGCAAAAATACGTTTCGAATTATCTGAGATTTCAGAACCTGAAACTTGAAACTTGAAACTTGAAACCTGAAACAAATCTATTAGTCCTTTCTTCGAAAACAACTCCAAAATCACGTCAATACCCAAATCAGCCTGAGCAGATTCAATATTTTTTGTGTTTAGAAATCCTTTTATATAAGCTGTTGCCGGATACGGTGTATTCAGTTGTGTAAAAGGAGGCGTTATGATGAAGAGTTTCGTTTTCAAAAGGAATTATTTTTGCAAAAATACGAGATATTTAGGGACTTTTTAGTAAAAGATTGATACTCGCAAATTTACTTTTGTTTTGTGGATATTTAATTACATTTGCGATGCACCAAAACAAACCTATGAAACATAAATTACTTTTTATCCTATTATTTATTTCTCTATTTTGTTATTCTCAGGAAAACTGTAATAATGGTATTGATGATGACGGTGATGGGAAAATAGATTTAAATGACAGTGATTGTATTTGTAATAAAACTGTTTCAATTTTACCAAATTCTTCTTTTGAAGAAAAAACAAATTGCCCTCAGGGTTATGATGACATTCCTACAACCACTGATTGGACAAAAGGAACAACTCCATCCCCGGATTATTTAAACGCAGACTGCTATCTTTTTAATACTATTTACACCAAAAAACTCCAAAATTTCCCCGATGGTAAAGGAATTTTCAGGGCTGTATACAAAAACAATAAAAAAGAATATATCGCTACTAAATTATCTAGCCCATTACGTAGTGGAATAAACTATCAGTTAACACTGAATATTGCCACATTAATGAGTATCGAAACTACTAACCTAAGTAAACGTTTTGATTTTGATTTTTTAGCACCTACTTATGTAACACTTTATGGATGTACTAATAAAGATAATTTACCATTATATACCAATTCAGATCCAAATTCATTTGACCCATCCTGGATTGAAATTGGAAAAGTTTTATACCAACCTCAGACTATTTGGGGAGAAGTAACAATTAGTTTTACCACAAATATTGATATTAACGCAATAATGCTGGGACCAGAGAAAACATTACCTCCATCATTTAACACTGATTATGAACCTTCTTTCTTATATGATAATTTAAGATTAAATACTGCTGAAAATTTTGGTGTTACTACTGTTCAAAGTGGCAATTTCTGCAATAATGATTTAATATTGACTGCTAACCTGACTAAAACCATGAGTTTAGCAACAACTTTTCAATGGTATAGAAATGGAATAGCGATAAATGGAGCAACTAATAAATCTTATCCAATTCCTTCAGTTAAAACAAATTTGGGAGAATATACTGTAAAAGTTACAGATGGAAGTGATTGCTTCATAAGTTCAAAATTAACTATAAACAATTCAATTCCTAATCCTTCTGTAACAGTAGTTCAGCCTACTTGTCAGGATATAAATGGCTATATTAAAGTTAACGACCCGGGAATAGAATATAGTTTTGATAAAGGTTTGGCTTTCCTTTCAGATGACAACTATGTTACAAAAGATTTGGTATGGCAGACAGATGCCAACTTTGTCACAAAAGAATATGGCAAATATTATGTTCAGACAAGAACCGCTTCGGGCTGTATTTCTACACCTACAATTGTAACAATTAATCCCCCAATATTACTGGACCGCCCAACATTTTCAATTATTCAGCCAACTTGTAGTTCTAATGGAACTATTACTATAACAACCCCGGCGTCACAATTTAGTTTTGATAATGGTTTGACATGGGAAAACAGTGCTACCAAAACAAATTTACCTTCTGGAAATTATTTACTTAAAATAAAGAACAGTAGCGGATGCGAATCCTATTCTCAAAGCGTCTTGCTTTTTCCGTCTTATATTAATTCTCCAACCTATACTTTAACCCAGCCTGGCTGTGATCAGGGAGGCAGTATTACTATTACCAGCCCCGCATCCGAATATAGTTTTGATAATGGAGAAACATGGACAACAAATCCAACGGCAACTAACTTACCTTCTGGTTATTATAATGTTAGAATTAAAGATGAATCCGGATGTCTATCGAAACCTTATTTCAATCAAATTTATTTAGATCTATTTTTTAAACCATATCCGGAAGTTAAAGTTATTCAACCAAATACATGTAGTAATACCGGAAGCGTTATTTTTGTAAACTCTTCAAATAAATATAGTATTGACAACGGACAAACATGGCAGGAAACACCAATTTTTAATAATTTACAACCTGGCAATTACTTTTTAAAAACGAAAAACGCACTAGGTTGTGAATCACAAGTCTATCAAGTTAAAATAAATTTTTATATATCTAAGCCAACTTATACCACAATAAATCCTGCATGTACGACAAACGGCAGTATTACCATAAATACTGCTGCATCCTTTTATAGTTTTGATAATGGAGAAACATGGACAACAAATCCAACGGCAGCTAATTTACTTCCGGGTTATTATAATATTAAAATTAAAAATGAATTAGGTTGTGAATCCGATGTTGAATATGCCTATTTACCTCCTTTTTATCTTGATGAGCCTACATACAAAATAATAAATCCCAATTGTGAAACGGAATCAAAATGGAGTATTTCAATTACAACCCCTGCTGCATCTTATAGTTTTGATGGAGGGAAAACATGGGGTACAAATCCAAACATTTCTAATTTAGATTATGGAACTTACGTCCTGAAAATAAAAAATTCTTTAGGCTGTGAGTCAAATTATGCGATTGCCAATATAAGTAATGCTTATTATTTAGCACGTCCCGAATTTTCAGCTGTACAACCTACTTGTACCACTCCAGGACGTATTACCATAACCACTCCTGCTGCATTTTATAGCTTTGATGATGGAGGAACATGGAGTACAGATCCAAATCTTATTAAATATCCAAATGGTGGCGTAAGTGGCTTTCTTAGGATTAAAAACAAATTAGGCTGTATAAGTGAAAATAATTGGTTTGCTCTTAACTTCAATTTCCTTGATCCTCCTACTTATACAATAGTGCAGCCAACAACTTGTGATAGTAATGCAACCGGAAGTATTACGATTACTACACCAGCCGCTTTATATAGTTTTGATGGCGGTTTAAGTTGGAGTACTAACCCTACAGCTTCAAATCTTCCTGTAGGATTTAAATATCAATTAAAAATAAAAAATAAAGAAGGATGTGTGTCAGGAAACCTTATCGTTGAATTCACTCCTTTTAAAATAAAAGAGGCTCAATATATAGCTACTAATCCAAGCTGTGGCAAAGGAGGTACTATTACAATTACTACACCTGCACCATTTTACAGTTTTGATGGTGGTGAAACCTGGGGTACAAATCCAACCGCTACAAATTTACCACTTGGTTCTTATTATCCTAAAATTAAAAATGAATCCGGATGTATCTCAGAAACACTTTATTCTGTACATTTCAATGAAGAATATTTATCTAATTTTAATATACAAGTAACTCAACCTACTTGTGAATCAAAGAATAAAGGGAGTATTACAATCGATGCCCTATTTGATCAATATAGCTTTGATGATGGTAGAACCTGGAGTCAATACAACACAGCCACAAATTTATCTTCTGGTAATTATTCTATAGTGGTAAAAAATAATTTAGGTTGTGAGTCTTGGTGGAGAGTTGCAACACTTTATGATTTTTATTTACCTATACCAAATTATACTACGACCCCTCCTATATGTGGAACTGGAGGAAGTATTACAATAACGACTCCGGCTGCATTATATAGTTTTGACAATGGAGTAAACTGGACAACTAATCCAACGGCTGCAAATTTAGATGAAGGATCTTACGTAATAAAGATAAAAAATGAATTAGGTTGTGAATCTTATCCACAATATATTTATATTCCTAAATTTAACCTTAATTCCCCTTTATACTCAATAATACAGCCTAATTGTGAATCTTTAGGCAGCATAACTTTCAATACAGCTGCTTCAGAATATAGTGTAGATAATGGTAATACCTGGAAAACTAACTCCACTTTTCTTGATTTAACTCCTGGTAATTATCTTTTAAAAATAAAAACTGCTTTAGGATGTGAATCCAATTCTAGTTCAGTTTCTCTTTATAATGTAAATCTTCCAGCTCAAAAACCTACTGTTTCAATTCAACAACCAAGCAGCTGTAATTCTGCAAAAGGGAGTATTTCGGTGACTACAAATGCTTCTTTTTACAGCTTTGACAACGGACAAACATGGGGTATAAATGCTACTGCAACAAATTTAATTTCTGGTGATTATTTTGTAAAAATCAAAAACAGCAGTACCGGTTGTCCTTCAACTGCAACAAAAGCAACCATTAACACTCCTTTAGATGCTATAACAACGCCAAATTATATAGCTTCTCAACCTATAAGCTGTACTAATCCTTTTGGAATAATTACAATTACAACCATAGGTTCAAAATATAGTTTTGACAATGGACTAACATGGAAAACAAATTCAGATTCTGGAAATTTAACTATTGGTAATTATCAGATTAAAATTCAAAATTCGGCCGGGTGTGAATCAGAAGCAGTTTCTGTACAAATAAATGCACCTGCTGATTCTCCAAATGTTCCTACATACAGCACTATTCAACCAAATTGTAATATTAATCAAGGAAAGATAACTATTCTCTCTGTTGCATCAGAATATAGTTTTGATAATGGTGTTACCTGGGGTACTAATGCAACATCGTCATTTTTAAATCCAGGTGAATATCTTCTAAAAACAAAAAACTCCAATGGATGTATTTCTGAAGCTATAAAAACAACTATAACATCTTTTGTTAATTCTATACCAACTCCTCAAAATTTAAACTCTACAGTTTTTTGCATTAAACAAAATGCAACATTAGACAATATTGTAATTACGGGGCAAAATATTAAATGGTATGATGCTCTAACGCTTGGAACACTTTTGTCAAATACAACATTACTCGAAAACAATACTGTTTATTATGCATCGCAAACTATAAATGGATGTGAAAGTGAAAGAACTCCTGTTGCAATTAAAATTCAGGATACTCAAAACCCAATTGCTGATACACCACAAACTTTCTGCATACAGAAAAAGGCTTCAATAAACAACATTGATATTACAGGACAAAATATTAAATGGTTCCAAAGTATTTCTTCAACTATAAATTTACCTGAAACAACCCTACTTGAAAATGGAATAATATATTACGCTTCTCAAACTATAAATGATTGTGAAAGTGATAGAATACCGGTTACTATAAATATACTTGAAGCAACATCTAGCGAATGTATCAATTTAGTAGATGAACTTCCTTATCCAAAATTCTTCACACCAAATGGCGACGGTTATAATGATACCTGGACAATTGATTTTGCTTATTTAGCTCCAAATACAGGAATTCGAATATTTGACCGTTATGGTAAATTCATTAAAGAACTTCATAGTAATACAGCCTGGGATGGAAATTATCTCGGATCTCAGGAAGTTGCATCAGATTATTGGTTTACCGTAACAAGATTAAACGGAACTGAATTTAGAGGGCATTTTAGTTTGAAGAGATAAAAAAAGAGTGGCTACAATAATGTAAGCCACTCTTTTTTTTAAAAATATATTTTTTTTTAAAATTGATGCACTTTCTTAGAAATCACTAAAAAGGAAACTAAAGAAATTAAAGCCGCAGCAGTCAGATAAAAACCTACATAACTTAATCCATAAGTACTTGCCAGCCAAATTGCAATCATAGGAGCAAATGCCGCACCTAAAATCCCTGCCAAATTAAAAGTCAAAGAAGCACCGGAATAACGAACTGTCGTCGGAAATAACTCTGACAAGAAAGTTCCCAAAGGACCGTAAGTAAATCCCATTAGAGACATTCCCATACAGACGAACGCAGTTACCAAAACTGGATTTCCTGAATTAAGGAAGTACGAAAAGAAAAATCCGAAAACGGCAATAGCGGCTGTAGTAATAATTAATATTTTTCTGCGACCAATTTTGTCAGCAACCAAAGCTGAAATAGGAATAAAAAAAGCAAAAAACAATACTGACAGCAATTGAATTAACAACGCATCTCTTTTTGTAAAACCTAAGTCAGAAGTAGCCCAGCTCAACGTAAAAACAGTCATTAAATAAAAGACCAAAAAGGTTGTTACTGCAGATAATGTTCCAAAAATCAATTGATTTTTATATGATTTAAGCAAAGTAAAAAACGGAATTCTAACTTCCTTTTGTTCCAATTTAGAATTTTCAAAAGCCGGAGTTTCGCTAATTTTAAGACGAATGTAAAATCCAACAATTACTAAAAGCGAACTGGCTATAAACGGAATTCTCCACCCATAATCCATAAAGGCTTCACTGGTCATGCTATCGGTTAAGATTAAAAATGTACCTCCCGACAGTAATAATCCGATTGGTGCTCCCAATTGCGGAAACATTCCATACCAGGCACGTTTATGCGGTGGTGCATTTTCAATTGCCAACAAAACGGCTCCACCCCATTCACCGCCTAAACCAACTCCTTGTCCAAAACGGCATAACATTAATAAAATCGGAGCCGCAATTCCAATACTGGCATAACCCGGTAAAAAACCAATTGCAATTGTCGATAATCCCATCGTTAATAAGGCTACTACTAAAGTAACTTTACGACCAATTTTATCTCCATAATGTCCAAAAATAGCTGAACCTAAGGGCCTTGCTAAAAAGGCGATCGAAAAAGTAGCCAAAGATTCTAGTGTAGAATTTGTACTGCTAGCTCCGGGAAAAAATAATTGTGGAAAAACCAACACAGCAGCATTGGCATAAATATAAAAATCAAAAAATTCAATTGTGGTTCCAATTAACGAACCAAAAAGAACGTGTCGAAGAGAGTTCTCCTGATTTGGGTTATTTTTCATTGTAGTTGATATTTTTTTTTTGAAAAATGGTGCTGTAAAAATGAATCGACTCATTTAAGGCAACAAACATTTGTCTGCAAAAATATAGTTTCATTATTAAAAACACACATTTAGAAACAACAGTTTTATATTACTCTCAAAATTTTAACAAAAAACCTAAATCTGTTGTTTTTAATCTTTATCAAATTATTATTCTTCAACTAGCCTTAAAACCAAAAATTAAAATACTGATTATAAATATTTTAAATCAAAAACTAAAAATCAAATCTTAAGCATTCGTTAAAAACACTTTTAAGTACATATTTTCATTAAATTTACAGCTATCAAAAATAAATCTAAAATTATGCCCACCGACTGTATCAGCTACCAAACCTCAGGATATTTCTCTAAATTGATACAAGATTACTTAGATCAAAAACCCGAATTACACTCCCTATACAATCATTTTCCAACACTGGAAAACTTTGAAAAACAAATAGCTGAAAAACAAGCCAATTTTGATAACACAAACCGAATTCCTTTGGTTGAAACCTTAGAAAAGCAATATCAAAAAATCGAAATTTCAGATGCAACCAAACAAAATATTGCGCTTTTAGCACATCCAAATACTTTTACCATTACGACCGGGCATCAATTAAATTTATTTAGCGGCCCTTTGTATTTCTTATATAAAATCATTTCTACGATTAATTTGACTAGAGAATTAAAGTCGAAATATCCAATGCATAATTTTGTTCCCATTTATTGGATGGCAACTGAGGATCACGATTTTGAAGAAATAAATTATTTCAATTTTAAAGGAAAGAAATTCCGTTGGAACAAAGAAAGTACAGGTCCTGTTGGAAGACTTTCAACAGAAGGTCTGACTGAATTCTTAGAAATTTACTCTTTAGAATTAGGATCCAGCACGAATGCAAATGTTCTAAAAAAGCTATTTGAAGAAGCGTATCTAAAACATGAAAATTTAGCAGATGCAACTCGTTTTTTGGCTGATAGTTTATTTGCTAATTATGGTTTGGTCATTTTAGATGCTGATGACGCCGATTTAAAACGTGCCTTTATTCCTTTTATTAAAGAAGAACTAGAGCAACAGACTTCATTCAAAGCCGTTCAGGAAACCATTTCGAAATTTGCAGATTATACCGTTCAGGTAAATCCACGCGAAATCAATTTATTTTATATTGAAAATAATTTAAGGGAAAGAATCATTTTCGAAAATGATAAATACTACGTAAACAACACGAAGATTTCATTTTCAAAAGAAGAAATTTTTAAGTTAGTAGAAAATAATCCGGAGAAATTCAGTCCAAATGTAATTATGCGTCCGCTGTATCAGGAAATTATATTACCAAATTTATGCTACATTGGCGGAGGCGGAGAAATTGCGTATTGGTTAGAACTAAAATCTTTCTTTGATGCTGTAAACATTACTTTTCCGATGCTTTTAGTTCGTAATTCTGTGCTTTTAAACACTGAAAAACAAGCTAAAAAAGCGGACAAATTAGGTTTAAGCTGGGCCGATTTATTTACAAAACCTGCTAATTTGGTAAATGCAATTACACATAAATTATCTGCTTTTCCAATTGATTTAACTTCTCAAAAAGAAACATTAGAAAAACAATTTGAATATCTTTATGAACTCGCGCAGCAAACTGATAAATCATTTAGCGGAGCTGTAAAAGCGCAGGAAGTCAAACAAAAAAAAGGTTTAGAAAACCTTGAAAAAAGATTATTAAAAGCTCAAAAACGAAAATTAGACTCCGAATTACAGCGAGTTGTAGATTTACAATTTGAGTTATTTCCAAATCAAAGCCTACAGGAACGTCAAACCAATTTTTCCGAATTTTATTTAGAAAAAGGTGAGCAATTGATTCCGCTTTTAATTCAAAAATTAAAACCTTTAGAAAACAATTTTAACATAATAACGATTTAAAAAAGTCACCACAAATTACACGAATTTTTACTAATTTTTAATCACAAAAACTGCTAATGATTCGTGTAATTCGTGGCAAAAAAATAAAGTAATAATCATCAGAATAAATAACCGCCTCTTCTGAAATTATTGCCTCTCTAAACCAAATAGTAACTTTTAAAACAAAAATTAACCTATTACTAAAAACTATGACCAGAGAGCGCTTGATTTCATTAGATGTCTTCAGAGGATTAACGATTTTATTAATGACCATTGTAAACAACCCGGGCGATTGGGGCCATGTTTACGCACCACTTTTACATTCAGAATGGCATGGCTGTACGCCAACCGATTTAGTTTTTCCGTTTTTTATTTTTATTATGGGAGTTGCAGTTCCTCTTGCAATGCCTGATAAAATCTGGAACGAAACCACTTTTAACAAAATATTGGTTCGCTCTTTACGCATGTTCTGTCTCGGAATATTCTTTAATTTCTTCGCCAAGATACAGCTTTTTGGTCTTGGCGGGATTCCCCTTTTAATTGGCCGTTTAGCCATTACAATTGCAGTTGGTTATGCTTTAATGGGCAGTTTTACTTCCAAAGTCAAAAACATTCTGGCCTTCTCCATTCTAATATTTTATCTCTTCTTAGCTTACAGTGGTATTGAAGCTTATCACGATGTACGTCTTCCGGGAGTTTTACAACGTATCGCGATTGTATATTTTGTCGTTTCGCTTTTACATTTAAAAACTACTCAAAAAACACAAATTATAACAGGAGCGGTTTTATTATTAAGTTATTGGGCTGTAATGACCTTAATTCCGGTACCAGGAATTGGTCCGGCAAATCTCGAAAAAGGAACCAATTTAGCTTCATGGGTAGACAGTATTTTGCTTGAAGGCCACATGTATCGCGAGACAATTACCTGGGATCCGGAAGGAATTTTAAGTACTATTCCATCGATCGTAAACGGAATTATTGGTTTATTAATTGGCCAAATATTATTGCGAGAAATAGGTAAAAAAGAAAAAGCTCAAAAAATGGCTATAATTGGTGTAGCACTAATTATCGGAGGTTTATTATGGGATATTGTTTTCCCAATCAACAAATCACTTTGGACAAGTAGTTACGTTTTGTACACCACAGGATTAGCTACCGCATTTTTAGCAATATTATATTATGTAATTGATATAGCAGAATATAAAAAAGGTTTCAAACTCTTTCTAATTTGGGGTGTAAACCCAATGATTGTCTTTTTTACTTCTCAGATTATTCCGCAGGCCTTAGTGATGATTCAATTCCACAATCCACATAATCCCGCAGAAAAAATCAATCTTTTAAATTATTTATACAGTTTCGGAATTGCTCCATTCTTCACCAATCCAATGGCTGCTTCTTTAGCTGGTGCATTAGTATACGTAGGAATCTGGACGTTTATATTGTGGATATTTTATAAAAACAAATTGATCTTCAAAGTTTAATTTATACTATCACATCGAGCGGAGTCGAAATGCTATGCGTGTTCTCGACTCCGCTCGATGTGACAAACTTAAAGTATAGACGCACAGCAGTGCGTTTTTCTATTTAAAACATCTACGTTTTACAATTCACAATTAACAATTTTCTTTGCCATAACATCATTTCACGATGTTTTAATTATGAATTTATTAAAATCAATTCATAAAAAAAGTATACTTTTGCACAAAATTAAAAATAAGCAATAAAATGGCAACAAATAGAACTTTTACAATGATTAAACCAGATGCTGTTGCAAACGGACACATCGGGAACATCTTAGCAATGATTACTAACGGAGGTTTCAAAATCGTTTCATTAAAATTAACTCAATTAACTGTAGCTGATGCTCAGGCTTTTTACGCTGTACACGCTGCAAGACCTTTCTACGGAGAATTAGTTGAATTTATGTCACGCGGACCAATTGTTGCTGCTATTTTAGAAAAAGATAACGCAGTAGAAGATTTCAGAACTTTAATTGGAGCTACAAATCCAGCTGAAGCTGCTGAAGGAACTATACGTAAAGCATACGCAACTTCTATCGGAGAAAATGCAGTTCACGGTTCTGATAGCGACGAAAATGCTGCTATTGAAGGTGCATTCCATTTTGCTGGAAGAGAGCAGTTCTAATTTTAGACTTCTTAGATTTTTAGACTAACTTAGATTTCCTAAAATCTCATAAAAAAGGAAAAACCCACTTCAATGAAGTGGGTTTTTCCTTTTTTATATAAATTCCTATATAAGTCTAAGCAGTCTAAAAATCTAAGCTAGTCTAAGAAAGTCTATCGTAAAACTACATCCTTAACCACTTCGCGCCCTAACTCTTCATTAATCATTTTAACGATTTTAGATTTACCGTGGCTTAATTCTTCTCTTAAAACGGCAGATCCAAGTTCGACATAAAGCGTACTTCCTTTCAAAACAACGTTTTTAGTATACGTCTTTACACCATTTCCCATTAAGCTGCCCCAAGCTTCTTTTACATCAATCTGATCCATTCCGGGCTGTAATTTATTTACCTGAATAATCTGGTGCAAAACATCGCCAATCGTACTTTGATTATTTAGTCTTTTTGCCATCGTTTAAAATATTTATTGGTGCTGCTTTTTTATAATGATATTCCTTTTGTTGGTCATTTTTAACGATAAACTCTTTGTCCGAAATCGAAATTAATTCCTCACTCCATTTAGCATAATCTGTTTTATAATCCAGAAAAGCTCCTTTATCTGTAAATCGAACTGAAACATTTTCAAATGTATTTGTAGTCAGAAAAGTGCCATCAAGCTGCGCCATAACTTTCGTTCGAGTTCCTTTAGTACCTTTAATTTGAAAATAATCAAAATTCTCATTCATTCCATATGCCTTCTCTTCACCTTTATCAAAAACGACTTTTTCAATTTCCCAATAACCATTCAATTTTGCAATATCTGCAGGTTTAATTTCCTGTTTGCAGCTTACAAACAAAAGCGACAAAACCAAAATCATAAAAGTGTTTTTCATATTTATTATATTAAAATCAATTAATGTCATTCTGAACGAAGTCGAAGAATTAGGAGCTATTTCCTGCTGTCCTTCCAATCTTTTACGCCTCCCGAAGCCTCGGGACCTGCACAAAAGGATTTCCCCTCCCATCAGGGCTAGGGCTCCAATTTTTAAAAGAAATTTCGTGAACTACAAAGTTAACTTTATCTAACTAAAAGTAAATATAAATTGACTAAAAGAAAAAAGGAATTTTATGCAAAGGAGAAGATTACTCAAAAGATCAATCTAAATCAATTTCCAGCCATTTTTCAATAAAAAGTTTTTGCAATTGAGGCAAAAATCATTTTCTTCATCCAAATGATTTCCACCTTCGGCATCCCTCATCAGGCAAGTCTTCTCTTTACAATGAGACAAACCCTCTGTATGACCAAGTTCATGCAAAACTAATTTATAAAACTGTTGATTTTCATTTTTGGCGGATACTCTAAAATTAGAAACAACACAAGATTTTCCAGGTCGATAACCCAATCCCATAACACCCCAATCTTTAATTCCGTTTTTAGTAGTACTTATATCAGAATGTGATAATCCAACAATTACTGAATCTTTTCCAATAGTATTACGAAGTGATTTAATAATACTGTCGGCTCGATACCTGTTTCTGGGTTTGTAATATGCATTTTCAGGAAAAGGAATATTTTGTCTCAAAACTACATTTGGGTTAATACTCCTGATTTCAGAAAGAACTTTATTGGATTGTTCCAATTCAAAATTACCTAAAGGCTGAATCACAATAACCTTTTGAGCATGTATTTTTTCTACACTATTTTCATTATTCCTGTTTGTACAAGAAATTACGCTAAAAAACAGAATAAGAAAACAGTACTTCATAATAGCTTATTTCTTAGTACGGATTCTTTTAAGCATGCCTGCAAAAAACAAACCTAAACCCAAAACCAATAAAACGTAATAAGAAGACAAACTCTTATCTTTTAGAACATTGGCCAAAACAAAACATACAACGCTTGCAAAATAAAAAGTAACAGGCGTTATATTTTTTAAAGAAGAAAAACTCATTGAATTATGAAATTTATTTGAAAAAACTGTCTACGAATTCGTATTTATTAAAGACCTGCAAGTCTTCAATCCCTTCACCAACACCAATATATTTTACAGGAATCTGAAACTGATCTGAGATACCAATTACAACACCACCTTTTGCTGTTCCGTCTAATTTAGTTACAGCAAGTGATGTTACTTCAGTTGCTGCAGTAAATTGCTTAGCCTGCTCAAAAGCATTTTGACCAGTTGAACCATCTAAAACTAAAAGCACGTCATGAGGAGCGTCGGCAACAACTTTCTGCATTACACGTTTCACTTTTGTAAGCTCGTTCATCAAATTGATTTTATTATGAAGACGTCCCGCAGTATCAATAATAACCACATCAGCATTTTGAGCAACCGCAGACTGTAAAGTATCAAAAGCTACAGAAGCTGGATCACTTCCCATATTTTGTCTTACGATTGGCACATCAACACGATCTGCCCAAACTTGTAATTGATCAATTGCTGCAGCACGAAATGTATCAGCAGCACCTAAAACTACTTTATAACCTGCTTTTTTAAACTGATAAGCCAATTTACCGATTGTCGTAGTTTTACCAACTCCATTAACACCAACTACCATTAAAACATATGGTTTTTTGTCTTTTGGAATATCAAACTCAGTTGCTTCACCTCTATTGGTTTCAGACAATAAAGCCCCAATTTCGTCACGAAGAATCTGGTTTAATTCGTCAGTTCCTAAGTATTTATCTTCAGCAACCCGGTTTTCAATTCTTGAAATAATTTTCAAAGTTGTATTCACACCAACATCTGAAGCTACCAGAATTTCTTCCAGATTATCTAAAACGTCGTCATCGACTTTAGATTTTCCGGCAACGGCTTTACTTAACTTTGAGAAAAAAGTAGTTTTTGATTTTTCAAGACTTTTGTCTAAAGTCTCTTTTTTATCAGTGGAGAATAATTTTTTAAAAAAACTCATTTTTTATAGGTTGTTAGTTTTTTAGATTAAATGATTTTACAATCTAAATAATCCTTAATATTTAAAGAAACCTAAAATTAATCCTGCTTCTTTAAATTTTACACAAATATAAAAAATAAAAAAGCTACTTCCGAACGAAAGTAGCTTTTCTATATAATGTGATTGTTATTATTTCTTTTTCAAGAAAGTATCAACTTCTTCAGGAGCCATAATAGATTCTACGAATGTATATGCACCAGTTTTAGGAGATTTCACCATTTTGATGGCTTTTGATAATCTCTTAGAAGATGTTTGTAACGATGCTACGGTTTTCTTTGCCATGATTCAAATGTTATTTGAAGCTTTTATAAAACTCGAATGGCAAAACCATTGAGATTTACAAAAATCTCTAATTATTACTTAATTTCTTTGTGAACAGTTACACGTTTCAAGATTGGATTAAATTTTTTAATCTCTAATCTGTCCGGAGTATTTTTTTTGTTCTTAGTTGTAATGTATCTAGAAGTTCCTGGAACACCAGAAGTCTTGTGCTCAGTACATTCTAAAATTACCTGGATTCTATTACCTTTCTTTGCCATCTTGCTATATATTTATTTAGGAAAAGATTATTTGATAAATCCTTCTGACTGCGCTTTTTTCAAAACTGCAGAAATTCCATTTTTATTAATTGTTTTTATCGTAGATGCTGCTACTCTAAGAGTAATCCATCTATCTTCTTCTGGAAGATAAAAACGCTTTTTAACTAAGTTCACAGAAAACTTTCTCTTAGTTTTGTTCATAGCGTGAGAAACGTTATTTCCTACCATCGCTCTTTTACCTGTAAGGTCACAAACTCTTGACATTATACTTATCTTTTATCGTTATTCAAAATCAGGGTGCAAAGAAAAGAAAAATAAACCATTGTAGCAAAAAATTATTGCACATTTTTTAAAATTTCTTTCTGTAATATTTCTAAACTCTTAATCGTCGCTCTATCTATCACTTTTTCACGTGGTTGGCCAAAGTTAAATTCTTCTACAATTATATCAGTTGGGGTAGCCAAAGCGATAAAAACAGCTCCTATTTCAGCATCTGAATCACCTTTTGACGGTCCGGCGTTCCCAGTTGTCGCGATTGCATAGTCTGTTTTGAGTATCTCTTTCACATTCAAAGCCATAGCCGAAGCAACTTGCGCACTTACAACCGAAAATTCATCAACAATATCTTGCGAGACACCGAGAACATTAACCTTTGCTTCTGTCGCATACGAAACAACACTTCCTTTAAAATAATTTGAAGCTCCGGGAACAGCTGCCAAAAGCGACGCAATTTTTCCGCCAGTAAAACTTTCAGCGGTCGAAATTGTTTTATTTTGTTTCGTTAATATTTTTCCGATTACGGTTTCGATTGTTTCATTTTCTTCATAACCCACTATAATATCGTGAATTATCGCATCTAAAGATTTTACATTTTCTTCAATTGCTGCTTCTAATTCTTCTTTATTAGTTCCTCTTCCGGTTAATCGCAAACGCACTCTTCCAGGATTTGGCAAATAAGCTAATTTAATGAAATCAGGCAGATTATTCTCCCAATCTTCAATACGCTCTGCCACCATACTCTCGCCTTGTCCGTACGTTAAAATGGTTTTATGAATGATATAAGGACGTTTGTATTCGCGAACAATCTTTGGAATTATTTCTTCTTCTACCAAATATTTCATCTCATATGGAACCCCGGGAAGCGAAATAAAAACGGTGTTTTCTTTCTTCATCCACATGCCCGGTGCTGTACCAACCTGATTGTGCAATACCGTACAAGTTGACGGAACAAGAGCCTGATCTTTATTTAATTGAGAAATTGGTCTTTTATAAAAACCTTCAATCAATTGCGTTACATGCGCTAAAACTTCAGGGTTAACAACGAGTTCATCATCGAAATATTCGCAGAAAGTTTTTTTAGTCACATCGTCTTTTGTTGGACCTAAACCTCCGGTTATAATCACAACATCAACTTTATTTTGTAGCTGGGCAAACGTATCTAAAATATGTTTTTTATCATCGCTTATCGAAATCATTTCATGTATCTCGACACCAATTCTATCCAATGATTTAGCAATAAAGCCAGAATTAGTATCAACGATTTGACCAATTAGAATTTCGTCTCCAATTGTAATTATAGTTGCTTTCATGTAAATGTATTTTTTTTACTTACCAGATTGTAAGTCATTATTAGAAAGTAGATTGTTATCGGAACGATTTGTGCGAGGGGTAAGAACAGCATCCTTTTGTAGCAAACGATAAGAACTCGTTAAACAAAATTTTCCGGAACAAAAGATATGATGTTCCGAAGTTTCGACACGACCCTATTTTTGACTTGATGTAAAAAAGGGCAAAAATAGAGGCGCGCCCAAATTATACATCAAAGTCTTTTTTGATTTCTTTAATCGCTTCTTTAACCTGTATTTTTATGCTTTTGAAAGTTTCGATAATTTCTTTCTTCTTACCTTCCGCTTTTGTCCATGCTTCAACCTGCAGAATTTCTTCAAAAGCTACATTTAAACCGATTAAGTCTAAAGTAGGTTTTATTTTATGAGCATAAGCATAGGCATATTTATGATCCTTCTTTTTGATTCCTTCTTTGATTTGTTTCAAATCTTCCGGAACTTCAGTAACAAACAATTTAAGAATTTCGTTTACAAATTCAGGATCATTGTCTGAAAGCGCATATACTTTCGAAAGGTTGTATTTTAAAGCCATTATTTTACTTGTATTCTAAATAATTTTTTTTCTTCTAAAAAGCCTTCCAAAACATCGTTTGGTTTGACCGCTGCAACTCCTGCAGGCGTTCCTGTAAAAATAATGTCACCAATTTTAAGCGTAAAATATTGCGATACATAAGCAATTAACTCATCAATTTTCCAGAGCATAAGTGCTGTATTGCCTTTTTGAACGGTTTGAGAATTATTTGTTAACTCAAAACTAAGGTTTTCCATTGAAACAAAATCAGTTTTTGGTAAAAAATCTCCAATAACCGCAGAACCATCAAATGCTTTTGCTTTTTCCCACGGCAATCCTTTTGCCTTTAACTTATCTTGTAAATCTCTGGCAGTAAAATCAATACCCACACTAATTTCGTCATAATACTTATGTGCAAACTTAGGCTCAATATACTTTCCTACCTTATTAATTTTAACAATTATCTCTATTTCGTGATGAATTTCTTCAGAAAATTCAGGGATTACAAACGGATGTTGTTTCAATAAAACCGCAGAATCCGGTTTCATGAAAATCACCGGTTCCGTTGGACGTTCGTTTTTTAATTCTTCGATATGATTGGTATAATTTCTACCGATACAGATAATTTTCATTCTTCTCTAAGTTACTAAGATTCTAAGTCGCCAAGACTCTAAGAAAATACAATAAAACTGTATCTTAGAATCTTAGCGACTTAGCAGCTTATTTTGTATTTAATCTTCTTAATTTAATCGCTGTTAAAACCTTTTTAGTGTACAATGGAAAATCAGCATTTTGAATCCAGCTGAAATATCCTGGCTCTGTTTCTAATACTTTTTCGACTTTTGCCCCTTTGTGTTTTCCGAAAGTAAAAACTTCTTCGTTGTCCGCATCAAAAGCAATCATCCCTGCGAAATCGGCGATTTTTTTTCGGGTAGTGAATTCAGATAATGATTTCATATCATTTTCTAAATCCGGATAACGATCTAATTGTGCTTTTAGAATTTCGTAAGTTGCCATTGTATCCGCTTCTGCCGAATGGGCATTTTCCAGGCTTTTTCCACAATAAAACTTTAGCGCAGCACTTAAAGTACGTTCTTCCATCTTATGAAAAATAGTCTGCACATCAACAGAAACTTTATTTTTCATGTCAAAATCGACACCGGCACGCAGTAATTCTTCAGCCAAAAGCGGAATATCAAAGCGATCTGAATTAAAACCACCCAAATCACTATCCTTAATCATATTATGGATTTGTGGCGCCAATTCATTAAAAGTGGGTTCATTTGCTACTTTTTCATCAGTAATTCCATGAACAGCGGTTGTTTGCGGCGGAATTGGAATTGTCGGATTCACCAACCAAGTTTTACTTTCTTTATTTCCGTTTGGAAAAACTTTGAATATTGAAATCTCTACGATTCGATCTTTTCCGATATCAATTCCGGTTGTTTCAAGATCAAAAAAGCAGATTGGTTTGTTGAGTTTCAGTTCCATTTTTAGTTTTTATAAGATTACAAATGTAATTTTTAAAGCCGAATTTCTCCTTCTTATTTTTTATTTTTTTTAGTTAAAACGGACATTTATTTGTGATTTCAATTTACAAAAAGATTCTTTTACCACATTTATTTAAGTTAGTCTCATTTTTTCTCAAAACAAAAAAAACCCCGGAAAATTTAAAAATTCCGGGGTTGATTTTATTTATTAATTGATTTAGAAATCTCTGTCTACATCAAAAGCTTCTAAATATTCAGCTACTCTTTTTACAAAACTTCCTCCTAAAGCACCATCTACAACTCTGTGGTCGTAAGAGTGCGACAAGAACATTTTTTGACGGATTCCGATAAAATCACCTTCAGGAGTTTCGATAACCGCCGGAACTTTACGAATTGCACCAAGTGCTAAGATTCCTACCTGAGGCTGATTGATAATTGGCGTTCCGAAAACACTTCCAAAAGTACCAACATTTGTTACTGTGTAAGTTCCGCCTTGTGTATCGTCTGGTTTTAATTTTCCAGCTTTTGCACGGTTTCCTAAATCGTTAACCGCTTTTGCCATTCCAACCAAATTTAACTGATCTGCATTTTTAATTACAGGCACAATTAAGTTTCCGTTTGGCAAAGCTGCTGCCATTCCTAAATTTATATTTTTCTTTTTGATGATATAATCACCATCAACAGAAATATTCATTCCAGGAAAATCTTTCAATGCTTTCGCAACCGCTTCCATCATAATTGGAGTAAAAGTCAACTTCTCGCCTTCTCTTTTTTCGAAAGCCGTTTTAACTTTATCTCTCCATTTTACAATGTTCGTTACATCCACTTCAATAAAAGATTGTACGTGAGCTGAAGTTTGCACAGAAGCCACCATGTATCCTGAAATCAGTTTACGCATTCTGTCCATTTCGATGATTTCATCACCGCCATTTACAGAAACAGGCATCGCTTGTTGACTTTTTTGAACAACTGGCTCTATAGCTTTTATCGCTTCAACCGTTTTTGCAGGTTCAGCAACTTTGGGAGTTACTGCACCAGATTTACGATCTTCAATATATTTTAAAATATCTTCTTTTGTAACGCGTCCATCTTTTCCTGAACCTTGCATTCCGTCAAGTTCAGCAATAGAGATCCCCTCCTCTTTAGCAATGTTTTTTACTAATGGTGAAAAGAATTTATCAGATGTAGTAAAATCCTGAGGAATACTCATTGTTTCCTTAACAGCTTCAATTGTGTTCTCAATTTCAGTTACTTCTGCAGCAAATGCCGCTTCTTCAACTGCTTTTACAGCAGGAGCATCTCCTTCGGTTTCAATAATCGCAATGGTTTGCCCTACCTGAACCAAATCATCTTTACCAAATAATTGTTCAACTAAGATCCCAGATACTTCGCTTGGTACTTCACTGTCAACTTTATCAGTTGCAATTTCCAGTACTGCTTCATCAGCTTCAATTTTGTCTCCTACTTCTTTTAACCAGTTGGTAATAGTTGCTTCAGCGACACTTTCTCCCATCTTAGGAAGCTTTAATTCAAATCTTGCCATATTGTTAACCTCAAGGGTGATTTTGATTTTCTGATTGCGAAATTACTGAAAATTTTAAATATAAATTACATTTAATATAATTTTTTACTTGATTTTTATAATTTGTCCCCTGTCATTTCGCGAATCGCTTCCGATAATAAAACTTGCATTTTTGGGGAAAATCTTAAAAGTAATGTTCTTATCTTTAAGAGTTTCTATGATTTTGATACATTTTTTAAATGAAACATACTGATTATCCAAAATTATCTCACTCTTAGCATCCTTTAAAATCAGGCACGAATTTACCATTTTTTCTTTTTTGAAATCGAAAAAGAGTACTTTATTTTTCAAAATAGAAGGTAATTTTTCAGACAAAATTTTATTTGAAGAGTAAAAAATATAACTTTCAGGTAACGCTTTTGCCTTTGGTTTCCCCTGAAACATTTTGAAGAATGAGAAAACTACAATTCCGATTTTAATAAAAAGTGTAAAAAACCATGATTTCCTGAAATGTTTCTGATAAAAGAAATTCATGGCTTCCTGAAAACGATTCATGTACTTTTCGTCTTTTATTGTACTTTCTCCTTTATAATGTAACACTGTGGTGTCATGAAAGTAATAATTTGTTTTTTGTTTTTTCAAAGCACGATAAGACAAATCAATATCATCTGCATACATAAAACAATCTTCATCAAAACCTCCAAGTTCAAGATACAAATCACGTTTCATAAACATAAAAGCACCAACAAGAATTTCTACTTTTCCGGTTTCATTTTCATCTAGATGTTGTGCGTAATATCGATTGAAAAGCTTCCACTTTGGAAAAATTTTATACAATCCAAAAACCTTTGTAAAAGCAACCCAGGGTGTTGGAATTCCACGTTTGCTTTCTGGCAGAAATTGTCCTATCCCGTCAATTAATTTACAGCCGATAATTCCGGTATTTTTTTGTTCTTCGGCGAAAGCCAAAATTTTAGTAAATGTATCTTCTGCAACTACAGTATCCGGATTTAGAATACAAATGTACTTTCCTTGTGCTTCTGAGACTCCAATATTATTCCCTTTTGGAAATCCAAAATTTTCTTTATTTTGAATAAGTTTTACAGATGGAAAGCTTTTCTTCATCATCAAACAAGAATCATCTGTTGAATTATTGTCGATGACAATAATTTCGGCATCAAGTGTAATAATTGCCTCCTGAACACTTAAAACGCATTGTTCCAGAAAGTAACGCACATTATAATTAAGGATAATTACCGATAATTGCATGAAAGATTAGGCTGTTGATTTTTTGGAAAGTTAGAAATTTTCTGTTAATCCCAACCGTAAAGACCAATCGTTTTTACTGACTCCATAATCTAAGGCAAGATTACTATTGTTTTTTTTGTTCCACTTAATTCGGATTCCGGTCCCTATGGCAGGATGCCATTTGTCGAATTGATAAGTATCTAATTTTGAAACTGACGAAATATTACCAAAAAATACCGCTCCAAAAAAACCATTTCTGGTAATATCTGTTCTGTATTCGGTTTCTAAGTAAATCAATGCATTGCTTCGATATCTGTTTTTGGTAAAACCGCGACCTGTTTTTCCGTCGCGATCCCAGCCTATACTTGGCAAATCAAGATAATGAGGTTTACCTCCAAAAGTAGACCAATAAAAAGCACGCGAAGCCCAAACCCGATGTTTCATTTTACTGAAAGAATGATATTTTCGGGCATCAAAATACAAGGATTGCCATTTATTTCCGTCGACACCGCTTGTGTTTATTCTTAAATCGGCTTCAACATACAATCCTTCTTCGGGATTAACGATGTTTTTTCTGGAATCATACAAACCCTGAAAAGCAAAACCAAAAGAAGTTTCATCTGAGAAATCTCCATTCATATATTTCATATAGTCCGTTTCTTCATCAATATAAGAGTCCTCAGAGATATTTTGATAATTATCATACAGAAAACCGATTCCTAATCTGTAATTACCTACAACTTTTCGAGTCACAAATTGATAAAAACGCCATTGTTGATAATCTAAAGTAGACATTTCTTCTTTTGAATTATGATCACCTAACCCGTAAGTAAGCTGGGGATAAATCATATAACGATAATCTCCAATAAAATTCCATTTATTCTCTTTCGTATAAATATAAGACTGAATCGGGAAAACATATTGTTTGCTAAAACTAAAATAAGGGGAAAAAGAAACCTGCGACATATTGGTTGTTTCGTGATCTTCGCCTAAATAAAAAGTCGTTAAAAAAGAAATCACCAATCCATTTGAATTATTAGCACCCACAGGAACAGGCAATAACGAAAAAGCTAATTTTCTATCTTTTTGGATATTTGTCGAATCATTCTTTTTGAAAATTTTCCGAATGACATCTAAAATATCTTTGCTCTCCACAGCTGTACTGTCATTTTGCGAGAAACAAAATGGTGAAATAAAAAAAACAAACCAGATGAATTTGATTTTTAAACTACTCATTAAAAAGCCTTTAAGAATGTATTCTTACAAATTTAAAATTTTATTAAGACAAATACATGATTTCGAAAAGAATTAAGGAAGAAAACAAAATCGTTTAGAAAGGGTATATTTGAAATAAAATATTTATTATAAAAGAAGTTTGTGATTATGATTCGTTTGTATTTCTTATTATCGGTAATTGCCATTTTCACTTCTAGTTTTGATAGAAAAAGTGTTTCAGAAAAAGAGACAAATCTGGTCAAATCAAATACGTGGTTTATTGCCGGCCCTGTTATAGAAAATCAGGAAATTATAAATACCGTTCGTTTAAAAAAGGGTATTATTAAAATTACAGCAAAAAATAATCCTGTTGGAGAAATTGAATTGAATGTAGCCATTACGCCATCAGAATCGAATGATGGTATTCCGCAGAATTTATCTGATGAATCAAAGTATCTAATTATTACTTATAAATCATCACATCTAATAAAAATTCAGGCCAGGGAAGGAAACGAAGAAGGAACTGGTTGTGTACATGGAGGTTCGCATCCGAGAACTGATTTGCCAGCATCTCCCAAAAAATTTACTACCCTTAAAATTCCCTGGTCCCATTTTAAACAAGATGGATTACCTGACGGAAAACCTTTAAACATTCATAATCTCTGCAAATTCAATTTTGTAAATTATAATCCCATTTCTGGAGCATTTTTAGAAATAAAATCAGTTATCGTTCAAATTTAAAACTATGAAAACACTACTTAGCCTTTTGTTTTTCTTTGTACTATTTTCAAATTTCGGCTTTAGCCAAAACAAATCTGACGTTTCTAAAGAAGATATTAATGGTGTTTGGGAAGACATTAATTCGGGCGTTCAAAATGCAGTTGCTATTATATCCGAACAAAATGGAAAAGTTATTTTTTCTCATTATTTAGAATGGAAGGGACAAAAATTCGTTGAAAGCGGCACAGGAAAAAGAAATGGGAACACTATTATTTATACTGTTGATGTCACGCTTCCGATTGAAGGATGGGCAACAAAAGGAACGCATACTTTAACATTATCCAAAGACGGAAATACACTTGAAGGCACTTTTATAGATAATAAAAAAAGAGAAGGATCTATTTCTTTTAAAAGGGTTCGATAAAATTGTTTCAAGTTTCAGGTTTCAGGTTCGTGCGAACTTGAAACCTGAAACTTTTAAACCTTATTTATAGTTGTAATTGTATTTTATATTTATTGCAGATTTTCATCACGAATAACATAATTGTTGAAAAGACTAAACTCCACATAATCCCTGGAACTCCTTCACGGAAATATTCAGGTATAATTTCTATTTTGAAAGATAAATTGAAATAATAAATTACGCCTGGTAAAATATAAATCAATAATGGATTTGCTGCAGCAGGCATGAAGAAATTACTCCATTTTGTTTGTTTTTTGATTTCCATTAACCAATAAAGAAAGTAAAACAAGACAGTACAAATTCCAGCTGAAAACATGGTCCATGAAGGTGTGCCTTTTATTTTTGAAATTCCAAAATAAGGACGAAGAAAATAGCCCAAAACAAAAAAGAAAACAGCAAAACCAATTACTGGCCAATTGATTTTAGGTGCTGCTTTTCGATCGAAAAATAATAACGAAATAATTACACCAGCACTAACAACAGATGCATGGGTTAAATGTCCGGCTATAAAACTAAGCCATGAGAATTGCTGAATAGCAGATCCTTCAATTAAATTCATAGAATTTGCTGCTATACAAATTACTAAAAAAGCAATCATCGCCCACAATCTTCCAGAAACCAGCCAATAGTATACTACTGTAAAAAGATATGCCCAACCAATTAAACCGAGAATTCCCCACCATTTAGGTGTCATTCCGATTTCTCCAGTATCCTGAACATATAAAAAATAAAGAGCTATTAAAACTAATATTCCTCCATATTGCAATGTGTTTTTTAACCACGATGGAAAATCTTTAGGATATTTATTCCAGATTGGAATTGGCATCGCATAAGCTAAAAGTCCCCAAAAAGCTGGTGCGATTAACATTTTTGATGCATCGTAACCATATTCTGCATTCACCATAAATACACCAATAACAATTAATGCTACTGCTCGTTTTAAGGTGTGAGTCCAAATTGTTTTGGCACTATCTCCTTTAATTAACCTCGTATTAAATGCAAACGGAATTGACATCCCGACAATAAATAAGAAAGATGGAAAAACAACATCCACAAATGTCATTGCATCTGCATCAGCCGGCATGTGTTTCATCCATTGTGGTACATTTTTAACGCTGGCAAGTTCATTTACAAAAATCATTACAAAAATGGTAATTCCGCGCAAAGCGTCAATAGAAATAATTCTTTTATTATACAAGTTCTCCTTAATTCTCATAAAATGCTACATTATTGATAGTAACAAATATAGAATAATAGACTAAATATCAGATTTGATTTAGATAATAAATCTATTGTAATGATTTTGCTATAAAATCATTACAATTAACCATTAAAAATACTATCTAATTCTTTATTTTTGCACCCATGTTATCATTCTTAAAATCAAAACCGTACTTAAAAGATCTTCTTGCTGGCAATTATGTTGATATACATTCACATTTATTACCAGGTATTGATGATGGTGCCAAAACAATAGCAGATACAATTAAACTTACCAATTCTTTTGAGGAAATTGGTGTATCTCAATTTATCACAACACCCCATATTAGCCACTACATTTGGAATAACTCTCCAGAAGTCATTATTGCCAAACACAGTGAAACTAAACTATTATTAGAAGGCGAAAATATTAAAATGCCCTTCCAGGCTGCAGCTGAATATTTCATGGATGATTGGTTTGAAAGCCATTTTCAAAACGAGAAACTCCTGACCTTAAAAGATAATTACGTCTTAGTTGAAATGTCCTATATGAATGCTCCTGTTCAATTGTATAAAATTCTCTTCGATTTGCAGGTTGCAGGATATATTCCAGTATTAGCGCATCCGGAAAGATATTTATTTTATCATAAAAACTTTAATGAATATAATAAGCTAAAAAAAGCGGGGTGCATGTTCCAATTAAACTTATTGGCAGTAGTTGGTTATTATGGAAGCGAAATTACTAAAGTAGCAGAAGAACTCCTAAAAAAAGGAATGTATGATTTTGTTGGTACTGATGTGCATCATAATAACCACATCGCATCATTTAATCAAAAAATAAAAATTGATAATAAAAATGTTCCTCTCTTAAAAGAAATCATTTCGAATAATCAATTTTTCAAATTCTAATTTTTTTTAAACTATAAAGCACAAAAAAAGGGATCAATTAATTGATCCCTTTTTTTGTGCTTTTATTTTATTTTCTAAAAAATAACTTTTTGTACCATGCTTTTTTCTCTTCTCTCACACCATAACCATAACCATAGCCATAACCTTTTGTAGAGTCTGTATCATTAAGAACGATACACATATTTGGTAATTTTTTTTCTTTATAAAAAGTATTTGCAATTGAGAGCATACGCTTTTCTAATACATTTGCACGCATTACATATACAAAAGTATCTGCATTTTTGGCTATTAATAACGTATCAGTAACCAAACTTACAGGAGCTGTATCTACGATAATATAATCGTATTCTTTTTTAAGCTCAGCAAAAAGTTGGTCGACTCTTTTACTCATTAATAACTCAGCCGGATTGGGCGGAATTACACCTGATGGCAGAATAAAGAAATTCTCATATCCTTTATGCTTAATTATAAAATCCTGAACATTTTTATCATTTGATGATAAGTAATTTGTTAAACCTAAACTTGGAACATCAATATACTCACCAAATTTAGGGTTCCTAATATCAGCACCAATAAGTAAAACCCTTCTTCCCGACAAGGCAAAAGTCGCTGCAAGATTTACTGATATAAATGTCTTTCCTTCTGAGGGAAACGTAGACGTAACAAACACTGTTTTAGCGAGTCCATCAGGAACTTTATTTAGCATAAATTCCAAGTTGGTTCTAACTATACGTATAGCCTCGGCTGAACTCGTTCTACTTTCAGATTTAATCAATTCTGCGATATCATCTGAAGTTGGTACATCTCCAATAAACGGAATTTGTGTTTTACCTTCTAAATCTAACTTACTCTTGATTTTTGTATCTAATAAATCATCAGCATAAATAATACCAAACGGCACAAGCAACCCTAGTAACATACCCGCTAAATAGATAATTTTCTTCTTTGGGCTTATCGGCTCTTTTTCTGCTTTTCCCGCATCAATAACACGAGCATTAGGTTCTGTCGCTGCTAATGAAATAGCTGTTTCTTCACGTTTTTGAAGCAAATACAAATATAGTTCTTCTTTTACCTTTTGCTGTCTGGCTATCACCCTAAATTGACGTTCCTGAACCGGAATTTTACCAATCTTACTATTTAAAATTCCTTCCTGACTCTTTAAATCGCGATTTTGAATTTGCAAATTAGACTGCATACGTCTTAAACTAGCAGCAACATTAGATTTTAAAGAAGATATCTGTTGATCTAGTTTTACTACTGAAGGATTCTCCACTGTAGCCGATTTCAGAATTCTATTTCGATCTAAAACTAACTGATTGTATGAACTAATTAATCCTGATGCGTCGCCATTTTCACTAGCGATTAGGTTAGATGGTAACAAATCGGAGTTAGTACTCTTTTTCATAAAATCCAACATTGAAGAAACGACACTCATTTGAATTTCAGTTTCTACTCCCTTTTTGTCATACTCGCTAGAACCTTCAATAAAAAGTTTTGCTTCAGATTCAATATCCGTTAATTTATTTGCTTTTTTGAAGCTTTCAACATCCTGCTCCACTCCATCTAATTCCTGAGCAATCAAAGCTAATCGGCTTGCAATAAATTTAGAAGTGTTTTCTGAAATGTAATTTTTATCTTCAGCAGCATTTTCATTATAAATCTGAATCATGGTATCTAAAAAATTCTCTGCTTTTTTTGATACTGGATCAGAAATTGAAATATTAACGACACTACTGGTTTTGCTTACAGGTTCCACTTTTAGTCCTTTTCGAAAGCCTTCTGTTACTTCATCTAATGGATTTATTACGATTCTTACAGATTTAAACCTTCCAGTGTGATTTTTACCGTAAAACGGAGTTTTTGTAAGCACGAGGGTTCCAATTCTAGTTGCTACTTTTTCACCATACTTAAATTCTCTTTTAGATGCTAAAATAAAATTCTCTTTTGCATCACCCTCAGTTTCATCTTGTAAACGGAAAGAATTTGAATCCAACAACTCACAGTTTAAAACAACATTTGCTTTATCAAAAAGAATATTTTTATTATAAAAATAAGCATGTATCGGAGTTTCAGCATATACATCCCTATCTACGACTTTTCCTTCAACAAATAAGCCGATATTGAGATCTAGTTCTTTTATGGTGTTTTCAACTAATGTTCTGGATTTTAAAATTTCAATTTCATTATCAACATTACTTTTCATGCTTCCACCCATGCCCAAATCTGCAAAAGCAGATAATTCAGATAGCATTCCCCCCTTTTTCTCATCTTTAACTAAAATAGTAGTAGTCGCTTCGTAACTTGGTGTTGTATAACGTAAATATAAAAAAGACAAAATTAAACCTATAGCAACACTTAATAAAAACCATCGCCAATGCACTAAATATTTATCTAATTGCTCTCTAATGTTAACGTCTTCGATTTCATCATCTATAACATCATTATAAAAATTTTGCTTTTGCATTTTCTTATTTCAATTTTATTTAAAGATTAGGACAGAAAGCGATACCAAAATAGAAATCGCAGATATTATTACTGAAGTATTAGGACCAACAACTGAGGAATTTATTCTTGTTTTATTTGGTTCTACATATACTACATCATTTTGGGTTAAATAGTAAAAAGGAGAATTAATGAAATCAGATTTGGTAATATCTACTCTATTATAAGTCTTAGCACCATTTATCTCTCTTATCACTAAAATATTATCCCTTTTACCATAAATAGTTAAATCCTTTGCCATGCTTAATGCCTCTATTAAGGTAATTCTTTCTGAAGCAACAGGATAGGTTCCGGGCAAATTTACTTCACCTTGTAACGAAATCTTAAAATTCATAATACGAAGATTAACAATTGGATTTTTTATATAAATACTTATTTTAGTCTGAAGCAACTGCAGCGCTTCAGTTCGTGTCAAACCTCCAAGTTTTAATTTTCCCAGAACAGGGAACTCAATATTTCCGCTCTGATCTACTAAATATAACTGAACGGTTTGTTGACCTTGCGCGATATCTAACCTATTGTTTGTTGAAGTGCTGTAGGTTCTTAAATTAAAGGGAATAGCTACTTCAGGATCATCGGCTGATACTATAATCATTAATAAATCGTCTGGTTGGATTTTAATTTCATATGAATTACTATTTTGCTGTGCAGTCATGCTATCAATATTTTGATAATAAACTACATCTTGTTTTGAACCACAAGAAAAGCATAAAAATACAAGTAATAAAAAAGAAGTTATTTTTATAAAGGGAATTTTAGATTTCATCAGGATGTTTTTTTTTAAGACGGCAAATATAAGGATTAACAAATTGAATGTTATTATTTTTTTATTTCATGTTTAAAGTTTTGCTTTTAAACCTTAACACAAAAAAAATCATTTCTATAATCAATAGGCATTTTCTTCACCTTTAAATACATTAAGAACTGTTTTTATAATAATTTTCACATCAAGTAATAAACTCCAATTCTCAATGTACCAAATATCATACTCTACTCTATTTTCCATATCTATTAATTCTCTTGTTTCACCACGATAACCATTTACCTGTGCCCATCCGGTAATACCGGGCTTTGCATATTGGCGTACTAAATAGTTATTAATAAGCTCACTATATTGTTTGGTATGATTTACCATATGAGGTCTCGGGCCAACAACAGACATATCACCAAAAAAAACATTAAAAAACTGAGGTAACTCATCAATACTTGTTTTTCTTATAAAAGCTCCAAATTTTGTTACTCGGCTATCTCCTCTTTTTGCCTGCTTTTTATCTGCTGCACCATTAAGACGCATACTTCTAAATTTCCAGCAGGTAAATGAGCGATTATCTCTTCCGGAACGTTCTTGCTTAAAAAGAATCGGGCCTGGAGATTCCAATTTAATTATTATCATAATTATCGGAAATAACCATGGGAAAATTAATAAAATTACCAGACCAGAAAAAACAAGATCAAACCCCTTTTTTAATAATCGATTAACCGTAAACTCAAGCGGTTCCGGACGAAACATTAAAACAGGTGTATTCTCATAAAAGGAAAGCTCTACCTTATTTGATTTGGTGTATAATTGAAAATCAGGAATAAACTTAATACGCACCATATGATGCTCACAGATGTGGGTTAACTTGTTGATTATTTCAATATTGTCAATATGTAGCGCCACATACATCTCATCTACTTTCTCATTCATAATAAAATTTTCAATATCATCGAATCCACCTATTAAAGGAGAAGAAATAAAAGCAAAAGGATCAACCTTCTCATCAAAAAAACCCAGAAAACGATAACCAAAAGTCAAATCTCTTGCTAACGTTTTCCGTATACGCTCTCCTGCATCATTAGCCCCAATAATAATAAAATTTCTAAAATTATATCCTTTTGCTCTAATATACTTTAGAAGCTTCATTGATAAATAACGGGAAATCATCAGTAAACTAAAGAAAAAAGAATAAAAATAGACCAGCCGTAATCTTGAGATATCTGAATATTTTAAGAAAACAACAAAAATCGCGATTATAGCACTATGAATAAGAACTTTCTTCATAGTTCGATATATTATCGATTCAATGGGTTCTATTCTTATAATTCTATAAGAGTCTCTAAAAAGTAATAAACCAATCCAAACTAGATTACATAATAAAGAGACTGTTTGCACTTCTTTTAAAAACAGCTTATCAATTCCCCCAAATCTCACTAAAGCAGACAAGACAATACTTACATTTAACAATATAACATCCCAAATTACAAACAAAAGTTTAAAATAACGGGAGAAGTGAAATTGAGATAAATCTTTTAAAATTTTCATATAAATTGATATTTTTTAATTTTAAAAATATCATTAAAGTGCTTCATATACTGATCCACAATAATTTCCCAATCATAGATATTTTCTATTTTTTTTCTGTTTTCGCTTAACATTGATTGAAAACTAACATCATTATAATTTGTACGTAACAGGTGATTAACGACATCGTCTGCGTCCTTAAAATAAATCGCATCATTACCTAAAATGTATCGATTAAAGTCGTTATCATTTGCACAGATCAAACTATTCGAAGCCATTGCTTCTAACAAAGATGGATTAGTTCCTCCAACAGTATGTCCATGAAAATAGATCTTAGAATAATAGCGTAAATTATTTAATACCTCAATATTATAAATCCCGCCTATAAACTGAATTTGGGAAGAAGCAGAAAACTTATTTTTCAAATAATTACCATATGCTGTTTCGTGATTACCAACTACCAAAAAAGGATTAGAAAGATTAGCTTTAGCAATACCATCCAAAATAATTTCAATGCTGTTTTCGGGTTCTAATCTGGCAATCAACATATCATAATTATAAGGTTGTAAATTGTAATGACTGAGAACGTCTTCATTATTCTTTTCAAAAAGAGTTGCACCGTATGCTATATAAGTAGAATCTGCTTTATAAGTTTCTTTTAAATAATTTTGGATACCAATAGAATCTGAAATTAAATGATCACTGTATTTTACACCCAGTGATTCGGCGTATCTCAAAAATTTTTTGACTCTCTGGGAATACTTTGTTCTTTTCCACTCCAATCCATCCATATTGGTAGTTATTACCGCTTTTTTAGGCATTAACCAACCCCAGATAGAACTACTGGTATATCCTAATTGTAACACTATATCACAATTCCTTTTTCTAACATCTAAAATACAATTCAAATCATAAATAAACTGGCCAGCAGTACCAATTTTATGTTCCGGATCATAGCAATGTACAATTTGCACACCATTCCATACTTCTTGTTGATAAGGATGATTATGTGAATTGTAAACTATAACTTCAAATCCTCTTTTTACTAATCCTAAAGCAAGATATTCTGCGCACTGTTCAAAGCCTCCGTAGTGATTTGGAATTCCTCTTGTTCCTATTATTGCAATTTTCATTTATTTAAAACTAAATTATAAGCTTTTAATGTTTCTTCAGCCGTTTTTTCCCAAACATATTCTTTTAGAATTAGTTCTTTTAGAGAATCCCTACATGGCTCATTAAACGCTTTTATTACGGCATTTTTAATCGACGACACATTATCAGGTTCACAATAAAAAGCTAAATCTTGAAAATATTCTTCAGTATCTCCTTTCCGTGTAACTACAATGTTACAATCCATAATTGCTGCTTCTAATGAACTTAAGCCTGTTGTTTCGAACCAGCTTGGCAAAACATGAACTTTAGAAGCTTTAAATATTGCTGCTAATTCGTTATGATTAATATGATCAATAATTTGAATATTTTTATTTCCATCAATTAATTTAACACACTCATCATAATACCCAATATGATTAGGAGACGGTTTACCAATGATTGTTAAAAATAAATCCGTATCTTTTAATGCCTTGATTAAATTTAACTGGTTTTTTCTACCTTCAATTCTTCCCACAGACAACACATGATTCCTAAATTTTTCATTAGGTTTTGTATCATTACTAAAAGTTAATTTATCTATTGCATTTGGTATTTTTAAATACGGAGTTGAGATAAGATATTTATTTGCAAAGCGACTATATTCGCTATGAGAATTTGGAAGTAAAAGATTTGCTTTGTTTGCTATATATTTAATTGATGCCCTGTGACCACGCAGTAAATAGTATTTTGAGTTTATTGCATCTCCATTTTTAAAGAATCTTGCAATTGCTTTTATATATTCTATTTTATCACTACTAAATATGTTGGCGAGAGTTCCCAATATTCCCCCTCTATTTTTCTCATATTCACTGTAATCTACAAATATTGTAGAAACAACAAATGGCAAATTCGTTTTTAGAATATGCGGTAAAATATCATCTGGTCTAATAATATTGAAAAAATGCATTAAGTCATACTTTTCATAATCGATTTCCTGATTTTCAACACAAATATCAACATGAACATTCAACAATCTTAAGTATTTAGCCGTGGAATTAATCTGAATGGTGTCTCCTCCGGGAGAGGTATGAAGCGTTTTTCGCGCAATCATAAGTATTTTCATTTTTTTCAATTTTGAGATCTAAAAATTATAAAATTATTTGCCTAATGCTTTACTTACGCCTTTTAAAGGTTCAAAACCCTCTTTCGTTGGAGTAAGATAAGCACCTTCACCATATTCGTTCCATGCATAAATTATTCCTATTTTTTCTTGTACAGAATTATTAGAATTATTTAATAACCAGTTTTTACACGCTTTTACAGAATTGAAAATGCTAGTATCTGAAAGACCAACAAAATAAGGTGCATTTGAATAATTATTTTTTGCATTAGCCCAAGGGCGTGGATCCCAGTTTACAGTCGTAACGGGAATATAGGGCAACTTCGTTAATTTGCTAAATTGATTCCATATACTTATTTCGCCTGATTGCATGTCCTCAATTGGAATAATAGTTTTCCCAGATGCAAAACCGGCAGTATGATAATTATAGCCGGTCAAAATATCAAATCCACATGCTTCTGCCAATTCAACATCTTTTTTAGTTGGTCCTAAAACTATCGCTACCGAAACTCCTTGTAATCCAGCTTTTACTGCTTGAGATCTTAATTGATTTAAAGCATTTTTAACTTTGTCGGCCGTTTTAAATTGATCAATTAAAGTATTTAATGAGAAAAAAGTAATTAGTGGTTTACCCTCAACTCTCAAATATGATTTTGACTTAAACTGACTGATCCACTCATTCGAAACGGTAGTCCAATCATCCGGACCTATAATAAATCCTGCATGATTTGCAACTAATAATGTATAATTAAGTTTATTGATATTTGGAGAATTCAGGAAAAAACCTAAACTTCTATTTAATGGCTCATCCTTATATTTGTCTTTTCCATTATAATACCAACAAAAACTAAAAAAAGAAAGGCCAGAATTTGCAGCAAGTTCAATTTGATCATTCATCACTTTTTGAGAACTTGTTATCCAACCCCATTTTGACTCACGGTTAGAGAATGACTTCATTAATTCAGGAGTGATATGATAAGAATAGGTACCTGTCCAGCCATCAAAATAGTAGGCTCCAATTTTGACCTCCCCTTCATTTGATTCTTGAACTTGTGAAACAACAATTGATGATAATAATAAAAAACAAATTGTAATTGCAATATTTATTTTAGAAAAAGCTTTCACGACAAAAAAATTTAAGATTAAAAAAAAATAAAATTCAATAACTCAGGTTTATAAATCATAGCATCATAAATCATTATGCTTTACGCATATACAAATTCAATCCTATTTTTCTTCCTATCTTTTTTACCTTATATTTTGTATACACTATAGATGCATTAATAAAAGCTAAATATTTAGAATGCTTTCCTGTCGAAATCACAGCTTTATAATGTTCCTTAATAGATTTAACACTATCACTTGCTCCTCCTTCACTCATCCTAACAGTTACTGTATCAACATACAATGCTTTTAGCGATTTTCCGGCTCTTAAAAGAAATTCATAATCTCCAACAATTTTATAATCAATATTATATTTGCCATATTTGTTAAACAATTCTTTCGAATGCAATGCTCCCGGATGGGCGACGGTCATTTCTTTTAGAAACATTGGCCAGGCAAAAGGCCAACCCTTAATTCTAATTGATTTGCCATTTTCATCAATCATTTCTACACGCGATGATATAAAATCAACATGTTGAGCTTCCTGGTTTTCATTTATAAAGGTTGTATAAACCTCAATAGCGTTTGCTACCAATTGGTCATCAGCCCCAACAAACATGATCCATTCTCCAGATGCCTTTTCAAGACCTTTATTCCATGCATCATAAATACCTTTGTCCGACTCAGAAACGAAATAAGAGATATATTTTTGATTTTGTTTTATGATCTCAACAGTACTATCCTTCGATCCTCCATCTATAATTATTAGCTCAATGTTAGTATCTAATTGGGGAATTATACTATCAAGACAATTTTGAAGATATTTTTCTGCATTGTAAGTTGCAATGATTATTGAAATTTTTTTGTTCACGTGATATATCATGATTAAAGAACGTTTAATTAAATAATTTTTTTATGACTATCAATTTAAGACAAAACTACCTCTATTGATTCTTCTTCCTATGAGATTTGATTTATTGATACCTATTCCCAAAATAAACCACCATAGATAAATGTAAGGCATTCCATAAGTGTTAACAGAGACAAAACTTACAACTAAAGAAGCCATACCGATAGCAAGTGAAATTTTTGAAAAATAATTTGAACTTACAATTTTGCGTATTTGCCTCAATATTTTGAAATGCATTAAAATCAAATAAAAAAAACCTAAAATTCCTATTTCAAAAGCGATATTCGTAAAAGCAGATTCAGCAAAAAAAAGTTTTGTTTTATATCTATTATCAGTAGTACCAAGACCATGACCAAAAGGTTCGTCTAAAATAATAGGAATCAATTCCGTAATCATCTCACTTCTCTTAGAAGCACTAGCTTCTTTAGCTGTTACTGAGTTATAAATAATATCATAAACCTCCGAACTATATATTGAAACAATTAAAATCACTAAAAAAGATGAAAATGCAAAAAAAGCAAAATATTTTAATCGATTTATTTTTTTATTTAAAATCAGCAGTATAATTATTCCTGTTAAAACAATAGCCCATCCTGCTCTTGAAAATGACAGTATTATACACAACAAAGAAATCATTAACGTAAAGATTATAAATTTCGATACCCTTTTACTAATAATTGATTTATCGCGATTAGTCAAAACTCCAGATAGAAAAACAATAGAAAAACCATTAAAAATACCAAACATATTTGGTCCCCCTCCTAATATTCCTGCCATTCTTTCAAATCCCATAATTCGAGCTGAATTAGTAGTATATTGGATATAACCTGTTTCATCAATAAAATCAATACGACCCATAATTTGGGATAATTGTTCATTTAAAAAGAAATGCTGAATTAGCCCAAAAAAATCAGTTAAAAAAAGCGAAATTGTAATTACCAATATTAACCTACCATAAATAATATTATCAAATTTCATTTTATAAATTGAAACAAAGAAAATTAATGGGAAGAGGTGATCCCTTAATGTTGGCAATGCAACTTCATATATATTTGATATAAAGAAATATATGAAAATTATAAATGTATAAATCATCAATAATAATGAAATATGACTATTAACTTTTAACTTTGATGTTTTATATATTTTAAGTGCAAAAATTAATACGACTATTTCTTTCCAGTACGAAAAGACTTCTCCTCCTCCAAAGAAATAAGCAAAACAACTTTTTATAAAGGAATGAAATGGTATAAAAATTAAAAAAAAATATAAAATCTTACTTTCGTTTTTTATAAAAAAACAGCCAGACACAATCAATGTAAAAGTTAGATATTCTAACATAAGTTTTATTCTTAGTTTTAATAATTATTTTGTGATTTCTAAGAAAATTCTTTTACAGCTTTCACCATCAAAATATTTATGATATTCTACTTTCGTTTCATAATATTTATCATCAAGCAATGCGGCAAATAAATCCTTTTCATTCCTTACAACTGAACCAATATTATGACTATCAGGTTCAAAATACAATTCATTATCGTCAACACTATAATTATCATAAAAATAAAAAATCACTGGTCTTTTAAGTAATAGATAATCAATATAACAACTAGAATAATCAGTAATTAAAATATCACTTATATATAGAAGTTCCTGCGGATCAACTTCCTTCAAACTTAAATCTATTAAAACATTAGAATTTACATTTTCAGTTTTGTAAGTTTGGAGCATGTTTTTATGAAACTTCCAAACTATTTTGTAATTATTTTTCTCAAAATATTTAATTGCTTCATCGTTATTGATAAATATTCTTGGATTTAATGCTCCTTTCCCATATGCTCTATGAGTAGGCATATATGTAACGATCTTATCGGTCAAACTAAAGCCCATCTTTTTTCGTATTTCAGATGCATTCCAATTAAAGAACACATCTGTCCTTGCCTGACCAGTGACATAAACTTTTTTATTTCTAAAGCAAGATTCTAAAATTTTTGCAAAAAACGCAGATGTTGCAAAATTAAAATCCACTTCCGTATGTTTATATGCAGCAACAAATTTATCCCAAAGCTTTCCTTTGAATGTTACATTTTCAATTTTATGAGGAGAATGATCAAAAACAATTTTTTTGATAGGCATTCCATGCCACAAATTAATTATTTTTCTATTCTTTTTAGGATGAATAAATAAAATATCATTTCTAGATGTAGAAAAAACAACAAACTTTGAAGTTGCCGATAAATACAGTCCTTTTAGCGATAGATTTTTAACAACTGGCAAATTTCTAGATTTCAAATCTTTATATACGATATCAGATTTTGTAATCCAAAAGACTCTTATTTCTCTATGTTCAGTTAATAAGTATTCAAAAAAATATTTTGAATTATCTATAAAGGCATTTCCATGTTCTGCTCCAAATATCCATGTCTCTTTAACTTTTGAAAATCGAAAAAAAGGATAAAACAAAACTCCAATTGCAAAATATAATGTTTTCATTATTAAAAAATTAGTTAGTCTGGCGTGAAATTATTTAACTCTTAATATTTTTTGATAAACGCCTTTCAATCTTAAACTTAATACAATTAATTCTGTCGCCACAACCAAACTTGCTACTGTATAAACAGTAATTGAATCGAACACTATTAGTAAAAGTAAAATTACTACGTGAAAAATAGAAGAAAAAATGACCGTAAAATTGGTATATCGAGCAAAACCATAAGCTCCCAATAAAGGATAGCCTATAAGAATAGAAGGTACAGAAATCAAACAAACTCCTAAAAGTATTTTAAAAGTTGTGATGCTTTGTATAGCCACATTTTTATACACTAACTGCATTATAAAGTCAGCATAGTAAATACAAATTGGTAGAAAAATACAATTAAGTATCACCACAAAAAAGAAAACCTTTTTAAAGAAATCAACATTTTTATTTTTAACCATATAAGGATATATGGCATTATTTAAAGGACCATACATACTTTGTATGGCTAAATAAAGTTTCTCAGCAGCTGCATAATATCCAACCGCAGCGTTTCCTACAATTAAACCTAAAACAAAAGTATTACTAACGGTGTAAAGTGAAACTGAAATTCTTGAAATAAAAAAATCCGAACTATCTTTTAAGCATTTTTTAATTCCCGAAAGAGAAACTTTTTTAAAATTAAAATTAACATTAAAACTTCTTTTTGCAACAAAAAGTGCTATAGCTCCAGAAGCAATACTCCCTATACCATAAAAGAAAGGTACAAGCAAATAATTTGCATCCGATTTTACAAAGAAAAAAATAGGAATAATAGATAAACTACGGGTAATAATATTAATTTTAGTAATATATTTCATTTGCTCCATACCTTGGAAAAACCAAGTAGGTAGAAGAACTGTTCCAAAAACAGTTGCATAAGAAAGCAAATAAACCCATTTGTTTTCTGAAAATTTATCAAAACTGAGAATTATAATGAGTAACATTAAAAATCCCACTAAAAATAAAAATAGTTGTGTTACCAGCACATTAATGAAAAATGTATCACGCAATTCCTTATTTTCTCGATTTGCTGAAACAAATTGAACTCCAGAAATATTAAAACCGAAATCTGTTAAAATAATAAAGTATTGAACGAAAGCCGAAGCAAAACTTATTAATCCAAAAGTATTAACTCCTAAGGTTCTAAATAAATAAGGAACTGTTAATAATGGAAAAATGTAGTTAGCCCCTTGTAAAATAACCAATGAAAAAAAGTTGGAAATTAAAGAAGAATTAAAATTTATTTTTTTTGTAAACACCCTTTTAATTTATTTTTTTGGCATAAGAAAAATAATGTCAATTTGATATTTGAAAATTTTTCAATGAATTTTCCGTATAACATGAACTTATTTCTTTTTTATTTTAGTAATCAAAATTATATGAATATAATATATTTGTGCATTTACTTAGCAAGACAAGAGTCTTTAAAATTCATATATTTATCATATAATATATCATCATTATAGCTATCTAAAAAGGTAATACGTCCAGGGCGCATCATTCTACTTATTTTAATTATCTCTTTAAAATTATAATCAAAATCTATACAAGTAAAAGCAAGGTCAATTTCCAATCCAATTTTTTTACTATAATCGAGAATTTTCTCGCTTAAATCATTTTGCAAAAACAAACAAAACAAACTAACTGCACCCACCTGATAACCGTGTAATCTATTATTAGAAAGGCCCAGATAATCAATGGCATGGCTTATTAAATGTTCACTACCACTACAAGGTCTGCTTGTACCCGCTAATCCCATCGCAATTCCAGAATTTATCTGGCCTTGAATAATCATCTTGACAAAATCCTTGGACTTCAAATCTATGTCATTAAAATTTATAGAAGAATGGGCAGCCATTCTTGAAAATTGAAAAGCAATATCATTTATCGTTTCATTTGAATTATTTGCGGCATATACCCAATCATTAGTTGCTGACATATTAGATAAAATATCACCAGCTGCAGATTGTATAAATTTTGCGGGAGTATCTAAAATTATCTCTAAATCAATTAATACACCAAAAGGCATTAATCCTGCAAGGCTTTCAGTTTTGCCTTCCTTATTTTTTAATACCGAAATTGGAGATATCAAGCCATCATTTGAAAAGACTGTAGGTATTGCGATATGATTTACCCTATGTAAAAAAGAAACTCTTTTTACAACATCTAAAACTTTACCTCCACCTACACCAATAACTAAATCAATATTTTCATTGATAACTATCTTAACAATTCTTTCAACCTCTTCAATAGTATTATCAATAATTACCTCTCTTATGATATTCCCATCAAGCTTAATTTTTGATGCAATTGATAATGAAAAACTATGTCCCGAAACTATTAAGACCCTGTTAAAAAAAATACTTTTTGAAATAAAAATTCCATTTATATCATCAATGATTTTATTTTTAACTTGAAATATTATAGGTAAATCTGCTATTTGCTTGTATATTGCCATTCTATAAATTCTGAAATATCCTGAAACTCAAATGTCGGTTCATAATTAACTTCGGGTGATTTGTTCTGTTCACCAGTATTGACATGAACCGTATCAATATTTAACAATTTACCTAACTTAATATCTGTATAGTATCTGTCGCCAATTAAAACAGCTGAGGAAGCATCATAGTTACTATTGTCTATGATTTCCAAAATTCGTTCTTTCATATAATAACCAGGTTTACCAAAATGATCTACCCAATTAATATCAGTGGTATTAGATATTAATGATACAATGGCACCACAATCTGGTATAGGCCCTAAAGCGCTTGGACAGGCAAAATCAATATGGGTTATATAATACGGAGTATTTGCATTTATAAATTCACAAGCTTTTTGTGTCTTCAAATAAGTTAACTCTTTATCAAAACCAACTAAAACCATCTCTGGATTTTCCTGATTTTGTACAGGACCTCCATTAAGTTCAATTTCTTCTACAACTGTTTTTGGTAAGAGATAGAAGCAAGAATTTATATTTTCCTTTTTGGCGAAAGTTAAAAAAATATCTACCGGGGTAATAATATTTTTTTCTTCAACAAACTTTAAACCTAAATTAATTAATTTCTCAACGTAATCCCTTTTATTTACACTGGTGTTATTTGTTAAAAACAATACTAGTCCATCTTCAAAATTTATTTTATTGAGTTGCGAAATTATGTTTTTTATAGGCAATCCATCGACATAGACGGTACCGTCTAGATCAAGTATAAAAATTTTATACATACTTATTTAGAAAAGAGTTTAGAAGCAATCTCAAGATCCGTATGATTATCTATTTCATACCACTTATAAGTATCAATAAATAAAGGCTCCATTTTTACTGCTTCCTTTTTTACAATTGCATCAATAGCTACTTCTGTCCAACTGTTCAATTCACCTCCTTTTATCACTTCTTCTACATAAAGAATCATATTAGTACTTTCTGCACCAACAAATCTGTACATATCAATTGACGTAAATGTAGTATTAGTTTTTGAATATGTTTTTGAAATACCCTTTACTAAATTATTCTCCACTTCAATTTTCATCGCTTCCTCGTTAAAAAACAAAGGATCTGCCATAACACATGATTTTGTGCTATTTAAGCATTTTTCTATAATTTCATCCTCATAAATACAATCTGCATTAATAACAACCATATCCGAAAGATCAGTTATACTTTGAGTCGCTAAATAAAAAGAATACATATTATTTGTGGTTTCATAAACATCATTGAGAATAATATTCACGTCAGAATTTTTAAAATGATTCACCACAACTTCTGATTTATATCCCACTACAATATTTATCTTGATCTCTTTCTCTGAGGAGTTTAATTGATTTACTAATCTCTCAATTAATGGTACATTGTTAATTGGCACCATACACTTAGGAACGCTATTAGTAATTGGTCGAAGTCTCGAACCCACTCCAGCGGCTAAAATTATTACGTTTATCATAATTATATATCACATTATAAAATCCAATTCTAATTTAAATGGATTATTTTTTTGTTTGTTTACTTATCTGTAGTTCTGGCTCATCTGTAGTGAGATAATCAAATTTATTTTTTAAACACCAATCCATATATCCATCTGCATATATGGTCCAAACGTTTAAGAAAACACCATTCTCTTTTGCAATTTGAATCCATTCTGGATGATCTTTATAAAAGACGGACAATTTATAATCAGCTGCAGATATACCATCTGATTTAAGTTGTAATGGGGAAACATCTCCTCCTAAATATTGAATATTAGCATATGCATCAATACTTCTTATATGCTTTAGCATATCATAATCAAAACAAGTATATACCATGAATTGGTGAGCTTTTAATTTTTCAACACATGACAAAACAGCTAATACATAAGAATATTTTCTTGACGAACTTAAAGAATAGTTTTTTAATTCACAAAATAATTTCGTTGTTGTATTATTTTGCATTCCTGCAATTATAAACTCTCTCAATGTTGGTATTTTTTCACCATTTACGAGTTTTAAACTGATCAAATCTGTATATCGCGAAGTTTGAATATCAAAATTATTATATTGAGAATCATGATTTACAACCAAGGAATCATCAGCTGTAAAAACAATGTCAAATTCGGATCCTTTACATTTTAATCTAACAGCTTCTTTAAGTGATTCAAGCGAATTTTCAGGTAAATTCTTCTTTCTCCACGCGCCTCTATGCGCAACAGCAGAATTGGAAGCCGAAATTAAATCAGTTATTTCTTGTGGTGTATAAGCAAATTTGATAATACTTGGTTTCGATGTTAAATCACCACCGGTATCTTCCTGTACAGAACAACTAACAAAAAAAGGCATTAAAATAAAGAGTAATTTTCTTTTCATACATTTAATAAATTTTAAATCAGGTTATTAACTTTTTGCAATGATAATTTTTAAAATTTATATATACTAAAAAAAACATTTTTTTTATTAAAATAACACTACTTTAATATTAAATAATTAAGTTTCATTAGTCTTTTTAAAGAAAATTCTTTAAAATAATCTCAAATCACTTGCTACCATCTCTTTTACCAAAGCTGCCAAATCATATTGAGGCTTCCAACCCAATTGAGTTTTTGATTTTGTAGGATCTCCTATTAAAAGATCTACTTCTGTAGGACGGTAATATTCAGGATCTACACGCACTACTACTTTTCCTTTTTCTAATTGATATAAAGGATTGTTGCAGGTTAAAATTTTAGCCACTTCGCTTTCATTTTCTCCTTCAAAAGTTAATTCAATTCCAACTTCTGCAAAAGCCATAATAACAAAATCTCTAATATAAGTAGTAACTCCTGTGGCTATCACATAATCTTCTGCCACATCTTGTTGCAGAATTCTCCACATTGCTTCAACATAATCTTTGGCGTGACCCCAATCTCTTTGTGAATTTAGGTTTCCAAGATAAAGACACTCTTGTTTCCCTTTTGCTATTGCAGCCGTTGCCATTGTGATTTTACGTGTCACGAAAGTTTCACCACGTCTTGGAGATTCATGATTAAACAAAATACCGTTACATGCAAACATGTTATAGGCTTCTCTGTAATTTTTTGTGATCCAGAAACCATAAATTTTGGCTGCACCGTATGGAGAACGTGGATAAAATGGTGAGTTTTCGTCATAAAACCCTTTTGCATTTTTATTTTCTGCCAAACCTCCGTAAAGTTCTGATGTAGAAGCCTGGTAAATTCTCGTCTTTTTTTCTAGACCTAGTATTCTTACCGCTTCTAAAATTCTTAATGTTCCCAATCCATCTACATTTGCTACATATTCAGGAGAATCAAAAGATACTTTTACATGAGACATGGCTCCTAAGTTATAAATCTCGTCAGGTTGTACTTCCTGAATTATTCTGATAATATTAGTTGAATCAGTTAAATCTCCATAATGGAGCTTAAAATTAACATTCGCTTCATGTTGATCTTGATAAAGATGATCAATTCTTTGTGTATTAAAAGAAGAGGCACGCCTTTTAACTCCGTGTACCTGATATCCTTTTTCTAATAATAATTCCGCTAAGTATGATCCGTCCTGACCTGTTATTCCTGTTACAAGTGCTATTTTTTGTGTGCTCATGTTTTGAGTTTTGAGTTATAAGTTATGAGTTTTGAGTTTAAAATCACAGTAAACGATTTCATTCTCACTAATTCATTTCTCTACAATTTAACTTGTTTAAATTTATCTATGTTCTGTAAAAACCAGTCATAAGTTTTTTGAATTCCATCTTGTAATTCTACCTGATGTTTCCATCCTAAATCATGCATTTTAGTGACATCCATTAATTTCCTTGGAGTTCCATCTGGTTTATTAGCATCCCAAATTATTTCTCCTTTATGACCAGTGATTTTTTGAATAGTTTCAGCAAGTTCTTTTATTGTTAAGTCCTCTCCTGTTCCTACATTATACAAATAGTCTGGCAATTTATTTTCTAAAGCAAAAACAACTGCTTTGGCCATATCATCAACAAATAAAAACTCCCGCATTGGTGTTCCGCTTCCCCAAAGTGTTACCGGAGCATTATTATTTTCTTTAGCCTCATGAAATTTACGAATCATAGCCGGTAGTACATGAGAAGTATTTAAATCAAAATTATCAAATGTACCATATAAATTAGTTGGCATTAGACTTACATAATCTTTACCAAATTGTTTTCTAATGGCTTGACATGTTTTTACACCTGTAATTTTTGCAATTGCATACCATTCATTTGTTGGTTCAAGAGTATCTGTCAAAAGATAATCTTCTTTTAGAGGTTGTGGAGCTAATTTTGGATAAATACAAGAGCTTCCCAAAAAAATAAATTTCTCAACACTGTTTTGCAAAGCCGAATCTATTAAATTATTCTGAATTTGCATATTTTCCATAATAAATTGATATGGATAATCATTGTTGGCTAGAATCCCACCAACTCTTGCAGCAGCATCAATTATAACATCCGGTTTTTCTTTATTTATAAAGTCACGAACAGCCTTTTGATCTCTTAGATCCAATTCTTTGCTGGAAACACCCAATAAATTGCGAAATCCTTGGTCTGAGAGTATTCTCCAAATAGCACTACCCACCATTCCATTATGTCCTGCTATATAAATTTTAGTTTCTTTGTCCATTTTTAGTTTTTTTAAAGCTATTATTTTGGGCTAATTTACGAATGCCTCGTAATTTCATAATCTTTAATTAACTTTAACCTTACAACAACTTAACACTTAACGTTAAAGCACAGCTTCGCTCTCCCAACTCCCATTACTAGAAATTAGAAAAATCAGTTCGGTTGCAAATATATCGACAATTTTTAGATTTTTAAGACAAAAAATCGCACTAATTCTTTCAAAATTAACGATCTAAATTATAAATCTCAATATCAAACAGATAGAAAATTTCAACTTGAAAGAATTCATTTATATTTTTGCAAAAATAATATTTAGAATAAGTCAAAAAATACACAAACTCAGAAATACCTTATTATAATACTTTAAAAACTCATGACTTCGTTAAGCAGAAATCACTTGAAAAATTATAAAACATTTAGAAACTTAACGTACCTTTAATCGCTAAATTGTTTAACAAAACAAATTTTTTTTTAAACAATTCAGGTTCAGCAGTATCTACAAAAAAAATTATGAAAAAAGTTTTATTCTTTTTCTTTATATCCTTCTACTACACTAACGCACAAACTTATAATTGTACAGATCCAATAGCGAAAAACTACAATTCGAAAGCGACTATAAATGACGGAAGCTGTATATATGAAGCTAAAAAAGTTAATCCACAATATTCAAAGCCCTTAAGCGATTCGATCAAAGAAACTTCCGGGTTATTATTTTTTGACAATTTATTATGGACACATAATGATGATCATGACAAAACAATTTACGGATTAGATACGCTAGGAATAATTAGAAAGAAAATCGTTCTTGAAAAAATTATTAATCATGATTGGGAAGAAATCGCGCAGGACAGTTCTTCTTTATATATTGGAGATTTCGGAAATAATTTTACTGGTAACCGAACCGACTTACAAATTTTAAAAATCGAGAAAAAATCATTTTTAGAAGAAAATCCGGTTATAGAAACTATTTCTTTTACCTATGCTGATCAAACTGATTTTTCTCCCCAAAAACAAAACTCAACCAATTTTGATTGTGAGGCTTTTATCGTTGCTAAAGACAGTATCTATCTGTTTACCAAACAATGGAAATCATCTCAAACCAGTATTTATGCGTTACCAAATCAAAGCGGGAATCATATCGCTCAATTTAAAGAATCACTTGATACAAAAGGCCTGGTTACTGGCGCTACTTATTTAGAAGAAAAAAAACTTATTATACTCTGCGGATATTCTAAACACGGAAAGCCTTTTTTATATTTATTGTATGATTTTAAAGATCATGATTTTCTATCAGGAAATAAACGACGAATTGATATCGGTTTTTCTTTTCATCAAATAGAAGGCATTGCTACGAATGATGGTTTGCATTATTATCTCACAAATGAAGCTTTGATTCGGAAACCTGTTTTGAATGTTCGTCAACAAATCCATTATTTTGATCTAAGTCCGATTCTGAATTCCTATCTCCATAAATAATTCGCAAATCGTAATATAATAGTTTACTTTTGCAAAAAAGTTGTGTTTTGTAAAACCTTCATAACTTATAATTTATAACTCATACTTCATAAAGTGAATTACTTATCTGTAGAAAATATATCGCAGATTTCCCAAAATCAGAAAATTCGCTTAACCCCCTTAAAAACACATAGATAACAAGCTTTTTTGAAATTTTTATATTTCAGAATACACCAGTAAATACCATTTTATAACAATAAATTAGAGACCAAATTAGAGACCTTTTAATTTCATTTTTGTATCTTTGTTTTGATGAAAGCAATCACTCATAGATACACCCTTAAATCCAAAAGCAAAATCTTGGAAAACCGCACCACCGCTGAGTTGGTGATGGCGGAAATAAGCGGTGCATTCAAAAGTACAAAAGACGGAAAATTGAGTTATAAGAAGTTCCAATTCTCCCTGGAAGTAACCGTTTTACCTCAGTATTTTGGAATAATAAGAAAAAAAAGAGGCAAAATGGGATATATTTACGACCCTAATACCATTAAAAAATATGAGAAGTACAATAAATTACTGCGCAATAAAATTGCAGATTTTGAATTTCATATAGAAGCTACCGCAACTTATTTCAGAAATCAGGAACCTACTGCACAACAGGTTAAAAATTATCTTTTTTCCATTACCGGAAGAGAAAAAAGAAAACATCAAGAAAGCTTTGAAATACTTACCTTTCTAAATAATCACATCAAGCATTTAGAGAATCTTGTTGGAAGTGGACGAAAAGATGAAGTAAAAGAGAACACAATAAATTCATTTAGAAATCTTGTTCCCCTGGTAAAAAGATATCAGGAGGCGAAAAGTAAATTAATATTTGAAAATCTAAATGAAGAATTATATCGTGACTTCTGGGATGTAACCAATAAACTTAAAATGGGCGACCTTAGAATTGCCAATTATAAACCAAAATCTAAAACAAAATTTGCATCAAATACTATTAAAGCATACCAAAATTATTTTATACTACTCTGCAAAGCCGCCAGGAAACAGCTCATCAATATTCCATTGGATTTAAGTGATACTAATCTAATCAACAGTGCCGAAAAAACAAATTCAGCAAAAACGGATGCTTTTTTAAAAGAAGAGGATATTTTAAAAGTAATGAAATATAAACCAATATCAAAAAATCTGGCACTAGCAAAAGATTATATTATTATTGCCAGCCAGACTGGAATGAGACTCCAGTCAATGCAGGAGGCAAAAGACAGAAGTATTGAACTCTGTACCAGTAATAAGAATGTGTTTTACTATCTACACACCATTCAGGAGAAGACCTCAACAGAATGCTACACTCCCTTATTCTCAACAGCGCTTGACATCATCAAGAAAAACAATTATAGATTTCCTGATTTCACCTGTATCACACTCGCTAATCTTAATATTAATATTAGAAGCGTGCTAAATTATGCTGGAATAGAAAATAGTAGTTTATTCAGCACACATAATTTAAGAAGTACTTTCGTGAGCAATCTTTCCCTATTAGGCCTCTCAGAAATTGCAATAAGCAGCGTTACACATCCATCGAAGAAAAACAATACTAGTAGTGTACATATTTATGACAGAAGAGACATGTTAGATAAGGCAATAATGTTTACTCAGGAAATTAAAATAGTAAATAATACTAAACATTCCAAGCTTTATAAATTCAACTAAATATTTTATTTCGCAAAACAAAAAGCCTACAAATATATTAGAAGCAACCACAAAAGAACATATAATGGCATTCCTCATTTTTTGTTGTGCAATCCTTCATGATAACATTTCAAATGTCTGCCTTACCAATTAAAGACCACTTTCTTTTTCTTTTTATATTTATACTTATCTGATTTTCACGCCTTGTGCCCTAGGGAATCGCATACCAAGATGAGAATACAAACTTCTTACTTTACTACGCCAGTCAATTTGAGACATAGCCCAAGATTTATGACCATCAACGATATGAATGTTATCATGACTATGGGTAGGCATTCTCATGGAGCTTTGAACAGAATCAAATTTAAGTAAAAAATGAGGATTATCGATCGGGGAAAGATGTTTCTCTAAATCAAAAATTGTTCTGTCACTCTCTGCATTAAATTTAATATTTTTAACTTTCAACTCCTCATATAGTTTTGAGAGTGGGATTTCATTAGTTATAAAATCCAGATCATAAATATCTTTTTTAGTTGTCCGGTTGGCTGCACTTACTAATTTAAACAATCCAATATCTGTTTTTGACAACATACGAATATTTTCCTTAACCTCAATAGAATACAGGTTTTTCATGTTTTGAAGTAGTTCAATTTTTATAACCAGACCACTATCGACTTTTATAAAAAATCTTAGAAAAACAAATTGATCATTTATATCACAGGGGTTGTCAAACCTGGTCGCTTTTTCACCGTAATAGACTGATACCTCTTCTTCTATTTTTTTAAAGCCATCCTTACCGATTATATCGGGAGAAAATAAATCAATATCATCAGATATTCTATGATTGTATCGCAATGCTAAATTTGTACCGCCTCCCAGCGCAAAACTTGAAAGCGACGGCAAATTCTGTAGCTCTAAAATAGTTTTTAAAATATCAGGAGAAACTGCTCTCATTGTAAACTCACATTAATCATATAAAACAAAACGCTTAAACGGCTCTATACTATAGCGTCTGGCAACGCTTAAACATATCTTATTACTGATATTTTCTTTAGTGCTTTTTAGGCACTTTACAATATCTTCGGGAGAATATAAACTTTCCAACAATTTTATATCCGATTCAAACGTATCAGTTGTAGTAGCATATAACGCTCTTGGAATTATAATAGCTTTATCTCTTACAAGATTAAGTTTACTACAATCCATATCCCAAAATAAGTACTTGGGAAAAATGTCTGTTATATGTTTTTTTTGCTTCATTTCACAAAGATACAACTAACTATGGTATAATACTTTTATATTCTCTTTATTAATACTTTAAAGATCTCAAAATCTACTCTCAGCAACCGTTAAAAGATCGTTAAATTAAATATCAAGGGTAAAAATTACTTATGATAGAATTTATTAAAACTTCTTTTTGATCTTATTGTATACTTTTTAAAATTCTCAAGATACCCCAATGATTATTAAATTTATAATGTAAATAATTATAATGGATCTAAATATCGGAATCACTTTTGAAATATCAATACCGACAAAACATTTGAATTACATAATGTTGGTTTTTCAACACGAACCAACCTGCTAAATACTGGTTTTCAACACCATAACTATTTACTGCAACGATTGTAAAAACAGAAAAAGGACTAATATCACTCGTGTCTTTACAACACAAGTAAGATGACTATTTTACCTCTCCCAATCTAATCTGTTTTAAAAATAAGCGGCCAATACCGATTCACATACCTGATTAACACAATGTTTTCTTCCCTTTGACAAAACTAAAAGAATCTGTAGAAGATTTAAGTTAATATCAAAGCTAACGATATCCTAAATTATTCTTGATCGGTGTGCTTAAACTATGTAGTATAAATGTTTTACCTTCACTTTTTTATGTTTTAGTGACAAGCCATACGCAAGAGGAGAAATGTTAAGAAAGACAGCTATCCAGATTACGATGAAGCTTTTTTTGAATTAATGGTCGAGCTCTCATATATAAAACACTTAAACAAAAATTATAGAATATATAAAATAATATTATGAAAGAAAGTTAAATATTAAACATATGAACAGGATATACCAATTATAGTAATCATTAAAATTAATTATAAAATTTCCTGCTTTTTACGTTCAATCAAATAAGGTCCTAATGAAAATATTTTTTGACACTAGATCAAATTTCTTTAGCCGCTATAATAATTTTATTTTTTTTTTTAAAAGTATATTTTTTTCTGATATAGCATAAATAACATCTTTATCAGCATGAACAATAACATTGTCAAAATTAGCTTCTAAAAGTGCTTTTGGGTCTTTAATTTTCAACGTAAAGGCAAAGTGACCGTTTTATCTAAGGCTGATAATTCTCCCCTGTATCACACCATCGGTATTAGTATCTGTATTCTTTGGCAATGTTTTAATTTTTCCAGAATAACTTTCGGTATCTTCATCCAGAAAGTGACCCTTAGAAATTTTAAATACTCAAACAAAGGTATCAGAAATCTAAAACAATGCCACAACTCTCTTGTTGAAATTTACCAACGCTTCACTATCAAATACATAATTGGAAAACGATATAGCAATTTATATTGACTTTCAAAAAAGACTCACTAAAACACCCGCTTTCTTTTTATTATTTATCCACTTATAAAATTTACGCACTAGTCAAATATAGTAAAGCAAAAATAAACCATTACACGTGTATACGTGAGTAGCGTTTTTTTTTACCTTTTTATCTTTCTTGTTTACATTTGAATTGCAAAGAAAATAGGCTCGAATTTAGTGCCATTAAAAAGATAAAAAAGTATAAACGTTTTTTTACTCTAACATAAATCAAAACTAGCAAACATGAAAAATCAAAAACACGAAAACAAACATCTAATTACTATACGATTAACTTGGACATTTATATTTTTGGGAACAATTATTTGGACATTGAGTATAATTAATATAATAAAATCACTCTTACAGTAATCCTTTTTTTGTATCTAGCAAAATTTATAACGAAACAAAAAACATCTTCCTTCTAATAAATTTACTTAATCGTCTTCTTTAAAATCGAAATTATATTTGCGCATTAATTGCTTCTATAAAAAGATTTATTACAATTGAATTTCTGCGGTCTTTATATATATTTCATATAACAAAAATACACCTCTAGCAATGTAAATGTTTATGTTATCTATATTTTCTCCAAGGACAAAAACCAATCCCTTTTTATCAGCAACTTTTCCTACGTCAGCATTATAACTATCTGTAGCTTTTTTGACATCAAAACTACTAGTAAACAAATTATTATATGCACTTTTAAAATATATTGTTAAAGACCTTAGCTCCTGTATAAATTACATTACAAATGTCATTATTTTTTTTAACTCTATTAAATGTATTTTATCTTAATATTAATTCTGTTGTTCTGTTTTTTTATAATGATTTTAAATTGATCAAAGCTGGGTTTTTTCTTTTTTTCCATAAAAAAATCTGAGAAACCAAAACCTTCCTTCGGTATACCAATTAAATTTTTATTGAGTTTTCCATTATTATTCTCATCATCAATAAGAATAATACCACACACACCAGGTTCAAGATCACAATTAACATTCATCAAACCATTATCAATATTCTTTTTTATAAAAACTAATTTTTCAGAGACTTTCTCTAGCTCGTAATCTTCACTATTCTTGAATATATTTAATATAATTTGCCCATTTTCAGAGCGGAAACCAGAAATTTTAATCCGAGTATTTTGTCCATAAGAAGTGAGGTGAAAAATAGTTGTACATGCTATAAACCAGCTTAAGCAAAAGAATTTATTCATTATATTTGATTTTTTGAAATGGACTATCTGCTAAGCTAGTTTTGGAATGCTTCAAATATCATTTTTACCATTTTGGCTTCAAAAAATATATTTAAAATTTGAAATTACCTACTATTTTAGATTAGACAGAAAGCAATCTATTGTGCAAAACAGTTTCGTTATGACTGTAGTAATATACTATATTTCTTAAGATTATACAGCATTCAATTAGTGAGATTGTAATTTAATTTGTTTACTCTTTCTATCATAAAAAACATAGACATTTCCTTCATCTCCCCATTTTAGCCCAATACTATTTTCAGTGCTAATTTGAAGCAGTAATTTTAAATTTTCATTATTCTTATTTTGAGGAGTAGCTTCTTTTCGAAGCCATATTGGATAACCCAAGTTGGGAGCTATATTCATATTCCTTAACTAATTTTTTTACTATTAGATTATAATAATTTATATGAATCGTCATCCTGTATTCTATGTAAAAATTCTGATGCCTTCCTATTATTCATCCATAATCATGCCATATCAGACAGTGACTTAAAATTCTTAAGCTTGATGCTACAATATTTAATATCTTTTAAATTATAAGGTTTTTACCAAAGTTATTATTTTATCTATATTTAAATTATCATACACTTAACCATTCAGCCATTTTCAAAACTTGTATGTGTTTTTTTATTAAAATCATAAAAAAACTGGATTAGTCTAATGTTTCTAGGTATTTCAATATTATTGGTATTAAAAACTTGAAAGATAAAAAGTCATTTCCATTCCATCTCTATAGATTTAGGCTAAACTTCACCCATTTCAAAATAAGGATTACCTCCAAATTGTGACCTAATAGTTAGAGTTTTCCAAGTTATTAGATACCTGTTCTATAATAATTTTAGTTGCATTGATAATAGTGTCTTTCAAGCCTCCTATTTAAATTGCCATCATCGAATTCCTTATTTAAACAACTCTCTATCACATCACTAATAATATTTGACTTTTTTTAAATATTTTCATTTTACATTTATCTATAGGCAGTTAATAACTTAGAAATAAAGATCTTACAATTATAAGAAATAAGAATAGCTATTAATACTATTATATCTTTCTACTAAAAAATTATAAAACCCAATACGAGATACTGTAATAAATTAATTTACACTTTACAACAGTACTAATTAGTTTTAGCACAAAACATTTTTAGATTACAATTCAAAAACCATATATTATTACATAATCACATAGGAACTGAAATTATAAATAATCAACACCCATATCATATTAGTTTCTTTCCCTTACAATTCCTTTGAGTTTATTTAAACTTTAACTTACTTTGGATTAGTTCAATTAATTTACAATGTATTTTTCACTTAACAATAATAGAAATCTTCAATTCTATCTGTTCATCTGCTGAGATTTGAATCTCCTTTTGGGGCGATCCAAAGTCAGTATCATGCGCAATAATTATGATCAATAATATCATTGAAATAAAAGTGCAACATAAAATCACTAATCCAAATATCATTCTCATAAAATATAATTTTTAATTTTTCATAATGAAGTTCAGAGATAATCTTAACGAGTATCGTTCATTTTTGTTAAGAATCTGAAATGCAAGTCAAATTCTTTAAACATTAAAGCATTCAAAATTAATCATTAAACAAGATTTTTAACAAAAAAAGCTACACAAGTATACACGTGTACATTAGATTTAAAAAATCAATAGACTTGTATCAGATAATTAAAGTTGATTCTTTCCAAAATGAGTATAAATTGTATATAAGATTATTCCATAACAGTATATACAGAAAAAGTCACTTAAAAAAACAAAGAAGAAAAATTATTAGAAATCTTTACCTTTTGGAAAAAGGCATATAATTATCCTCTTGCAAATTATAATAAATCATAACTAATTCTTCTCGCATTTTTGGTTTTTATTCATTTTTAAAAGAATTTATCTTTTTAACATTCTAAGTGATGTCATTTCCAAATTGAATGAACTCGGTATTAAAGTACCTTTTTTCTCTTCAATGAAAAAGAAGCATTACTTTATTAAATAAATGTCTTCTATTATGATCGCTTAAATTTCGACAGGTGTTGATATAAATCTTTTTTCCAGTTCGGCATACTCCAAAAGAGTGGATCGCAGTCTCACAATTCACATTCTGTTTGAATTTTCTTTTTCCATCATCGTCCACTTTCATTGTTTTCACACTCTTTTCTTTTAGTGTCCCCAACATCGAGCATAGATTATAGATAAGATAAGTGGCTGCAAACAACAAATCATCTTGCCAGCCAGAGGAAAAACATGATTTAAAAATGTTCAAACGTTTAAGATTAAAATGAAGTTTTGGCAATTCCTATTATGAGTTTATTTAAGCTATGATAGTCCTAAATAGTAATACTTAAAAAGAAAGCAGTTCTACAATAAGCAATCAGACAGTTGATGATCTATTGACAGCTATAAAAAACATCCTAAAGAATTTCATCTCTATAAAACCTTGTAATCATTCGTAAATTCGCTGAACAAATCGAGTCTCTTATAATAGTCATATTTAATGTGACTAAATAACGAATAGCCAATTTTTAGCTAAAAATACGGCTAAATTTTCTTTGATTTTTTAATGAATTATGATTCATTATTTACTGAGATCCTTTCCATAAACCATTTAATTTATATGCTTAAGATAAGTGTTTACCGGAATTCATCTCCAAATGTGTTATTGAAGAAACTACCGTATCTTATAATAAGAATGAAATAAAAAACACATACTTATTAGTAATATTTTTTTATTTAATAATACAAATGGAAAAACTTGGTTTAAGTGATTCTTTTAAAGCAGGAATTATTTAAATAAAAAAAATGCCCATTGCTGAACATCTTTAACTAAAACAAGCAAAATACTTGAATCGTAATCGTAAGGAACGAATTCAAAGTAAATTACCTATTTTTCAAAACTAAGCAAGAAAAAACAATACACAAGAAAAAATAATACATAAAAATACGCGAGTAAGTACCTTATTTTTAATTTACATTATATGAATATACTAAGGTCCTTCTAGCTATCAAATAAGTATACGATTGTTTAAACATTAAAAATCACATGTCGTTTTGACTAATATTGATCACTTGGCTATTAGTAAAAAAGGAGTATTAATGATAGAATACATGTCTAAAATTTCTTTTATTCTAGTTTTTAAAATAATTCTATAACCATAAAGCATTATTAAATGACTTCTCACTGTTAATCAACACAAAATCAGCATTTAAACTAAGCACAACAACGTCTAAATAAGATACTTTATTTCTATATACTAGATCACATTCTAATTCATAAACTTAAAGAGCACATAACTTCTAAAAACTATAAAATATTTTTTTCTATATTTGACATAGATTTCGCTTGTCAAAAAAATTCATTATTATAAATTTCAACATATAAATCAATACTACTCAATTATATTTTACTTCAAATAACTGCACCTAATCGGTTAAATTAAATATATAAAAATGCCCACTTACGTGGGCATTTAAAAAAACGACAAACTTTATAAGTGCCCGCTTGCATTACCGGCGTCAATTCATTAAACCTACTAAAATATAAATTTTATGCCATGCAATCCTATAAAGTTATCTAAATAAACACGACAAACTTAAGTATCAAATAACAAGCCGCAAAGTTTTTAACCACACACATCTACACGTTTAATTAAAAAAATGCATGACAATTTCAGAATGAGTAAATATAATGAACATACTTAAAACTAAAACAGGTACTATCTAAAGAACAAACTAAGATACCTATCAATACTGTTTTGATAAACTTACACCTAATTCAAACTCATTCACTACCTGAATATAATTGACTTTAACAAGATTATAAGGTCATCTAATTAATAATTAAAACTCAATATAATATAATGAATAATTACACGTTTTTAAACAGAAAAAGCGGAAAGTTTTTTATTCTTTCAACATATAATCTTTTTGATTTTGTATTAATTTCCAGATAAAACAAATCACTATAAATGATAGTAAGAAACAATCTTCTGATTTCATTTTGAATTAAAAAAATATTATTCCAATATCATCGAGCAAATTGTTGTCTTTGATTACCAATCATAAATCTACTTTCATTTAATATGTTTTATTAAATAGAACGCGATTATCTATACATTTACATTTATTATGTTTCTACTATATTTCAATGCAACATTTGAGGAAATCATACAAATATTGTTATCCGCAATTTACTTTCTAATAGGTGTGTTTATAATTTTTTTCAAAAATAAAGAATAATAATAATAAGTTATACATAACAAACAACATAAAATCTAACTGACAAATCATTTTTTTTCAGTTTAGATAAGATCAAAGAGACTGTTTGAACAACGAATATTTTGACAATATTCATTAACAATCCGAATTCTTTGTATAAAAAAAGCCACTGCCCGGCTAATTCTGTATCTTTCTCATATTTTAAATACTAGCAAAACTTTTAAAACTGTTGCCATTTCAAAAACGATTAAAACCCTTTAATGCACTTAACTGTACAAAAAATATAGTTTTCCACTTCACCAATCTGTGTCAACGATTCTTCCATATACAACCTAAACACTTGACAATAAAAAACTCTATAATAAATTTTAAGAATAGATTAAGTGTTTTAGCGCTCTATCTTTATTCCATGGATATAAATTAGTCTAGATTGATTAACCTTCCGAGGCTAATATTAACAACTTGCTTTAAAATTTATCTAAAACTTTTTTGAGTTTATCGCTTCTGAATCAGTTAATAATAGATTGGTCAACAATTTCATGGAAAGTCAGCCTACATTAAATTGATATTTTACTCAGTCTGAGTTTACTTTTCAATACAAATACGCATTTATTCATAAGCACACATTCTTTAAGCAAAATTCTTTCCTATGGCTTTAATACAAGTTCAAATATTAATCGACTCGATAAACCTAGTCAAAACTGCTCAAAAACCATTCTTTCCGAAATTATAATGTCTGCCCTTATAAATAATCAGTTGTTAATTACAAATTAAACATACTAATGAAACTTATTAAAATAAAAAAACCACCTCACTACTGAGGCAGTTTTCTAATCCAAAAACTACAAAAATGAAAAAAAATCCCTAAATCTCCAACCTAATTGTAGTAGTCCAAAAATAGAGAAGCAAAATCTATTTGTTTTTAAAAACCAGACATACATATACGCGCGTACATTAATACAATCTACTAATCTTTAATGATTTAAAAATAGATTAATACCCAAATGAGTACAAATACATGAACTTACTCAATTAACAAAATTGAAAATAAGAATAAAAAATCAATTTTAACAAACATGAAAACAAACTTATAGGGTTTATAACTCTAAGTAGCCAACTTCTACAAATATTCATTCTTCTAGAACATGAAAAAACATTCCCCTGAAAAAATGCATAAAATTTAATATTTTAAAAATATTCTACCTTCGGCTATACAATTTATTTTATAGGACATTCTTAAAGATCGATTACTATATTACTCACATGTCCATCAGACATCCTTTTTTACACTTTTGTAATTTCAAGAATCATTGGAAAAATTTGAATTAAAATTCTATAATACCCTTTGTTAGTAAAAACTATTATTCAAGCAAAAAAACGATACTCTTTTTAAACTTTTTTCTCAAAAGTGATGATCGTTTAAAATTTTACAAAAAACTTCTGTTATGAAATATTTCTCTTTATGAGTATGGTTATTTAAGCTCCTAAAATACGATCAGCTGAAATAATTTCGAGTAATTTTTAAGTACTTTCTGACAAACAGTCCCATACTTCCAATAACACACAATCAAAAGAAATTTGTTTAACATTTTCAGAAAATGTAGACCATTAGCTTATACGTTTGTACTATCAAAAAAGTAAATTATTATTAAACTATGTTGATTTTTTTTGATAAGGAAATATAATATCTCCAAAGAGTAGTCTAGTAAAAAAATATCTAGATCTCAATTTAAAAAATATAAGTAATTTTAGTTTTTTTTCTTAAGACTAATTAAAAATTATGTTTAAACTTGATAACCTATAGGTTTTGGGATTGATGTAGAATTTTAACAGAAGACCCAACCAGATCAATTCTATAAATATTCAAAAAAAACAGAGGTTCACCAATATTTTTTCAAGACTTATGTCTATAAAAAATCAGAAAAGCAAATACAAACCCTATAGCAAAATACAGAAGTCTTACAATTATTTTTTCTCTCAAAATTTCATCTTTCTTAAAATTGTTCATATTTTATTTTTTTAAATATTAATAGATTACAAATAAAAAGAATAAAACATTTGTTTCTAAAAAAAACACCACACACTTATACACAAACTAATCACAAAATAAAATGGTTATATCAGAAACTATGTAACCATTCTTCAATATATTTACTAACTATAGTCGTTTTAAACCACAAAATTTCCTTCCAGATTAAATAGAAGCAGTGCTATAAAATCGGGAAAATATTTTGAAAACATTGTAGTAATGAAACATATAACAACTACTTGTTTATTCCACACGCTCCCTTCACTATTATATTAATCCGCAAGCAACAGAGTGTAAATTAAATCGTACTATCTATTGCGGCATAATCACCACAATATTTCGTTTTAATCAAAAAGTGACTTTGAATACTCGCTTGAATGATTACTAATATTTAAAATAAGTTGTTAATTTGTCTTTACTTAGATTGACGCAGTTTATTGTTCGTAAAAAATACTAACCTCTGTTTTGTTTTTTTTATGTTATGAGAACTAACAACTTTAATTAATAAAGAATATCAATATCTTCAATAACCAAAGAATCTCTAATGTTTGTGCCTTTTTTTTCTAAATGCAAAATCTTTAATTTCAATTTTTCAATAGTTTGAGCTTGCATTAAATTCAATTCTATATTACATATTCTTTCAAGTTGATGCTCACACTCTATAAAAGTACCTGTAGGAGTTAAATTTTGCTCTGCTTTGTTTATAAACATGTTTCCTTTCCCTGTTAAAAGCCACTCTTTTGACACTTTGTATTTCCAGGAAAAAACATCGATATAAACTTCTAGTATGTCATTTTCTTTTACAAATTTAGAGATTCTAATTGGAGCAATATTAAACAACTTTCCAAGCTTCATATAGCTAAGATTCATTTGTTTTCTTGCATAATCAAATCTTTCTCCACATGTATTTAATGTCTTCATTTTATTTCACTTTTTATACTAAAACATTTTATAGTTAAATTATACTTTCAAAAATGTACATTTTCAAGGATTTTGGGCCTCACTGTTTAATATATAAATATTTTATTTTTACTAAACTCTAATTAGTTTAAAATTATAAATCCAACTATATAAATTATCACCTAAGAAGAGCAAACACAAAGCTATCTCTTTTAAATATTCCTCCTTTTCATTTAGATACTTATATCTACACGCGTGTATAGGATTTTATACAGTAATTTAATTTACAGTTCCATAAACAAGAAATTATATCTAAACAAGTATTTTAAAATCATTTGAAAATACATTTAGGTTACTATAGTACTACATTAGAATAGAATAAATTATATGCTGTTTCCCAAAATCAGCACAATAATTCAAGATTAGAAAAGTTAAAACATAAACTCAACAAAAACATGTTACAAACAAGGAGAATATTTGTAGAATTGCAAATACTTTTAACTATTCTTTATAGAAGTAGACAAGTGATTTATTGACTTTCGAGTTAAGCTCTTTTCAGTAGAGTGAAACAAAATTCATGTAATTAGCTGACAGTATGACTTATGCGCAAGATTTTCTTTGAACCAGAGTACACTACACAGTAGAAATACACAAGATACAGGTGTTAAAAAAACTTTACTAAACATTCTTCATCTGAAGTTTTCAATACATTTTTAGTGAAGTCAATTCATTAAGAAACTATACCAATAATACTTTGAGCATTAAACTTTTACGGAAGAGAGGGCTGCCAAATAACATATGAAATTAAATATATGTGTTTTAACTATATCCAGACTAAAAGTTACTATCGAAGTAAACATCTAGTATATTTTTTTAAGCAAGTAGAAATATTTAATTAACTCTACTGGCAAACGTCACTTAAAATTCTTTTTCTTTCATCTAAAAATTCATTGAAATTTATGTCTCCTCTTTTATATAACTTATTTAACGCTATTAATTCTACTGTAAGATAAAGTTTATCGTCTGATTCGTTTAAATCTTCTATTATCAAATCTTCTACTACCAGATTTTGTTTATAGTTTGCATACACCCATACTAAAATAACAAACCATCCAACAATTGTCCAACCTAAAAATAAATTTAAAATAACGATTTTGTATTTATCGTTGTGTTGTCTACCTAAAAAACTAGGTGCTAAATAAATAGCAAATACAGCTAAAAACACAAATATTTCCATAATTTCTACCATAACCTCATAATTGTATGTACTTTTAATTTTATATACCAACTAATATTACTCTTAATTTTAAAAAAATATGACTTTCTTCACCAAGCATTAAAAAACAATCAAAATTATTAAGATACTTGTTTAAGCAATTTACTTTAACTAGCAAATAGTTTTTAAAACCGTGTAAGAACCTAAACAGTTCAAAACTAGCAAAAAAAGAAGTGGAAATAAGAAAATGGGTTACGCATTTATACACATACATGGAAGTAATATTTTGACACTTAATTTTTTTTATGCTTTGCTCTATGTATAAGGAACCAAAGTTAATTCAAAATATGTAAAAAGTAACTTTCTTAAAGGACAGAGTCGATGGAAGTTGTTTCAATCATAGCAGTTAAGAAATAATTCTTCTACATTTTTCCATGAAATTCTGAAAGGCTCTTTACAACATGTCATTAAGATTATACCCTATCAAATTTCAACATCATTTTAAACTGGAATCAGTACTTAATATAACTTGGAATTTGTAATTATTGACCAAAATATTTAAATAAAATTCAGAGAGAAGGATTTATAAAATAAGTCCGTTTAAACGATAGTGAGTTGATAAGCAATATTCTGCATATTTGATTTGAGAGAAGTTGAGTAAATACGGAATTTCAACCTACAATTGAGATTAATCACTTTGTGATTATAATAAAAAAGGGTTCAACTTTTTAAATTAAAGT
>NZ_JCAXEB010000080.1:0-317 GCF_059758655.1 Flavobacterium sp. GQ95
TGAACCCTGATTATTTTTAAGCTTACACGCTTAATATAGATTCATAATTACATTGTTAATAGTCTATTTAGTCAGGTATAGGTACCCAGATGCATCATGTCCAATATTGTTCTGATCTTTGTAACTCACAATATAAAAATATGTTCCAACCGGAAGTTCTTTGCCTTCAAAGGAAATATCAGCATTATTATAATGCTTTTGATCATATACCACTGCTCCCCAACGGTTATAGATAGTGACATTATTGTCGGGATACTGTTCCAGCCCACTAATATAAAACACATCATTGAACCCGTCTCCATTGGGAGACAAACCAT
>NZ_JCAXEB010000081.1:0-310 GCF_059758655.1 Flavobacterium sp. GQ95
ATATATTTATTTCCGTCAAATGAAGTTCCATCGTAGCCTCTGTCGTAATCGTTGGTTGCCCCTTCAATGTATCCAACCAGCATTTGTTTGAAAGCACCTTCTTCATTGGTCAGGTTTAACCACACACGGTTTTTTTCTATACCTGTGGTTTTTGAAGTTTTGCCAGGTTTGAAAAACTGGCCGTTTTTATCCGCGCCAATACGCATTGAATTGGTAAATTGAATTTGTCCCGGCAAACTAAATCCTGCCATAAAGGATTGTCCCGCTGCTATATAACCCTGTGGTGCAGCATCAATATTTCCCGGTGCAT
>NZ_JCAXEB010000082.1:0-298 GCF_059758655.1 Flavobacterium sp. GQ95
TAAAAGAAGATGGAAAAGCATGGTGGATTCCGGCCAACAGAGAAAACCGTGACGAATATCTTTTTAAGGACGCTCCGGTAAGTACACTTGATACTGTTTTGACTCCGCTTACAATTGAAAGCAAAAGCGGACTGGCCTTAAGTTTTCACGAAGCCAATTTGGTTGATTTTGCCAGTATGACTTTGGTTAATACAACCGGAACACAATTAAAATCGGATTTGGTGCCGTGGGCAGATGGTGTAAAAGTGCGTGTAAAAGATACGTTTACCTCTTCGTGGAGAACGCTTCAGATTGGAGA
>NZ_JCAXEB010000083.1:0-291 GCF_059758655.1 Flavobacterium sp. GQ95
AAGACTCTCTCCTCCAACATAGGCCTGTTCGGGTCTTTGTCTGATATTGTAAATAAACTGCACCCGATTAATCGGAGATGCATTATTTAGAGAGCCATAATCTATGTTGGCAATACATAAAGTATTACGGGAAAAGTTATAATTATAACTGATTCGCACCCCTTGTGGATTTTCCCAATAGGAAATGCACCACTGGGTTATGGAACTGGAACCCGATAACCCATAATAGGCTGTTGAACCATCGGGATATTGCACCAGAAAATAGGCCGGCCCATAAGCAGCTCCACCCGG
>NZ_JCAXEB010000084.1:0-289 GCF_059758655.1 Flavobacterium sp. GQ95
GCTGCTGGGAAATCAGCTTATGAAGTTGCAGTTGCTGGAGGATATACAGGAACCGAGGCAGTGTGGTTATCTTCCCTAAAGGGAGAAACCGGAGCTGCTGGCGCTGTTGGAGCAACGGGAGCCGCTGGGAAATCAGCTTATGAAATTGCAGTTGCTGGAGGATATACAGGAACCGAGGCAGTGTGGTTATCTTCCCTAAAGGGAGAAACTGGCGCTGTTGGAGCAACGGGGGCTGCTGGGAAATCAGCTTATGAAGTTGCAGTTGCTGGAGGATATACAGGAACCGAGA
>NZ_JCAXEB010000085.1:0-284 GCF_059758655.1 Flavobacterium sp. GQ95
TGAAGCATTACAAGATATGGTCTGGGCTTATCCCAACCCTACATCGGGAAGTTTTGAAATTGAACTTCCAACATCGGCAAAAGAAGTTTCAATAGCCCTGTACAATATAATAGGTCGTTTGATTTCAAACGGGGTTTATACTGTGGAGAATTCAAAGGTTAAATTAACACTGGAAGGCCAGCCTTCGGGGACTTATTTTGCTAAAATAGGGCTGGATAAAGCTGTTGTTGTAAAAATTATAAAAAAATAGTTATGAAGAATCTTAGATATTTGATCCTTATTGG
>NZ_JCAXEB010000086.1:0-257 GCF_059758655.1 Flavobacterium sp. GQ95
CTGGAAACGCGTCTTTTTGATGCGTGGGGGGCAATTGTAGAAGTGCGGGATGGCGCTGGTAAAACGCTGAGCGGTCTTACTATTCTTGACAGGGGCTACACGGGCCATGAGCATTTGCAAAGCGTAGGGCTTATCAACATGAACGGTCGTTTGTATGATCCCAAACTGCATCGTTTTTTGCAGCCGGATAATTTTGTACAGGAACCCTTTAATACCCAAAATTATAACAGGTATGGGTATTGCTGGAATAATCCATT
>NZ_JCAXEB010000087.1:0-244 GCF_059758655.1 Flavobacterium sp. GQ95
GCTTACCGATCAGATGCTTGTACTGGAAAAAAATGCTCATTATTACTGGAGGGTAAAGGCCACCGATAGTAAAGGGCTCTCGGGTGGGTACTCCGCTATCAGAAGTTTTTATACGGCTGGTGATCCAAAGATAAATCATTTGCCTTTTGCCCCCGAACTATTACAGCCTATGGCAGGGCTTGTTCAAAATACGGCTGCTGTAACCCTTGAGTGGAGTGCTACGGATCCGGATCCCGGCGATACG
>NZ_JCAXEB010000088.1:0-235 GCF_059758655.1 Flavobacterium sp. GQ95
TAATGAAAACAGTTTTATCGCCAATGATTATAATGGGGATGGAAAGACAGATATCCTTTACCAGCAGAATCTGACTGTTGAGCGGGTTGGGAATGATTTCTCCCAAAAAGGAAGCCCTCAGTTAACGTATCTGGTCCTGCTTGAGAATATCTCTTTTTTAGAAAATCAAATTAGTTTTTCGTTGGTTAAAACAAGGTCACAGGTTGTGGGTGTAAAAAGCCATCCTATTCCTGTG
>NZ_JCAXEB010000089.1:0-235 GCF_059758655.1 Flavobacterium sp. GQ95
GAATGAAAACAGTTTTATCGCCAATGATTATAATGGGGATGGAAAGACAGATATCCTTTACCAACAAAACCTAACTGTTGAGCGGGTTGGGAATGATTTCTCCCAAAAAGGAAGCCCTCAGTTAACGTATCTGGTCCTGCTTGAGAATATCTCTTTTTTAGAGAATCAGATTAGTTTTTCGTTGGTTAAAACAAGGTCACAGGTTGCGGGTGTAAAAAGCCATCCCATTCCTGTA
>NZ_JCAXEB010000009.1:0-289667 GCF_059758655.1 Flavobacterium sp. GQ95
AAATTTCAGGGCTTTTTTTGTTTCATCAAATTTCTTTAATTCCTCGTCTATCAGTATAATTAATTCCTAATCCGCCTAACATATAAACTTTAGTGCCCTGTTCTGTATCAATACTTATATCTTGCAAAAAAATATTTTCTCTCACTAATTTCACATCAAAAGGTATTGTTTTGGATAAATAATAATCATTGCTTTGAATAGTAATTATTATTGATTTGGTGCTTTTCAAAACAGTTATTGGAATAGAAAAGTCACCTGTTTTTCCATTTATTTTTATTGGGGTACCCGAATTATTAATAGTAAGGGTTAAATTTTGATATTTTTCACGATTTAAAGGCTTATTGGTTTTTGCATCTATTAATTTTCCTTTTACTGTTATCGAAATTTCTTCTTTAGACTGAGAATTAAAGGCAATCTTACCAACAATATGGCTAGCAGGTGATACGTTGATTTCAGTTTCAACTGGCGCTTTTTCCTGTCCTATCACAGTGGAGGTTAATAAAACCGAAGCAGCAATTGCAGCATATTTAAAGTTATTGATTTTAGAAGTTTCATTGTATTCAAATTCTTCTTCCAATTGTGTTGTTATTATACGCGCACAGATATTTTTTCCCTTGTTTTCTACTATGACTCTCGCTATTTCTGAGTTCGTCTTGTTGCTTAAATCTATTACATTTTTAGCACAAGAATCACAAAACGAACCTTTAGAATTAGGAATCATTTTATCAAAATTTTCAGTACAAGGATTAGCTATTTCTAAGGTGAACTTCTTTTTCATACTATATCTTTTTAAAGTTAAAATCATTCAAAATGATTACTACTTATATAGAGTATGTTTTGCTTAAAAAGGTTGGAAACAATTTAGATTTATTTCTAAACTTTTAAAGGTCCATCGGTTTTCTACAGAAATTCTTATCCTAATTTGAAACTATTTCTTATTTGTTACTTTGATCAAATAAGTTCCTTCAGGCAAATCACCAATATTAGAAGCGTTGCTTCCCATAATTTGTCTCCCTTGCGAGAAAACCTCAACAGTTTTAGTACCATGTGTGTTATTTGTTGGCAGAATAGCGGGAGTAGTACTTTTTGCTGTAACTGTAGCTTTTGTAATTGGTGTCGTAGATACTTTTTTTACTGGCCCTGAAGCCTGAGCAGTTTCAGATGCAGCTATCCCAGTTGGTTTCGAACTGTTATAAGATTCCATAACCTGTTCACCTGTCATGGCAACATTATATATTTTAAGATCATCTATATCAGCATTGATAGCTATTGCACTGTTTAATTGCCCCAATTTCAAAATATATCCTTTTGTTGTCCGCGGAATTCCATCTACTGATTTTAGTAATTCACCATTACGATATATTTTTGAACTAGTACCGTCATAAGTAATACTATACTGGTACCAAATCTCTTTATGAAGGGGAACTGAAACAACAACATTATTTGCATCTCCCCAACCAAGCAAACTTACGTCTGAATTACCTGCAGCTGCAGCTTGTTGTAATAAACCAAAATACTGCGAATTTACTGTACTACCATAGCCTAAGATATAATTTATCGAAGCAATAGTATTAAATTTTACCCAGACAGATATTGATCTTGGTTTATTATCTTGTGGAAGATCTCCTACTACTCCTTGCAAAACTTTGTTCGTAAGTCTTTGAGCTCCTTTACCAACTCCCATTCTGTCATTTACAAAATTAGGAGTTCCTAATAGGGAAATCGTATTATCAGTATTACTTAAAGTCCCATTGAAATTGAATTCCTGAACCGGATTTTGGGCATTCGTATTTAAAAAACTTACAAACATTAAAGTGAGTAATAATCTCTTCATATTTTATGGATTTTTGAGGCGTTTAAAAAAAGATAAATATATTCGACAATATCAAATTCTTAAAATAATCAAAATTGATAATTTAAAACCTTTGATTAGATTTATTTATTCTTTTATAAATTTTGTTAAAACTATAAATTTAATTCAATTTTACAAATATTAATTACGTATAAATACGGTATTCTCATTGAAACAAAAAAAATAACTCATTTAAAACGTTATAAAATTCATATTTGTAAAAACATTTTTACAAAAAATCAATTTGTCTTGAAAAATGAATTGCAGATCGAAAAGATCACTACAATATTTTTTAAGATTTAAATCCATTGAAGCGCTGGTAAAAAAGTGATATAAATTAGACCTTTGTTTGTAATGATTTTAAACTGGAACCCACGATTATGAAAAATCATATTAACCATTATATTTGTACCACCTTCAAAAAAACAATTTTATGAAAACATCAAAATATACAAAAGTTGCCGTAATCGTTATGGTAATTCTGTTTGTAGTAATTAGCGTAATCAGCTGTAGTGTTCATACACATAGTACTGGGTCCGGAAAAGTTCCTCCGGGACAAGCAAAAAAAATGTCGGGAAGCAAAAGCGCTAAAGCTTACGCTCCAGGGCAACAAAAAAAACACTAGTAAAAACAAAAAAGCCTTTTAAATTTAACGTTAAAAGGCTTTTTACACTATTCAAAAAATTAAATTCTACTAACACAAATTAACTAACTATTTTATCAACCAAATTTTAGTTTCTATTTTGAAGTTATTTTATTTGAAGAATTATTTGTTATTTTCAACAAATAAGTTCCTTCTGGCAGATCATTAATACTCTTTGCATTGTCGCCAACCACCTTCTGTCCTTGTGAATATACTTCTACATTTTTAGTCACAGTATTAACATCACCTGTAATAAGCGCGTTTGTTGTTGCTGCCTTTAAAGCAACTTTTACAGTTTCCATATTTTTTTCGGGTTTTGAAACCACTGACTCCGCCATAACAATTGCCGGTTTAGAGACGTTGTATTCTTCTAAAATTTGTTCCTCTGTCATCGCAACATTATAAATTTTTAAATCGTCTATATCAGCATTAATACCAACTGTAGTATTAATTTCGCCCAATCTAAAAATAGTGCCCTTTGTAGAACGATTGATTCCACTTACCGATCTCAATAATTGTCCATCACGGTATATTTTAGAAACTGTACCGTCAAAAGTAATACTATATTGATACCATGTATTTTTTAATAAAGAAGTAGAAACAATAACATCATTAGAAGCACCCCACCCAGCTAAACTTAAATCAGAATTAGAAGAGGCAGTTCCTTGCTGTAGTAAACCACAATATTGAGCATTAAAAGCCGTTCCGTAACCCCAAATGTAGTTGGCTTTTGCAATATCATTCATTTTTACCCAGATAGTAACTGTTCTTGCTTTATTATCCTGAGGAAGGTCTGGTATAACTGCTTCCATAGCCTTATTAACTAATTGTTGGGCACTATTTGCAACTCCATTTCTATCGGCAACAAAATTATTTGTTCCCATAAATGAAGTTGTATTTTTAGTATTAATCAGAGTCCCATTAAAAGTGAATTCCTGAATCGGATTTTGAGCATTCACATTCAAAAAACTTACAAACATTAAAGTGAGTAGTAATTTTTTCATAATAGTAGATTTAGGATTAAAAAACATTATGTCATTTTAACATCACTAATCTATATTTTAAAGTTTCCAGTTGAAAATTTTTTCGACAACGAACCTAAATAATCGTTTAAATAACCAAAAGTGATGGTATTTAAATGCAAAATACACTTAACAATACTTTTAACGATACTTTTAAGATACTATTAAAATTATAAATTAACTTCAATCATAATAAAATTTTCTTACGTATAAATACGGTATTTTCAAAATTTTAAGTTTTTACGCTGATATCAATAAATAACTAATTTTATTTTTTTTCAAAAAAAAACTCCCGATAATTTAATATCGGAAGTTTTATATTCTATAGAGTAATTCTCTTTATTTTACAAATTCAATTTTTTGAACTTCTTCTTCATTAATGCTATCAAAGAATCCTTGTTCATTCATCCAGTCATCGCTGAATACTTTACTCATATAACGAGATCCATGGTCAGGAAAAATAGCAACTATATTACTATCTTTCGTAAACTCACCTTCTTCAGCATATTGTTTAATGGCCTGCATTACTGCTCCTGAAGTATATCCCACAAATAAACCTTCTTTACGAGTGATTTCTCTTGCAGAATGCGCACTCTCTTCGTCGGTTACTTTCATGAATTTATCAATGATATCAAAATCTGTAGCAGATGGAATCAGATTTTTACCTAAACCTTCAATACGATAAGGATAAATCTCTTTGTTATCAAATTCTCTTGTTTCGTGGTATTTTTTCAATACTGATCCAAAAGCATCAACACCTAAAATTCTAATATTTGGATTTTGCTCTTTTAAGAATTTAGCAGTTCCTGAGATAGTTCCTCCAGTTCCGCTACAAGCGATAAGATGTGTGATTTGTCCTTTTGTCTGTTCCCAAATTTCAGGACCTGTACTATTATAATGTGCATCAATATTCAACTGATTAAAATATTGATTGATGTAAACAGAACCTTTAGTTTCTTCGTGTAAACGTTTCGCTACATTGTAATAAGACCTCTCATCATCAGCAGAAACGTGAGCCGGGCAAACGTAAACCTTTGCGCCTAAACTTCTCAGCATGTCAATTTTGTCTTTTGATGATTTCGAACTTACTGCCAAAATACAGTTGTAGCCCTTAATAATGCTTACCATTGCCAAACTAAAACCAGTATTACCAGATGTAGTTTCGATGATGGTGTCTCCCGGAGAAAGAATTCCTTTTTTCTCGGCTTCTTCAATAATATATAATGCTATTCTATCTTTTGAGGAATGTCCCGGATTAAAAGCTTCTACCTTTGCGTAGAAATTTCCTTCTAACTCTTCGGTGATTTTATTTAGCTTAATAAGTGGGGTGTTACCTATTAATTCTAAAACATTATTATAAGCATTTATTTCTTCTTTCATAAAAAAATAGTTAATCAAAGGCATTTCAAAATAACCCCTGATAGGTTGCAAATTTAACAAAAAATTTCTAATTAGCTTTTAATTTTCTCTAAATCTAATAAAAAACTAAATTCTTTTGCTAAGTCTTTTAAAGCTTCAAATCTTCCTGAAGCACCACCATGTCCAGCATCCATATTGGTATCTAAAAACAAAAGGTTATCATTTGTTTTCATATTTCTCAACTTGGCGACCCATTTTGCAGGTTCCCAATATTGCACTTGTGAATCATGCAATCCGGTGGAAACATACATATTAGGATATTTTTGTGCTTTTACATTATCATATGGTGAATAGGATAACATATAATCATAATATTTCTTATTGTTTGGGTTTCCCCATTCATCATATTCTCCGGTTGTCAACGGAATACTATCGTCAAGCATTGTTGTTATTACATCTACAAAAGGTACCTGAGCGATCACTCCGTTATACAATTGAGGAGCTTCATTTATGATAACTCCCATCAAAAGTCCTCCTGCAGAACCTCCTTCTGCATACAAATGTTCAGAAGAAGTAAATTTTTCGTTAATTACAAATTTAGAGCAATCGATGAAATCTGTAAAGGTATTTTTCTTTTTTAACAGTTTTCCGTCTTCATACCATTGTCTTCCTAAGTCTTCTCCTCCTCTAATATGTGCGATAGCGTAAACAAATCCGCGGTCTAACAACGAAAGTCTTGTCGAAGAAAAATAAGTATCCATTGTGATTCCGTATGAACCATATGCATAAAGCAACAACGGATTTTTACCATTTTTCTCTAATCCTTTTCTATAAATCATCGAAATCGGAACTTTTACACCGTCTCTTGCGGTTGCCCAAACGCGTTCTTCGATGTAATTCTCTTTATCGAATTTTCCACCCAAAACCTGTTGCTCTTTTAAGATTTCTTTGGTTTTAGTTTTCATATTAAAATCAATTACAGAGGAAGGTGTTGCAAGCGATTGGTAGCTGTAACGCAAAACATCAGTATCAAAATCAATATTCGTTGTGGTATATGCATTGTAAGTTTCACTTCCAAAAGGCAAATAATAATCAGCTTCACCATTCCAGGGCATGATTCGAATATGATTTAGTCCATTCGAACGTTCCTCTACAACTAAATAATTTTTAAAGATTTCGATATCTTCGAGCAAAACATCTTCACGATGTGGAATAAGATCTACCCAATATTTTTTTGCAGTTTTGTTTTCAGGCGTTTTCATCAACTTAAAATTGGTTGCCTTATCTTTATTGGTTAAAATATAAAATGAATCTTCAAAATGAGAGATACTGTATTCTAAACCGCGAACACGAGGCTGGAAAACTTCAAATTCCCCATCTGGATTGTCTGAATTCAAAATTCTGTATTCGGTTGTTAAAGTACTTCCTGATCCAATTACAATATATTTTCTTGATTTTTCTTTACTGATCGAAACATTAAAAGTATCATCGGTTTCATCAAAAACCAAAACATCAGTTACAGAATCGCTATTTATTTTATGTCTGAAAACTTTATCAGATCTTAAAGTAACTTCATCTTGTCTGACATAAAAAATGGTTTTATTGTCATTTGCCCAAACAGATCCTCCGGTTGCATTTTCAATTTTATCGGCCAGAATTTCGTTTGTTTCTAAGTTTTTAATCTGAATAGTATAAATTCTTCTTCCCACAAGATCAAGTCCAAAACTTGCAAATTTGTTATCAGGACTAATACTTAAACCTCCCAATTTAAAGTAAGCATGTCCTTCTGCCATTTCATTGCAGTTGAACATAATTTCCTCATCAGCAGAAAGGCTTCCTTTTTTTCTTGAAAAAATCGGATAATCCTGTCCTGTCTCAAATCGGGTAATATAATAGTAGCCATTATAAAAATAAGGCACAGATGAATCATCTTCTTTGATTCTGCCTTTCATTTCTTCGTACAAAGATGCCTGTAGCTCTTTTGTATGCGAAGTCATATTTTCATAATAAGCATTCTCCTGATTTAGATAATCGATAACTTCGGGATTTTCTCTGTCGTTGAGCCAAAAATAATTATCGATTCGGGTTTCTTTATGTTTTTTTAAGTTTTTTGGAATTACTTTGGCCTGTGGAGCCGTTATATCGTTTTGCATTGATTAAGCATTAATTTTATATAAGACGAGGCAAAAATACTATAAACACAATAGAACAGAATTAATATTTTCATAAAATATTGTATTGATTTAATACAGCAATATAGTAATTTTGTCTCAAATAATTTAAAAATCAACAAAATGGATTTAATGGGAATGATGGGTAAACTTAAAGAAACCCAACAAAAAATTGAAGATACAAAAAAGCGTCTGGATACTGTTTTAATTGATGAACAAAGCGCTGACGGATTATTAAAAGTGACATTAACCGCTAATAGAAAAGTTACATCAATTTCTATTGATGACTCTCTATTAGAAGACAAAGAACAACTGGAAGATTACTTAATTGTAACCTTAAATAAAGCTATTGAAAAAGCAACAAACGTAAACGAAAGAGAATTAGACGCTGTTGCCAAAATGGATATGCCTATGATTCCGGGAATGGATAACTTGTTTAAATAAGATTCTAAGATACTAAGATTCTAAGATACTAAGGTTCTAAGATACTAAGTCTTCTTTATTGGAAAAACTCAGAATCTTAGAACCTTAGTATCTTAGTACCTCTTCTTAAAACTTTTGAAGCGTTTCAATCACATAAGTGTGCATTACTTCTTTATAATCTAAATGCGTTACAATTCGCAATTTATTATGTCCAAGTGCGCTAATTAAAATATTTTTCTGTTTTAATTTTTCTATTAAAAGCTGATCGCTGTAACCTTCGGCTAATGAAAAAATCAAAATATTAGTTTCTACAGGCTCAATTGCTGCTATCCACGGTTTAGTACTTAAAACTGCTGCAATTTCTTTAGCCCTTCTGTGATCCTCGGCTAATCTTTCAATATTATGTGCTAAAGCATACAATCCTGCTGCTGCCAAATAACCAACCTGGCGCATCCCACCACCCAATATCTTCCTGATTCTCAACGCTCTGTGAATATCAGCTTTACTACCAAGCAATACAGAACCAATTGGGGCACCTAATCCTTTTGATAAACAAACAGAAATAGTATCGAAAATAGCTCCAAATTCCTTCGGATTTTGTCTTTTTGCCACTAAGGCATTCCAAATTCTGGCACCATCTAAATGGAATTTCAGGTTATTAGCGTCACAAACTTTTTTTATTTCTCTTAAATCTTCTAATTCATAACAAGCGCCACCACCTTTATTAGTTGTGTTTTCTACACAAACCAAACTTGTAAGCGGACTATGATAAAATTCAGGATCATTAATTGCTGCAGCAACCTGAGTCGCATTTATCATTCCTCTGTCTCCATCCAACAAACAACAGGATACACCGCTGTTAAAAGAAACTCCTCCTCCTTCATAATGATAAACATGAGCATATTTATCAGCAATCAATTGTTCTCCAGGTTGTGTGTGTAATTTAATTGCGGTTTGGTTTGCCATAGTTCCAGATGGAAAAAAAAGTCCGGCTTCCATACCAAAAAATTCAGCTACTCTAGTCTCTAATTCGATAACTGTCGGATCTTGCTTGTATACGTCATCTCCAACCTGAGCATTAAACATATACTGCAACATTTCGTGTGTTGGCTTGGTAATGGTATCGCTAATTAAATTTATTTCCATATTCTAAAAACTATATCTTATTTTTGTGCAACAAAATTACGTATTACTGTTTGTTATTCTCGGCAAGTTTTAGTAAATTTTAACTAGCAAATTATCATACAACCAAATTAACGTAATATTTATAAAAAACATATAAAACTACTATTAATTTATGACAACTACCGAACAAATAAAAGGTATTGTGGAGCGCCTTGGTGCGTTGAGGAGGTATCTTTGACGTTGATGCCAAGCTAATCGAAATTGCCAACGAAGAAGAAAAAACCTTCGCACCCGACTTTTGGAACAATGCAAAAGAAGCCGAAGTCATTGTTAAAAACCTTCGAAACAAGAAAAAATGGATTGAAGATTACAACAAAGCCATCGAACTTACTGACGAATTGCAATTAGCGCATGATTTTTATAAAGAAGGTGAACTTTCTGCAGAAGAATTAGACGAGCATTACAAGACAACGCAAGATCATATCGAAAACATCGAGTTCAAAAACATGCTTTCTGACGAGGGCGACAGTCTAAGTGCCGTTGTTCAGATTACTGCCGGAGCCGGTGGAACTGAAAGTTGTGACTGGGCTGGAATGCTAATGCGTATGTACATGATGTGGGGCGAAAGTTATGGCTATAAAATAAAAGAACTGAACTTTCAGGAAGGTGAGGTTGCCGGTATTAAAACCGTAACTTTAGAGTTTGAAGGAGATTATTCTTTTGGCTACTTAAAAGGAGAAAACGGCGTACATCGTTTAGTTCGAATTTCACCTTTTGACAGTAACGCAAAACGTCATACTTCATTTGTATCAGTTTACGTGTATCCACTTGTTGATGACAGTATTGAAATTGACATTAATCCTGCCGATATCGAAATTACAACTTCCCGCTCTAGTGGTGCCGGAGGACAAAACGTAAATAAAGTAGAAACAAAAGTACAATTGGTACACAAACCAACCGGAATCCAGATTCAGTGTTCGGAAACACGATCTCAACAAGATAACAGACAACGTGCCATGCAGATGTTACGTTCTCAATTGTATGAAATCGAATTGAAAAAACAACAAGCACAACGTGCCGATATCGAAGCCGGAAAAATGAAAATCGAATGGGGTTCGCAAATACGTAATTATGTAATGCAACCTTATAAATTGGTTAAAGATGTTCGTACCGGTTATGAAACCAGCGATGTTGATGGCGTAATGAACGGAAATATAGACCCATTCTTAAAAGCATTTTTAATGATGATGGGACAAAAGGAAGAGGAATAATTTTTTAGTCGCAGTCTCAGTCGCAGTCTCATTTTTAAACAGACTGAAAACTGAGACTGCGACTGAAAACTAAATAAAAAAGTTATGATAAAATGGGCAGATATTATTCGATATACAAATAAAGGAAATCCAACTCCAGAGAAAAAAATAGAGAAAACGGAAGAAGAATGGAAACATATCTTAACTCCTGAAGAATATCAGGTAACACGTTTAAAAGGTACTGAAAGATCTTTTAGCTCTGAACTTTGCAGTTTATTTGATCCTGGAATTTACGAATGCAAGTGCTGCGGTACTTTACTTTTTGATGCTTCTGAAAAATTTGAATCAGGAACTGGCTGGCCTTCTTTTACACAGCCAATCAAAGAAAATGCGATTGCTTATAATGCTGATAAATCATACGGAATGATTCGTGTTGAAGTGGTTTGCAATACCTGCGATGCGCATCTTGGGCATGTCTTCCCTGATGGTCCTGAACCCAGTGGTTTGCGATATTGCATTAATGCCATTTCATTATCGAAAATAAAAGAATAATTAATTTTACTTATTTTAAAAAAGCGATTCACTTTTAATTAAAAGTGAATCGCTTTTTTATTTAATTCATTAATTTAAAGCAAATTAACTAAATTATTTCAGATCAGAATATTTCTAATTCTAAATATTATCTTACTAATAATATCCGATTTTAAAATTACCCTGATAATTTCACACAAAACTAGCTGATTGCCAATATATAAAAGTTTAAACCTGCAAAATTTCACAATCATGTAGTGCCATTTTTTCGGGCACTATCAGTTATCTTTTTAAAATATCTAAGGTTATAATTTCGATTTCAGACCTTTATAATTCGTTTTCCTGAATAAAAAGTGCTATTTCCATATTTAATGGACTCTATTCTTAGAATATATGTTTACTGAAAATCAAAATCTTACGACTTAAAATTCGTTTACTATTAAAAAGAGAATAATCCATTATAAATTCAAAAACTGTTAAAATTTTAGTAGATTTAATGTTAAAATTGTAATATTTAAACTATTATTTTAAACAGTACATAAAAAACTTCAAAATAAGATTAGGTAATTCAAATGTAATTGATTTTATTTGGCAAAAATAAACCCCAAGTCAATTAAATTTATTCAATGAAATCCTATTCAATTCACGAAATCAATGAAGTTATAAATGGCGTAATTTACGGCACTACTTCGCAAAGCGTAACCGCAACAGAGCAACTAGAAAAAGCCACTACTTCAGAAATTTCATTTATAGGGAACAAAAAATATGAAAAATATTGGTCGACTTCAAATGCATCTATTGCAGTTGTAAACGAAGATATTTCTATAGAACCTGGAGAAAATCGTGCCTTTATTAAGGTAAAAAATGCCGACTTAGCGATGTCTCAAATTTTAGCGCTTTTTGCCCCGCCTACTCCGATCTTTCATACAAACATTCACAGAACTGCTACAATCGATGAAACCGCAATAATTGGTGAAGGAGCCAGAATTGGTGCAGGTTGTTATATTGGTCCAAATGTTGAAATTGGTGCCAATACTACATTATATCCAAATGTGACTATTTTAGATGAATGCACTATCGGAAAAAATACGATTATCTGGTCAGGAACAGTTGTTCGTGAGCGTTGTCATATTGGTAGTGATTGTATTATTCATCCAAATGCAACAATTGGAGCAGATGGTTTTGGATTCCGTCCCTGCAAAGAAAAAGGACTGGTAAAAATTCCACAAATTGGAAATGTAATTATTGGTAACGGAGTTGAAATTGGAGCAAATACTTGTGTTGACCGCGGAAAATTCAGTTCAACTGTACTTGGAGACGGATGCAAAATTGACAATTTAGTTCAAATTGGACATAATAGTAAATTAGGTAAATTTTGTATTATGGCTGGAAATAGCGGTTTAGCTGGTTCTGTAACTTTAGGAAATGGCGTAATTATTGGCGGAAGTGCTTCTATAAAAGATCATACCTCTATTGGAGATGGTGCTGTTATTGGAGCTGGTTCAGGTGTAACAGGAGATGTTCCTGCCGGAAAAACCATGTTAGGGTATCCAGCAGTTGAAGCTCGTGACGCGTTGAAACAATGGGCCATTTTAAAACGAATGGTTTGTGATTCTAAAAAATAATCTAAAACATATTTTATATATTAAAACCAGAAGTTAACTTCTGGTTTTTTTATTTATAAGCTATTATAAAATCATAAAAAGATTAGTTTAAAGATATTTTGAATATTCTGTTTATTTCAATTGATTTTGTAAATTAGCCAACAGTATTTTGTAAAAACATCAATATCTTATGGATTTAAACTTCAATAAAAACGAAGATCACAATAAACTCTTACTTTCAGAATTAAAACAAAAATTTGCCAAAGTAAAACTAGGCGGTGGCGAAAAACGTATTGAAAAACTACATGCTGAAGGCAAAATGACGGCTCGCGAACGTATTAACTATTTATTGGATGAAAATTCTAAAAGTATAGAAATCGGCGGTTTTGTTGGAGAAGGAATGTACGCCGAACACGGTGGATGCCCTTCTGGAGGAGTGGTGATAAAAATAGGATATATAAGAGGCAAACAATGTATTGTTGTTGCTAATGATGCTACTGTTAAAGCAGGAGCTTGGTTTCCTATTACTGGAAAGAAAAACCTTCGCGCACAGGAAATTGCCATGGAAAACAGATTGCCAATTATCTATTTGGTAGACAGTGCCGGTGTTTACTTACCACTTCAGGATGAAATTTTTCCGGACAAGGAACATTTCGGCAGAATTTTCAGAAACAATGCGCAAATGAGCAGCATGGGAATTACCCAAATTGCAGCTGTTATGGGAAGTTGCGTTGCAGGAGGAGCTTATTTACCTATTATGAGTGACGAAGCCTTAATTGTAGATAAAACAGGAAGTATTTTCCTTGCGGGAAGTTATTTGGTCAAAGCTGCAATTGGAGAAACTATAGATAATGAAACTTTAGGTGGAGCTACAACACATTGCGAAATTTCAGGCGTGACCGATTATAAAGCAAAAGATGATAAAGATGCTTTAGACAAAATAAAAAATATAGTTGACAAAATTGGCGAATATGATAAAGCTGGCTATAGCCGAATCAAAGCTGAAAAACCAGCTTTAGAACCAAAAGATATTTACGGAATTTTGCCAAAAGCCAGAAACGAACAATACGACATGATGGAAATCATCAATCGTTTGGTTGATAATTCTGAGTTTGAAGCATACAAAGATGGTTACGGTCAAACCATAATTACGGGATACGCCAGAATTGATGGCTGGGCAGTTGGAATCGTGGCCAATCAAAGAAAAGTAGTAAAAACTAAAAAAGGCGAAATGCAATTTGGAGGCGTTATTTATTCAGACAGCGCTGACAAAGCTACACGCTTTATTGCAAATTGTAATCAAAAAAAGATTCCTTTAGTCTTTTTACAAGATGTTACCGGTTTCATGGTTGGTTCAAAATCTGAACATGGCGGAATTATTAAGGATGGTGCCAAGATGGTAAATGCGGTAAGCAACTCCGTAGTTCCAAAATTTACTGTTATAGTTGGGAACTCATATGGTGCGGGAAATTATGCGATGTGCGGAAAAGCCTATGACCCAAGATTGATTTTTGCATGGCCGAGTGCGGAACTTGCCGTTATGGGTGGAACACAGGCGGCAAAAGTATTGGCTCAAATCGAAGCTTCATCACTTAAAGCAAAAGGAGAAATCATAGATGAAGCCAAGGAAACGGAACTATTCAATAAAATAAAAGCTCGTTACGACGAACAAACTTCGCCCTATTATGCCGCTTCAAGATTGTGGACAGATGCTATTATTGATCCACTTGATACACGCACCTGGATTTCTATGGGAATTGAAGCCGCTAACCATGCACCAATTCAAAAAGCATTTAATTTAGGTGTTATACAGGTTTAATTTCATTTATAGAATTCTTAGAATAGGTTAAATAAAAAGTAAAAAACTTATTTACAGCTACTTAAAAATAAATATATCATTAAAAATTAGTAACTTAGTATATTATTTTTAATCACGTAGTATCATGGAAAATGTAAAAAGTTTGAATAAATGGGCAAATTCGCACACTTATTTACCAGTAGATTTAGTACGTATTGTATTGGGTGTTTTTTTGTTTATGAAAGGAGTTTCGTTTGTAACCAATGCTCAATATTTACATGATTTAATTTCTCCTATTGATCAATATGGAGGCGGAATGTTTCTTTTACATTATATCGCCCCAGCCCACATGATTGGAGGAATTATGATTGTTTTTGGGCTACTCACCCGCTGGGCAATTGCAGCCCAATTACCTATTCTTTTTGGTGCTATACTTGTAAATTTTATGGGACACATGCATTCTGAAAGTTTAATTTTAGCAATAATTGTATTGTTACTTTGTATCTTCTTTTTATTTTATGGAGGAGGAAAACACTCCGCTGATTATTACTTCAAAATGCAGCAATAATAAATATTTTTATCCTCAACTAACTCAGTAAAAGTTGAGGATAAAACAATAAAAACTACTTTTAAGAAGTAATTAGCATTCTAAATTTCTTTAATTGTGTTTTATGAACTAAATTCGCAACCATGAATTGGATTCGTAAAACCGTTATTTTTGTATCACTTTTGATCATTGCCTTTTTTGCATCTCAAGAAAGCGATGCTGCTATGCAAAAAAACGAAAGCCAAAAGACGGAAACCAATTTCTCTAAAGATTATACAGATTCCCTTGCTTTTATACAGCCTCAGGCAAGTTATCAATTTGCTGCAAACATCAAAACAAACCATCCCAGTATAATTAAATGGTTTGATTCTTTATTAATTGTTATTCCGCAACATCAGGTTGCTGAATCAGCATCAAACTTTGCAAATCAATTCTCGACCCAGAGCAAGAAAGTCTTATTAATGCTCTACCCTTTCCATTTTTTTTGGTAGATAAATACATGAAAATTTAGCCCGAAGAATTTATTTCTTTATAAACAATTGAACCGTTTTCCGTCTGAAAACAGTTTACTATTTCATATTATTTATCAAAATTCAAAAACATGGAAACAAGTGTAACCATAATTGGTGTTGTGATTGCGATCATAGTAACCATTCCAATATATTTTTCTGCACGAACGAGCGCTGCAAACAAAACTAAAATTCTAAATATTAAAAAGAAATTCAATCCAACACATCCGGAAGATTTTGATTTAACGGAGTCTCAAAGCAATAAAACGCTTACCATAGACCAAAAACATAGAAAATTCATTTTGATGAATTTTAATCCAAATCAACAAGAATCAACATTTGTTGATTTAAAAACCGTTTCGTCCTGCAAATTAATTTTGACTAGTGATGGAAATTCAGATACCATTCTAAAAATTGATTTTGAATTTCAGGATAGAGAAACCTCTAAAAAAATTACAATTCCATTCTATGATTTTGACGACGATCGCATCAAACAAATTAGCGCGTACCAAGATCATATGTTTGCCAAAAAATGGCTTAAAATCATTCAGGATTCTATTTAATGTTAGTTATTTAATTCAGGGAAGAGGCTCATAATGAGTCTCTTTTTTTTGTTTTCAAGTATGATATTTGTCATTTTATGTCTTAGTATGAAGAAGTAATTTTGATAAATCCAAAATACTTTTTTATGAAAATCTCATTGATTCAGAAATACAATGTTCCAGGTCCAAGATATACCAGTTATCCAACAGTTCCATACTGGAATGAAGCTGAATTTTCACAGCAGAAATGGGTCGAATCATTTCAAAAAGCCTTCTCAGAAAGTAATTCTCAAAACGGTATTAGTTTATATATTCATCTGCCATTTTGCGAGAGCATGTGCACTTTTTGTGGCTGTAATAAACGAATAACAAAAAATCATTCTGTCGAAGAAATTTATATAAAAGCACTTTTAAAAGAATGGAGTTTATATTGTAGGTTATTACCCGAAAAACCTTTTGTAAAAGAAATACACTTGGGTGGCGGCACTCCAACCTTTTTTTCAAAAAACAACTTAGAACACCTTATTAATGGTATTTTTTCTTTTGCGAATAAGGCTGATAAATACGAATTTAGTTTTGAAGGACATCCTAATAATACAACTTATGAGCAACTTCAAAAGTTATATGATTTGGGCTTTCGCCGGGTAAGTTTTGGCGTTCAGGATTACGCCGAAAAAGTTCAGAAAGCGATTAACAGAATTCAACCTTTCCACAATGTAGCAAAAGTAACTTTTTGGGCTAAAGAAATTGGCTATACTTCTATCGGTCACGATATCATATTTGGCCTTCCATTTCAAACTATCGAAGATGTTGTTGATACTGTTGAAAAAACAAATTCTTTAAAACCAGACCGATTAGCTTTTTACAGCTATGCACACGTGCCCTGGATTAAAGGAAATGGACAACGTGGATTCAATGAAGAGAACCTTCCTAAAGATGCTGAGAAACGAAAACTATACGAAACAGGAAAGCAATTACTTTCTAAAAATGGTTACCAAGAAATTGGAATGGATCATTTTGCTTTAAAATCTGATAGTTTATACAAAGCGTCAGAAAATAAAAGTTTGCATAGAAATTTCATGGGTTATAGTGCTTCAAAAACACAACTAATGATTGGTTTAGGAGTTTCTTCTATCAGTGACAGCTGGTATAGTTTTGCTCAAAACGCTAAGAACTTAGAGGATTATTACCAATTATTAGAATGGGATAAATTACCTATTATAAAGGGTCATATTCTAAATGAAGAAGATTTGATTATCCGAAAACATATTCTAAACTTAACTTGCGAATTTGAAACTTTATGGACAAAAGAAAGTCTTTATTTTAACGATCTTGGAAATGTAATTTCTGATTTAAGAGAGCTAGAAAAAGATGACTTAATTGTAATTGAAGAGAATAGAATCACAATCACTGAAGCCGGACGACCATTTGTGCGAAATATTTGTATGGCTTTTGATTTACATTTAAAAAGAAAATCACCGGAAACGAATTTGTTCTCGATGACCGTTTAATGGCAATTTGGAGTCGCCTGCACAAACAAACTCATATTAGAAGGTGAAACGTAAGGAATTCCTAAACCAAGGCCTCTAAGGATAAATAAAGCACCAATAATCACCGCAACGTAAGGAATTGCCTTTTGAATTTTATTTCGAAAGGGTAGTTTTATTAAAGAGTGAATATAAACCACGATTGTCATTAAGGGTATAGTTCCTAATCCAAACAACAACATATACAAAACACCAAAACTCGCACTCTGCATAGCGATTGCTCCAAATAAAGCAACGTAAACCATTCCGCATGGCAAAAATCCGTTTAATAATCCAATTGTAAAAAGTGATTTATAACTTCTATTTTTAAATTGATTCCCTAAACGTGATTTAATTCTTGAAATGACTTTATAAACAGGTTTTGAAAAATTATATCTTGAAAAAACTTTCTCCGGAATCAAAACTGCAATAATCATAGCCACACCAATAAAAATTGACATTTTCTGTTGTAGTCCAGCCAGGAAAAAACCTTTTCCTAACAATCCAAAAATCAATCCGATTGTTGCGTAAGCAGTTAATCGACCTAAATGATAAGTCACAATTTGAATGACTTTTTTAGCTTCATTCTGATGATCTACCGGCAACATCATAGCAATTGGACCACACATTCCGATGCAATGCAAACTACTGATTAAACCTAATATAAATGCAGAATACAACATTTGTAATTAATTTACGTAAATAATCTCTTTAGTTAAATACTTTGTTCCATTATACTGCCACTCCATATTGACATCCCAACGACCTTTAACCAATTTATTTTTTGGAATTAACAAAGCTGAATTAGTCAACGCAATTTGAGTATTGAAATCAAACTTCTTATTAGAAGGACGATACAATAAAATATTTCCTTTTATTTTATCACTTTCAAAAGTAGCAGGAAAAACAACTTTTACGCCTTCTTCACTATATACAATTGAAGGTTTCTTTTGTAAATCATGTGCATTTTGAATACGCACCATTTCCTCCTGAAAATGCGAGTCGTGTTTATAATATTCTTCAACGACTAAATCATTATCATATTTACTATTAGATTGTACTTCAAATACAAAGTATAATATAAAACTCATGAATAATGCAAAAGCAATGACAATTCCGGTTCCCCAATTTATTTTCATAGTGGTATTATTTTTAATTAAAACTTCGTGGACCTAAAAAATTCGTTGTGGTAGTTTCAAGCAATTTCTTGCCATTGTAAACGCCAATTTTAACTTTAGTTTTATCACTTTCTAAAAGCACTTCATTAATTTCTATAAACAAAGTTCCTTGGGAAATACCTTCTTTTTGTATTTTGAAATGTTCTTTTCCAACATTTTTAATTTCACCTTTCTGATCAATCAATTCAAAATGAATATCATTGTAATCTTTCATTGTTTTGTTCACGATTTTATAAGTATAAACATTACTTATTTTATCACCTTTATGCTGGAATAATTGACCTGGTAAACGCAGAATGATCGCTTCAACGTTGGTTCGTAAAAATAACATTCCAACAAAAACACTTAACAAAATGAATAAAACAGCTGTATAACCTTTCATTCTTGCTGTGAATTTAAAAGGTTCTTTCTTTACTATTTCATCTTCTGAAGCATAACGAATAAGTCCTTTAGGCAAACCAACTGTTTCCATAATTGCATCGCATTCATCAATACAAGCTGTGCAATTTGTACATTCTAACTGAGTACCATTTCTAATATCAATTCCCATTGGGCAGACATGCACACATTGATGACAATCGATACAATCTCCCTTTCCAGTTGTTGCTCTATCTTCTTTTTTATTAAACTTGGCACGACCTTCTTCTTTTTCTCCACGTACAAAGTCATACGCAACATTTATCGATTTATTATCTAAAAGCACACCTTGTAATCTACCATATGGGCAAGCAATTATACAAACCTGTTCCCTAAACCAAGCGAAAACAAAATAAAAGACACTTGTAAAAATTAATAGTGCTACAAAATTGCCGGATTGTTTAATTGGTCCTTCTTCAATCATTAAAAATAATGCATCGCTACCAACTAAATAGGCTAAAAAGACATTTGCGATACCAAAAGAAATTAGAAAAAAAACAGTCCATTTAATAAGTCTCTTTCGGATTTTCTCTGCATTCCACTCTTGTCTCGATAAACGTGATTGTGCGCCACGGTCACCATCAATCCAATATTCAATTCGACGAAAAACCATTTCTAAAAAAATAGTTTGAGGACAAATCCAACCGCAAAATATTCGGCCAAAAACAACTGTAAACAAAATAATAAATACAACACCAACAAGCATTGATATGACAAAAAGATAAAAATCCTGTGGCCAAAAAGGAAAACCAAAAATATTAAAACGACGCTCCATTACATTGAACATCATAAATTGGTTACCATTTACTTTTATAAAGGGATTTGCTATTAAAATAGCCAATAAAACATAACTGATAATTTTTCGATAATCATAGAACTTACCAGACGGTTTTTTAGGGAAAATAAATTTTCGATTACCGCCTTCATCAATAGTTCCGATGGTATCTCTAAAAGCTTCGTCTGGTAAATTTGACATGATTATTATTTTTTAACTTCTGTACTATCTTTTGATTTAATTCCTGCATCCTTTTTTGCTGCAGTTTCATCTATCCAAATTTCTCCTTCAGGTTCTTTTGGATCTTTAGGTCCGCTTCCCTGCAAAGACAAAATATAACTTGCCACTTTCTGAATCTCTTTTGGCTTCAAACCATTGGTTTTCCAGGAAACCATTCCTTTACCATCACGTCCTCCATTTGTTATAGTATGGAAAACATTTTTAATTCCTCCACCTAAAATCCAATGATCATCTGTTAAGTTTGGGCCAATTTGTCCTCCACCATCTGCTCTATGGCAAGCAGCGCAATTAGTTGTGAAAATTTCTCTACCAGCTTCTAAACTTTCCTTGTCTGTTAACAAAACAACAGTTTTTTCATCCATTAAATCCGGAGCAGTTTTTAAATACTCATCTACATCAATTTTTGCCTGTGCCATTTCTTTTTTAAGCTCCATTTCCTGATTATCGGCTCCAAAAATTTCGAAACGGGCAAGATAAATAACACTAAAAATTATAGTGATATAAAACAAATACACCCACCATGGAGGCAAATTGTTATCTAATTCTTTAATTCCGTCATAATCATGATGCAGTAACAAATCGCCTTCTTTTTCAATTGGCTGTGTTTTAGTAAGCTTCTGCATCAGATCTTTAAACCAGGTACTCTCTTTTAAACTCAAACTATTTTCATAATCCAATTTTGCTTTTTCTTCAGGAGTCATCAATTGATACATGACACGATTAACTGCATTCAAAGTAATTTCGATAGCAATCAGAATAAATAGAAATACAAACAGGAAAACAGAAACCATTGGATACTTAATAAAAGCTGGCTTATCTCCAGAATCTATACAATATTCCATCAAAGCAAAACCAATGAAAAAAAACAATGGTACTCTTACATATGCCGGGAAAAACTTTTTCATTTTATTTATCTTTTGAAGTTACACCAAGTCCTTCATTTAAAGGGATTTCGCTCATTTCCTGAATTTTATCTTTTTTATAGGAGAATACCCAAAAGCCTAATCCCACAAAAAAGGAAAAGAAAATTAAGAGAGACAGAATCGGGTAAATTTCTATACCCGATATATTCTCCATATTGTGTTTTATCTGTTCAAACATGGCTTTATTTTTTAGCAGTTTCTTTTACTTTAATATCAGTTCCAAGTCTCTGTACATAAGCAATCAGAGCAACAATTTCTCTTTCATTCATTGGAACAAACTTCTCACCTTTTGCAGCTGCCTTTTTCTTACTGTCTTGGTAACTTTTTACAAAATCAGGATCATTTTCTAAACTCTTCTCTATTGATAAAGCCTGCGTTCTCAATGTTTTTTGAGCATTTGTAATTTCATCTGCTGTATACGGAACACCTAGTGAAACCATGGCCTGCATTTTCTTTTGGGTCAATGACAGATCCATTGCTTCGTTATCAAACAACCATTTATAACCCGGCATGATCGAACCTGCTGAGGTACTTTGTGGATTCCAAAAATGATTAAAATGCCAATTATCATTATATTTTCCACCAACTCTTAGTAAATCCGGACCAGTACGTTTTGATCCCCATAAAAATGGATGATCATATACAAATTCGCCAGCCTTAGCTTGTGGTCCATAACGTTCAACTTCGCTTCTAAAAGGGCGAACTGATTGTGAGTGACAACCTACGCAACCTTCTCTAATGTATAAATCACGTCCTTCCAATTCTAAAGGTGAATATGGTTTTACGCTTGAAATTGTGGGAATGTTTGATTTCACCATAATTGTTGGCACTATTTGAATAACACCTCCAATTAAAATAGCGACTGTTGCCAGAATGGTTAACTGAATTGGTTTTCTTTCTAACCAGGTATGGAATTTTTCACCATTAAGCCTATTACTGCTTATTCTTTGTAATGCTGGAGCCTGAGCTAGTTCATCTTCAATAGTTTCGCCTGCTCTTATCGTCATTATAATGTTATAAACCAATGTCAGCATCCCAATCAGATATAAGGTACCTCCAATAGCTCTCATCCAGTATAAAGGCATAATTGCCGTAACTGTTTCAAGGAAGTTTCCATAAGTTAAAGTCCCATCCGGATTAAATTGTTTCCACATAGAAGCTTGTTGAAAACCTGCTACGTACATTGGTAATGCATATAAAATGATTCCTAAAGTTCCAATCCAGAAATGGAAATTGGCTAATTTCTTTGAGAATAAAGTACTTTTTGTCATTCGGGGAATCAACCAATAAATAATACCAAAAGACATGAATCCATTCCACGCTAAAGCACCAACATGTACATGTGCTATAATCCAGTCTGTATAGTGTGCAATAGCATTTACATTTTTTAAAGAAAGCATCGGCCCCTCGAAGGTTGCCATTCCGTAACCTGTAATTGCCACAACAAAGAATTTCAAAACCGGTTCTTCACGAACTTTATCCCAGGCACCTCTTAAAGTTAAAAGCCCGTTGATCATACCTCCCCAGGATGGAGCAATAAGCATTATTGAAAATACAACTCCTAAATTCTGAGCCCAGTTTGGCAAAGCGGAATATAATAAATGGTGAGGACCAGCCCAGATATAAATAAATATCAGAGACCAAAAGTGAATAATAGATAATCTGTAAGAATATATAGGTCGATTTGCTACCTTAGGAATAAAATAATACATCAACCCTAAAAACGGAGTTGTAAGGAAAAATGCAACAGCATTGTGGCCGTACCACCATTGTACTAAAGCATCCTGAACACCTGCATAAACTGAATAACTTTTTAAAGCCGAAACTGGCAATTCAATATTATTGAAAATATGCAAAACTGCAACCGTTACGAAAGTGGCCAAATAAAACCAAATTGCAACATATAAATGCCTTTCTCTTCTTCGCAACATTGTACCAATCATATTGATCCCCATTACTACCCAGATTAATGCAATTGCAATATCAATAGGCCATTCTAACTCTGCATATTCTTTTGAAGAAGTATAACCTAATGGTAATGTTATTGCTGCCGCAACGATAATTAACTGCCAACCCCAAAAATGCAGGTTACTTAAAAAGTCACTAAACATTCTGGCCTTCAGCAATCGTTGAAGCGAGTAATACAAACCTGCAAAAAAGGCATTACCTACAAAGGCAAAAATAACAGCATTTGTATGTAACGGTCTTAGTCTTCCGTAACTCAGCCATGAAATCCCATCAGTCATGTTGGGAAAAAGGTACATGACCGCCAGGGTCAGTCCCACTAACATACCTACTACTCCAAAAAGGATAGTGGCATAAATGAATTTTTTTACAATTTTGTTGTCGTAATAAAACTGTTCCATTTCCATAATTATACTTGTTTTTCTTCGGTTGGTGAATTATTATTCTGAGAAGTAATTTTGATTTCATCGTCAAAAAGCATTCTGACTGAAGGCGTATAATCATCATCGTATTGTCCAGATTTGACAGCGATGATAAAGGCAATGAAGAAGCCGATTGCTACGAAAATACTAACTGAAATTAATATATAAATTACACTCATACCCTAAATTTATGTTAACAAAATTACTCGCTTACAGGCATTTAAAATATGATAATTATCATAGTGAAAGAGTTATGTTAAATTTAGTAAAAAAAGATTTACAATTATCTATATTCATTTTAAATTACTGTTGCTGAAACAGTTAGACATCAACGTTACAAAACTCACAATGGTGATTGTACTTAAAGGCATAATAATCGCTGCCACTAAAGGAAGCAAATTACCAGTAATGGCAAAAGAAAGACCTACTACATTATAAAGCAGCGATAAAACAAAGCTCATTTTGATAATCAGAATAGATTTTTGAGATAATTTTAAAAAATAATCTAATCGGGAAAACTCACAGGCATCCAATATCGCGTCACATGCGGGCGAAAAAACATTGACATTTTCAGAAATAGATATTCCAACATTACTTTGTGCCAAAGCACCGGCATCATTTAAACCGTCGCCAACCATCATTACATTTTTTCCTTTTATCTGTAAATTTTTAATGAACTCCAATTTCTCTTCCGGCTTCTGATTAAAAATAAATTCAGTGTTCTTTGGTAAAATTGTTTCAAGATTAGCTCTGTCTCCATCATTATCTCCGGAAAGTACTTTTAACTGGTAATTTTTACTAAGTGTTAAAAATAACGTTGCGAGGCCATCTCTATATTGATTTTGAAAATTAAACTGTCCATAATACACATTATCAATTTTAATGTGGAGTGCCGTTTTTTCCGCTTCTCCAGCATTCAAATCTGAACTGCCAATAAATGAACCTGAACCGATTTGAATTGTTTTATTCTCAATTGAAGCTAAAATCCCCTTCCCTGTTATCTCTTCAAAATCAATAATTTTAATTCTTCTTGATTCAGGCAGAAAGTCATATAACATTCTGCTTAAAGGATGATTTGAAGCACGCAATACATTTTTGATAAGTACATAATCCTCCTCAGATATAGTATTCCCTTCATAAACAATATTCGATTTTTTATTCGTTGTTATTGTCCCGGTTTTATCAAAAACTATGGTATCAACTTTGGCAAATTGTTCAATGACCAATGCATTTTTAAGATACATTTTCTGCCTGCCCATAATTCTCAAAATGTTTCCAAAAGTAAATGGTGCTGTAAGTGCAAGAGCACATGGACAGGCAACGATTAGTACCGCAGTAAAAACATTAAAAGCAGTATTAGCATCAATAAAAATCCAATAACCAAATCCTGCAAAAGCAATTAATAATAATATAGGAGTAAAATAACGGCTAATTTTGTCTGTAATCGTTTTGTATTTTTGATTAACATTTTTTTGAAAAATTTCATTGCTCCACAACTGTGTCAGGTAACTCTGTGAAACAGAATGTACTACTTCCATTTCGATCACTTTCCCGATTTGTTTTCCACCAGCAAATACCTTGTCTCCTGATTTTTTAGTTATTGGTATTGCTTCTCCAGTAACGAAACTATAATCAATTTCCGCTTTTTCACTAATTAAAATACCATCAACCGGAATCAGTTCCTGATTTCTAATTAGTAATCTATCACCTTTTATAACATCATAAATTGGCAAACTTTCTTCTGAGGCATCAGCGTTAATTTTAGTAACAGCAATTGGAAAATACGATTTAAAATCTCTTTCGAAACTCAAAAAACTGTAGGTTTTAATTTGAAACATTTTTCCTAGTAACATAAAGAAAACCAACCCCGTCAAACTATCAAAAAAACCAGACCCATAGTTCATGATAATATCAAAAGTACTTCTTACAAACATTACAATAATCCCTAAAGCAATTGGGATATCTATGTTCAGCATTCGTGATTTGATGCTTTTATACGCCGAAATGTAATAACCACTTGCAGAATACAAAAAGCTTGGCAATGCTAATAAAAATATTAAAATTCTAAAAAAAGGTTTATAGTTGTCCAACCAAAATTCCTTTATTTCGAAGTACTCCGGAAACGATAACAACATAATATTTCCGAAACAAAAAAAAGCAACTCCAAGTTTATAAGTCAAACTTCTGTCTACATTATTTTTGCCTGTTTCGTAGTTCTCTAAACTAATATAAGGTTCATACCCAATGGAACTTAAAAGATAAACAATAGACTTGAGTGAGATAAGATCTGAATTATAAGTAATTCGGACTCTCTTTTCAGGAAAATTAACTTGTGAGGTACTAATTCCGTTTTGAATGCGGTTTAGATTTTCGAGGATCCAAATACAAGAACTGCAATGAATATGAGGAATATTTAAAGAAACAATAGCCGTATTTCTTTCTTGAAATTCTAATACTTTTGAGAGAATAGATTCATTCTCTAAAAAATCATATTTACCCTGAATATCTTGCGGGGTGGCACCGGGCGATTTTTCAAAATCATAATAACAAGTCAAATCATGAAGACTGAAAATTTCATACACCGTTTTACATCCATTACAGCAAAACATTTTGTTATCAAAATTGATTTCTTCATTTTTAGAAATGGACAAGCCACAATGAAAACAACCTTGCTCGTTCATAATTTGTTTTTTTTAACTTTTGCAAAGTTTATAAATTGCAAAAGACTATAAATATGATATTTATCACGTTTTAATAAATTATGATTCTAATTTAGGAAATAAAAAAAGGCAAATTACCGTCGTATATTATTTCTTGTCTTTTTATGTAATTATTATGCTTTAAGAGATGAATAATGGTTAATTTTGAATAAAATTTTTGTAATGAATAAATGTGATCAGTGCATCGTGCGACAACTAACTTCTTTACAAGCCTTAAATAAAGAAGAAGTAATAAAATTAGCCAATAGCAAAACCACTTATAAAATAAAAAAAGGTGAAGCTATTTTTGAAGAAGGCGAAGTAACGAATGGTGTTTTTTGTATAAAAGACGGTGTTGGTAAACTTTCTAAACTAAGTGCTAACGGAAAAGACCAGATTGTAAAACTGGTTAAATCAGGAGAACTTCTAGGTCAGCGCTCTATGATTAGTAACGAGCCTGCCAATTTAACTGCAAAAGCGGTAGCCGATATGGAAGTTTGCTTTATTCCAAAATCTGATATTATTGGCTTTTTTAATAACAACAATCAATTTTCTATGAAATTGATGCAATCTGTTTGTGAAGATTTGAAAGAATCTGAAAATGACAAAATTGCTTTAGTACAAAAAACTGTAAAACAAAGACTGGCCGAAACTTTACTTTACTTACATGACTTTTTTGGAGTAAATGAAGACAAGACATTAAAAGTACAATTAACCAGAGAAGAACTAGCCGGAATGATAGGAACTGCTACAGAAAGCTGTATCCGTTTATTATCTGACTTTAATAAATTAGGATTGGTCGAGTTGGTTGGCAAAAAGATTCTGCTAAAAGATGTAAAAGCATTAAAGAAAATAGCTGATTAACTATAGTTTTTTAGCTTCATTCCAGAATACATCCATTTCTGCTAATGTCATATCCATTAATGGTTTTCCTAATTCGCCTGCTTTACTTTCTAAATACTGAAAACGCTTAATGAATTTTTTATTGGTTCGCTCTAAAGCGTCTTCCGGATTTACATTTAAAAATCGGGCATAATTGATCATGGAGAACAAAACGTCTCCAAATTCGGCTTCAATTTTATCCTGATCACCAGCTTTAACTTCTTCTTGTAATTCTTCCAGTTCTTCCTGAACTTTATCCCAAACCTGATGCGGTTCTTCCCAATCAAAACCAACGCCTTTTACTTTATCCTGAATTCTACTGGCTTTTACCAATGCAGGCAAACTTCTTGGAACACCTTCTAACACTGATTTTTTACCTTCCTTCAATTTTAATTTCTCCCAATTTTGTTTGACTTCTTCCTCATCTTTAACAACAGTATCACTGTAAATATGAGGATGACGATGAATTAGTTTATCACAGATTTCATTACATACGTCAGCTATATCAAAATCATTGGTTTCAGAACCTATTTTAGCATAAAACACAATGTGTAAAAGCAAATCTCCTAATTCTTTTTTTACTTCATTTAAATCATTATCCAAGATAGCATCTCCTAATTCGTAAGTTTCTTCAATCGTTAGATGTCTAAGTGTCTGCAAAGTTTGTTTTTTATCCCAGGGACATTGCTCACGAAGTTCATCCATGATAATTAATAATCTTTCGAAAGCTTTTAGTTGAAGTTCTTTGCTCATTTTTGAAGTTTTTTTGGTTGAAACCGAATGGTGTAAAAGTAAAAAATCCTGTCAAGAAAACATCTTAACAGGACTACTATATTTGAATGTAAAAATTACTATTCTTCTTTTTTAGCTTTTGCTTTTTTAGCAGCCGGAGCTTTTTTTGGTTTTTCTTCAGCTACCGGATCTTCTTCAGCAGTTTCTACCGGAGCAGGCGCTAAATCAGTAACCAAACCTTTAGCTTCAAGTGTATTGTACCAGTTTAATACTTTTTTAATATCTGAAGGATAAACTCTTTCTTCATCATATTCCGGTAAAATTTCTTTAAAATAAGCGGTCAACTTTGCATTATCTTCTTTATGAGAAATAGCCTGACCTTTGTTTTCTTTAACAGCAATGCGTTGCATTACTTCTGTTAAAGGTTTTTCGCCTTCATATGTATAAATTGAAATCTCTGATAATAAACTTACATTACTTTTTAAGTTTACTGTGATTTTTTTTCCGTCTGTTAATGATTCTGCCACAAAACCTGTACGAGTTTGCACTTTCAATACATATAAACCCGGTTTCCCAGAAATGGCTAAAATTTTATCTAAATTCATGTTTATTAAAATTAGTATTAAGAATTTCTTTTTATATTTTATTATGTTCTAATTTTCCTAAGAACAATTATCTTCCTTTTTTAGCGGCAGCAAATTTCATTCTGTACTCTTGAAAAGTTTTACCTTCAGTAATGTTTTTCAATTTCTTTTGAATCAAACGTTTTTTCAAAGAAGATATTTTATCAGTAAACAAAACACCTTCAATATGGTCATATTCATGTTGAATAACTCTTGCAATCAAACCATCAAAAACCTCTGTTTTCATTACAAAATCTTCTTCACAATATTCAATTGTAACAGTTGGTTTTCTGTAAACATCTTCACGAACATCAGGGATACTTAAGCATCCTTCGTTAAAACTCCACTCTTCTCCTTCTTCTTTAACAATTTTAGCATTGATAAAAGTTTTTTTAAAACCTTTTAAATCTTTCTGCTCATCAGACGGTAAATCTTCATCATCGCTAAAAGGAGTCGTATCAATAACAAACAAACGAATCGCTATACCTACCTGCGGTGCAGCAAGTCCAACACCGTAAGCGTTGTACATGGTTTCATACATGTTTGCTATTATTTCTTTTAAGTTTGGGTACTCTGGCGTAATTGCCTCGCCCACTTTTCTTAAAACAGGATCACCATATCCTACAATTGGTAAAATCATTTGTATTAATTTATGTATTATCTACTGAAAACCCTGAATTTAATTCCCATAATTCAGCTGGCAAAAATAGTAAAAAATAGTCAATGAATAATTCTAAACAACATATTAAATCGTATTTTTTGCCTGTCTGTTAAAATCTCAGCTATAATTATGCCAAATTAATTCGTACAATTCTTACCTTTGTTAGTAAACCTTACTATATGTTTGATCGCATCTCGAAATTCACGAACAGTACTTCTTTTTTAAATGCCTCTAAAGTAACCATTGCTTCTGTTGTACCTGTGCTGATTTTGAACTTTTTAGGTCATTTTGAAATAGGCTTTACTATTGCCCTTGGAGCTTTTTACACCTATCCGAGTGATATTCCAAGTTCATTGAGTCATAAAGTAAAAGGATTAATTGTTGCCTCATTAATAGTTTCGGGAGTCAATTTATTAGTTAATCTTGCTTATCCATATCCATTTTTGTTTTATCCTTTTCTAGGATTTTTATTGTTTTTATGTTCTATGATTTCAGTTTATGGGCAACGTGCGACATTGGTATCATTTTCTGCATTATTATCCATCTCATTATCATTTGGACATTTACACACGGGTTGGGAAGCTTTTGAATACTCGGGATTTATTTTTATTGGAGGAATTTTATACCTGATTGTTGCCCTTGTTTTTCATTTCATACAACCTTATAAATATATTGAGTTACAAATTGCTGAAGGCATAAAACTAACTGCAAAATATTTAAAGTTGAGGGGTGACTTATGGAACCCTGAAGCAAATCGACAAACCATTATTGAAAAACAGTTAGCTGTTCAGGTTGAATTAAATTTGATTCATGAAGATTTAAGAAAAATGCTAATTGGCAACCAAAACACTTCTGCCGCTAGTGCGCAAAATCGAAAAATGTTATTGGTTTTCATCACTTTGGTGGAGATTCAGGAACTTGCTTTGTATACATCATTTGACCACAGCAAACTTCATGAAAAATTTGCCAAACATCCTGAAGTGCTTCGTACCTACCAAAACGTGGCTTATAAACTGGCTTCAACTTTAAAAAAACTCTCTAAAAACGTTCATCATATTGCTGTTTACGTAGATAAAAATGATTTAAAAAACGAATTGGATGCACTAGAATTTGCCATTTTTGACTATGAAAAAAAATTAGGAAAAGAAGAAGCTTCAGAAGGTGTTTTGATGTTGACCAATATGCTGAAATATGCCAAAAATCAAGTTGGTAAAATCAAAATTATCCAACGTGCTTTTTCACTTGCCATGCAGTCTTACAAACTAAAAGACAAAGATAAAGAGCTGGAAAAATTCCTGACACCTCAGTATTATCCTTTGCGTACTTTGACAGAAAACTTAAGTTTTTCATCTTCGATTTTCAGGCATTCTTTAAGATTAACGATTACTATTTTAATTGGTTTTTTGATCGGAAAAATTCTTCCGTTTCAAAATGTTTATTGGATTTTGCTGACTATTGTTGTGATTATGCGACCTGGCTATGGGCTTACAAAAGAACGATCTTATAATAGAATTTTCGGAACTATATTGGGAGGTTTATTAGCTTTCGGAATTGTATCAGTTGTTCAAAATCACGTTGCATTGAGTATTTTTTCTATTGTTTGCATGCTTCTTGGAATCTCATTTACACAAATCAATTACAAAATCAGTGCGACTTTTGTAACAATGTATGTTGTTTTCATTTATGGAATTTTGACTCCGGATGTGGTTGAAGTAATTCAGTTTCGAATTTTAGATTCACTCGCAGGCGCTATTTTAGCATTTTTAGCCAATCAGTTTTTATGGCCGGCCTGGGAATTTATAAATACACCAATCCATATTGAAAACGCAATTAGGGCCAATAGAAATTACTTAAAAGAAATTGCTGATTATTATAATAAAAAAGGAGAAGTTCCAACTTCTTACAGGCTCTCCCGAAAAAATGCTTTTGTAGAAATTGGCAATTTGATGACTTCGTTTCAGCGCATGATGCAGGAACCAAAATCGAAACAAAAAACATTGCCATTGGTCAACAAATTAGTGGTTCTAAATCATTCGATATTGTCTGCTTTAGCTTCTTTATCAACTTATATTCAATCGCATCAAACTACATCTGCATCAGAATCATTTAATTATATTATAAAAACCATTTTATCCAATTTAGATCAGTCGATTTCTATCTTAAAAAATGAAACCATTATAAAAGACACTTTTTTTGATAAAGAAGATGTGACACTGCAATTTGAAGAACTTAAACGCAAAAACTTTACACGCTTGGCCACAGATGAAGATCTGGATAAAGAAACGCGTCAGGCTAAAATGCAGGAAGCGCAAATGGTTATTGAGCAATTGATATGGATGAGTAATCTGGCTGAAAAGATTTTAAAAATAACAAAAGAGCTAAAAGCAACAAATCCAGATTAATTCATCTGGATTTGTTGCTTTTATAATAGAAAATTAAGTTTAATTATTTTTTAATTTCAAAACTTCAGAAGTATGTTTTCTAAGTTCTGCCAAAAGTTCTGGTTTATCGTTTAAAGTCTGACCGTAAGAAGGAATCATATTTTTCATTTTTGCTTCCCATTCCGGTGTTTTAATCTGATTTGCAAAACATCTGCCAATTAAATCAATCATAATTGAAACAGCAGTTGAGGCTCCGGGAGAAGCTCCTAATAAAACTGCTAAAGTTCCATCATGTGTATTAATTACTTCTGTTCCAAATTCTAAAACTCCACCTTCTTTTTCATCTTTTTTGATTACCTGAACACGTTGCCCGGCCTTTTCTAATTTCCAGTCTTTAGATCGTGCTGAAGGTAAGTATTCACGTAAAGCAGCCATTCTGTCTTTTGGTGATTGACGAACTTGCTCAATTAAATATTTAGTCAATGGAATATTATGAAATCCCGCTGACAACATTGGAATTAAATTATTAGCTTTTATAGACAATGGCAAATCCAGATAAGATCCATTTTTTAAGAAACGAGTTGAAAACCCGGCGAATGGTCCAAAAAGCAATGCTTTTTCTCCATCAATTACACGAGTATCGATATGCGGAACAGACATTGGAGGTGCTCCAACACTAGCTTTTCCGTATACTTTTGCCGCATGTTTAGCAATAACTTCCGGATTTGTACATTTTAACCACTGTCCGCTTACCGGAAAACCGCCGTAACCATTTCCTTCAGGCACATTTGCTTTTTCTAACAATGGCAATGAGCCTCCACCAGCTCCAATAAATACAAACTTAGTATAGGCTTTTCTAACTTTACCAGTATCTAAATCTGTAATTTTAATGCGCCATGATTTGTCTTCACGCTGTTTTAATTTCTTTACTTCGTGATTAAAAAACAAAGATACACCATCAAGTTTTTCAAGATAATTAAACATACTTCTGGTTAAAGCACCGAAATTTACATCGGTACCAATTTCCATGTGAGTAGCAGCTAATTTATCGCTGGCTTCTCTGCCTTCCATTACAAGCGGCATCCATTTTTTTAGTTGCTCAAAATCTGTACTGAATTCCATTTGAGAAAAAATTGGATTGCTTTGCAAAGCCTCAAAACGTTTTTTAAGATATTTAACGTTTTTATCTCCCCAGACAAAACTCATATGAGGAACACTTTTAATAAAATTATCAGGAGACGGTACTTTATTCTGTTGTACTAAATATGACCAAAATTGACGAGAAACCTCGAATGATTCTGCAATACTTATCGCTTTTTTAGGATCAATACTTCCGTCTGCCTTCTCGGGAGTGTAATTTAATTCACAAAAAGCAGAATGTCCTGTGCCGGCGTTATTCCAGGCATCTGAGCTTTCGGCTGCAGCGACATCAAGTCTTTCGTAAATTTCAATTTTAATATCAGGTTGTAATTCTTTCAAAATTACTCCAAGAGTGGCACTCATAATTCCAGCTCCAATGAGTACTACTTCACTATTTGAACGTATTGTTTCGTCAGGCATAACAGTATTTTATTTAAAATGCAAAGGTACTTTTTATAATTGCAAAAAAAAACTAATTTTCTATGATAAAAGTTATGTTTTTCTTAAAAAGAAAATGAAATACGACTAATAAAAGATGCTTTTAAAATCTTTTAGAAGATAAATAATCCTGAAGCATAATTGTTGCCGAAATTTCGTCAATCAATCCTTTATTTTGACGCTGTTTTTTACTCAAACCACTATCAATCATGGTTTGAAATGCCATTTTAGAAGTAAAACGTTCATCTACACGAACGACTTTCATATCTGGGAAGATATTGGAAAAATGAGTTACAAAACCTTTAACAATTGAGGCACTTTCAGATGGCTGACCGTTCATTTGTTTGGGTTCGCCAATTAAGACTGCTTCTACTTTTTCTTTTGCAAAATAATCTTTCAAAAAATCAATCAAGGTGTTTGTTGGAACTGTTGTTAAACCAGAAGCAATAATTTGCATTTCGTCAGTAACGGCAATTCCGGTGCGTTTTTGTCCGTAGTCTATAGAGAGAATTCTTGGCATTTTGTAATTTTTGACAAAGATAACTATTTTAATTTTCCAATTTTAAGCAACAACAGAAACGTAACTTTTGAAAAATTGAAATTCAATTTTTCCCTGAAATAAATATTTTAAACATTAATCCATAAGACACAAAAATTATTTATCAAATTCAAAACAAAAAGTTACATATATAACATTTTCAAAAGGTTTTACTTTTCTGCTTTTCCACAAATACGTTATCTTTGCCAAAAATTAAAACTTATGAATTCTTTACAGACTATAATTGAACAAGCTTGGGAAAACAGAGCTTTATTACAAGAAACTACTACAACTGATGCCATTAGAGAAGTTATCGAATTGGTTGATGCAGGAAAATTACGTTGTGCCGAACCAGTTGGAGACAAGTGGCAAGTAAACGAATGGGTTAAGAAAGCAGTTGTAATGTATTTCCCAATTCAAAAAATGGAAACATGGGAATCCGGTATTTTTGAATATCACGATAAAATGTTGCTAAAAAGAAATTATGCTGAAAAAGGAATTCGTGTAGTACCAAATGCCGTCGCACGTTACGGAGCTTATATTTCAAGCGGTGTTATTTTGATGCCAAGCTATGTAAATATTGGTGCCTATGTTGACGAAGGTACTATGGTTGACACGTGGGCAACTGTTGGTAGCTGTGCTCAAATTGGTAAAAACGTTCACTTAAGTGGTGGAGTTGGAATTGGTGGAGTTTTAGAGCCATTACAAGCCGCTCCGGTTATCATTGAAGACGGTGCTTTTATTGGTTCTCGTTGCATTGTTGTTGAAGGTGTTCACGTTGGTAAAGAAGCTGTTCTTGGTGCTAACGTTTGTTTGACTGCTTCAACAAAAATCATTGATGTTACTGGTGATGAGCCTGTTGAAATGAAAGGTTTTGTTCCTGCACGTTCAGTTGTAATTCCAGGAAGTTATACTAAAAAATTCGCTGCTGGTGAATTCCAGGTTCCATGTGCCTTAATTATAGGTACTCGTAAACCATCTACAGATTTAAAAACGTCATTAAATAATGCGCTTCGTGAGTACGATGTTGCAGTATAGATTTTAAAAAATCTAATATTATAAATTCCAAATTCCAATCATTATCAATTGGGATTTGGAATTTTTTATTTGGAATTATTTTTTTATTTGGAATTTTTCTTCTGAAGCTTTAAAAGCTTAGCATATTTCATATAAGAGAAAAAACTTTGAATCATTGCAATTGATAATCCGTCGATACCGTTAAAGATTCCTTTCTTAAAAAAGTAACAGCGAATAAAAGATACGGTTCCGTTTAAAACTGGTTTAAAACCATTTATTCTTTTTCCCTGATCGTATAATTGTTGGGCATGCCAGCCAGAATATTGGTTCTTCTTTGCAATTATCTGATCTAAAGAATCCCATCCGTAGTGTAATATATGTACGGCTACTTTCTTTTCATTTTGAGTAATTATCTTTTGATGCACTATTGAATCTGAAGGGTGTGCAGTTTGTTTATTAAAAAAACGAACTTTATGATCCGGGTACCAGCCTGAGAAATCAATAAGTTTATCAGCCAAAAAGTTTTTCACCCTAAAACTAAAAGCGTCATGATTTCCTTCCAGATATTTTTTGTTCAGTATAAATTGCTCTGCATCGGCATCCAGAAACTCATCAGCATCCAGATTTAAAATCCAGTCATTTTTACAATATGGTAATCCATGTGTACGCTGGGGTCCATCTCCAAGAAAAGCTTGTTCAATAACAATGGCTCCTTTTTGTTTTGCAATTTCAACTGTACGGTCCTTGCTAAATGAATCCACAATAATTACTTCATCACAAACTTTTAATAAAGCATCAATGCATTTTCCTATATTTTTTTCTTCATTGAAAGTAATAACCAAACCACTAATTTCCATTGCAAATTTTAATTTATTAGCCACAAAAATATAACTTTTTTAATTTAGTTTGCTCTTATTCTGCTTATACGATTGCGCACTTCATAAAATAGTTTGTAATTTAGCCCTCAAATTGAATTGTAAATAAATGAGAATATTAGTCATTCAGCAGAAGAGAATTGGAGACGTATTAACCAGCACTATAATTTGTAATAACTTAAAAACAAAGTTTCCTGATTCGGTGATAGATTATATGTGTTATCCTAACTCTATTGATGTATTAAAAGAAAACCCAAATATTGATAATATAATTCCTTTAACCAATAAGGTAAGAAAATCAATCCCTTCCTTATTTAAATTTATTTTTGAGATTCGAAGCAAAAAATACAATGCTGTTATTGACGTCTATTCGAAATTGGAGACTAATCTGATTACCTTATTTTCAGGCGCAAAATATAAAGTATCGTATCACAAATGGTATACTAAAATATTCTACAATTATACTTATAAACGTTTTGACGCAATTGAGTCAGAACACGGTCTGGCGATTGAGAATAGATTATTACTTTTAAAACCATTCATTTCAGAAAAAATTACAGATGTAAAGCCAAAAATATTCTTAAAGGAATCTGAAATTAATGATGCTCAAAACCTTCTAAAAACCTATAATATAGATAATGAAAAACCATTAATTATGTTTGGAATTTTAGGTAGTGAAGTTTACAAAACATATCCATTGGAAGGAATGGCAAAAATTATAGATTTTACTGTCGCTAAAACCAATGCGACTATAATATTTAATTATATTCCCGACCAAAAAGAACAAGCTCTTGAGGTTTATAATTATTGTACTGAAGAAACAAAAAAACACATTGTTTTTGATTTATACTGTACAGAATTAAGACCTTTTTTAGCATTGCTTTCTCAATGTGAAATGTTGATTGGAAATGAAGGCGGTGCCGTAAATATGGCTAAAGCACTTGATATTCCGACTTTTTCAATATTTACACCTTCTGTTAGAAAAGAAACCTGGCAATTATTTGAAAACGAAGCCAAAAACGCTTCAATTCACTTAAAAGATTTAAAACCTGAAATCTACGAACAACATACAGAGCAATACATAAAAGAACATACTTTTGAATACTACAATGAGTATCCTTTGGCTCTAATGCTCGAAAAATTAGAGACTTATTTTCAAGAATATAAAAATTGAAAAAAGTAAAAACTATCCAATGAGTGCTAGCGAAAAGCAAAAGTTATCCGTTTTAATTATTACGCTTAACGAGGAGCTTCATATCAAATCACTACTTAATGACATCGATTTTGCTGATGAGATAATTGTAATAGATTCTTATAGTACTGATCGGACGGTTACCATCATTGAATCATTCAAAAATATAAAAGTGATTCAAAACCAATTTGTTAATTATACAGCACAGCGTAATTTTGCTATAGATCAGGCACAAAATTCATGGATTTTATTTATTGATGCTGACGAAAGATTATCGCCGAATCTAAAAGCTGAGATTATAGCTACGATAAATAAAAAAAATGCTGCCAACGCCTATTTGATTTACAGAACTTTTATGTTCAAAAACAAAAAACTACATTTTAGCGGATGGCAAACTGATAAAATTTTCCGACTTTTTAATAAAACAAATTGCAGATACGACCAGAATAGAATGGTACACGAAAAGTTAGTAGTTAATGGACCAATTGCAACTTTAAAAAACAAAATCATTCACTTCTCGTATACTTCTTATGAAGATTACAAAGCAAAAATGCACCGTTATGGAATTCTAAAGGCTAGTGAAAAACAAAAAAAAGGACAGAAATCATCTTATTTACTAATGATTTTCCATCCTGTTTATACTTTTTTATATCAATTTTTAATTCGTTTTGGTTTTTTAGACGGCTCAAAAGGAATTACAATATGTTATCTAAATGCTTATAGTATCTTTATTCGATATAAAGAACTTAACCGTCTTACTTCTTCTTCCAGAATTTAAGTTTCTTCTTTAAGCGCTTTTTTCGGTAAAACTGCTCCTGAAAATCAGCAGTATACTTCCATAAGGTTTCAAAAGTTTTTTGCTCTGTTTCCGGATATAATTTTGCGTATTCATTGCTCATCACAGCAACCATTTCTTTTATTGGAGTTAAACGACGCAGATTTTTCATACGCTGTTCAAAAGTTAATGATGAATGAAATTCCATTCGGTTTAAATCAACCAAAAAGAAATCATAACTTCCATCATTATTCTTTTTGATTAAAGTATTTCCAGGAGAATGATCTATAAATTCAATTCCTTTTTCGTGAAGTTCAAAACTAAAACGGGTAAACTGTCTTAAAATATTGTCATGATCAGGATAATCCGGAATTTCTACAAGCTCTCTATAAGTCAAATCACATTGCAACTGTTCGCTTACGTAATAACTATCTTTTAATCCTACAATATTAAAATTTTCAAGAAATGCAATTGGTTCCGGGGTACCTATTCCTTTTTCCAGTAAAATTGTAGCGTATTCAAAAGATCTTCTCGCTTTTGATTTTCTAAAATATCTATAAGCTATTTTATTAATAAGATTTGGAATTTTAAAAGATTTGATATTGATTGTTTTACCATTCAGATCAAATAACTTAATAACATTACGTTGTCCATCAGCAAAAACAACTCCTGTTTTATGAAAATTTTTAATGTTTTCATGAACAGATGAAGCTGCATTGGTAAAAATGGGGTTTATTTTAAAATTCATTTACTTTCTTTTATATCAGCAAAAATACGCATTGAATTTAACACTTCAAATTAATATTTTCTTTTCATAACAATTCGATTGTAGTAAATATCATTTCAAAGATTTAATTTTTATTCTGAAATTAAAACATAAAAAAACCTATTTCACATCTGGAAACAGGTTTTTTTATTAAACTAATCTTTTTAAAAATATATTTTAATTGTTGGCATAAACACTGACTTTAAAAGATGTCATCTGGTCGTTCCAGGTAATATCACTAGGAAAACGATTTGTCATTACATAATCACCTAGATTTCTAATATAAAGCACTCCATTTATAGAAGATGGACCATTAAAACTATATGATCTTCCCTGATAATTTTGATCTCTAAATAAAGTAACGACATATGATGTATTAGATAAATTTAATACCATTTCAAATGAAGATAGTCTATCATTAAAACTATAAGTACCGATATCCGGGACATTCAAACCAAGTACATCTACATCAAAAGGTATATTTCTTCCACCTCTATCAATATTTTCATATAAGAAAATTTGACCTACTGCTTCAGCTGTTTTTGCTGTTTCAGATTTAGAAAAAACATTGCTTTTCGCATTTAAACTTTTATTTAAATCATTATAATTATCATAAAATTCAAGACTACCATCCTGACGTTCAAAAGTGGCTAATTCTGGTAACTCTTGTATTTTTTTGTACAAACTATTAACAGCAGGATTATCAAGAACTAGCGTTTTTTTACTAGAATCATATGAAGAAGAATACACTTTTCCTTCATATGAAAATGTAAGAATATCATTCCCTTTAATACTAGCTTCCCTAGAAGCATTTTCATTGTCGTTAGTACACGATAAAAGAGTACCTAAAATTGCAATACAAAATAGTGCTTTTTTCATTTTTTGGTTTTTTTTTAAAGATTAAACTTATTTTTATAAGCGCAAATGTAAGTTTATTTTTAAAAAATAAAAATTTATGAAGTAAAATTTAATAAAAAATATAATTTCTTTTTGTTTTCATAACATAAACAAAATTAAAAAAAATCTTACTAATTCTATTACAGTTTTAAATTGTTATTTATTTCTTAATTTCGTCGCAACATTTCAACTTAGATTTCAACATGCGCATAACATTAATAAGTCTCGACAACTGGGGTCTCAATACACATATTGCATTAACTCTGGAAAAACAAGGGCATTCTGTACAGCATATCGATTTTAATGCTTTTAAATTCAAATATCCATCTGTATTTCATAGAGCTTACAATTTTATTTTAAAATCTTTTTTTAAAACAAATTTGAAGCATCTGCATTATGGAAAAAATATCATAAAACAGTTACAGAAAAATGAAGAAATTCAAGATGTAATTTTGACTATAAAAGGCGATTTTATTGATCCTAAGAGTATTTTGGAATTTAAAAATTATACTAAAAAATCAATCGGATTTTTTAATGATAATACTTATCGTTGTCCTAAAATTAAAAGAGTTCTTCGCTGTTTTGATGAGTTTTTTCTTTTGAGAAAGATGATTGCAAGAAATTCGACTTGGAATTTGCACCAAACTGGATTTATAATTCAAAACCTTTAATATATACAGATTCTTATTTTGAATATGATGTTTTCAATATAAGTTCAATCAACAGAAGATTGCCAATTTTAATGCGAATCGCCAATGAATTGAAATCTAAGGAAATAAGATTCAAATTTATTATTTACGATAAAAAGCATAAAGCAACTGATGACACTATTACGTACATCAATCAACACATGCCTTTATCTGAAGTAAATGATTGTATCAGTCGTTCAAAAGTACTTTTAAACATTAACAGAATTGACCAAATTGGTTTGACTTTTAAAGTTTTTGAAAGTCTTGGTTTAGGCAAAAAGCTAATTACAACAAACTCAGATATTAAAAATTACGACTTTTATAATCCGAATAACATTCTTATTATCGACGAAAATAATCCTGTTGTTCCTATTTCTTTTTTCAAAAATAAATAGGAAAAAATACCAGATTCCATTTTTGAAAAATATACTTTAGAAGGCTGGGTTAACAATGTTATCTTTCAAAAAAAAGTAATCGAAAAACACTTTTAAAGTTAAGCAATAGCATAAATTTATACGCACTGCCACAATAAAATTAACTGGAGTTTTTTTGTGCTAATCGATTTCTGTTTTACGAACAGGCTGAACCGTATCTGAGTGAAATAAGACATTATAATGTTTGCAAATTACACTAACTCTGCCCAAATCTAAAATGGTTTCTGTCTCGTTATTGACATGCATCAAACTCACATCACAATTGTCTTTTTTTTAATAAGAATTTCAGCCATTGTCCGAAATTCTTCAAGTAAATCTTTAAGTTAGAGACATGTAATCTTTTTTCATTTTCAATAATCTCTTTTATTTGAGATATATTTTTAGTTGAAAAAAATGCTAATTTCTTCCATCTTTTAGGTTGTAAATAATAAAAATCCTTATAATTTTTATAATTATTTTCATTTACAACAAGCCATTTGTCCAAAAATCCTTTATCTACATCTACATTATGCCCCCAATTCTCAAACTTAAAACGTAAATCTTCTTCTGTTCTTGACAACGATTCATGTAAAACAATGTTGTTTGTATAGATCTGACGTCCCTTAATTCTTCGTCCGTTTTTATAATTAGGGTAATTTGTAGCAAAAATTGCTTTTAAAGGTTTATCCACATATAAAATACCTTTTTCTGTATACTTATAAAGCATTACCCAAAATGCACAAATTTGTATTGGATTTTTTTCCGGATTAATAAGATAGGAATCGTATTTTCTTAAATCTGAAACGAACTTTTTAAAATCAACAAAATACTCATCACAGTCTACTTGAATAATCCAATTTCCTGTTCCCATTTTTTCAGCAAGCATTTTTCTCTCTCTAATTTCGCATTGCATTGTAGTTAAAGTCGGAACATAAAAATCATCCTCATAAACAACTACTTTTTTATCGATATCAAAAATTCTAATCCACTCAAAAAAAGATTCATCAATACTAAAAGTACCACCATTCCATGTGTTTCTATTTTTATCAATGGCTATGAAAACTGCATCTGCATCATTATACACTGTTGGTAGTGAGGTTTTTAACAACTCATAATCATATGAAACGAGATAGCCAACCTGAATTTTTCCTATCATTGAAGCTTTTATAAAATTTGTTGCAATTTAGTAATTAATATCTATTTTTACCCCATGAAAAAGCAATATGACTATTTAATTATCGGCTCGGGACTCTTCGGAAGTGTTTTCGCTCATGAGGCTACAAAGGCAGGAAAAAAATGCCTTGTGATCGACAAAAGGGAGCATTCGGGAGGAAATGTATATTGCGAAAATATTGAAGGAATAAATGTTCATAAATATGGTGCGCATATCTTTCACACTAACGACAAGGCACTTTGGGATTATGTAAATCAATTCGTTGAATTTAATAATTTTACCAATTCTCCAATGGCACTCGCAAAAGGAAAATTATATAATTTACCTTTTAATATGAATACTTTTTATCAGCTTTGGGGCACCAAAACACCTCAGGAAGCCAAAGCGAAAATTGATGAACAAGTAGCTATTTATGGGGTTAAAAACCCAAAAAATCTTGAAGAACAAGCTTTAAGCCTGGCAGGAAAAGATATTTATGATTATTTCATTAAAGAATATACTGAAAAACAATGGGGAAGAAAAGCTACAGAACTTCCCGCATTTATTATAAAAAGACTTCCTGTTCGATTCACTTTTGATAATAATTATTTTAATGATACTTATCAGGGAATTCCTATTGGCGGATATAATAAACTAATTGATGGGTTATTAAAAGGAATTGAATTGGTAACAAACACCGATTACTTTTCTGACAGAGCAAAATTTAATGATCTTGCTGATAAAATAGTTTACACTGGAAAAATTGATGAATACTTTGATTATAAACTAGGCGTTCTTGAATATCGATCGCTTCGTTTTGAAAATGAAATTTTAGATACAGACAATTTTCAGGGCAATGCTGTCGTTAATTATAATGATGCCTCTTATGACTTTACCAGAATAATCGAACACAAGCATTTTGAATTTGGCAAACAAGATAAAACGGTTATTACTAAGGAATATCCACAAGAATGGAATCCGTCTAATGAAGCATTTTATCCTATAAATGATGCGAAAAATCAAGGATTATATGAAGAATATAAAAAGTTATCTTTAGAGGAAGAAAATGTAATTTTCGGAGGACGATTATCAGAATACAAATATTATGACATGCATCAGGTAATTGCTATGGCCTTAACAAGATCTAAAAAAGAATTAAATAATGATTAAAATTTTTGTAGTCACTCATAAAGAGAATCCTTTGTTATCTAACGAAGTGCTTGTTCCTATTCAGGTAGGAACAAATGAAGCGATTACACCAGCTATATTACGAGATAATACCCTTGATAACATAGCCACAAAAAATGGAAATTATTGTGAATTAACCGCGGCATACTGGATTTGGAAAAATGTAAAAAATGCTGATTATGTTGGCATTTGTCATTATAGACGTTATTTAAATTTTTATAATAATTGGTACAATTTAAAACCATCGGCTCAGAAAAAAATTAAAAGTGAAGATTTTAAAAACACCAAATTATACAATGTTTCTTCAGATAAATTAGAAAAAAGAATAGCATCAATTCTTTCAGAATATGATGTAATTCTTTGTAGACCCTACACATTCAAAACTTCTACTTTGACCAAAAATTATTGTGATGACCATCGATGTGAAGATTGGGATCTGACAAAGAAAATAATTTTGGAAAAATATCCTGAATATAAAGATAACATTGTAAAGTTTTTAGATGAAGGAACTACTTTTCACATTGGAAATATGATGATTACTTCAAAAGAAAAATTTGATGCATATTATAGTTGGTTATTTTCTATTCTTTTTGAACTTGAATCTCAAATTAAGATCCCTGAAGATGCGTATCAAGCCAGAATTTTTGGCTTTATTTCAGAAAGGCTGATCAATTTGTATATGTATCACAACAAATTTAAAATCAAGGGAATTCCATCATACAAAATAATAGATTTATAAAAAACTTCACTTTTGATTATAATTGACTTTCAAAAATGAACTGCTTTTAGGTTTGTTTACCAACCAGAAAGATTATTTTTGCACTAATTTATATTCAATTACAATGAACGAGGAAATTTTAAAAGCATACGAAGTCATCAAGGAAGGTGGAATTATCCTTTATCCTACTGATACGGTTTGGGGAATTGGCTGCGATGCAACAAACGCGGAAGCTGTTGCAAAAATCTACAAATTGAAACAACGCGCCGAAACACAAAGTATGATTGTTTTGATGAACGGGGAAAAAATGATGTATAATGTTTTTAAAAACATCCCTGAAGTTGCGTGGCAAATATTAGATTTATCTGAAAAACCAACAACTTTAATCCTTGATGAACCACGAAATGTGGCGCCAAATATCATTGCCGCAGATAATTCTCTTGGAATTCGTTTAGTAAAAGAGCCTTTTTGCTTTAAATTATTAGAGCGAATGAAAAAACCTCTAGTTTCAACTTCAGCTAATATTTCAGGTCAACCAACCCCTATTGCTTTTAAAGATATTAGTCCGGAAATCATTAAAGGCGTAGATTATGTAGTGAATTTATATCATGACAAAGTCGCCGGAAAACCTTCAACAATTATAAAATTGACAAAAGACTCACAGGTAAAAGTGATACGTAAATAATTTTAGATTGCAGATTTTAGATTATTTAAAATTTGTAAAAAAAACTTAGAACCTTAGCGACTTAGCATCTTAGAAACTTTAAATAGTCTTCAAGCTCTCAATCAACCAATCAATATCTTCTTTGGTATTATAATGACTAAATGAAATTCGGAGATTTGGTAATTTTAAATCAGTCTCCGAAAGCATTTCTTTTAAGACATGAGAAGGCTTTATACTTCCGGATTGACAGGCGCTTCCTCTTGAAACTGCAATTCCTTTCATATCCAGACTAAACAATAACATCGATGTTTTATCTGAAGAAAAAGGCAAAATTATGTTTATGATATTGTAAAAATCCTCTTTTTTTCCATTGATTCTGAAACCTGGAAAATGAATTTCAAACTGTTCAATCAGGTACATTTTTAAGTCGGAAATGTATTTTCTTTCTGAATCTAAATTTTCATAAGAAACAGATAAAGCTTTTGCCATTCCGGCAATTTGATGTACCGCTTCGGTTCCGGCGCGCAGGCCTTTTTCCTGTTCTCCACCAAAAAGCAAAGGTTGCAAACCTGAATTTTTGCGAACAAAAGCAAAACCAATTCCTTTTGGCCCATGAAATTTATGTGCACTTGCCACTATAAAATCAACTGGCGTTTTTTGCAAATCGATTTCTGTTTTCCCCACAGACTGAACCGTATCTGAGTGAAATAAGACATTATATTGTTTGCAGATTACACCCACTCTATCCAAATCTAAAATGGTTCCGGTCTCGTTATTAACATGCATCAAACTCACAATTGTCTTTTTTTCTTCAGACAATAAATTAGATAAATGTGTTAGATCAATACTCCCGTCTGGGTTTATTTTCACATAATCAACCTGAATATTATAATCGGATTGTAACGCCAAAGTTGGATACAAAACAGCATGATGTTCAATTTTAGAAGTAATAATACGCTCTACTTTCAAATCTTCAACGGCCGAACGAAGTATCCAATTGTCTGCTTCCGTACCACCCGAAGTAAAAATAATTTCCTGGGCAGAACAATTTAAATGTTTGGCGATACTTTTTCTGGAAAGTTCTAAAATAGTCTTGCCATTTCGCCCAAAACTATGTGTAGATGACGGATTACCAAAATCTTCTGTCATAACTTTGGTCATTTCCTGAATAACTTCAGGACGTATAGCAGTTGTAGAGGCGTTATCGAGATATACTTTTTTCATCCCTGCAAAGTTATGAAATATCAATTGTCTATTCTTAAATATCATTTGCCAAATTTTTCACTATTTTTGACGCAAATAAAATTACGATGAAAAAATATGCAAGCCTTTTGTTATTTGCGCTATTATTAAACGGTTGTGATGACGGCGATTTAACTGTTGATACAATCGATTTTGATGAAGTTACTTCTACAAGCTGCGATCCTCTTACGAATACTTTAATTTACAAGTTAAAGCCTCAGGAATCTTTGTTATTAAACATGCCTGAAGGTATGATTATTGACGAGCCTACAACTGATGACAAACCATTAATTTATACTATCGATAATGTAAATTACCGGGTTGTTTACAGAGCATATGATGGTACTGTTGCAAAAGAAAATATATGTGGAACAATACCTCCCAAAACACCTAATGTTACTGAGGAATGGGTTGGATTACCAGGAGGAAAAATTGAAATTACGACCGATGCGGTTTATAAAACCCCTGCTCCGACTGACGGTCATACTGAAATCATCGGTTATAACCATAATATCATTTTCAGAAACATTACCTTTGAAAAACCTTCCGGTCCACAAGTTGAGGCAGAATATGTTTTTGGAGACTACCTTACCAATGTTACACCCGTTGTAGTGAGTTTTTTAGAACCTGATAATGCAAAATATTGCTCATCATACGATAAGGTTTATAACAATAATACTTCAAATTCTTTAGTAATTGAAAATTTTGATTCATCCAATTTATTTAAAAATGAAGATACGCCTGTTGGACAACCAAGAATAGGTGTAATCAATTCGACTGCTACAACTAATAATTTATATTACAGAACATACGCTACTAATCTCCCGACACCAACGCAAGGTTATTATTGCCAGGAAAAAACACCCACCTCTCCAATTGTAAAAGATACCTGGGTTGGAGTAGCAGGTGTTACAAATGTAAGTGGTATTATTGAAGTTACCACAACAAGTTCTCTTAAAGTATTCACACATAAAGTAGTTCTTAAAAATGTAACCCTTCAAAAAGGAAACAGTACCTTTAAACTGGCAACAGAGTTTCTTTTAGGAAATGTAACTGTGGTTGTACCTTAATTAACACAATTATAAATCTAAAAAATATAGATTTATAATTCTTACAAAAAAAACATCCATTTTCAAAACTGATTTTAATATAAATCAATAAGAAAAATGGATGTTTTTTTTATGCTTCAAAACGAGCTGTTTTAAACTCAAAAAGCTACCTTATTTATTGTTTTGTCTAAAATAAACTTCGGTCGCGCCCAAGCCATATTTTTGATAATTGGCATCCTGAAAATCTATTCCGTCATAACGGCCTAATAAAAAATCAAGTTCTGCTTTTAGAATTCCTTCACCAACACCGTGAATAAAAACAATTTTTGGAATGCGATTTCTGATCGCAAATTCGATATGCCTTTTTGCCGTTTCTGTCTGTAAAGTCAGAATATCATAATTTGACATTCCGCGTTTATTAGGAACTAATTTCTCAATGTGTAAATCAAATTCAGGAGCTGAAATTTCGCGCTTATCCTTCTTTTCTTTTACAAAACTCCTGGCTTTTGGCTCCTCTTTCTCTTTTGAAACAGTATCTAAATCTATTCTTTTAATAGAATTCATTAAATTACTGGAATCCTGAATTTTAATTAATTCATTGACAAAAAATGTCATCACAAATCCGTCCTCAGTTTCAATCAAAACCTCATTGTTTTTCACTGAAACTACTATTCCGTTTATGGCTTCATCTAACACTGAAACCTTATCGCCTTTATTCAACATCTTCCTCTTCTTTATCCTGATTTTTACTCGGTGTTTTTGCACTCAACTGCATCATTCCAAACATGAAAACTGCAATCGCAATTACCATGATATAAATATTTTTTTCTACTGAAACCTGTTCGTATAACGCAACCGAAATCGCAAGAATCATTATTATAATTTTTAAAGCTTTCATAATTTTAAATCGTAAGAGTTCAAAAGTATGAAACTTTAAAATAGTAGTTTCAAACTCCTGAATTGTTATCCATATTTTTTTTGTAAAATTGTAAAAAATAATCGCTGTGGATTTAGAGAAATACATGTTGCCTTGCCTATTCAAAACGCTCTTCGGAATTGAGTGTTTGGGGTGTGGCTTTCAGCGTGCTTTATTCTTACTTTTTAAGGGTGATTTTTTTGGCGCTTTTATGATGTATCCTGCGGTCTATACCACCCTATTATTTTTAGGAATGAGCGTATTATATTTTTTTGATAAATCTAAAAATCATCAAAAACCATTTTTAATTTCTGCTTTCGTAAATGTCATCTTTATGCTTGGCGGATATTATTTCAAACATTTTTATGTTTAATTTTTGTAAGAATTATTTTTTGATCTGATTCAAAATATCATTCATCATTTCGATTTGAACTTTCTGAATTTCGATTAATTCCTGTTGTTGATGCATAATCAAATGATCAATTTTATCATGAATCATTCTGATCTCTAATTCCGATTTCAGGTTGATCATATAATCTTTTTTAGCACGATTTCGATCTTTTTCTTCCTGACGATTCTGACTCATCATAATTACCGGAGCTTGCAAAGCCGCGATACAGGATAAAATCAAATTCAGCAAAATAAACGGATATGGATCAAAACCTTTATTCACCAAAATGTACACGTTCGAACTAATCCAAACGACTATAAAAGCTAAAAACGAAATGATAAAAGTCCAGCTTCCGCCAAAATCTGCTACCTGATCTGCTACTCTCTGACCAAAATTTCTCGTTTCTTCTTCATCTTCAACAATGCTTACAATCGATTTATCTTCTTTTAAAGAAGTTATTACGCTTTTTTCAAGATCAGACAGCGCTCCCATTTCTGCAGATAAATAATTCGAAATGTACTTTTGACGGTACACATTTAATTCCTGAACCCCGATAGAATCTGTATCGCAAAATGACGGATGCTCTTTTACAATGAGCCCCAGAATAGGGTCATGTATCGATTTTCCGGAAATTTTATCCCTTTCCGGAAATTCAAGATCAGAAATAGCACTTTTAAAAGTTGAATTGTTTTTCATTTTTATAAATTTTACTGGCTAATTTAAGCATTTAACTTCTTAAGAATGATATAAATTACAGGTTTCCAAAATTCTATTAATTATCACAAATCGAATTCTCAGAACAAAATTTCTTTAGGCATTTCGTGCCTTTATTTACAAAAAACACCTTACTTTTAGCGTTTCAAATTTATCCATTCAATTTTTACAATTGTGCCAAGAAATCTCATCATACAAAATATAAAAGCTTTAAAAAGCCATTCAAATATTAACTACGGAATCAAAACTAAAACAGAAGATTTTACCGAAAAGCTTTTCTATACCCTTTTTGATTCAAATGCACCTTTAGATCAAAGTATTGACGAACTCGAAATACGATTTAAAGAAATTGCAGTTTTGGCCTGCAAGAAACCAGAAAACTTATGCGAATCTATTTGGGATCGCTTTCTGGAAAAATTGCCAGGAGTTTTGGAAAAGTTAAATCAGGATGCCGAATATATTTTAGAAAATGATCCCGCATCAAACAGCATCGACGAAGTTTACTTAGGTTACCCGGGTTTTTATGCAATTGCCATTTATAGATTAAGTCACGAACTATATCTTCTTGATTTATTATTATTCTCAAGGTTAATGAGTGAATACGCACATAGAATTACAGGAACCGATATTCACGCAGGTGCCAAAATTGCCTCACCCTTTTTTATCGATCACGCAACCGGAATTGTTATTGGAGAAACAACCGTAATCGAAAAACATGTAAAAATTTATCAGGGTGTTACCCTCGGAGCTTTGAGTGTGAGTAAAGAAATGAAAAATGCAAAACGACATCCAACCGTAGAAAAAAATGTTTGCATTTATGCCAATGCAACAATTTTAGGAGGAGAAACGACTATTGGTAAAAATAGTATTGTTGGAGGAAATGCCTGGATTACAAAATCTATCCCTGCAGATTCTATCGTTTTAAATACCACTACAACTGAAGTTAAAATAAAAGAAAAAAAATAAAATGGGTCCACAGAAATTGCTAAACCTAATTGGAAATACTCCATTAATGGAAACTGTCAATTTGGTTAAAAATAAAAACGTAAAACTTTTACTAAAACTTGAAGGAAATAATCCAGGTGGAAGTGTAAAAGACAGAGCGGCATATAATATGATTGCATCAGCCCTGGAAAGAGGCGATATTAAAAAAGGAGATAAATTAATCGAAGCTACTAGCGGTAATACCGGAATTGCCCTTGCCATGATTGCACAATTGTTTCAAATAGAAATAGAATTGGTCTTACCGGAAGATTCTACAAAAGAAAGAACTCAAACTATGCGTGCGTATGGCGCTACAGTGATTTTAACACCCGCTAGCGAAGGAATTATTGGTTCACGTGACTATGCCGACAAAAAAGTCGCAGAAGGCGGTTATTTGATGTTAAATCAGTTTGCGAATGACGACAACTGGAAAGCACATTACAAAACTACCGGTCCTGAAATCTGGAATGATACTGAAGGAACTGTAACCCACTTTGTTTCGGCTATGGGAACGACCGGAACAATCATTGGAACTTCCACTTATTTGAAAGAAAAAAATCCTGCAATTCAAATTGTAGGCGCGCAGCCAAGCGATGGATCTCAAATTCCCGGAATCCGTAAATGGCCACAGGAATATTTACCAAAAATATTTGATGCCTCAAAAGTGGATACCGTTATAGACATTAGCGAAGAAGAAGCCAGAGACATGACCAAAAGATTAGCACTTGAAGAAGGCATTTTTGCCGGAATGAGCAGCGGAGGTTCCGTTGCCGTAGCCTTAAAAATCGCTGAACAATTAGAATCCGGAGTTATTGTAGCCGTTATCTGCGATCGCGGCGATCGATATCTTTCTTCAGATTTATTCGATTAAAAAAAGTTGCTAAGGTTCTAAGATTTTATACAAAGTCAAAAAACTTAGAACCTTGGCAACTTAGAACCTCAAAAAAACTTAGTACCTCAGAACCTTAGCAACTTAGCATCTCAAAAATATGAACTACAGAAAATTAGGAAAAACAAACTTTAATATATCCGAAATCTCGCTTGGTACCTGGCAAGTAGGCGGAAAGTGGGGATCACCTTTTGATAATAAAACAGCAGATGAACTATTGAATACTGCCATTGATAGTGGTGTAAACTTTATTGATACTGCTGATGTCTATGAAAATGGCTTAAGCGAAACTGCGGTAGGGCGTGTTGTACGTTCACGATCTGAACGAATTTATGTGGCCACCAAATGTGGGCGTCAAATTAATCCACATGTTAATGAAGGCTACCAGCCAAAAGTGCTTCAGAAATTTGTTGAAGACAGTTTAAAAAGAATGAATTTAGAGACTTTGGATTTAATTCAGCTGCACTGCCCTCCTACCGAAGTTTATTACCGACCTGAGATTTTTGAACTATTTGACCGCTTAAAAGATCAGGGCAAAATTTTAAATCTTGGCGTAAGCGTAGAAAAAGTAGAAGAAGCGCTGAAAGCCATCGAATATTCGAATGTAACGACGGTACAGATTATTTTTAATTTGTTTCGCCAGCGTCCGTCACAATTGTTTTTTTCTGAAGCCAGAAAAAAAGATATCGGAATTATTGCGAGAGTTCCATTAGCAAGTGGGCTTTTAACTGGTAAATTTGATTCAAAAACTATTTTTGAACCCCAAGACCACCGTAATTTCAATCGTAACGGAGATGCTTTTGACAAAGGCGAGACTTTTTCCGGCATTGATTACAATTTAGGATTAGAAGCCGTTGAAAAACTTAAAGCGTTATTTCCTGAAGCAACCAATCTTGCTCCTATCGCTTTACAATGGATTTTAAATTTTGAAGAAATAAGCTGTATTATTCCCGGAGCTTCAAATGCAAATCATGTAATGTCAAATTTATCTGTTTACGATTTGCCTAAATTAACACCTGAAAAGATTTCGGCTATGAATGCGATTTACGAAGAATATATTAAACCTTCTGTTCATCATTTATGGTAATTTTTTAGAGTTGCTAAGATTCTAAGGTTCTGAGTTGCTAAGGTGAAATTTTAGATTTTAGATTCAAAGCTCAGTCAAAAAAACTTAGAATCTTAGTAACTCAGAAACTTAGCCTCTTGTGTAACGCAACCTTTTTTGAATTTTGGCATCTGATAATAAAACTAACTATAAATTCACTAACCATGAAAAAACCAGGTTTTATATTATTTGCCATTTGTCTTATATTGTTTTCTTGTAGCAATGATGATGATTCTGCCAGAAATAAGGAGCAACGAAATTTAGATAAAATGTATCAGGAGATTGTATCCGTCTCGTTAGTTAATTCTCAAGTTTGTAGAGATTCAAACGAATGGGATTTTACCGCAATTGGTTCTAAATCTTGTGGCGGATCTAATGGTTATATTATCTTTTCAAAAAAGATAGATAAAACCGCATTTCTTGCTAAAGTAAAAGCTTACACAGATGCACAGGCTGCTTTTAATGTAAAGTGGAATGTATTTTCAAATTGTGATATGATATTACCTCCAAGTAGTGTTGATTGCGTTGACGGAAAACCCAAACTTCTTTATCTCACCTTATTTTAGTAGTAATTTCAAGCGTTCAAACCTTTATTATTAAGGATCAAAGACAGAAATAATATATTCTAAAAATGAAACTTAGTAACTTAGCTACATAAAAACTTAGTTACTTAAAAAGAAATGCTTAAAAAATCTAAATTTAAAGAATGGTTCGATCGTTATAAATATGCGGAATTAGCGAGTACAAGTGCCGCTCTAACTGCTTCTCTTTTTAGTAAAATTTACAGTGGATTAACTACCGCATACATCATTACTTTTTCAGAATATTTGGCTTTTTATAGTGTTATTTTTATTTCTTCGTATAAAAAACTGGTTCAGCAAAATAAACTACTGAACAAAGTCACGACTTCTAAAGAAATTATTTTATTGCTGAAAAATTTAGTTTTAGAATTTGGCTATCCTGCTTTTTTAGACTTTTTGGTAATTCGTCCTTTTTGCATGTATTGGATGCCTATTCTATTTGGGAATTATTTTTTCGGAATTATTTTTGGGAAAATCTCAGCCGATTTGTGCTTTTATTTCTTTACAATTGTCAATTATGAAATTATAAAAAAAAGAAAAAATTAGATATCAAACTCAATCTTAAATTCGGCACCTCTATTTTTACCTTCACTGATAGCGCTTAAAGTTCCTTTATTTCTTTCGATTATTTTTTTGCACAAGTATAAACCAATTCCTGTCGAAGATTCGTTTGCAGTTCCTAATCGGCTCATTTTGGTAAATTTTTTGAATAATTCTTCCATTTGATTTTTATTGAAACCAATTCCGTGATCTACAACACTAATCATCAATTTTGAATCTTCATTGTAAATTCTTACTTTGATTTCACTGTCAAAATAAGAAAATTTAACAGCATTGCTTATTAAATTTACGATAACCTGAATCAATAGACCTTCATCAATTTTAAGAGTAGCTGCTTCTGTTTCTAAACTCAGACTTAATTTAATATTTTTATCAATTAAACGTTGTTCAACCTGCTCATTAATAAAAGGCAAAATATTAGGAAATACTATTTCTCGTGGTTCCTGATTAAATTTTACAACCTGATCTTGTTCATTAAGCAGTTTTATAAAATTTTCTATATAACGAAATTGTAAATTGGTCGATTCACAAATTAAATCGGCCAAATGTTTTATGGATTCGGATGGATTTTCACTTAAAATCAATTTTGCTAATCCCTGAGGATTTCCGGCAAAATTTTTCAAATCATGCGAAAGCATATAAATCAAATCCTGCTTTTCGTTTATAAAACTTTCCGCTTCATAAATAGACTCCTGAATATTACACATTAGTAAACCCGCTTCATCTGTGTATTCTGTAGGCAACACAGAAAGCCTTCTGTTGTTTCGATATTCATCTAATGATTTTGATGCTTTTGAAATAGGTTTTATCAATTGATTTAAAACCAAAAGTGTTACTGCGGTTGCCAATAACGTCATTATCAAGGCGAAAATTAAGATCGAAGTAGGCGAAGTATCATGAGAGTAAAATAGCACAAAAAATAAAATTCCGATTAAAGGAATATGAATACCTACAAAAGCAACAAACAGAAATTTGAACGCATAACTTTTTTTCAAAAAGCCAATTTGTGAAAGATAGTGATACAAATTCATAAAAACATAACAAAACTATTGGTTAAAAAAGTAGGATCTGGGGATAATACTAAAAACAAAGTTAACTTTTAAACTTAATTAAACTAATAAATTCAACAATTTGGTAAAATATTTTAAAAATTAAATTTATAAAAGTTTACAAACCCTTATTTTTGCGCTATGGGAAGAAAAAATACAGACAAAGTTGTCTTTCATCAAATCCAGGTTCTTGATGCTGGAGCAAAAGGAGTATCAGTAGCTAAGGCTCCGGACGGAAAAGTAATATTTATTCCGAACGTAGTTCCGGGTGATGTAGTTGACGTACAAACTTTCAAAAAAAGAAAAGCCTATTATGAAGGCAAAGCCGTAAAATTTCACGAATTATCAGAACATCGCATTGAACCAATTTGCGATCACTTTGGAGTTTGTGGAGGATGCAAATGGCAAAATATGAAATACAGCCAACAGTTGTTTTACAAACAAAATGAAGTAAAAAATCACTTGCAACGTATCGGAAAAGTTGAACTTCCTGAATTCGAAACTATTTTAGGTTCAGAGAAACAATTTTTCTATAGAAATAAAATGGAATTTTCGTTTTCTAACAGTCGTTGGTTAACGGAGAAAGAAATTGGAAGCACGGAAGATTTAGGAAACAGAAATGCTTTAGGATTTCATATCCCGAAAATGTGGGATAAAATTCTTGACATTCAAAAATGTTATTTACAAGAAGATCCTTCAAATGCCATTAGAAACGAGATTAGAGATTTTGCTAACGAACATAATTTAGCATTTTTTAATCCAAGAGAACAATCAGGTTTATTAAGAACTTTCATGATTCGTACTGCTTCGACTGGTGAAATCATGGTTTTGATTCAGTTTTTCGAGAATGACAAAAAGAATCGTGAATTGATTTTGGATCATTTATATGAAAAATTTCCACAGATTACTTCATTGCAATATGTTGTAAATTCAAAACAGAACGATACTATTTACGATCAAAACATTAAACTATATAAAGGTAGAGATTATATCCTGGAAGAAATGGAAGGTTTAAAATTCAGCATCAATGCTAAATCTTTTTACCAAACCAATTCTGATCAGGCTTATGAATTATACAAAATAACACGTGATTTTGCCGGACTTACAGGTGATGAAACGGTTTACGATTTATATACCGGAACAGGAACCATCGCTCAATTCGTTTCAAAAAAAGCAAAAAAAGTAATTGGTGTAGAGAGTGTTCCTGAAGCTATTTTAGACGCTAAAGCAAATGCCGAACGCAATAATATCACAAATTGTGAGTTTTTCGTAGGTGACATGAAAGTCGTATTCAATGAAAGTTTTATTGCACAACACGGAAAACCAGATGTTATTATTACAGATCCACCAAGAGATGGTATGCACGCAGCCGTTATTGATCAAATCTTAAAAATTGCTCCTAAAAAAGTAGTTTATGTGAGTTGTAATTCGGCTACACAAGCAAGAGACCTTGCTTTAATGGACGAAAAATATAAAGTTACCCGCGTTCGACCAGTTGATATGTTTCCGCAGACGCACCATGTTGAAAATGTTGTACTTTTAGAACTTAGATAACAAATTTATAAATGAAAAAAATAATTTCTCTTTTATTAGTCTTTACTTTTGGTTTATCAAGCTGTGAGAAAGATGATATTTGTGATGCAAATACACCCACGACACCACGGTTGGTAATTACTTTTTATGATGTTGACAATCCAACAGTACTTCAAAATGTTAAGAATCTAATGGTTATTGGTAAAGATGAACCTGCGGGAATTATTTTTAATGAAACTGCAACAGATACAACAAAATATTTAGCTAACGGAAGCACAATTTCTATTCCGTTAAAAACAAATGCAGAAACAACAACCTATACTTTTGTTTTAGATTCACAAAATGACAATCCTGCTGCAATAAATACAGATGAGATTACCTTTAACTATACGCATCAGGATCTATATGTTTCCAGAGCTTGTGGTTTTAAAACTATTTTTGAACTAAACCCTTTCTCAAACACTCCTCCAATAACAAGACCTTTTGTACAAACAGATACAGATGGTAACGGACTTTGGATGCAGGAAGTTTTTGTAATTAATCCTAAAATTGAAACCGAAAATGAAACACACATTAAAGTATTTTTTTAGTAGTTGTTTAGTGCTTTCAATGGTTTTGGTTCAGGCCCAGGAAACATCAACTACAACAGCAAAAAAAGAAACTGTTCCAGTTAAATCAAAAACTGAAACTGCCAAACCAACTCTTCAGGAAGTTAAACCAGACACTATAAAAACAGATCGCTACGGCCTTCGTGTGGGTGTTGATTTATACAAATTGACCCGAGGTTTCTACGACAAAGACTATAAGGGAATTGAAATAGTTGGAGATTTTCGTTTAACAAAAAAGTATTATTTGGCAGCCGAACTTGGTTTTGAAGATAAAACAACTGATGATGACCGATTAAATTCGACAGCAACAGGAACTTATATTAAAGGAGGTTTTGATTACAATTTGTATCAAAATTGGCTGGACATGGAAAACTTAATTACCATTGGATTAAGAGGAGGTTTTAGTACTTTTAGTCAGGACCTGAATAGTTATAAGATTTACAATCCAAATCCGTATTGGGGTGAGCAACCTGCTATTATTAAGGATCAAAAATACAACGGACTTACAGCGGGTTGGCTTGAAGTGGCCATGGGAGTAAAGGCAAAAGTTTTTAATAACGTTTTTGTTGGCTTTGGAGTACAGCTTAAGATGCTAGTAATGAACACAAAACCAGATGGTTTTGACAATCTTTATATTCCTGGTTTTAACAGAACTTATGATGGAAGTTTCGGAATCGGTTTTAATTATACTGTTTCTTACTTTATTCCAATTTACAAGAAAAAAACAGTTATTCCTCAAATCAAAAAAGACACTCCAAAAAAGTAGTTTTTACAGATAAGTAAAAAGGCCTCAAATTTCAAAATTTGAGGCTTTTTTGATTTTAACTATTTTTTACGATAACTGAAATTCAACCGCTGCGTTTGAATGAATCAAGGCAGTATCAAAAACCGGAACCGAAAGATCTTCTGGTTTAATTACTAATGGAATTTCAGTACAACCTAAAATAATTCCCTCAGCGCCATTTTTAATTAATTCATTTGCAATTTCTAAGTAACGTTTTTTAGTTTCCTCAGTTACAAGTCCTCTTCCCAATTCTTCAAAAATTGTAGTATGAATAAAATCTTTATCTTCCTGGCTATCCGGAATAATAGCTTCTATTCCTTTTGCTTTCAATTTATCTGTAAAGAAATCAAGCTCCATTGTAAACTTGGTTCCTAACAAACCGACCTTTTTAATTTCTTGTTTCTGAATTTCAACAGCTGTTGAAGTTGCAATATGAATTAGAGGCAAACCAATTGCTACTTCAAGTCGATCCGCAATCAGATGCATGGTATTGGCGCATAAAATAATCGCCTCTGCCCCACCCGCTTTTAAAAATTCACAACCTTTTAAAAGCATTTTAAAAGTTGAATCCCAATCATTGGCTTCGTTATTCTTTTTTATATCGGAATAATTGAACGAATAAATCAAACATTCTGAGAAGTTTAACCCTCCCATTTTTTCATTTATTCCTTCATTTATAAGTTTGTAATAATCTGCTGTAGAAACCCAGCTAATACCGCCTATAAGTCCAATTTTCCTCATATAAAATAGTTTAATTATCCAATTTCTCTAATTCCTTTTATAAAAATCCATTTCATGAAAAGCTTCTCGCCATCTTTAGTTTTTACCGCCTGAAATTTAGGCGCAATCAAAGTGGCAACAATAAAAGCCGTCATCGGAATCCAGATTCCGGTTAATTGTGTATAGTTTGCAATTACAAATCTGCCCGCAATAAATAAAATCGCGAAACATCCTAATTGATATAAAAAACCTCTTATTTGTAGTTTTGTCATTTTTTTTAAGTTGCTAAGGTTCTGAGGTACTAAGGAACTAAGTATTTATTCTCTGAACCTAATTATTTTATTTCTAAATTCTAAATCAAAATTCTAAGACGATGAGCTAAAAAAACCTTAGCATCTTAGCTACTTAGAACCTTAGACTTGAAATTTCGTTCTCTTACTTCCTTCGTACATTTCGTATTTTACCAAACGTGCTTCTAAACTTGCGTTGAAAAGTTTGATTTTTCTGGAAGGTTTTAATCCAACAAATTTCAAGGCTTCAAGATTTGCTGTGATAAACCAGGCATTTGTTCCCGGGTAGCTTTTCTTTAAAGTATCTCCGATATTTTTGTAGAATTCTTCCATATGAATATCTAAACGCTCATCGTATGGCGGATTGAAAACCATATGCAATTTTCCTTCAACCGCTTTTTCAGTGTCAAAAAAGTTATCTTCTGAAATGGTAACGTAATCTTCTAAATTAGCATTTTTGATATTGTCTTTAGCTTTGTTTACAGCACTTGGCGCTTTATCAAAACCTTTTATTGTATAATGGAATTCTTTTGTTTTTTTCATCAAACTGTTTACAATCTGATCAAATAAATCATTATCCCAGTCTTTCCATTTTTCGAAAGCAAACTCTTTTCTGTTGATGTTTGCCGGAATATTACAAGCAATCATCGCTGCTTCCGCCAAAAAAGTTCCAGAACCGCACATCGGATCTAAAAAGTGACTTTGACCTTCCCAACCGGACAACAATAAAATTCCCGCAGCTAAAACTTCGTTGATTGGTGCAATATTCGTAGCCGTTCTGTAACCACGTTGGTGCAATGAATTCCCTGAAGTATCCAATGCAACAGAAACCTGATCTTTATCGATATGAACGTTGATTCTTAAATCAGGAAAAGCTTTATCAATACTCGGACGCTGACCTGTTCTTTCTCTAAACTGATCTACAATTGCATCTTTACATTTTTGAGAAACAAACTCAGAGTGATTAAAATACGTTGAATGCACTGTCGCATCAATTACAAAAGTTTGGTTGGCATTTAGCAATTTAGACCAGTTTACACCCGAAATTCCTTTGTATAATGCCTGCTCGTTGTTTGCTCTGAACGAGTAAATTGGCTTTAAAACTTTAAGCGCTGTACGCAACGACAAATTGGCTTTGTACATAAAACCTTTATCGCCTTTAAAACTTACCATTCTCACTCCTTTTTCGACATCCTGAGCACCAAGATCACGTAATTCTTTTTCTAATATTTCTTCAAAACCAAAAAAACATTTGGCTATCATTCTAAAATTTTCTTCCATCTTTATTTTTGTTTAAAAAAACAACTCCAATCGCAAAGGCATATTACCCCTTGCGAAATAGTTATTTTTCGGCAAAAATACACTAAATTTGCGGTACTTTGAATTAATTGAAATAGAATAAATGTCTGAAGCACCAAACTCATCAACACCAAATCAGGAGCGTAACACCGAAAACTGGTTTACATCATGGTTTGATACTCCGTATTATCACATTCTTTATAAAGACCGAAATTACCGAGAGGCTCAGATTTTTATGGATAATCTTACACATTACCTAAATCTTCCTGAAAAGGCAAAAGTATTGGATTTAGCCTGCGGAAAAGGTCGTCATTCTATTTACTTAAACCAACTTGGCTTTGATGTTTTAGGCGCCGATTTGTCTGAAAACAGCATTGCCGAAGCCAGCAAAAACAGCAACGAAACCCTGCATTTCAAGGTGCACGATATGCGCGAGCCATTCGAAGAAAAATTCGATGCTATTTTTAATTTGTTTACCAGTTTTGGTTATTTCGAAAGTGATGATGACAATCTTACAACTTTAAAAGCGATCAAAGAAAGTTTATCTGAATACGGTTTTGCAGTGATTGATTTTATGAATGTGGCTCAGGTAATCGAAACTTTGGTACCTGAAGAAGTAAAAACAGTTGACGGAATCGATTTTAAAATCAAAAGATACGTTGAAGACGGACATATTTTTAAAGAAATTGATTTTGAAGATCAAGGACATAAATATCATTTTACCGAAAAAGTAAAAGCTTTAACCTTAAAAGATTTTGAAGAATTAATGGCCGAAGCCGGAATTTTTCTATTGGATATTTTTGGAGATTACAAACTCAAAAAATTCCATAAAACCGAAAGCGAACGATTAATCATGATTTTTAAATAGATTGGTGAATCGTTTAATTGTTTAACCGTTTAATCGCTAAACAAAAAAACAATTAACCGAATAAACAAATCAACGATTAAACAATAACGATGAACTACTTACTACCCTTATTTTCTGTACTTTTAGGTTATGCTGTGGCTTTGTTTTTAAAACCAAAAAACAAAACCAATCTAAAATTATTGCTTGCTTTTAGCGGTTCATTTTTATTATCGTTGACCGTAATGCATTTATTGCCTGAAGTTTACGAATCACACAATCATAATATTGGTTTATTCATTATGGTCGGGATTTTATTTCAGATCATCCTTGAATTTTTCTCAAAAGGGGCCGAACACGGACACGTTCACGGACATGCACAAATGTCTCAAATTCCGTGGTTGCTTTTTATCAGTTTGTGTATCCATGCCTTTTTAGAAGGTTTCCCGGTAAGTCATCATCATGGTTTAGCACTCGGAATTGCGATTCATCATTTGCCAATTGCCGTAATTCTAACCACATTTTTCATCAATGCAAGTCTGAACAAAAAAGCCATTTTTGCTTTCATGCTTACATTTGCCATTATGACTCCGCTTGGTACTATCGCATCAGAATATTTACCGATTCTAAACAAATACTACACTGAAATAACGGCAGTTGTCATCGGAATCCTATTTCATATTTCATCGACTATTATTTTTGAAAGCAGTGAAGGACATAAATTCAATGTTGCCAAAGTTTCCATGATCGTTCTCGGAATTCTATTGGCATTCCTATTATAATTAGGGCGTGCCCAAATTCACAAAAGGCGCTATTTAACAAACCGCTTATATGCGTCTTTCGCAAATTCGGTCGGGCTGTATGCGCTACTTCGGTAGCCAGCGTCCATCCCTCACGCAACAAAATAAAAGAACATCTTGTGCTTCCATTTTCATAATTCAATTATCTAATTGACTAATTATCTAATTATCTAATTAGTTCCCCGTTCTCTTTTTCTCATCCTGATTTCCAAAAGCTCTCTCTTTCACATTTATCTTCTTATTCCCAAAATTATAAACCACAGATAAACGAACGAATCTATTACTTTCCGTTTGACTGTAAACCTGTTTTACACCATTTACAACCGAAGTAAAATCTTTTAAATAAGAGGTATTAAAAATATCATTCGCCAGGAATGCAATCTGCATCGTTTTATTAAACAAATCCTGTTTGAAACCGATATCAAAACTTGACGCATATCCTACTTCATACAAACCACTTTTAAAAGGAGTTGTATAAGAAAAATCGATTTGCAATTTTGTTGTTTTACCTAATACAAAAGTGTTATTTGTCGAAAAATCGATTTGTAAACTGTTTGATGGAGTTGCATTTATGTCTTTAATAAATTCCGTTTTGGCTCCTAAAAAATACAATGAATTTTCACTCTGCCACCAATCTGCAAAAGTTGCTGAATAACTCTCTCCAATTCCATAATTCAAATTTTTAAAATAATTCTCTCTCGTAATAATTTGTGTATTCGTTTCCGGATTTGAAGTAAATAAAATACCGTAACCATTTGTGATTGCATTGACAAAAACACTAGTTCTCAGGATTTCTTTATAAGAATGTGCAAACTCAAAATTATCACTAAATGAAGGTTTCAAAAACGGGTTTCCTTCTGAATAACTATTACTACTGATGTAAATTCTAAACGGATTCAACAAGTCAAAACGAGGTCTGTTGATTCTTTTTCCATAATTTAAACTGAAACTATTGTTTTCATTTTTTTTGTATGAAGCATAAAACGTTGGAAACAATTTCAAATAATTATTTTCTGTTGTTTGATTCATTGTTTCAGAAAATCCGTTTGTTTGAGTGTTTTCCAATCTCAATCCTAATTGAAGATTCCATTTCTCATTGATTTTTTTATCTCCATTAATATAAATCGCCTGATTATTTTCGGTGTATTTAAATCGGTTGGATTGGTTTGGATCTAAGACCTGGGTTCCTGTAATTGTATTGTAAAAAAATACATCACTGATACTATTTGTAAAACTCATTTTGGCGCCGTAAGATAAATTTATCGCCTGAGTCGGATGTTCCATATCGGCCTTAAAACTCCAGTTGTCAATATCCTGATTCGAAATATTTCTTCCTGACTGATTTACATTAATAAAGTTACCATCTGACGCATAGTCATTTGCGATAAACTCACGATCAAATTTCGAATTATAATTAAAGTAATCTACATCAAAAGATAGCCTCCTGTTTAAAGAATCTAGTTTTGTAATCAAGTGCGCATTATAGGTTAGATTGCCCGATTTTCTGTCTGCAAAGCTATTATTGATTGTATAATTTTCTAATAGATTTTGTGTATTATATCTGTCAATTATAATATCTGACTGAAAATCCGGATTATTTCTGTCGCTGATAAATTGAAAACCAGCTGATGTTTTCTCTGAAAAATCATAATCTAAAGCTAATTTTCCTGATAAATTTTCATTCTTTATTTTTGTTGTAGCTTTCAAATTTGAAAGCCCTTCCTTGAAATATACTTTAGAGATTTCTTCTACATTTTTATATCCTGTTTTTCCGTTTAAACTGGCAGAAAAGCGAATTTTATTTTTGTTATAAAAGAAATTATCTCTCAAAGTATAAATCCCATATTTATTTTGATCGTAAGAAGCCGTAATAGTGTTTTTCCAGGAATCTCGAACTCCTTTTTTCATTATCATATTAATCAATCCGCCAGTTCCTTCCGCTTCGTATTTTGCCGGTGGATTGCTTATAATTTCAATATTTTTAATATCACTTGCTGAAATTGATTTTAAAAAATTATTTAATTCTTCGCCGGCTAATTCAATAATTTTTCCATCAATCATAACTCGGGAAGTTCCTTTTCCTAAGATATTTATCGCATCATTTTTTACGACAACTCCCGGTGCGGTATTAATGGCGCTTAAAGCATCGCCACCAACATTTGTAACATTATTTTCCAGATTGTAAACCAAACGATCTGTTTTTTGTTCAATAGTTTTCTTTTTAGACTGAACGACAACTTCGACTAAGTTTGTTGCATTTTCTTTCAGGATAGTGATTCCTAAATCAGTATCATTTTCCAGTGAAATCTCTTTTTCGTATTCTTCAAATCCTAAAAGATTAACGTCTATTTTATAAGTACCTTTTTTAAGATTGATTTCAAATGTTCCATCTTCTTTTGTTGTGGCTCCGTCAACAATTTTCCCTTCTGAATTTATGATTGAAATATCTGCCCATTCTAAAGGAGTTTTTTCGCTTGCTATTTTTCCTTTTAATTTAACTGTTGATTGTGCTAAGCAAAAGAATGGCAATAATAAAAAGATAAGGAGGTTTGATGTTTTCATAATTTCTAATTTTAACTTGTTCGATTAATTTGAAGCAAAGTTGCCTTAGAAATTTTCCAGATTCGACCGACAAAAAAAAGTCGAACCATTTTCCTCAATAGAAATTGGTTCGACTTTATAAGGGGCGAAGTACGACTTTTTACAAACCGCTAATTACGAAGCGTTTCGGTAAGCTGTCGGCGTTAAATTTGTGTATTTTTTGAAAGAAGTATTAAACGAAGATTTGGAGTTAAAACCCACTTCATACAAAATTTCTAAAACAGTAAGCTGACTTTTAGACTGATCTTTAAGGATATTCATCGCTTTTTGGATGCGATATTCATTTACAAAATCAAAAAAGTGCTGATCCATTTTATGATTAATTAAAACAGACAAATCACGAACCGGAATATCAATTTGATTGGCCAATTCCTGAATGGTAAGCGACGGATCAAGAAAAGGTTCTTTCTCCGCCATATATTGTTTCAATGTCGAAATTTGGGCGTCAACAACTTCGTTTTGATGTTCTTTTACCTCGATTTCATTTTCATTATTTTTCGGAAGAATATCTTTCGTTAATTTTAATTTAGAATTGATTCCTCTAAAAAGTTCGGGATGATTCAGGGCTTTCATTACTAACCAACAGGTAATAAATAAAGCCACAGTTCCTACTACTACATTTAACCAAAGAAATATTTGTCTGTAATCTGTATACCGTAATAAATTTTTTAATGCTACTAAACAATGTGCAATAAGAAAAACAGTCGTCATCTGAAAAAGGTATTTGTAAGTTGAAGCACTCGGATTGGTATAATTTTCCAAATAAATCTCTTTATATTTCTTCAAAATTAAAAACGCGCTAACGATATAAAATACATATTGAAATTCAATTAAAATCTGAATAAGATATATTTCGGGCATTTGATCGATGGTTTCAAAAAGTTTCTTATTCGTGCCATGTGCGAGGTAAAGTCTTGGAAGGAAAACCAAATTAACTACAATAATAGGAAGCAAATGTATTAAATGCTTCCACTTTAATCTAAAATCAGAATAACAAACGGACAATACATAAAGGTAAAATAGAGGCATTGCCAATAAACAGATTGTCCATCTAAAAATTACCAAATTCAGATAATCCTGAATGTAATCGAAAACAAAGAAACCACTAAGATCAACAGCAGAAACAATAAAGAACCAGGCAAATAAACGGTTGGCTAATTTATTTTCGGTTTTAACGGTCAGTAAAAAAAACGCCATCAGCAAAGACACAAAAACAGAGATCCTGGCAATCCCTTGCAATAAGCTTAATCTATCCATTTATTTTTAATCTTTTAACAAATATAATATTTTAGTTCTTTTAATAATAAGGATTCAAGAAATCCACTGTTTAGATGAGAATTAAAACAAAAAAACAATAAGAAATTAAATCTTTGTGACTTTGCTGTTGAAATTTCGAGATTGCAATAAAAAAGATTAATTTTGGCCAGTCCAATAACAGTGAAAAATGACATTTACCAAAACAACTGAACAAGCATCAAAGTATGAACATTTAGAAAAAATGTCTATCAATGAATTGCTGACCAATATTAATCAGGAAGATAAAACCGTTCCTCATGCTGTCGAAAAAGTAATACCACAAATCGAGGCATTAGTAGAGCAAATTGTAGCCAAATTAAAACTTGGGGGAAGAATTTTTTATATTGGTGCCGGAACATCAGGACGCTTAGGCGTCGTTGATGCATCTGAATGCCCTCCTACTTTTGGAGTTCCTTTTGATTTAGTAAACGGAATTATTGCCGGTGGAGACACTGCGATTCGTCGTGCGGTAGAAAATGCAGAAGACAATGCAGAACAGGCCTGGCTGGATTTGAAAGCATATCATATAAATGAAATAGATATTGTCATTGGTATTGCTGCTTCTGGTACCACTCCGTATGTTATTGGTGGTTTACAAACCTGTAATCAAAATAATATCATTACAGGCTGCATTACGTGCAATGCTGGTAGCCCTTTAGCGCTAACAGCACAATTTCCGATAGAAGTTGTTGTTGGTCCGGAATTTATTACAGGAAGCTCCCGCATGAAAGCCGGAACAGCTCAGAAATTAGTTTTAAACATGATTTCTACTGCTGCTATGATTCAGCTTGGAAAAGTAAAAGGCAACAAAATGGTCGATATGCAATTGAGTAATATTAAATTAGTCGATCGAGGTGTAAAAATGATTATGGGAGAAATTCCAGTTTCGTATGATGAAGCCTCTGAATTATTAAAAAAATACGGCAGTGTTAGAAATGCTGTCGACAATTATACTGCTTAAAAAAGTTTAATCGCAAAGTTCGCAAAGTTTTTATGCAAGGTCACAAGACTTTTGCCTACTAATTTTTGTCAAAGATCGCTAAGTTTTCCAACCTGAAACCTGAAACTTTTTAAACTTGAAACAAAAAAAGATGGCAACAAATAAAGAATTATTAGGAAAAGGAATTAAATATTTATCAGGTTCGTTGCCTCTATTATTTATTGGGCCTTCACTGATTTATAATGCTTTTATGAATCAACATACGAATTGGCATTATTTGGTTTTAGGAATTGGGATTGTGGCTTGTTTAAGTGCTATGTTTTTAATTTTTTACGGATTGAAAATTATTATGAAAGGTTTGTTTAATGACTAATTCTTCAATTCAATAAACCTAACCTGCAAAAACAATACTATGGAAAGCCTAATTCACATTCAGAAAACCTTCGAAAAGGTCAATTATATTGACAAAAAAATAAACAATCGGGAGTTTGAAGATTGTGTTTTTAAAAACTGCGATTTTTCCAACAGTAATTTTGCTTATAATACTTTTTTAGACTGCGAATTTATAGACTGTAATTTGTCGATGACAAGTTTGGCTGGTACAAACTTAAAGAATGTCACTTTTAAAAACTGCAAGCTTTTAGGAATTGCTTTTAATGAATGTGACGATTTTCTATTTCAGGTTTATTTTGAAGAAACTGCTTTAGATTATGCTATTTTCTCCAACAAAAAAATGCCTAAAACCAAATTCATTAATTGTTCTGTGAGAGAAGTTACTTTTATAGGAACCAATTTAACCAGTTCGGTTTTTGATAATTGTGATTTAGATGGTGCTATTTTTAATGAAACACAATTAGCAGCTGTCGATTTTAGAACAGCTTACAATTACAAAATTGATCCCGAATTTAATCCGATGCGAAAAGCACAATTTTCGAATCAGGGAATCGTGGGACTTTTAGATAAGTATGACATTAAAATTGTATAAATATGGAAGCTACTGAATCGTATTTAGAAAGCGTTAAAAAACAGTTTTTGTACTATAAAATGCTGGGAGAAAAAGCGATGAATCAATTAGAACCGGAACAGCTTTTTGTTGCTGTAAACGAAGACACCAACAGTATTGCAATCATCATAAAACACATTGCAGGTAATATGCTTTCGCGATGGACCGACTTTTTAACCTCTGACGGAGAAAAAGAATGGCGCAATCGTGATGCCGAATTTGAAAGTGATTTACAATCAAAAGAAGAAGTTTTAGAAACTTGGAATAAAGGCTGGGGTTGTTTTCTGGATACTTTAAACAGTTTAAAGCATGAACAACTTTCGGATATTATTTATATTCGAAATGAAGGTCACACGGTTATTGAAGCCATTAATCGTCAATTGGCACATTATCCGTATCATGTTGGGCAAATTGTTTTTTATGCCAAACAATTGAAAAATGGAAGTTGGAATAGTTTATCAATTCCGAAGAATAAATCCGGAAATTACAATGCCGAAAAGTTTGCCAAAGAAAAAGAAATCAAGAACTTTACAGATGATGAATTAAAAAGATTGAAATGATAGAATTTCATGCTTATTTTGGCGGCCTTTCGTGGTGGATTTTGATTCGGTTTTGCAGAACAAAATTAGCTGATGAACAGTCTGATAAAAATAGAAGACGGAATCTATACTTTCTATGTTTCCTTAATATTATGATCGCCTCAATTATAACAATATTTCTTGTTTACCCGATATTTTTCTAGCCCCGATGGGAAGGGAAATCCTTTTGTGTCCGCCGTGGCGGACACAAAAGATTTGGAAGGACAGCGGGAAATAGCTCCTAAAACAACCTATTTAAAATGAAAAAAATTATATTCCTTTTACCGTTAATTACATTATTCTCGTGTTATAACGCAGAACACAATTGCAAAGACTTTAAAAACGGGAAATTCAAATTTGAGTTTGAAGTGAATGGCGTTAAAAAAACAACTTTTTTTGAAAGAAAAGACAATATCGAAATCGAGACTTTTGATGGAAAAACGGATACTTCTACTGTACGCTGGGTAAGTGATTGTGAATATGTCTTGCAAAAGAAACATCCAAAAAATATGGCTGAAGAAAAAGCAATCAGTATGAAGATATTAACGACTTCTAAAGATTCATATACTTTTGAATTTGGAATGGTTGGTTCTGAAGAAAAACAACGCGGCAAGGTTTTTAAAATTGATTAAAGAAATTAATAATTTAAAATTGACTTGAAAATGGAAGTATTTTTAAATCCTGATGCCTGGATTGCTCTATTCACATTGACATTTCTTGAAATTGTTTTAGGAATAGACAACATCATTTTTATATCGATTGTAACCGGTAAATTACCCGAAGAAGACCGAAAAAAAGCTACGCGAATTGGATTGTTTTTAGCCATGTTCATGCGTATCGCGCTTTTAATGGGGATTTCATATTTAATTGCCATGAAGGCTACATTATTCAGCATTCATTGGGGTTGGTTTGAAGGCAATTTTACAGGTCAGGCCTTAATTTTATTCCTAGGAGGTTTATTCTTACTTTATAAAAGCACCAAAGAAATAAGCGAAAAAGTAGATCATCACGGAGAAGAGGAAAAAACGATTAAAACGGCTGCAAAGAAATCTTTTTCTAATGTTATTGTTCAGATATTGCTGATCGATTTAATTTTTTCTGTCGATTCGATCCTAACAGCGGTTGGTATGACTAATGGCGTTCATGGGGCATTAATAATCATGATTACAGCTGTTGTTATTTCTGTTTTGGTTATGATGTTATTTGCCGTTCCTGTTGGAAATTTCGTCAATAAAAATCCATCGATTCAAATATTAGGACTTTCATTTTTAATCCTGATCGGATTTATGCTGATCACAGAAAGCATGCATTTGTCAGGTGCTACACTTGCAGGTGAGCACATAGGTGCAGTTCCTAAGGGCTATCTGTACTTTGCTATTGCATTTTCATTAGCCGTTGAATTTATCAATATGCGAATCCGAAAAAAACAATCGCAAAACTAAATAATAAAGTTCCAATTTGGGACATTCTGCCGCAAAGGCGCTAAGGCACAAAGTTTTATAATTCTTTGCAACTTAGCGCCTTTGCGGCTATAAAAAAATTAACGTGTTTCTTTTAGATTTCTATTTTTAAGTAGTATTTTAGAACCTAAATCTCACGCATGAAAAATACCATATCACATAGAGTTGCCGATTTTTTAAAGGACTTCCCTCCTTTTAGCTTTTTGCACAAAATGGATTTAGAAAAGCTATCAGAGCAAATTTCGATTATATACAAAGACAAGGATGCTGTTATTTTTGCTGAAAATGAAAAAACACATGATTCTTTTTATGTCGTTCATAAAGGCGCTGTGGCTTTAAAGAAAAGTACAAAAAACACAGTTCTCGATATGTGTGATGAAGGTGATATATTTGGATTGCGTCCGCTTTTGGCGCAGGAAAACTATATTATGGAAGCTGTTGCGCATGAAGAAAGTATTTTATATGCGATCCCGATTGCGGTTTTTAAACCTTATGCGCTGGAAAACAGAACAGTTGGAAATTTCCTGATTGAAAGTTACGCTTCAAATACCCGAAATCCGTATTCTGATATTCATAAAGATAAATTGTATGGCGATGATTTAGAGCATAACACAATGCATTCTGATACCAATTCTTTTGATTTAACGCCTATAAAATATTCTAAAAAAATTGTTACTTGTTCGCCATCAACCACTGCAAGAGATGTTGCCAAGATTATGAACAAGAAAAAAGTGGGTGCTATTTTAATTGTTGATGAAATGCTTCCGATAGGTATTTTAACCGATAAAGATTTGCGTAATAAAATCGTAACCGGAGATTACTCGATACTAACAACAGCTGAAGCGATTATGACGAAACCTGTTATTACTTATCCAAAGAAAATGACAGTTACCGAAGCTCAAATGGCAATGATGAAAAGCAATATAAGTCATTTGTGTTTAACTAAAGATGGTACAATTAATACCAAAGCGGTTGGGATTTTATCAAAACATGATGTTATGGTTGCACTGGGGAATAACCCAGCCGTTTTGATCAAAGCTTTAAAAAGGGCCAAAAAAATCAAAGAGATTAAGCCAATCCGAAATAGAATCATGCAATTGCTTCAGGGATATTTAGATCAAAATATTCCGATGACACTGATTTCTAAAATCATTACCGAATTAAATGAAGCCTGCACGACTCGTGTTATCGAAATGTGTATTGAAAAAATGAGCAGTCCCCCACCGGTAAAATTTGCATGGTTAGCTTTGGGAAGTCAGGGAAGAGGCGAACAAATGTTACATACGGATCAGGATAATGCCATAGTGTACGAAAATGTTTCTGACGTTTTTAAAGACGAAACCAGAATATACTTTTTAAAATTTGCAGCCCTTATTAACAAAGGGCTTTTTGAAATTGGTTATGACTATTGTCCGGCCGAAATGATGGCCTCGAACCCAAAATGGTGTATGAGCCTTGATGAGTGGAAAAATCAGGTGCATCATTGGATTACAAATCCGGGGAAAAATGAGGTTTTACTATCATTTATATTTTTTGATTACAGTGTAACTTATGGTGATACAGAAATAGCGAGTCAATTATCTGATTCTATTTTTGAGGATGTAAAAGCAAATCCGATTTTTTATGTTCATTTGGTTAGTGGTGCCTTACAAAGTCCTTCGCCAACAGGTTTTTTTAGACAGTTTTTAGTAGAACAAGATGGAGCCAACAAAGACAATTTTGATATAAAAAGAAGAGCTTTAATGCCTTTGACAGATGCCGCACGTGTTTTGATTTTATCGCATTCGGTTAAAGGAATCAGCAACACAGCAGAGCGATTTGAAAAACTGGCCGAATTAGAACCTAATAACAGTGAGTTGTATTTATCGTGTTCTTATTCTTTTAAGGCTTTATTGAAATTCAGAACCAAACAAGGGCTTTTACATCATGATTCAGGGCAATTTATTGCCTTAGAATCGTTATCAAAAATGGAAAAAATAAAGCTCAAAAGAACCTTTAAAACCATCAAAGAGCTTCAGGAATTAATAAGCGTAAGGTTTAATGTTTCAAACGTAATATAAGTATGAGTTTATTTAATTTTTGGAAAAAAGAAGAAAATCTATTTGATGAAAATACTACTATTGAAGAAACTCGTTTTGTTGTTTTAGATACCGAAACTACCGGTTTTGATTACGAAAACGACCGAATTTTATGTATTGGAGCCCTTGTTTTGCAAAATGGAATTATAGCTATTCAAAATAGTTTTGAAGTATACATTGAGCAGGAACATTATGATAAATCAACGGCTCAAATCCATGGAATTTTAAAAGCTTTTGTTCTAAAACGTCCGAGTGAGTCAGAAGCTTTACAGCAATTTTTAGATTTCCTGGGAGATTCGATTATTATCGCGCATCACACTGTTTTTGATGTTACAATGATTAATAAAGCTTTAGAAAGAAATGGTTTATCTCAATTAGTAAATCAGAGATTAGATACTGCAATTTTGTACAAAAAGACTTTAATTAAGTCTCATTTATTTGAAAGGAAAGACCATTATACCTTAGATGATCTTGCAGACAAATTTGATATTTCTAAAAAAGACAGGCATACTGCTTTGGGAGATGCTTATATTACAGCAATTGCTTTTTTGAAGATTGTAAAAAAACTTAAGGAGAAGAGAGAAACTAATTTGAACTCTCTATTTAAATAAATTGAAATCATTTTTAAGTTTTATTTATGAATCTTAAATTTACATTTATCATCAAAAATTTACTTTTTAGTAATATATCCCTTATCATTTAATATCAATTTTAAAAGGTTTACATAACATACTTTTTGTTTTTCGAAGATAGCTTTGCTTTATCTAAAAAAAACAAACAATTATGAAATCTAATTTTTTAAAATCAATCGCATTATTAGGATTTACAGCTTTATCTGTAATGAGCTGTCAAAATGATGACAAAGATTCTTCAAAAGATATTAATGCTGACATCGACTTTACTACACATTCACAAGTTCCTGCTTTTGTTTATCCAATGACAGGTTTTGAGAGCTTAAAAATTAGCACTTTAATTGCTAGTTCTGATGTGTTGCCTGAATCACCTTCATTTGTTTACGGAGCACAACCCGATGGTGCCGGAATAATGAAAAATCCGAATGGAGAAGGTTATATTATGATTACAAATCACGAAATAGTACAATCTGTTTCAAGAGTTTATTTAGATAAAACTTTTAAACCTGTAAAAGGAGAATATATTGTAGACGGAGTTGGTGGTATGACGCGTTTGTGTTCTGCAACTTTAGTAACTCCGGAAATACACGGATTTGGTCCGATTTTTTTAACTGCCGGAGAAACTAATCAGGAAAGCATGGTTCACGGAATTAACCCATTAGGATTAACAACAGATAAAAGCAGAACGGATAGAATTTTACCAGCTTTAGGAAAAGCAAGTATGGAAAATGCGGTTCCGCTTACAAAAGAAGCTTATCCTGGCAAAACGATAATAATTATAGGTGAAGATCAATCTTATACAACTGCTCACGCAAGTGCAGGACAGTTAATTATGTATATGAGCACAACTGTAGGCGATCTTACAAACGGAAAATTATATGCTTTAAAAAGGACAGATGGAAATCAGGTAGAAACCACTATGACTTTAAACAATTCCTATCCAGTTTCATTTGTTGAAATTCCGAATGCTAAAAACTTAACAGGTGCAGTTATTAATACTACAGTAAACTCTTTAGGAGCTATTCGCTTTTCAAGAGTTGAAGATGTTGATTACAGAAAAGGAAGTGCCAGCAATAATAGAGAAGTTTATTTTACAGCCACCGGGCAGGCTACTGCCAACGTTCCTGTAGATGGATATACAATGTGGGGACGTGTTTATAAACTTAAAATGGATGCTACCGATCCGCTTAAAGGAACTTTAGAATTAGCTGTAGAAGGTGACAGTACACCTGGAACAGGAATAATCAATCCTGACAACTTATGCGTGACTGAGAATTTCATTTATATTCAGGAAGATGGAGACAGTTATTATGCTGATGCTAAACATGATTCTTATATCTGGCAATATAACATCGCTACAAAACAAAATAAAGCGTGGTTGAACATGAACCATAAAAGAACAGATGTGGCTTGGAATACTTTATATAACCAAACCGGTGAAATGAGATTCGGTAGCTGGGAGTTTGGTGCTATGAATGATATTTCAGATTTAATTGGTGTTCCAGATACTTTTACTTTAAATATTCACCCGCATACATGGCAATTAGATAAATTTGAAAATGCTGATGGTTCAGGAGTTAGTAAAGTTAAAGAAGGTGGGCAGACTGTTATTATAAGAAACGTACAACGATAATAATTTTCAATCGAAATCACATACAACAACCCTTATTTTTTTTGATAAGGGTTGTTTTTATTACAATATTATTATGAAATTAAAACACTTTACTTTTCTATTTTTAACGCTTTGTTTTTTCTTTTCATGTCAAAAAAATGAAGCTCCAAAGACAACGATTAAACAAGATTTACTAATTGAACTAACCAAACTAAACAATAAAATTGTTCAGCTTGAAAAGCTTGTCAATAACAATTCGTCACAAAAAGAAATTCTAGTCCAATTTAAAAAGTGTCGGTTAGCATATAAAAAAGTAGAATGGGCAATTGAATATTTTATCCCCGACACAGCAAGGTTTATGAATGGCCCGGCATTGGATGAAATGGAATTAGAAGAAAATAAATCTTTTGAACCGCACGGTTTTCAGGTTATAGAAGAAATGATTTATCCAGAGTATTCTCTAGAAAACAAAAAAGATATAGTTAGAGAATTGCATATTTTTCAATCTAATATAAAACAGATAAAAAACACATTCGGAGTTATAACCATTAGCGATGATTATGTCCTGGATGCAATAGAACAAAATGTTTTTAGAGTAATTACTTTGGGAATTACAGGTTTTGATAGTCCGATTTTACAATCTTCAGTTTTAGAAGCCGGAGAAAGTTTAATTGTGATTCCTCAATCTTTGGAAAAAATAAATTCTAAGAACAAATCGTTGCCTGATATAAAAAAATTAACACAAAAAGCGCAAACCTACTGTAGCCAAAACAATAATTTTAATGACTTTAACAGAGCCTTTTTCATCACCCAATATTTAAATCCAATTTCGAAGAAAATAAAAGCTTTTCAAAAGGAAGAAAATATTAAAAACGTAAAGAAAAGTAGCCCCTTAAAGCCAACTATAGAAACTTTATTTGACAAAGATGCTTTTGACGTAAATGCATTTGTTCTTTCAGATGAATATAATTTCACAGCTGAAAAATCGGCTTTAGGAGAAAAATTATTTTATGACAGAAGTCTTTCTAAAGATAATGACAGAAGTTGTGCAACTTGTCATCATCCCGAAAAAGCATTTACAGACGGTCTAAAAACAAATGTTTCATTAACGGGATCTAATTTAGCAAGAAACACTCCTACTCTGACTTATGCTTCCTTACAAAATGCCCAGTTTTGGGATATGCGACAATTAGACTTAGAAAAACAAAGTGTTGATGTAATTCAGAATAAAGACGAAATGCATGGTTCAATGATTAATATTCATGCTAAAATTCTTCTGGACAAAGAATACATAAAAATGTTTAAAAAAGCTTATCCCAAAACTGCAAAACCCGAAACCTGGCAAATTCAAAATGCTATTGCAAGTTATGTAAGATCTTTAAACTCTTTCGACTCCAGATTTGATCTTTATATGAGGGGAGAAAAAAACATTTTGAACAACCAGGAAATTGAAGGAATGAATCTCTTTATGGGGAAAGCAAAATGTGCGACTTGTCATTTTACTCCTTTATTTAATGGAACTGTTCCACCAAGCTATTCCAAAACCGAGCATGAAGTTATAGGCACTCCAAACGAAGAGTCAGGAAAAAAACTAAGCCCTGATTTGGGAAGGTATCAATACAATAAGATGTCTCAATTAATTGGCGCATTTAAAACACCAACAGTTCGAAACGTTGCAGTAACTGCTCCCTATTTGCATAACGGAGTCTTTAAAACTTTAGAAGAAGTTGTTTCGTTTTACAACAAAGGAGGTGGAAAAGGTCTAGGTTATGCAGTAGAAAATCAGACACTCCCTTTTGATAAATTGAATTTAACTGTGAAAGAGGAGCAAGCTCTTGTTGCTTTTATGAAAACTTTGACAGATAAAAGATACCAATAAAACCAAATAAATCCAATCAAAAATGCCAGAACTTAAATTCTGGCATTTCTGATTTTAATCTACAAATATTCGATACGGAAATACATTTGAAGATCTATTTTTAAGATATTTCGTGAAGCTGTCGCACAAATAATCCCATTCACTGGCTAAAAAAATTATTACAGGAGAAGTAAAAGATGGCGATAAAATGGTTGTTACAATTGAAAATGATGTAATTAAATGGATTAAAGAATAAGTTTTGGCAGAGCACACTAAACTTGAAAACAAAAAAAGGCTAAGAAATTCTCTTAGCCTTTTTTTTGTTTTTATATTATTCTAAAACTAAACCAATCTGTCCATCATCATCTAATTCAGTTTCTACTGAATCATCTTCTGAAATTTCCGGTGTTTCAGGGACTTCTTCAACCGGTTCTTCATAAGGTAGGGGATCTAACAAATTGACTTGCTTTAATTTATCAGTTGTCAATTGATTTCCTAAAGCTTTAAAACCTTTTACGGCTATAAAATCCTCAACATCGATATGTAAATCTTCTTTTTGAACTCCTTTTACTTTTGCAAAAATCAACTGTGCTACCGGACGATAATCTGTCGACACTATTTCTAATTGCGAATTTGGATGCTCTGTAATAAAGCTTTCTTCTTTGCCTTCATTTTCAACCAGGAAGCGTTTCAAATAATAACGCTCTTTTTCTCCATCATAATAAATTGCCGAAATTGGTTTCTTCGGATTCCATTTTTCCAACACAATCATATCTTCATCAAAATGAGTCGATAATTCAGGAATGATAACTTTTAATTTTCCAGTTTGATTAACGATTAAGATTTTATCGCTAGGCTTAAATTCTCCAAGCAGTTCTCCTCTAGCATCAACATTTAAACGTTTTACAGTATCATCAAACCAAACTTTTCTTGGCAATAACGTCGAAATTCCTTTTTCTTTTAATTCGATTTTTTTAATTGGATATTTCGTAACTAAATTTCCTTTTGAAGCACGTCCTTTAATTGCTAACTTGGCAAAATCGATATCAAATTTCAATTTTTTAATCGTTCCAACCTGACGTAATAAAATTGTTATTACCTCAGCTTCTCCATTCGGATTATGTGAAAAATAAACGACCTGCGATCCAGCCGTTTCATTAGTCAAATCATACGGCTTGTCACGTGTTACACCTGTCACATTAAAACGTTTTATATATGAAGGGCCTGATTTTCCGTCACGATAAATCATGTTGTATATTGTGCGCTTATCACTTTTATCGAAAATTGCAACGTGTATAATATCCTTACCAACAAATGTTTTGGCATCGACTTTAGTGATGATCATTTTACCATCTCGTAAAAACACAATTACATCATCAATATCAGAGCAATCGGTAAGATATTCGTCTTTTTTCAAGCTAGTTCCTACGAAACCTTCTTCACGATTTACGTAAAGTTTTGTATTTCTTAAAACTACTTTTGTCGCTTCAACATTATCAAAAACACGAAGTTCAGTTTGGCGTTCGCGTCCTTTTCCGTATTTCTCTTTTAGTTTTGTAAAATAGGCAATTGCAAAATCTGTTAAATTCGCCAAATTATGCTCTACTTCTTTCATTTCGTCTTCTAACTTAGCGATGAAATCATCTGCTTTGTCAGAGTCAAAACGAGTGATACGAATCATCGGAATTTGGGTCAGTCTTTGTAAATCATCATCATTAATTTCTCTAACGAATGATTTTTTGAAAGGCTCAAAACGATCGTATAAATATTTATAAAGAGATTCTCTATCAGAATATAATTTGAACTCAATGTACATTTCTTCACGGATGAAGATTTTCTCCAAAGTTGAGAAATGCCATTTATTCTTTAATTCTTCTAACTGAATTTCTAATTCTTGTTTCAGTAAATCAACAGTTCTATGCGTTGAAATTTTCAACATTTCAGAAACCCCAATAAACAACGGTTTATTGTCTTCAATAACGCAACCTAAAGGTGCTACAGAGGTTTCGCATGCTGTAAAAGCAAACAAAGCATCAATCGTTTTGTCCGGAGAAACGCCAGGGAAAAGATGAATTAAAATCTCTACATCAGCCGCAGTGTTGTCTTCAATTTTCTTGATTTTGATTTTGCCTTTATCATTGGCTTTCAAAATACTGTCAATCAAAGTAGTTGTATTGGTCGAAAACGGAATTTGCGTAATTACCAATGTATTTTTATCTAATTGAGCAATTTTTGCGCGCACACGCACACGTCCACCACGCAATCCGTCATTGTAATTTGACACATCGGCAATACCTTGTGTCATGAAATCTGGATATAATGTAAAAGGTTTTCCTTTTAAAATTTTTATTGAAGCATCAATTAATTCATTGAAGTTGTGAGGTAAAACTTTAGTCGAAAGTCCAACTGCAATTCCCTCTGCTCCTTGTGCTAAAAGCAACGGAAACTTAACTGGAAGATTGTTCGGTTCTGCACGACGACCGTCATATGAAACACCCCAATCGGTAATTTTTGGAGAATATAAAACTTCTAAAGCAAATTTAGATAAACGTGCCTCAATGTAACGAGAAGCTGCCGCTCCATCGCCTGTTAAAATATTTCCCCAGTTTCCCTGGCAGTCAATCAATAAGTCTTTTTGACCAATTTGTACCATGGCATCGCCAATACTGGCATCTCCGTGTGGGTGATACTGCATGGTGTGACCCACAACATTGGCAACTTTATTGTAACGACCATCATCCAGCTCTTTTAAGGAGTGCATAATACGACGCTGCACCGGTTTAAAACCATCTTCGATCGCCGGAACTGCACGTTCCAAAATTACGTACGAAGCATAATCAAGAAACCAGTCTTTGTACATACCGGTGACTTTCGTGATTACGTCTTCGCCTTCTTCTTCCTCATTTTCGTAAAAATGCTGTCCTTCAAAATGCTTAGCGTCTACATTGATTATTTCTTCAGAATCATCACTTTCCTGATTTTCATCAAATTGATTTTCTTCTGAATTATTCTCTTCGTTGTTTGGAATTATGTTGTCGTCTTCGTCTTTCATTTATTTTGATTCCGAATTATTTTATTTAACCTGAACGTTTTCTATGGTATGGTTTTGTTTCTTTTTGTAGCTTTTTATAAGAATATAAGTCAGTGCAAAACTTAAAATGAATGCAACAACTACGTAAATCAATGTTTTTTTATTCATGTGTTCTATACTTCTTCAACCGCATCCAATTCCACCTTCAAATTCTTGATAATAAACTCTTGCCTGTCCGGTGTATTTTTTCCCATATAGAAAGACAAAAGTTGCTCAATTGAAGTATTCTTATCCATCATAATTGGGTCTAATCGAATTGTTTCTCCAATAAAATTCTTGAACTCATCTGGTGAAATTTCTCCCAAACCTTTAAATCGGGTAATTTCTGGTTTTGGTTTTAATTTTTCGATGGCATCTCTTCTTTCTTCTTCCGAATAACAATAAATGGTTTCTTTTTTATTACGAACCCTGAAAAGTGGTGTTTGTAAAATGTATAGATGTCCTTCTTTGATTAATTCGGGAAAGAATTGTAAAAAGAAAGTAATCAGTAACAAACGAATGTGCATTCCGTCGACATCGGCATCGGTTGCGATTACAATGTTGTTATACCTTAATTTTTCTAAACCATCTTCGATATCTAATGCAGCTTGAAGCAAATTGAATTCTTCGTTTTCATACACGATTTTCTTTGTCATTCCGTAGGAATTCAAGGGCTTACCACGCAAACTGAAAACGGCTTGCGTATTTACATCACGAGACTTTGTAATTGATCCGGAAGCTGAATCTCCCTCGGTAATAAAAAGGGTGCTTTCCAAGTTTCTTGGGTTTTTTGTATCCGGAAGATGTGCACGACAATCTCTCAATTTTTTATTGTGGAGATTGGCTTTTTTAGCACGATCTGTGGCCAGTTTACGAATTCCTGATAATTCCTTACGCTCTCTTTCAGCCTGCAAAATTTTACGCAATAAAGCTTCTGCTGTTGGAGGATTTTTATGTAAATAATTATCTAATTTGTTCTTCACAAAATCATTCACAAAAGTACGTACAGAAACTGGTGTTGTTCCGTCATCAGAACCCATATCGGTAGAACCTAATTTGGTTTTCGTTTGAGATTCAAAAACCGGCTCCATTACTTTTATACTAATTGCACTTACAATCGATTTACGAACGTCAGATGCTTCGAAGTTTTTATTGTAAAACTCACGAATAGTTTTTACAAGCGCTTCTCTGTAAGCAGCCAAGTGAGTTCCTCCTTGTGTAGTGTTTTGTCCGTTTACAAATGAGTGATACTCTTCGCTGTATTGTGTTTTACTGTGCGTTAAAGCGATCTCAATATCGTGGTCTTTCAAATGAATGATTGGATATTCTAAATCTTCTTCGCTGATTGTTTCTTCTAATAAATCGCGGAGACCATTTTCAGAAATATATTTGTCTCCGTTAAAAATAATCGTCAAACCATTGTTTAAGTAACAATAGTTTTTAACCATTTTAATTACATATTCCATACGGAATTTGTAATTTTTGAAAATAGTTTCGTCTGGAGTAAAAGTAACTTTTGTTCCTTTTCGTTTTGTTGTTTCGACTACATCTTCTTCTAAAACCAAATTTCCTCCTGAAAATTCAGCCGCTTTCTGTTTATCATCACGAACGGATTCTACACGAAAATAGTTGGACAAAGCATTTACCGCTTTTGTTCCGACACCGTTCAGACCAACTGATTTCTGGAAAGCTTTAGAATCGTACTTTCCACCTGTGTTCATTTTCGAAACTACATCAACTACTTTTCCTAACGGAATTCCACGTCCGTAATCACGAACTGAAACCGTTTTATCTTTGATAGTCACTTCAATAGTTTTACCAGAGCCCATTACGAACTCATCGATACAGTTGTCTAAAACCTCTTTTAAAAGAATATAAATACCGTCATCCGGCGAAGATCCATCTCCCAATTTCCCGATATACATTCCGGGACGCATACGAATATGTTCCTTCCAATCGAGTGATCGTATATTATCTTCGTTATATTGATTTTGCTCTAGCATAAATGAATTGGATTTTTGGCTAATGTACCATTTCTACGTAAAAAATAAAAGCGTATTTTTTTTTTTGTTATGAATAATAACAGCTTTGAATTTTATTTAAATTGATTTTAAAAAAATACAAGCTTTAAAAGTAGATAAAATCAGTTCTAAAACAAAAAATTACTACTTGATTCCGAGTACTTCTTTTGCCAAAGCAATCATTTCGGGAGTTCCCGTATTTTTATTTTTTTCGTCAGAAAGTTTAACAACGCCTTGCCAATGTGTATTATCGGGTTTTGTATCGGTTAATTTTATAACCATATTCATGGATGGAAGACCAACATCATTGGTAAAATTGGTTCCGATACCAAATGACATTTTAATTTTGTCCCTACAAAAATCGGTTATCGTTTTTACTTTGTCAAAATTAAGCGAATCTGAAAAAACAATAATTTTAGATTTCGGATCAATTCCCATTTTTGTATAGTGCATAATCACTTTTTGGGCAAACTCAATCGGATCTCCACTATCATGTCGCACACCATCAAAAAGTTTGGAATATTTTTTATCAAATTGATTAAAAAAGATATCTGTTGTATAGGTGTCTGTAAGTGCGATTCCGAGATCACCGCCATAAACTTGTGTCCAATGTTCCAGGCTCATCAAATTCGCCATTTTAAAGCCATATTGAGCGGCATGAAACATAAACCATTCATGTGCATGCGTTCCTAAAGGCCTTTTATTATTGACCATGGCAAAATGTACATTGCTTGTACCAATAAAACTTTGAGAACCGTATGCGTTTAACGTTTCGTTGACCAAAACATGCACATCGTAAGAATGACGACGTCTTGTGCCGAATTCTAAAATTGAAACTCCAAGTTTATTATAATTGTCAATTTTGTTTTTTGTTAGTTCCTTGATAGCTTCATCATTTAAACGAATCAAATGATTGGATTTATAAAAAAGTTCAGAAATTAAAGCCATTAAGGGTACCTCCCATAAAACAGTACGATACCAAAAACCTTCAACTGTAACTTTTATATCAGAACCTTCCTGAGAAATATGAACTTCAGACGGATCATAACTATAACCTTGCAGAAAATCTAAATAAGTGGGATCAAGATAAGGGCAATGATGTGACAAATAATGTTTTTCGTCTTTTGTCAATCGAAGATCAGCCATTGCATCAACAGATTTTCGAAGTAAATCTGCAAAACCGGCTGGAAAAATATGTTTGCCACGATTAATAAAACCATAACGTACTTTTGCTTTTGGAAAAAGCCTTATTACGGCATGTTGCATCGTAAATTTATAGAAATCATTATCTAAGATTGATTTCAAAAAAGTTGTTTCCATAAGACAAGTTGCTATTTTTCAAATTCCCTAACTGCTAAGATACGGCAATTTGAGAAAAGAATAAAATTGCCATAACAATGATCCCAGCGTCTTTATTTTGAAACTATTTTAAAAGAAGCAATACTATTAGTATCCAGGAAAAATGTGATATAATCACCTATCGTGTTATCAAACGTAATTTGAAATTCTAAACCTCCTCTTTTTTCTCTTGCATTTACGACTCTAACAGCCTGATTTCTTTTGTTTAAATAAAAAAACTGACTGGATTTTGAAATATTTTTTATCTGAAATATTATTTTTTCACCTTTAGTGACTTCTATAATTCCAGATTCAGGAGCGATAATTTTATTATCTCCTGCAATTGTTTTATTATAAATTAAAGGTCCGTTAAGAAAATCTTCTTTACTTAATTTATGACCTAAATAAGAGCCTGAATCAGGGAAATGTTTCGCAAAAAAGTAATCGGGTTCTGTATCGAAATAGGCGGGTTCAAAATCTTTTACCATTCTGCCTTTAGAACTATCATAATAACCCTGACCCCAGGTAACGTCTACCAAACGCCATTTTCCATCAATTAAAACGGTATTCCAGGCATGATTTGAAGTGGTATTTTTTCGACCAATGTCCGCCAATCTGATTTTGGAATCACCACGAATAATTTCCGATTTTATTCCAACCAATGAAGCTAAATGCTGGTACAAAAGCGTGAACCCTTCACAAACAGCTTTTTGAGATTTGAATGTTTTTTGAAGCATATTATCATTCAACTCTTGTATTTTTCTCTGCTTTTCTGCTTCATTGCGATAAGAAAAACTTTGTGTTCTTGGAGGATTTAAAAAAGCATTAAAATCGTATTTAATATTGAAGGCCATCCAACTGTAAATAGCCCTTGCTTTGTCATAATCTGAATTAAAATCTTTATCGATTCTTTGCGCTAGTTCTTCTGTGGTTTCAAAACTTTTTGGATACTTTAAAACGGCCTTATCCACAGCGCTATATTTTTGCGCGTGAGAATATTGGAGAAAAAATACACTCAAAAAAAGGAACAGAAAAAAAATCTTTTTTATTTTCATAGAATTAAAAACATTCTTTAATAAGATTTCTGAGTTCTTTATCTAACTCAGCATTTGAGATTTTATTTTGATCTAAATCAAAATTGGCATTAAAAGCAGGCAATGAAAAAGTGGCTTTTATGTCAGCTCCGTATCTTGGTAAAGCATTGCGTCCGATTTCTAAAACAGAAGCACCGCCTCTTGAGCCAGGTGAGGTCGCTAATAACAACATTGGCTTTTGCTGAAAAACTTCCTTGACAATTCGGGAACACCAATCAAATAGATTTTTAAATGCTGCCGAATAGTTATTGTTATTCTCCGCCAGAGAAACTACTAAAATATCTGCGCTTTTGATTTTTGCCAAAAATGTTTTAGCAAGGTCATGCTGACCCACTTCTTTTTCAAGATCAACACCAAATAATGGCATTGCGAAATCATTTAGGTCTAAAACTTCAACTTCCGCATTTTCGAATAAACCTGCCGCATAAGTGGCTAAATGTTTATTGATTGACTGCGTACTGTTACTTCCTCCAAAGGCTACTATTTTCATGGTTTCTCTTTTTGTAATGTTTCTTCTATTGGTTCTTTTTTCGGTTCGTCGATTTCATAAATCTCTTTGGCTATTTCGACTGAATATTCGTTTGGATAGATTTTCCCTCCATAAGATTTTGCGTAGACTTTCGTAAATTCTGCTCCAAAATACAGAATTATTGCCGAATAATAAACCCAAACCAAAATAATAATTACAGATCCCGCTGCACCGTAAACGGATGCCACTGTAGAGCTTCCTAAATAAAATCCGATAGCAAACTTACCAATCATAAAAAGGATAGCTGTAACTCCTGATCCTATAAAAGCATCCTTCCATCTTATTTTTCCATCAGGTAATGTTCTAAAAATAATAGCAAAAAGAGTTGTAATACTCGCTAGAACAATAATTATATTAACCACATAAAACAAATAAACGGTACTTTCCGGAAAATATACTTTTAAACGTGAACTAAGTAAGTCTAATGTTGTACTTATAAAAAGACTGACCAACATTAAAAATCCAACGGAAGCAATCATCGAGAATGACATTAAGCGGTTTTGAATAAATTTCTTAATTCCTTTATCTGGTTTTGCACGTAATCCCCAAATAAAATTTATAGAGCTTTGTATTTCAGCAAAAACTCCAGACGCTCCAATTAATAACATAACGATTCCGAATACGGTTGCAAAAACATTATCGCCCGATAATTGCACGTTTTTTATAGCTTCCTGAATCTGACTCGCCGCGCCGTTACCTACCAAACCATTTATTTGTCCGTACAATTCTCCTGTTACAGCTTCTTCCCCAAAAAAGAAACCACAAATTGTAATGATAATAATTAATAAAGGAGGTAAGGCAAATATGGTGTAATAAGCCAATGCCGCACTTAGCTTAATAGCATTATCATCGTTAAATTCTAAAAAGGTATTTTTTAGAAGAAACCAAGACTTGGCGAATATGTTTTTAATTCTCATTTGCTGTATTTTTGATATTCCCTCAAATTTAAGAATTAGTCAAAAATTTGAATTGTTGCTTTTTGAGCAAATCTTATATTTTTACCATGTTTTTTTATAATCATAATTTGAAACTTTGGAATATTCGCGATCTATACCCAAATTTTTAATTTTTAAAATAGTTTTGAATTCTTTTCTCGTTGGTTTTATCAAATAGGAAAGTGAATCTAAAATTTTCCCTTTTATGGCGGTAACGGAGTCTAACCTTTGTAAATCTTCCGGTTGATAAATGCTCTTAAATCTAAGAACATTATTTTCTAATGACACTATTTCAGTCTCCCAAAAAATAGAATCCCTTGTACTTAAAACCAAATGACCACCGATACGTTTTGCTTTTTGATTATACGATAGTCTAAATAATGTGTCTGTACTTTTTTGAGACAATTCTATGGAATCACCAACTACTTTTATATCAAATTTATCTTTAGTGTCCTTAGTAATTAATTTTCCGTCAACAAGATCATATTCCGATTTCAAGGAATCCATTTCTTTTCTATGAACATTGAATTTAAAAAAATATTCCCTTAAAATTCTATCCTCTTCAATTCTTAAAAAAGTAGAATCTTGAGTCATATACAATCCTTTAAATTTAGAAGGAAAACTATTTAATTCAGAATCATTAATTGGTTGAGGGTTTTCAAAATAAAATTTGATACCATCATAATCTGATGCTGCATCAGCCTTTTTACATGAACTCGATATAACTAATAAAATCAGAATGAAAATTATCTTTTTCATAACCTGATTTATTGATAATGACAAAAAATCCCTTTATCATAAACCGTCCATAAGCTTGCTTTTTGATTGGCAGCTTTTAATGCGCTGTTTGCCCAGGTATTGCAGGTATAAAAAAGACTATAACTTCCTTTCGCTTCATAAAACGCGTCTTTTTTTCCGTAGCTATAACCCTGAATCCATTCTGGATTTGTTGGATTATTAAAACTGGCAGAAATATAATTAACTAGCTTCTGATAGTTTTCTTTTGAAATATAAATGCGTTTGCAATTTTCGTTTTCAGTAAGTCCTTTATAGAATGAAGTGTGCATAGCTGAAGAACTGACTCCAAAAATTGCTTTTAAAGCTGTGCTCGCTTTTAAATCGGACCATTCCGGTGTATGCAAATAAAAACCCTTATCGCCCCAGCCAAATGCTACCAAGCTTGCCAATGAATCTTTAGACTGTGTCTGGCTGAATTGTATTTCTTTTCGCCAATCTTTAATTTCATTTACAACCGGAACGACAATATCGGTGTGAACTCCGTTGGAAAGAATGTAAATAGGAATTGCGTCTTTTTCATCAACTTGTGCAATATCTGAATTGACTGTAATTTTTGAAATCAGATACATGGAGATTAAATATAAAACGAGAAAAGTAATAATCCCCAGTAATGTCCAGCTTAGGAATCTGAAAGTTTTTTTTAGCATTTGGTTGGTTATTTTTGGATTAATAAATTAGGTTATTTTGTTGTAACCAATTTTTAAGCCAAAAAATAAATTCAGGAAAAATCTTGGAGAGTAAAGCAGGGAAATGGCATGCGGATGATACGGATTCGCTAGAGCGAAAGCGCTGGTTTAAACGGATTTTTTTCTCGTTTTTGTCATCCTGAGGAACGAAGGATCACACACGAATCTCCGCACAGAGAATCGCCCATCTTTGTCGAGTCACTAGTGTGATCCTTCGTTCCTCAGGATGACAAGATTGTGTGCAATTAAATTTTAAACATAAAAAAAACTGCTGAAAAAATTCAGCAGTTCAAGTCTATTCTCTTTATTCTTGATTCTATTTTCTAAAATCTACACGTTAAAACGGAAGTGCATCACATCACCATCCTTAACGATATATTCTTTTCCTTCAACTTTGAATTTCCCTGCTTCTTTTGCTTTTGCTTCAGAACCGTATTGAACGTAATCTTCGTAAGAGATAACTTCTGCACGGATGAAGCCTTTTTCGAAATCAGTGTGGATAACTCCTGCTGCCTGAGGCGCAGTTGCCCCAATGTTAATTGTCCACGCACGAACTTCTTTTACACCTGCCGTAAAATACGTTTGTTGTTTTAATAATTTGTAAGCTGCACGAATTAAAACTGAAGCTCCTGGCTCTGTTAATCCCATATCTTCAAGAAAAACCTGACGCTCTTCGTAGCTTTCTAATTCGGTAATATCAGCCTCTGCTCCTACTGAAAGGATGATAACTTCAGCATCTTCGTCTTTTACTAATTCACGAACCTGATCTACATATTTGTTTCCGTTTACTGCTGAATTTTCATCAACATTACAAACGTACAATACTGGTTTTGCCGTTATTAATTGGAAAGATTCCATTAAAACCTCTTCGTCATTTCCTTGAGGTACAACAGTACGAGCTGACTTAGCCTGTAGTAATGCCTCTCTGATTCTGTCTAAAAGTGCTTTTTCAGTTTGCGCTTCCTTATTTCCGGTTTTAGCGGCACGATTTACTTTCTCCAAACGTTTTTCAACAGTTTCTAAATCTTTCAGCTGTAATTCGATATCAATAGTTTCTTTATCACGAATTGGATTTACATTTCCGTCAACGTGAACAATATTGTCATTGTCAAAACAACGCAAAACGTGAATAATAGCATTACACTCTCTAATGTTTCCTAAAAACTGGTTCCCAAGACCTTCACCTTTACTTGCCCCTTTTACCAAACCTGCGATATCAACGATATCAACTGTTGCCATTTGTACGCGCTCTGGTTTTACCAATTCTTCTAATTTGTTGATTCTTGGATCCGGAACGTTTACAACACCAATATTAGGTTCGATTGTACAAAACGGAAAGTTCGCACTTTGCGCTTTTGCATTAGATAAACAATTAAATAATGTTGATTTTCCAACATTTGGTAATCCTACAATTCCTGCTTTCATCTGTTGTTTCTGTTTATTTTTATTTATCCTGAAGCTCTCAGGTTACAGCAATACTACTCTTCATTAAATTATAAAAGAGTCACTTTTACTGACTTATATTTTACGTATTGATTTTTTGTTTCTGCCAAAATGATATTTTTTGGCTTTAAAATTTTGCAAATATAAGATTTAATAGCTCGTAAGTGAAGTAAAAATGCTGATTAATATAATTTAAAGTATTTTCTGAAAATTTTTTAAACTTTTTATTAAGTTTTTGTTAAAAAATATTAATTTTATCAAATAACAAACAAAACAATAAACCAAAATTAACCAAACCATGAAAAAGATTGTATTATTATTATTTCTACTAAATACGGCGTTTCTTTTTGCTCAAAAAGAAGTCAAAGGTACCGTAAAAGATAAAACAGGCACAGCTTTACCAGGCGTTAATGTTGTCGAAAAAGGGACAAACAATGGTGTTTCAACTGATTATGAAGGAGGGTTTATAATTAAAGTTAAAGAAGGTGCTACACTGATTTTTAGTTATGTAGGGTATTCTACAATTGAAAAATCTGCATCAGATAGTAATTTAGCCATCACCTTAGATGAAAGCGGCGGACAGGTTTTAAATGATGTTGTCGTTGTTGGATCGAGAAATACTAAAAGAACTGTAGTAAATTCTGCCGTTCCTATTGATGTTATCAATGTAAAAGATGTTACGACACAAAGTGGAAAGTTAGAAATTAACGAATTGCTACAATATGTTGCGCCATCGTTTAATGCCAACAAACAATCTGGTTCTGATGGTGCCGATCACGTTGATCCGGCTTCTTTGAGAGGAATGGGTCCAGATCAGACTTTGGTTTTAATTAATGGAAAAAGAAGACACCAATCGTCTCTAATCAATTTATTTGGAACCCGTGGACGCGGAAATACCGGAACGGATTTAAATGCAATTCCAGCTGCTTCAATAAAAAGAATTGAGATTTTGAGAGATGGTGCTGCAGCACAATACGGTTCTGATGCTATTGCCGGAGTTATTAATATCGTAACTAATGACAACGTAAATGAACTTACTGGTTCCGTTACTTATGGTGTTTTTAATACCAATGCAAAAGGTGATTTTTTACCAGGAACGCCAAACACAAAAGGATTCAGATTAGACAAAGATGGATATGGAAACTCGTACGGAAAGGACCAGGATTTTGACGGAGGATCTGTAAAAATAGCTGCCAATTATGGTACATCCATTGGATCTAAAGGTGGTTATGTAAATGTAACAGGTGAGTTTTTAAACAAAAACAAAACCTTAAGACCTAGTTATGATTTCAGAAAAGGTTTTGGTGATGCCGAAATTCAGGGTGTAAATTTATTTGCCAATTTGGCTATTCCAATTTCTGATAAAACAGAATTTTATGCTTTTGGCGGCAGTAATTTTAGAAATACTGATGCTTATGCTTTTACAAGAAATGATGGAGAAAGAGTTGTAGAAGCTATTTACCCTGGAGGATATACACCAAGAATTACATCAAAAATTAATGACAATTCGATTGCAGCCGGAATTAGAACAGAAACTTCTGGTGGATGGAAATTAGATTTCAGTAATACTTTGGGACAAAATAAATTTCAATATGATATTAAAGGAACTTTAAATGCTTCGCTTGAAGAAAATTCTCCAACAGAATTTGATGCAGGAGGTCACAGTTTACTTCAAAACACTACCAATTTTGATGTTTCTAAAAACTACGCTGATGTAATGAGCGGCTTCAATATTGCTTTTGGAACAGAATTTAGAGTAGAACAATTTAAAATTTTCGCTGGCGAAGAAGGTTCTTACACAACTTACGATACTAACGGACAACCTATTACAGACCCAACAACTCAAAGCGCTCCTATAGATCCTATTTCAGGAGAACCAAGACCCGGAAGTTCTCAGGGTTTCCCTGGATATAGTCCTGCAAACGAAGTAAATGAAAGTCGTACCAACTTCTCTTTATATACTGACGCCGAGTTAGATGTTACGGAAGGTTTTATGGTAAGTGGAGCGGTTCGTTTTGAAAACTATAGCGATTTTGGCAGCACCTTAAACGGAAAATTAGCTTCAAGACTTAAACTTAGCGATCATATTAACATGAGAGGATCTATCAGCACAGGTTTCCGTGCTCCTTCATTAGCTCAGGTTTATTACAACTTACGTTTCACCAACTTTAATGCAAGCGGCGCAACAGAAGTACTTTTGGCGCCAAACGACAGTCCCGTAACAAGAGCTTTTGGAATTGAAAAATTAAATGAAGAGAAAGCAATAAATGGTTCGTTAGGATTTACAGGAACTTTTGGAGACTTCACAACAACCATTGATGGATATTATATTAAAGTAAAAGACCGTATCGTTCTTACCGGATATTTTGATGCAAGCAGTTTAAATCTTGGTGTTTCTGAAGCGCAATTTTTTGCTAATGGTGTTGATACCAGCACACATGGTTTAGATTTAGTTTTCTCCTGGAAAAAAACATACGATTTCGGAAATATTGGAGCAACTTTAGTGGGTAACATTAACAATATGAAAATCGACGAAGTAAAAAATGGAGATTTAGATGCGGATACTTTCTTTGGAAAACGTGAAAAAGCCTTTTTATTGGCTTCGGCTCCGGACAGCAAATTCGGTTTAAACTTAACTTATTCTAAAAATAAATTTGATGGAGGTTTGGCTTTCACTCGTTTCAGTAAAGTCGTTTTGGTTGATTATGCTGATGAAGATGATGTTTATAACCCAAGATTAGTAACTGATTTAACTTTAGGGTACAGAATTAACAAAAATTTAAAATTAAGTATAGGTAGTAATAACTTATTCAATGTATATCCAACTAAGCAAGACGAGCAAGGTAATACTGAAGCCGGAGGTTACTGGGATGCCGTTCAAATGGGTTTCAGCGGAGCTTATTACTACGCAAGACTTGGATTTAATTTCTAATAAAATTTAAAACACATAGAAACGTAGATTTTCTCTTTTAACGAATTAGTATAGTAAGAACTTATTCGCATAGTTCTAATTTTAAGATTAAAAGCGAAACGCTTTCTCCGAATTGCAAAATCTATTCTTCTATGTGTTCTAAAAGCAAAAAATCCTGAGTTCAATACTCAGGATTTTTTATTATAGTCACAGCTTAAAAATTACAGCTTAAATTCTAATCCATTTACAATCCCTTTTTCTTCGTCAGTCGCTGTAAATCCGGATAGATCCCAATACTTAGTCAGAATCTTGTTCTTTTTATTGAAAAGCGTTTTCTCTTTAAAAACATCACTTTCTTTGTAAGTAAAGTTTTGTCTGTTGAAATTCGTTGTGATAAAATTATTGCGAACCTGAATGTTTTTTTTGACCTGATCTTTTAAAATCAAATCATAAGCAATTTCTTCATTTGAACTTAGTAAATAATAATCTTCACCATCAATTCTGTACGTTACCTTAACTTGTGATCTGGTAACATTTTTAGAACCTACTTTTGTTTGTTCTTCAATTTGGGCGAGATTTCCAGGTTTTATAATAATACTAAATTCTACAATTAACTTTTTTGTCGGATCGTAAATAATTTCAAAAGTATCAAGTGCTTTTTTAGATTTATCCAATGGAGTTACAGACATTATATAATAATCCTTATTATTTGGATGTCCTGTTGTAGTAAACTCATATTCTTTCTTGGTTTTCGAATCTAAAAGAGGATCAAAATATTTTAAATTTGAATAATTCTCCATAATGTTATTCAAATTATATCCCATTAGATTGGCAGAAACATCTGTTTCTAACAATCCATACGATCTATTTTGCTCTACTAATAATGTCGTAGTTGAATTCTTTTGATTCCCTTCAAATTGAAAATTCACCAATCCGTCATTATAATAAGAGTATTTATTATCTAACATGAAAAACTCACGTACATAAACTTTTAATCTATAGGCATTAGCCAATTTTTGCCTTGAATTAGAAACAATTTTTTGAAGATTTTTTTCCGGCTTTTCTTTAGAGACAACAATTTCGGCTAGCTTATTGTTGTTGCTTTTAAGATAAACCACAAATAGATCTGGTTTTAAAGGTCCCCAACGAAGCGTTACTTTTTCGTAATTGGTCTCTGAAACCTGAAGATTAGATGCACCGTTCAATTCAAAAGTTACCTTTCCGTCCTGATTACTTAGTAATGTTTGTTTCGTTTTCATAATAAGCACAGTTGCATTTTCTATAGGCAATTGTGTTTCAATATCTTTTACGACAATAGAATACTCCACTTTTTGAGCAAAAATGGCAGTGTTAACGAAAATAACAAATAAAAGTATCAGTCCTCTCATAGGCATTTATTAAAATATTGTTATCAAATTAACAAAATAAATCATTATGTACCAGCAAAATACAGCGTAAAAATAATAAAAAACTTATATTTGATAAATAAAAAAATCCTGAGCAACTACACTCAGGATTTTTTTGATTTTTAAATTGAATTAAAAGATATTATTCTCCATGCAAGAACGCTTGTCTGTTCAACAAGGTTTCTTCATCTTCTACGTGGTTATCATCTGGTACACAACAATCAACAGGGCATACTGCAGCACATTGAGGTTCATCATGGAAACCCTTACATTCCGTACATTTTCCCGGAACGATGTAATATACTTCATCAGAAATTGGAGTTTGCGCATCATCTGCATCAACCTCAGTTCCGTCAGGTAAAATTACCTTTCCTTTAAGACTAGTTCCATCTTTGTATCTCCAATCATCAGCACCTTCATAAATTGCTGTATTTGGGCACTCTGGTTCACAAGCCCCACAATTGATGCATTCGTCTGTTATAATTATTGCCATTTTTTTCTTAGTTACGAGTTAAAAGTTACAAGTTCAGAAATAATAATACGAAGATTTTATTCTGCTTTGTCTTATAACTTAATATAGCTTATTTTTGTGCAAAATTACAATCAAAACAATTCATAAACAAACATTATGACATTAGAAACAAAAAAAAGTGTTTTTGTTGAATTAGGGAAATTTTTAAAACAATTTTCCGAAAACGATACAGTTAAAGAATCGAATGTCCTACATAACGATTTATTTTTTGATGATTTCGAAAAGCTGATACTATTATCACAATCTCATAATGGCTGGTATACGCCTGAACAAGTTTATTTTGCTATAAAATCCTGGGCTGATGCTTTAACTGAAGAAAATCTTAATAAATGGCTTTCTAACTATATTGATGAATTTGCTCAAAACAATAACACCGAAAAAAAAGTTGCATTAATTTTAGCCGGAAATATTCCATTAGTTGGTTTTCATGATTTTTTATCTGTTTTGATTACCGGAAATAAAGCTTTAATTAAAACATCATCAAACGATCAGCACTTATTGCCGTTTTTAGCTAAATATTTAATTGCTGTTGATGAAAGTTTAAAAGATAAAATCACTTTCGTGGAAGGCAAACTGGAAAACTTTGATGCCGTAATTGCCACCGGAAGTAACAATACAGCCCGTTATTTCGAATATTATTTTAAAGATAAACCTTCAATCATTCGAAAAAACAGAAATTCGGCTGCCGTTTTAAACGGTAAAGAAAGCAAAGAAGAATTAGAAGCTTTAGGTGAAGATATTTTCCGTTATTTCGGATTAGGATGCCGTAATGTTTCTAAGATTTTTGTTCCGAAAGGGTATTCTTTTGATGCTTTTTTTGAAGGTATTTTCAAATATCAGGACGTTATTCATTATGAAAAATACGCTAACAATTACGACTATAACAAAGCCGTATTTTTAATGAGTAATTTTAAATTATTGGATAATGGTTTCTTGACTATAAAAGAAGATCCGAGCTATGCCTCGCCGATTTCGAGTGTTTTTTATGAATTTTATGAAAACATCGAAGAATTACAGGCTCGCCTTAAAGCTGATTCTGAACAAATTCAGTGTATCGTAAGCAACGATTTAATCGAAAATAGCATTCCATTCGGGCAAACGCAAAATCCTCAATTGTGGGATTATGCAGATAACGTGGATACTATAACGTTTTTGTTAACAACAAAGTAAAAATATGTTTAATTATTTCGAATAATTTATCGCTTTTTCAGCTCCTATTGACGAAATTTGCATCTTTAAAATTTTCGACTATTAACAACAACCATGAAAAAACACAACTACAGCGCAGGTCCAAGTATTTTACCTCAGGAAGTTTTTGAGAAGGCATCAAAAGCAATTTTAAATTTTAATGATTCAGGATTATCTATCCTTGAAATTTCGCACCGAAGTAAAGATTTCGTTGCTGTTATGGATGAAGCTCGCTCCCTTGCTTTAGAGTTATTAGGACTTCAGGGAAAAGGATATCAAGCCTTATTTTTACAAGGTGGTGCAAGTACAGCATTCTTGATGGCTCCTTACAACCTGATGAAAGAAAACGGAAAAGCTGCTTATTTAGATTCAGGAACATGGGCAACTGCAGCAATAAAAGAAGCTAAATATTTTGGAGAAACTGTTGTTGTAGCTTCTTCAAAAGAAGAAAATTACAACCATATTCCAAAAGGATATTCTATACCAAGTGATGCTGATTATTTTCACTGTACAAGTAACAATACCATTTTTGGAACTCAAATGAAAGAATTCCCGGCAACTAACGTTCCTGTTGTTTGCGATATGAGTTCTGATATTTTTTCTCGCGAATTGGATTTCTCAAAATTTGATTTAATATATGCTGGTGCTCAAAAAAATATGGGGCCTGCAGGAACTACTTTGGTAGTGGTTAAAGAAGAAATTTTAGAGAAAAGCGGAAGAACAATTCCTAGTATGTTAGATTACGCTAAACATATTAAAGCAGAAAGTATGTACAATACTCCTCCTGTTTTTGCTGTTTATGTTTCTTTATTGACATTACAATGGATCAAAGAAAAAGGTGGAATTGCTGCTGTTGAAAAATTAAACAACGCAAAAGCTGATTTATTATATACTGAAATCGACAGAAACCCATTATTTAAAGGTGCTGCAGCTGTTGAAGATCGTTCTAACATGAATGTTACTTTCTTATTAAACAATGCTGATCACACTGCAACTTTTGATGCTTTATGGAAAGAAGCCGGAATTTCAGGATTGCCAGGACACCGTTCTGTTGGTGGTTACAGAGCATCTATTTACAACGCTATGCCGATCGAAAGTGTTCAGATTTTAGTGGATGTAATGAAAGCATTGGAGACTAAAGTTTAGTTTTCAGTCGCAGTCGCAGTTTTCAGTATACCGAAAACTTGAATTGAATACCAGACCCTAGCCCCGATAAAAGTGGAAATCCTTTTGTGCCCGCCGCAGCGGACACAAAAGATTGGAACGGATAGCGGGATTAGCTCCTAAATTAAAAAAGAAAAAATTATATATATCTTAATCTTCTAATCTTAATGATTAAACGATTAACCAAATAAACACATAAACTAAAATGAAAGTATTAGCGAATGATGGAATTTCAAAAAGTGGAATTCTGGCTTTAGAAAAAGGTGGATTTGAAGTTATAACTACAAAAGTAGCTCAGGAACAAGTAGCTAATTTTGTGAATGAAAACAATGTAGACGTAGTTTTGGTGCGTAGTGCAACTAAAGTTCGTAAAGATATTATTGATGCTTGTCCTGGTCTTAAAATTATTGGACGTGGCGGTGTTGGCATGGATAATATTGATGTTGATTATGCTAAGAGCAAAGGAATCCATGTAATTAATACACCTGCTTCATCATCAGAATCTGTTGCTGAACTGGTATTTGGACACTTGTTTTCTGGTGTTCGTTTTTTACATGATTCTAACAGAAATATGCCTCTTGAAGGAGATTCAAACTTTGATGGTTTGAAAAAAGCTTACGCAAACGGAACTGAATTAAGAGGAAAAACTCTTGGTATCGTTGGTATCGGACGTATCGGACAAGCTACTGCAAAAATGGCGCTTGGTTTAGGTATGAAAGTTATCGCTGCAGATAGTTTTATCCCACAGGTTGATGTAAAAGTGGAGTTTTTTGACGGACAGTCTATCACTACAACTATCGTTTCTCAATCATTAGAATCTTTATTTAAAGAAGCTGATTTCATTACATTGCACGTTCCTGCTCAGGATGGTTACATCATTGGAGAAAAAGAATTTGAGATCATGAAAGATGGTGTTGGAATCGTAAACTGTGCTCGTGGAGGTGTTATTGATGAAGTAGCTTTAGTAAAAGCTTTGGATTCAGGAAAAGTCGCTTTTGCGGGATTAGACGTTTTCGAAAGCGAACCAAAACCAGAAATGGCTATTTTAATGCATACTAAAATTTCTTTGACTCCACACATTGGAGCTGCAACCGGAGAAGCACAAGACAGAATCGGGACTGAATTAGCATCACAAATTATTTCTCTGTTGAGCTAATTAACTACAAATAAAACATTTAGAAGGGATTTATTAACGTCGTTTAATAAATCCCTTTCTTTTTTTGATTAAATTTGAGTTATAAATCTAACCTAATTCTTTAAATCATGTTTGAACAATTAACACAATTAGTACAACAATACGGAGGCGATGCTGTTGTAAACAACACTGCTGTCCCAAATGAACATAATGAAGCTGTAATTGGCGAAACTAGTAATTCTATATTTTCGGGATTGCAAAAAATAGCTTCAGAAGGCGGTGCAGAACAATTGGCAGGTTTATTTAACGGAACATCTTCTATAGACAGTTCTAACCCGGTGGTACAGCAATTAACACAACAGTTAAGTGGAAACCTTGGTGAAAAATTTGGATTAAGCAGTGAGGCCTCTTCAGGAGTTGCAGCTAGCATGATTCCACAAATTTTAAGCTCACTAGTAAATAAAGCAAAAGACCCAAATGACAGCAGTTTTAATATTTCGGATATTATAAGCTCTATTTCAGGAAACAGCGGACAAGCCTCAAATATAATGGATACGATCTCTAAATACGGAACTCAATTTGGCCTGGATCAAAACGCCGATGGGAAACTTGATGTAACTGATGTTATGGTTGTGGCAAAAAGTAAAGGCGGGTTTTCAGGATTTATAGGAAGATTGTTTAGAAGTAAATAAAGGTTCTGAGATGCTGAGATACTAAGGTTCTGAGCTCTCTCAACTTTATAAATATAAAAAAGCTGTTTTCTAACAGCTTTTTTTATGTCTTAAAAAAAAACCTTAGCAGCTTAGCATCTTAGCTACTTAGTGTCTTTTTCAAAATTAATTCGTAAATTTAAGGTTCAAAAAATGGGTCATGAAAAAGATAATCTACATACTTATCGTAATTTTTACCATCATTGCGTGTTCTACGGCTTCAAAAAATACTGCAGTGGCTGCAGCTTCGCCTAAACAACATCCTGAAGTAAATGATACTGTCCGAATTGCGAATGATTCTTTAGAGTATGAAGTTATTATTATTGATAATGGTTTTAGCTATTGGCTGGCGTCAATGGCACAGCCTAGAAACTATTATTCGCTGTCTTATCTTGAAAACAAAAATTATCAATACGTAACAGAATGGAATAGCCGCGTATTGCAGCCACAACGTTATAATCCAAATTTATACGAAATGTCTATTGATTATCGACCTGGCATTCATTATGGTTACGAAGTAAATTACCTAATTTACAATTACATGATTTATTTTCAAAATACATACAAACAAAAGCTTGGCGGGTATGTTCCAATAAGATAATGTTGCTATATTTGTAATCGTTTTAAATAAAGCATGGATAAACTAAAGAAACGTTGGGGCATTACCTCAAATGTACAAGCCATAATTATACTTATCGTTTTTGCTATCACAGGATCAGCATCTGCGTGGCTTTCTAAACCCTTTTGCGTTTGGCTGGGCATTACCAAAGAAGATTTTGGTGGTTGGTTTACTTTAATCCGTTTGTTGATTATCTTCCCTATTTATCAGGTTTTATTAGTTGCCATTGGAACCATTTTTGGCCAATTTCGCTTCTTTTGGAATTTCGAAAAGAAAATGCTCAAAAATATGGGCCTCGGATTTCTTTTCAAGAACTAAATTTCAGTATTTCTTTTTTGAAAATAATAGGTATAAATCCACGTAAGTGTAAACGACGGAATAACATCTGTAAACGGAATTATCTCTTCTACAAAAGTCAAAATACTGGCAACTTTCCCCACTCTTCCTTTATACATTCTGGTCATGACAAAAGCCGCGACTGGTGCCCAAATCACATCTGAAAATTCACCAATTAACGGAATGCTGAAAGAAATCATACCAATTCCATCCAATAGCAAACCCAAAAGGAGTTTTCGCATCTTATCTTCTTCGTTTATTACCTGTAAATCCTGCATTTTGTTTTACTTAAAAATTATTCGAAATTTATAAAGAATTCATTAAAATAAATTTATCTCTTCCAATAAAATTATTGTTTAATTCCCATATCAATAAATGTACCTATTTTGATTTTAGATTTAGAATCTCTTGGTATTTGGAATTTAAGATATTGTAATTTGATTCTAACCATAATCTTTGTTTCTTTGTAGAAACAGTTTCTAAAATGATACACGCAAAAAATATACATAAATTCTACGATCAGCTTGAGGTTTTAAAAGGAGTTGATCTGCATATTAAAAAAGGCGAAATTGTTTCGATTGTAGGCGCTTCCGGTGCCGGAAAAACGACTTTGTTACAGATTTTAGGAACTTTAGATAAACCTTCAAAATCAGAAACCAAGACTTCGTTAACTATTAATGGAGAAAATATTTTGGGATTGAATGACAAAACATTATCAAAATTCAGAAATTTAAATTTAGGTTTCATTTTTCAGTTTCACCAGCTTTTACCAGAATTTACAGCCTTAGAAAATGTGTGTATTCCGGCTTATATTGCGGGCAAAAAACCAGCCGAAACTGAGGCGGAAGCCAAAAAATTATTGACTTTTTTAGGATTATCACATCGCATCAATCATAAACCGAATGAACTTTCAGGCGGTGAACAACAACGTGTTGCCGTTGCCAGAGCTTTAATCAATAAACCCGACGTTATTTTTGCCGATGAACCTTCCGGGAATTTAGATACCCATTCTGCCGAAAATTTACATCAGTTATTCTTCCAGCTTCGGGACGAATTCGGACAAACATTTGTCATCGTAACACACAACGAAGAGTTGGCTAATATGGCTGATAGAAAATTAATAATGGTCGACGGACAAATTAGTAATTAGAAGCTATTCCTGCTGTTCTTCCAGATCTTTTGTACCGAACAATGGCATAAAAGGATTTTCCCTCCCATCAGGGGCTAGGGCACTCGAATAACAAGAACTTTCATTTCAAATGAATCAAAAAGAACTCAAAGAATTTCTCGACGAAAAAGTCATTCAATATAATAATCAGGATTTTATTGAAAGCGATCCCGTGCAGATTCCGCATTTATTTACTCAAAAAGAAGATATTGAAATTGCCGGCTTTCTGAGTGCGACAATTGCGTGGGGAAATCGTAAAATGATTATCAAAAATTCACATCAAATGATGGAATTAATGGGCAATACACCATACGATTTCGTCATGTCACATTCTCATGAAGATTTGGAACGATTGGAAAGCTTTGTTCATCGTACTTTCAACGGAAAAGATTTTGGCGGATTCATAAAAGGATTACAGCATATTTATAAAAATCACAATGGCTTAGAGGCTGTATTTGCTAAAAATCAGGAAGAAAATAGCCTGCAGAAAAGCATTCACGAATTCAAAAAGCTATTTTTCGAAATTGATCATTTACCGCGGACTCAAAAACACATTTCAGATCCGTTAAATAATTCGGCCGCAAAAAGAATCAACATGTATTTGCGCTGGATGATTCGTCAGGACACAAAAGGTGTCGATTTAGGAATCTGGAAAACTATTTCTCCTGCTTCCTTATCTTGTCCGCTAGATGTTCACTCCGGAAATGTAGCACGAAAATTAGGCATTCTTTCACGAAAACAAAATGACGGAAAAGCGCTCGCCGAATTGGATTTCAAACTTCGTGAAATGGATTCGCAAGATCCTGTAAAATACGACTTTGCACTTTTTGGCTTAGGAGTTTTTGAAGGATTTTAACTACAAAGCATGCTGTTTTAAATTAGCTTTATAACTTTTTTTTTCGTAATATTACAGTACAAACTTATACTGTATGGAAAAACTTATAGAGTATATAAAGCATTTCGTCATTCCATTTTTTTTTGTTATCAGCCTGTCTTTAATAGTCGTTTTAATATTCAAAAGAATCTACTATCAATACACCCTGCCTTATAAACACAGAATTATTCGAAAATCAGAAATCTTTCTGACTGAAATTACCCTTTCTGCACCTGATAAAAATACGCTGAAACATAAAATTGCCAAATTTAAATCTGAAATTCCAATCAGTAAAGCATGGTGTAAAGAAATGCTTATTGAAGATATGATCAGAATGAAAAGCAATTTAAAAGGCAAAACTGCCAAGAACATTCTTTTAATTTATAAAGAGCTTGACCTAAACCATTATTCTGCCAGTTTAATTCGTGACTTTAGAAAATATAAAAAATACGAAGGAATCCGTCATTTTCAGGCCTTAGGTTATAAACCTGGGATTTCACTTTTAAAAAAATATTTATTTCATCCCAACACGGTCATTCGGTCTAATGTAAATATTGCTTATTTAGCCCTCTCGAAAGGCGACTGGAAAGCAGTTGGTAAAGTTTCTATTAAACGTACAATCATTGCAACTATAAAAGTAATGGACGTTTTACACAGGGAAAAAATCCAACAGCCAGCACATTTGGATCTTTGGATTCAATCTGAAGATCCACTGGTTTTAAAATTAGCAGTGATGACGATGGTTTTCTATAATTACAGAAATAAATCGGCAGAAATAATAAAACTATTACATCATGAAGATAAGGCCTTGAAAATTGATGTAATTACAGCCATCCAGGATCTTTTTTTAGAAGAAGCAGAGGACGAAATGCTGTCTTTGTTTTATAACGAATCTATCGAAATTCAATTGGAAATGCTTGAAGCTTTGGCCGCAATCGGTTCCGAAAAAACGATCGATTTTCTGAAAAATGAAATTCCGAAGCAGGAAATAAAAGATTTAAAATTAAAAATGGTCTGTTCTTTAGATAATTTAGATCGTGAGGCACTAAATACATTAGGAAAACAGGATTCAGACACACAAAAAATGATTAATCATAACAGAAAATTAGAACTATGATACATGATATTCTATCTTATCTGATTCGAGGTTATGATATTTTTGTAACCATCTTTTCTCTTGGCTATATTTTGTTTTATATTTTTTTATCAATCTTATCTTATTGGGCGATAATAAAACATTTAAAATATCAAAAATATCTCGAAGAAGAAGTGCTGCTTCGTTCTAACCATATTTTAGGAGTTTCGGTTGTAGCACCAGCTTTTAATGAAGGTGTAAATATTGTATACAATGTTAAATCATTACTTTCCTTAACGTATCCAAAATTCGAAATTATCATTGTAAACGATGGAAGTACCGATGATACGCTCGAAAAACTGATAACCGAATTTGATTTGGTAAAAATTGATTTTTATTACCAGGAAAAAATTATCACACAACCTGTGAGAGGTCATTACAGATCAAAAAATCCTGTTTACTCAAAATTACTGGTTGTAGATAAAATGAACGGTAAAAGTAAGGCTGATGCTTCAAATGCTGGCATAAATTCGTCACAATACCCACTATTTTTATGTACGGATGTTGATTGTATCTTAAAAAGTGATACTATTTTAAAACTGGCAAAACCTTTTATGGAAAATGAAATAAGAGTTATTGCAACCGGTGCCGGAATAAGGATTTCAAATTCGTGCGAAATAAAAGAAGGTTTTTTATTTAAAGTTCATTATCCAAAGGAATGGTATCCACGCTTTCAGGAATTAGAATATGTAAGATCTTTTTTATTTGGCAGAATGGCGTGGAGTCAGATAAACGGCCTTCTCCTTGTTTCCGGAGGCTTAGGAATGTTTGACAAAGATATCGTTATAAAAGCCGGAGGTTATTGGCATAAATCTTTAGGAGAAGATATGGAGCTCGTTACCCGCATGAGGAAATATATGCATGATACCAATGAAAAATTTTTAATTCAATATATTCCGGAATCACTTTGCTGGACAGAAGTTCCGAGTACAAAAGAAGTATTTTTAAGACAAAGAATTCGTTGGGCAAGAGGATTGATACAAACGCTTTATTTGCATAGAAAAATGTTTTTAAATCCAAAATACGGAAGAACAGCTTTTATGGTTCTGCCTTTCTTTTTCAGTTTTGAATTTTTAGTTCCCATTATAGAATTTTTAGGCGTGATAACTTTAGTTGCAAGTCTCGTATTTGGTTTGGTAGATTTTCAATATCTTTTAATAATAAGCACAATAGTTTATTTGTTTTATCTCTCTATAACAATAATTTCTATTTTGATTGATGAAATATTATATAAGAGTTATGCGAATTACAAAGAATTACTGGTATTGGTTGGAATGGCAATTATTGAACCTTTTGTATATCATCCCGTTAATGTCTATGCATCGTTAAAGGGTTATTGGTATTTCTTTTCACAAAAAGAACAAAAATGGGGTGTAATGGTGCGCAAAGGTTATGAAAAACCAGTTAAAAAATAATTCAAAATGAAAAACAATATTATACATATAGCCAAACTGTTTTTTTGTTTGTTTCTATTTTTCAATCAAAATCTAAGGGCGCAGAAAAAAATCGATACAGATAGTCTTTTGACTGTTATTGTTAAAGATATGAAAACCAATAATCCTGATTATAGACTCAATATTCAGCGAGCTTTATTAGGCAAAAAATTAGCCCCTGATTATCTGGATTTTCATTTAGAGTTGGGGCGAAATTATGATTTAAGCAAAGTAAAAGACAGCGCGAGATATTATTACAACTATGTAATTGATAAAAACCCTGGGTATGAAGATGCTTTTCTATATCTTATTAATTTAGATATTGAAGAAAAAAAATACGATGAAGGCTTAATTCTAACCCATAAAGCTATCGAACTTTATCCTGAAAGCAGACCTTTTCGCCTTAGAAGAATTGCTATTTATTCTTTGCAAAATGATAGTGCAAACGAAGAAAAATACTTAAAATCTATTAGGGCAAAATTCCCAAATGATCCAGAAACAGAGCAACGTCTTTACATTTTATATTCAAAAGTAAACTTTGACAGAATTGGAGTTTACTATAATATAACAACAATTGATCGCGACGGAGTTGGACCATGGCATTTAGCAAGCGTCGATTATGTTAGACAACGTTTGTGGGGAAGTTTAATAGGAAGAGTTAGTTATGCCCAAAGATTATCTTCGAGTTCTGTTATGTCAAGCGGTCTTCAGTTTGAGGCAGAATCCTATCTTTTTGCTAAAAAAAACAACTATCATTATATTGATGCTGCTTACAGTCAAGATGCTGCTTTTCCTGAGTGGAGATTAGGATATTCCTATTTTCATGCTTTTAACAAAGGCTGGGAAGCTGATTTAGGAGCACGTTATATTGAAATGCAGGATAAGAGTAATTTAAAAACACTGAATGTTGGAATCGGAAAATACTTTGGTTCTTATTGGGTAAATCTAAGATCTTACATTCAGGAAGACGGCACATCTTTTACCCTGACCTCCAGATATTATTATAAAACAAAATATGATTATGTAACGCTTATTGCTGGTTACGGAACTTCGCCCGACGACAGAACAAGATCTGCAGAATATAAAACAAGAATGTCGTTACGTTCCTATCGATTAAGCGCCGGTTTTTTTAAAATGATCAAAAGCCATTATATCTTTGGAATTCTCATCACAGATAATGAACAAGAATATACAGAGAATAAATTTCAATCTGAGCTTGACTTTGCTTTTTTATTGCAATATAAATTTTAAATAGTATGAAAAAGAAGTTTCACCTTTATGTACCCCAAATCTTTTTTTTCTTATTTAGTTACACCATGATAGCACAATCCGAAATAATTATATCTAATAAAAACAGTATTATTTCAAAGTCTGAAGATAGTCAGAGTGCTGCATTACTTTTAAAAAAATATCTCGATAAGGCTTTTTCAAAACCATTTGATAATATCTCTGAAAATAAGAAAGAAGAAGATTTATCAGCAATAATCTTAGAAATTTCGAATCTTGAAAAATTAAAACCAAACGAATTTATCATCAAAAGTGATTCAAAATCGATTTATTTAATTGCTCAAAATCCGAAGTACCTTCGTTATGCTGTCTATACTTTACTTGAAATTTGGGAGTTTCGAAAATTCACTTCCACTGAAACTTATATACCAAAAGTTGAACAGCTGGCATTTTTAAAAAACACAAAAAAAATCTATCAGCCTTCATTTGATTACAGGGCACTTTTTTATCCAGATTGCTATGATGAAGATTTTAGAGAGTGGCATAAATTGGATTGGCAAGTGGATGATTTTGGTATTTGGGGACATTCTTTTAGCGTTCTGGTTCCTCCAAAAGAATATTTCAAAACCAATCCAAAACTTTTTGCTTTGTATGAAGGAAAAAGAAATGGAGAATCTTTATGCATGACTAACGACACTGTAGTCGATTTGATCGAGAAAAAAATGACCAAAATTATTGCAGATACACCAAATGCTCAATTTTATTCGGTTAGCCAAAATGATGATGTGGTGTATTGCGAATGCACAGAATGTAGAAAACTGAATGAAAAATATGGAGGCTCACAAGGTTCCTTCTATTATTTTCTGAATAAAATTGCTAAACATTTTCCAAAAACAAAAATCACAACACTGGCCTATCTACATACTTTAAAACCACCGGTTAACTTAAAAATAGAATCCAATATTTACACTATTTTTTGTCCAATTGAATTGAATCGCGGAAAAGCAATTACAGCTCAAAACTCAGCTTCCTTTGTCAAAACATTAGAAAACTGGAGCGTTACATCTCCACATCTATTTCTTTGGGATTATACCGTTCAGTTTTCTAATTATATGTCGCCATTTCCAAATTTGGAACCTTTTCAAAGCAACTATAAACTCTTTAAAAAGAATAAAGTAAAGGGAATATTCGCTCAGGGATATTCAGATATTCCGGGGGATTTTTCAGAATTAAGACAATATCTTCTTGCCAAATTACTTTGGGATACTAATATTGATAGTAAAGCGGTAACTGCCGATTTTTTACGAGGATTTTATGGAAAAGCCGCGCCATTTGTGGGAGACTACTTGACTCTTTTAACTGAAAATCAGAGCAAAAGCAATGCTTATCTAGATATTTATTCTGGTCCGGTTCAGGCCAGAAACACCTTTTTAACTCCGGAAGCCATGAATCAGTATGATCAATTGCTCGAAAAGGCACGGTCGGCAGTTGAAGAAGATAAAACCTTAAATTCCAGAGTTCAAAAACTACGTTTAGCTTTGGAATATGTGTTTTTCGAACAATCTAAATTTTACGGAAAAAACCAACATGGAATTTTTGTCGTAAATAGTAAAGGAGAAAAAGAAGTAAAAAAAGGATTAACGGAAAGAGTTTTGAAATTTACAAAATCCTGCAATGAATTTGGAATTTATGAATTGAGCGAAGGAGGTCTTTCGCCGGATAATTATTATAAAGAATGGTTGGAAATCTGTAAAAACACCACCACTCATCTGGGAGAAGATTTGAAAGTGAATTTTATAACAGAACCTTCAGGCGATTTTAAAGGAAAAGGAAGTTTTGGCTTAGTTGATGGCACCAGAGGATATAAAGATTTCAATATCAACTGGATTGGATGGTATGGAACGGAACCTTCATTTGAAATAGAAACAAAAAAACTAGACTTTAATACCTTAAAATTAAATTTCCTGGATGATCAGAGACATTGGATTTTTATTCCAAAAAAAATAATCATTTACGGCTACGAAAATCAAAAATGGAAGCTTTTACAAGAAAAAAATTGTGATAATTTAACTGAAAGTGATCAAATTACAACAAAATCATGGGAAATTCTCAATGAAAAATTCAGTAGCTTTATAAAAATCAAAATAGTTATTAAACCCCAAACAGAAATACCCAATTGGAGAAAACGAAAAAACAAAAAACCAATGGTAATGATTGATGAGATAGAATTATATAAAAAATAAATGCCAGGGAGATGAATAATAGCGACAAAAAAATTCTAATTATCGATAATGATGAAATGACTATCGAAATTCTAAAATTTATTCTAAAAAGGGAAGGTTACAAAATAAGTATTGCAAAAGATGGTATTAGTGCGTTGGAGAGAATTCCGATAATTATGCCTGATTTGGTTATTACTACGATAACTATTCCACTCAAGTCAGGATTAGAAATTATTAGTGATATTAAGAAAAATTTTAAAAGTATTCGGGTAATTGCACTCTCTTCACTTGGGGAGGAAGAAAATACAGTTGAAGAAGCATTTCAATTGGGTGTCGATGATTTTATTGCTAAACCATTTAATCCAAACGAGCTTTTATTGCGAATTAAACGATTTTTATAGCAATTTAAAGTCTAATTTTGAGAAATACGAATGCCCCAAACTGTCGTAATTTCTAAGAGACATCAATTTTTCAGCTATTTATAGCTATCTTTGCACAAAATTTAATGCAAATGAGCACTTTCGAAAAATTCAATCTTCCAAAATCAGTACAAAAAGCAATCGACGAATTAGGATTTGTTACGCCTACTCCTATTCAGGAAAAATCTTTTTCTGTGATTATGTCTGGCCGTGATATGATGGGAATTGCGCAAACCGGAACCGGTAAAACATTTGCTTATTTATTGCCTCTTTTAAAATTATACAAATTTACCCCAACCAATACGCCTAAAATTGTAATTCTGGTTCCAACTCGTGAATTAGTTGTTCAGGTTGTAGAAGAAGTCGAGAAACTAACCAAATACATGTCGGTTAGTACGCTTGGTATTTTTGGTGGAGTAAACATCAATACACAAAAAAAAGCTGTTTACGAAGGAGTTGATATTTTGGTAGGAACGCCTGGTAGAACAATGGATTTGGCTCTTGATGCTGTAATTCGTTTTGACGAAACTCAAAAATTAGTTATTGATGAGTTTGACGAAATGCTAAATCTTGGTTTCCGTACACAATTGACAGCGCTTTTGGCAATGATGAAAACAAAACGTCAAAACATCTTATTCTCTGCAACAATGACAGACGAAGTTGATGCCGTATTAAATGACTTTTTTGATTTCCCGGAAGAAGTAACACTTGCCGCTTCCGGAACTCCGCTTGAAAACATTACTCAAATTACATATAACGTCCCAAATTTCAATACAAAAGTAAATCTCTTAAAACATTTATTAGAAACGAACGAAAGCATGGAACGTGTTTTGGTTTTTGTGAATAATAAAAAGATTTCAGATATGCTTCACACGCGTATTGAACAAGATTTTGAAGGTCAGTTTGGTGTAATTCACTCTAATAAATCTCAAAATTACCGTTTGAGCACCATGGCTGAATTCCAGGAAGGAAATTTACGTGGATTGATTACCACCGATATTATGGCCAGAGGTTTGGATATTTCTAATATCTCTCACGTTATCAACTTTGAACTTCCTGAATTTCCTGAATTGTACATGCACAGAATTGGTCGTACAGGTCGTGCAGATGCTACAGGAACTGCAATCAGTTTTATCACGCCTCGTGAAGAAGAATTTAAAGTAGAAGTAGAAGTTTTAATGAATCAGGAACTTGAAATAGCTGAATTCCCTGAAGAAGTTGAAATTTCATTAAAACTAATTGAACCGGAAAAAGACAAACAACCGATTAAGTTTTTAATGAAAAAACAAACACTAAAAGGTGATGGTGCTTTTCATGAAAAAGATAAAAAGAATAAGAAAGTCAATTTAGGAGGACCTTCTAAAACAAAAAAGAAAACCCACGGATCTGTCAATCGAAATATGTTGAAAACAAGAGATAAGAAGAGAAAAGATAAGGACAAGTAAGATCTTTTAAGTTGCTAAGATTCTAAGCAACTAAGATTCTAAGTTTAAATAATAAAGGCTCAAAAATGCATAATTAAATTTTGCATTTTTGAGCCTTTTATCTTAGTGTCTTAGTTGCTTAGAATCTTAGCATCTTTTCCAACTATATTTTAGTAAACACAAGGCCAACCGGCGAACATAATTCGATTTTTTTACCGGTATCTGTAAGTTTCCCAGTAGCTTTATCTCTTTTAAAGATCACTATATTGTTGGTGTATTGATGTCCTACTAAAAGATAATTTCCTGTTGGGTCAATCGCAAAATCTCTTGGGCCTTTCCCTAGAGTGCTTTCTTGTTCTACCAATTCAATACTTCCGTTTTTAAGAATCTTGTAAACTGAAATATTGTTCGCATCTACTCTGTCTGTTACGTATAAAAATTTTCCGTCAGGTGAAATTTTGATTGCTGCTGCACCTGTTCCGCCTTTAAAATCTTTTGCAAGAATACTCGTTTCAGCAACCTTTTTTAAGCTTCCATTTTTATTATAACTAAAAGTTGTCAGCGTTGCATCTAATTCCTGAATTAGATATACAAATTTCCCATCTTTACTAAACGTCAAATGTCTTGGACCACTTCCAGGTTTTACATCTACACTTCCTTTTAATGTCAGCATTTCGTTTTTAGAACCAGGATTATATTTATAAATAAACACTTTATCTAAACCTAAATCATTTGATAAAACGAATTTTTTATCCGGAGAAAAAACAACCATATGTACGTGTGCTTTTTCCTGACGTGCTACATTTACTCCTTTTCCTTCATGCTGAATTACCTGCTGTACTTCAGTAATACTTCCATCAGGTTTTTTCTTAAAAACTACAATATTACCCCCGGAATAATTGGCGACAATAACGTTTTTATCATCATTTATCAAATGACAAGGGTCAGCTCCTAGCGCTTTATTAGTATTTAAGAAAGTAACTTTTCCTAATTTTGAATTATATCCAAAAGCACTAACCGCACTTTGATCACCATTTTCATTTACAGCATAAATAAACTTATTATCTGCAGAAACCGATAAATAGCTCGGACTTATCACATTTTCTGAAGAATTTTTAAACTTAAATTCGCCTGAAGTCGCATCAAATTCATAAACATAAATTCCGTTGCTCTGGCAAGTATTAGTGTATGTCCCTATCAATAAATTAAATTTATTCTGAGCTTGGGTAGTGGTAAAAGCTAACGCTGAAAAAAGCAGCATATATAATCCTTTCATAGTTTTTTGTGGTTTTTTGAATATGCTAAAATACTCAATAATATCGTTAGAAATTACATTTTTTGTTACAAATGAATTATCAAAAGTTACATTTTTCCAATTCAGTTTTAATCTTATAAACCATATGAGAAATATAAGTCCATGTAAATTTCAGTTCCTATTAATCTTTGTTTATAATCTCTTATATTACTTATATGGTTTGACCAAAAATTTGTATTTTTGACCAGCATCTACAAAAAGTAGTGAAATAAATCGAAGCCAGAATGCACTTTAAACACCCCGAAATTCTATACTTTCTGTTTTTATTGATTGTTCCAATTTTGGTGCATTTGTTTCAATTAAGACGTTTTAAAACCTCTTATTTTACGAACGTTAAATTCTTAAAAGAGCTTGCTGTTCAGACGCGTAAAAGTTCTAAAATCAAAAAAAGATTATTACTGGCAACCCGATTATTATTATTGACTTGTGTTATCGTAGCTTTTGCTCAGCCTTATTTCGAAGCCAAAGACAGTAAAAACGCATCAAACGAGATGTATATCATTTTAGATAATTCGTTTAGTATGCAGGCTAAAGGTAAAAAAGGCGAATTATTGAAACGTGCCGTTCAGGAATTATTAGAAAATACGCCAGAAACTGCTCAGTTTTCATTATTAACCAACACTGATAATTACTGGAATACCGATATTAAATCTTCTAAAAGTGCTTTACAGAATCTAAAACACAGTGCAACGCCTTTTGAACTTTCGTCAATAATGGCAAAAATAAAAGCGCATAAATCGGCACATAAAAAAGATATTGTTATTATTACTGATGCTGTTGGTTTAGCCGAAAAAGATATAAAAAACATTGATTCTGAAGAAAAGCCTTATTTCATTATTCCGGAAGCAGAACAAAAAAACAATGTTGCCATTGACAGCGTTTTCATTAATCAAACATTAGAAAATTTTTATGAAATCGGAATTAATTTATCAGCTTATGGTGATGATTTCAAACCCATTTCGATGGCATTATACAATCAAAATAAACTGATTGCTAAAACGATTATTAATTTTGACAAGAAGAAAAAGGAAATCAATTTTACGATTCCAAAAGAAGCTTTTCACGGTTATGTAACTATCGAAGATAATGGCCTTACTTACGACAATAAATTGTATTTCAGCATTTCAAAAACTAAAAAAACAAATGTAATCAGCATCGGAGAACCTGAAAAAAGTAGTTTCTTGTCGCGAATTTACACTTCGGCTGAATTCAATTATCATAATTACTCAGTCAGTAGTTTAGATTATAATAGTCTTGAAGATCAAAATACTATTATTCTGAATGAATTAGTAGAAGTTCCACAGGCTTTGCAAACCACTCTAAAAGCTTTTGTTTCTAAAGGCGGAAATTTGGTTGTCATTCCTTCTGAAAAAACTTCTGTTTCAAATCTCAATTCTTTTCTTGGGAATTTTGGAAAAATTCAGTTTAGAAACCTTGAAAACAAAAACAAGTTAATTACTAAAATCAACTTTGATCATCCTTTATTTTCAGGTGTTTTCGAGAATAAAATCACTAATTTTCAATATCCAAAGACAAATAATTCTTTCGATATTTCAAGTCCGTATCCGGCAGTTTTATCTTATGAAGATCAAAGTGTATTTGTAACGGCAATTCAAAATCCGGTTTCTGGAATTACTGTTTTTTCAGCACCAATAAATTCAGAAAATTCAAATTTTCAGCAATCGCCTTTAATTGTACCTCTTTTTTATAAAATGGGACAAAACAATCAGAAAACAGGCGTAAATGCTTTAACAATTGGCAGTAATCAACCTTATTTTGTTGATGTTTTATTGACAAAAGATGCAATTCTGGAAGTAAAAGGAAATGAAGATTCTTTTATTCCGATTCAGCAAATATTGAATAACAAAGTAAAATTAACATTCAACGATTTTCCGGAAACAGCTGGAAATTACAGCATTTTTGATAAAAAACAATCTATTGAAAATCTAAGCTTCAATTACAAAAGAAGCGAAAGTGATTTGAGTCAGATCAATACAAACGTAGTTTCAGATTTTAAAACTGCCGATACAATTTCGACCATTTTTAACACCTTACAAACTGAACGAACTGACAGCCAAATTTGGAAATGGTTTGTTATCTTTGCATTGTTATTTTTAGCATTAGAAATGGCAATCATAAAATTCGTAAAGTAAAGCTTATCGTTTTTCTTTTTTGCTTTTAGTTTGTCATTCCGAGGAACGAGGAATCTCCGCGAGAAGCTCGACAAAGATTGGCTTTCCGTTGCGGAGTTACTTGCGAGGATTTCTCCTCCGTCGAAATGACAAACTGTATGACTAAAAATGTTAAAAATTACGGTTCCAATTTAAAATAAATTTATCTACATATGAAAATAATCATCAGAAGCGCCAAAATTATCGATTCAAAAAGTCCGTTTCACAACCAGACCGTTGATCTTTTAATTGCAGATGGTTTAATTGAAAAAATAGGAACTTCAATTCTTGATATTGAGGACACAACCGAAGTTAAATTTGATAATTTACATCTTTCTCAAGGCTGGTTTGACAGCAGTGTTTCTTTTGGAGAACCAGGTTATGAAGACAGAGAAACAATTGCAAACGGATTGAATGTTGCTGCAAAAAGCGGTTTTACAGGCGTGGCTTTACAACCTAATTCCTTCCCTGTTATCGATAATCAATCTCAGGTAAATTTTGTAAAAAACAAAGCAAATGGTTTTGCTTCAGAACTTTTCCCAATTGGAGCTTTAACCAAAGCAAGCGAAGGAAAAGATATGGCCGAATTGTTTGACATGAAGAAATCAGGAGCAATCGCTTTTGGAGATTATAATAAAAGCCTTGATAACGCTAATCTTTTAAAAATTGCTTTGCAATACGTTCAGGATTTTGACGGTTTGGTAATTGCTTATTCGCAAGATGCTAACATCAAAGGAAACGGAGTTGCCAATGAAGGAATCGTTTCGACAAAATTAGGCTTAAAAGGAATTCCGAATTTAGCTGAAGAGTTGCAAGTGGCGAGAAACTTATTTTTATTAGAATATGCTGGAGGAAAACTACATATTCCGACAATTTCTACTGCAAAATCAGTTGAATTAATTAAAGAAGCTAAAGCAAAAGGTTTACAAGTAACCTGCAGTGTTTCTGTACATCATTTAGTTTTAACCGATGAAAAATTAGAAGGTTTTGACACCAGATATAAAGTAACACCACCATTAAGAACTGAAGCCGACAGAACTGCTCTTGTAAACGCAGTTTTAGACGGAACAATCGATATGATCACTTCAGATCATAATCCGATTGATATTGAATTCAAGAAAATGGAATTTGATACAGCAAAAAACGGAACAATTGGGTTAGAAAGTGCTTTTGGAGCTTTGTTAACTGTTTTACCTTTAGAAACTGTAATCGAAAAGCTAACATTAGGAAAAGCCCTTTTCGGAATTGAAAACAACTCAATTGCCGAAGGTTCTAAAGCCAACTTTACTTTCTTCACTCCTGAAGGAAAATCGACTTTTACGAAAGAAAATATTTTTTCAAAATCTAAAAATTCTGCTTTTTTAGGAACTGAAATTAAAGGTTCTGTTTATGGAATTTTAAATCAAAATAAACTTGTTACTAAATAATTAAAATGAACAATTCAATACAAGAGGGAAAATCAATCGCCATTACCAGTTATATTTTGATCATTGGTGTTTTAATTGCGATGTCGATGAACTCTGAAAATAAAAATAGTTTTGCATCTTTTCATATACGTCAGGCATTAGGACTTTCTTTGACTTTCATTTCTTTCGGAGCTATTATCAGCAACTTTGACAGTTTTATGATTACTTTCCCAATGTGGATCTGTATTTCTATTTTATGGATGTACGGTATTTTCAGTGCTATTCAGGGACAGACAAGACCAATTCCGTTAGTTGGAAATCTTTTTCAAAAATGGTTTAAATCTATAGGATAAAATTCCAAAAATTAAATCCCAAAAACATTGTCCAGACTTAGCTGAAAACTGAGACTGAGACTGAATACTTAAAAAATATGAATCTATCTTTAGAATATAAAATACAAGAACCTAAAGTTATTTTAGACAAAAACCCCGTTTTAATTTTATTACACGGATACGGAAGCAACGAAGCTGACTTATTCTCATTTGCGACTGAACTTCCTAATAATTACTATATTATTTCGGCAAGAGCGCCTTACGATTTACAATACGGAGCTTATGCCTGGTATGCAATCAATTTTGATGCTGATCAGAATAAATTTTCAGATAACGACCAAGCCAAAACTTCACGTGACTTAATTGCTGAATTCATTGATGAATTAGTGGCTAATTACCCAATTGATGCCAATAATGTAACTTTGATTGGTTTCAGTCAGGGATCAATTTTAAGCTATTCTGTTGCACTTTCTTATCCTGAAAAGGTTCAGAGAGTAGTTGCCATGAGTGGTTATTTTAATAACGAAATTATCAAGGAAGGTTTTGAGAAAAACGACTTCAAAAACCTTAAAATATTTGCTTCACACGGAACTGTAGATCAGGTTATTCCGGTGGATTGGGCAAGAAAAACGCCTGCAGCTTTAGAAAATTTAAATATTCCTATTACTTATAAAGAATATCCTGTTGGGCATGGAGTTGCACCTCAAAATTTCTTTGATTTTAAGAATTGGCTGGCTTTGTAGTTTACAGTTTTCAGTGGCCGTTTACAACAATCTAAATCCAAAAAAATGAATATTACAAAAATTGAAAATCCGGCATTAATCCTAATTGATATTCAAAAAGGATTTAATAATATTTCTTATTGGGGTGGCGATCGCAATAATATAAATGCAGAACAAAAGGCGGGAGAGCTTCTTGAAATTTGGAGAACTAAAAAGCTTCCTATTTTCCATATTCAACATTGTTCATCTAATCCGAATTCGATTTTGAATGAAATAAATCCGGGTAATGAATTTCAGGATGTTGTAAAACCAATTGAAGGTGAAACCATCATCAAAAAACACGTAAACAGCGCTTTTATTGGAACAAACTTAAAAGAGTTACTTGATGATGCAAAAATCAAAAATCTTGTGATTGTAGGCTTAACAACAGATCATTGTGTTTCTACAACTACCAGAATGGCAGGAAACTTTGGTTATACAACCTATTTGGTTTCGGATTCAACAGCAACTTTTAATAAAAAAGGTATAAATGGAGAAGATTTTTCTGCAGAAACAATTCACCAAACTGCTTTAGCAAGTTTGAATGAAGAATTTGCTCAGGTTGTTACTTCTGATTTTATAAAAGATATAGTTTAATAAAATCCCGGATTTCTAAATTAGCAATTAACTGAAAAAGATTCTGAAGGCTTATAATAAAAAAGGCGAGAAAAATATTTCTCGCCTTTTTACATTTATATAACTATTGTCCTGTATAAATAATCTTCTCGCCTCTTTTCAAGACATACCCTTTCCAGGGGCTTAATTGTAAATCATCTTTTACCCAGGAATCTCCTTCTGATTTTCTTTCCAAAATAATAGATTCTTTTTGAGTATCTAAGAAAAGTTCTGCTTTATTTCCATCAAAGATTACGTAGGCAACTGTCGTATAAGTTTTACCGTCTTCGACGTGCGAAAGTTTAGTGCTGTTTTCGAAAATCCGGATGCATTCCTTTTTAAGAATTGACCAGGTGTAACCTGCAGAAGCTTTACAGCCATGTTCATCAGAATCTCCACCAACTACAACGGCGGGTTTTGTTTCTTCTTTTACTGTTTTCTTTTCCTCAGAAACTTTTTTAGCACAAGAAAATGATAAACAGATAATAAACGAAAATAAAAATAGCTTTTTCATAGTTCCCATCAATTTAAGGTTAAAATATCAAGGACATTAAATTCTATTTTTGATATAATAACGTTTGGTTTACTTCAAAATTAATGCTTTCATCATCATTAACAAAATATTTTAACAAGACTTCTCCCCAAATTTCTCCATTGCTGTAATCTGCAATAATCCATCTGTGGTTTAAGATTTTTACCTTGTTGATAATAAATTTGTTTGGACCAATTTTATCCTGACCTGTATAAGGGTTTCCGTTGGGATTAGCGTTTAAATCCAATAATTTTTCGGTTACCACCGGAATCAGTTTTTCGTACTGAATAATTTTGCCTCCAGTTGCACTGTTATCAAAGTAATTTTGTGCGTTTTCATTATGTTCTAAAGAAAAATAATCGGCGTCCGCCAATTTTCCTGATACTAAATTTATACTATCTCTAAGCTTTTTAGTGGTTTTATCATATCGTTCCTGTCCAAATTTTACTTCTCTGCTATAAAACATATAAGTAAAAATATTCATTAATATTGCAAGGATAAAAAGGTAAAGCATTAAGGATTTTTTCATTTTGTGTACTATATTAAATTGTAATTTCTAAATTATCATAAGCCAGGAAGACGTTTTCAGGAAGTTGTTTTTGTACTTCTTCATGAAATCCTAAAACATGACTAATATGTGTCAAATAAGCTTTTTCCGGTTTGACCAAATTGATGAAATCAAGCGCTTCCTGCAGATTAAAGTGTGTATCATGAGGTTCGACACGCAATGCATTCACCACCAAAACCTTTAGATTTTTTAATTTCTCAATTTCGACTTCTTCAATCGTTTTGACATCTGTTAAATAGGCAAAATCATCAATACGATACCCAAAAACCTGTAAATCGCCATGCATTACGTTTACCGGAATTGCCATTTTATCTCCAACAGCAAACGGTTCATTATTTACTACTTCGATTGTTTTAACGCTTGGCGCTCCCGGATATTTATTTACGGTTTCGAAAACATATTCAAAACGACGTTTTAGATTATCGATTACGCGTTCGTGTCCGTAAACGGGGATTTCTCCCTGACGGAAATTAAACGGACGAATATCATCTAAACCAGCCGTATGATCTGCATGTTCGTGTGTAAAGAGAATTGCATCGAGTTTTCGACAGCCGCATGAAAGCATTTGCTGTCTGAAATCAGGTCCACAATCAATTACATATGAATGCTCATCCCATGTAATCCAAATGGCTACGCGGAGTCTTTTGTCCTTAGCATCAGTGCTTTTACAAACAGGATGATCGACCCCGATAATCGGGATACCTTGGGAAGTACCAGTACCTAAAAAATATACCTTCAATTGAACTTATTTTTTTTACAAAAATAGGATTATTTCTCTTTCATTAGAAGCCTAATTTGCTAACTTTGTAACAAATCTATTTAAAATAAAATGGGTACAGAAATAAAACTCAAAGGTGACAAGGTCATCGAACAGATTCCTTCTATAAAAGACAAAGCGTTACGCATTAATTTAAACGAGAATATTTACGGAACATTTGCTGAAATTGGCGCTGGACAAGAAACTGTTAGGCATTTTTTCAGATCCGGAGGTTCATCGGGAACTATTGCAAAAGCAATGTCTGCCTATGACAAAGATTTTAGTGACGCCGTTTACGGAATTGAAGGCGACGGTCGCTACGTTACTGAAAACCGACTCAAAAAAATGTTAACCTTTGAAGGTGAACTAATTGAAGAGCGTTTAAGTAGAGAAAAACACCCCAACAAACTTTTCTTTAGTTATGCCAATACGGTTGCCACTATTGATTTTGCCAAACAATTTAAAGGTCACGGCTGGGTTGGAATCCGATACCAAATTGAACCAGACGAAGCTTACAACGAAATTATTCTTCACATTCGTTTTAAAGAGACTGACGCTAGACTACAACAAGAAACACTGGGAATTTTAGGTGTAAACTTAATTTACGGTGCTTTTTACAAATATAATGATCCAAAACGACTACTTCGTTATTTATACGATCACTTAGATAAAGACCAGCTTGAAATCGATACTATTAACTTCTCAGGACCACGTTTTGCTGATGTTGATAATCGGTTAATGAGTTTGCAATTGGTTAAAAACGGAATGACAGATGCCGTAATGTTTAATCCTGATGGAAAAAACGTTTTACCTGCCGCTGTTTTATACAAAAAAAATCTTCTTGCTTTTAGAGGAAGTTTCCGTCCGGTTACTAATGTAAACCTTGATATGTATGAGAAATCATTAAAAATGTTTCTTGATGAAAATAAGGTAGAAAAAGACAATACATTGGTTGTTTTTGAAATTACACTTTCAAATTTACGTTCGGATGGTGAAATCGATGAGCGTGATTTTATGGACAGAGCCGAATTACTTTGTTCATTAGGTCAGACCGTAATGATTTCGAACTTCCAGGAATACTATAAAGTGGTAGAATATTTTGCTAATTATACCAAAGCCAGAATGGGATTAGCAATGGGAGTAAATAATTTAGTTGATATTTTTGATGAGAAATACTACCGTCATTTGAGTGGTGGAATTCTGGAAGCTTTCGGAAAATTATTCTACCGCGATATGAAAGTATTCTTGTACCCGATGTTAGGCGAAAATGGTGAAGTTATTACTTCTGATAATCTAAAAGTACATCCAAGAATGAAAGAATTATACAAATTCTTTAAATTCAACGGAAAAGTGGTTGATATTGTTGATTACAATCCAGATATATTAAATGTATTCTCACGCGAAGTTCTGAAAATGATCAGTCAGGGAAAAACGGGTTGGGAACCAATGCTTCCATCCGGAGTTGCCGAAATTATAAAGGAACATCACCTTTTTGGATATCATCCGGAAAAGGAATTAGAACAGAATACTTAAAAAAATCCCCGAAAGAAAAGTTTTTCTTTCGGGGATTTTTTTTTGTTTCAAGTTTTTTTTGTTTCAAGTTTCAAGTTTTCGCTCAGGGTTGTTTAACATTCTTAACCTGAAACCTGAAACCTGAAACCTGAAACCTGAAACCTGAAACCTGAAACCTGAAACCTGAAACCTGAAACCTGAAACCTGAAACCTGAAACCTGAAACCTGAAACCTGAAACCTGAAACCTGAAACTAAACTCTACTTCAAAATCTGTGAAGCGTGTTCTTTTGTTTTCACTTTTTCGATTACCTCATCTATAATTCCTTTTTCGTCGATTACGAAAGTAGTTCTGTGGATTCCGTCATATTCTCTTCCCATGAATTTCTTTGGTCCCCAAACACCGAAAGCGTTGATTACTGATTTGTCTTCATCTGCTAATAACGGAAACGGAAATTCGTATTTGTCCTTGAATTTTGATTGTGCTTTTTGACTGTCGGCGCTTACACCTAGAAGTTCATAATTGTTGGCTTTAAAACGCTCAAAATTATCTCGTAAATCGCAAGCTTCAGCTGTGCAACCAGGCGTACTTGCTTTTGGATAAAAGAAAACCACCAATTTTTTTCCGGCATAATCTGCCAATTTATGTATTTTTCCGTCTTGGTCTACTCCTGAGAAATTTGGAGCTTTATCGCCTGCTTTTAATGTTGTCATGTTGATATTTTAGATTGTTGATTTTAGATTTTTTTAGAATATAGAGCCAAGAGTCAAGATCGGGCTCAATATTTTCTACGGATAAATTATAACTCATAACTTATAACTTATAATTCATAACTTTTTGCCCCAGATTCCAGTGGAAACCCCGGAATTGTGAAAGCTTTCATTTTTTGCATTAAGAAAGCGACCGGAGGAAGCTCTTGTTAATGCTTAAAAATGTTGCTTTAACAATGAGGAGTTGAAACGGAAAGCTGGATTAGGCACATCATTAAAATTATACTATTTTTACGAGATTAAAAATACGGAAATGAATAAAGAAGCCCGCGTACAATTTGTTATAAATACGTTAAAAGAACTCTACCCTACTATACCTGTACCATTAAACCATAAAGATCCTTATACTTTATTAATCGCAGTTTTACTTTCGGCACAATGTACGGATGTACGTGTGAATCAGATTACGCCATTACTTTTTGCGAAAGCTGATAATCCGTATGATATGATCAAAATGTCAATTGAAGAAATTAAGGAAATTATTCGGCCTTGTGGTTTATCGCCAATGAAATCGAAAGGAATTCATGGTCTATCACATATTTTAATTGATAAACACGATGGAAAGGTTCCGCAAAGTTTTGAAGCGCTTGAAGAATTGCCAGCTGTTGGGCATAAAACAGCAAGTGTTGTAATGTCTCAGGCTTTTGGGGTTCCTGCATTTCCGGTTGACACCCACATTCACAGATTGATGCACCGATGGAATCTTTCGAACGGAAAAAATGTGGTTCAGACTGAAAAAGATGCTAAAAGATTATTTCCCAGAGAAATATGGAACGATTTGCATCTTCAGATTATTTGGTATGGAAGAGAATATTCGCCTGCTCGGGGGTGGAGTTTGGAGAAAGATATTATTACCAGAACTATTGGTAAAAAATCAATTATAGAAGAAGCTGCTAAAAAGAAAATTTAGCAGCTTCTTTTATTTTTTACATGCCATTTTTCAAAGCATTGTATTCGTTTGTCATATCCAACGACCTATAAATACCTAAAAGTGACTTTGTTGCATCTGGGTTTTTAGGTTCTAAAGTCAGAGCTTTTTTAAGATACGGAATTGCACTACGGGCAATATCATCTTTTCTGGCATTTAACTTGTCGTATTTCTGCATCTCTGCCGGCGAAGTTCCTAAATTTGCTATTTCATCAGCTAAATCTTTTTTTACCTGCATTTTCAGATAGGCCATATTAATGTACGCATCAATATAATTTGGGTTAAGCTCTAAAACATAATTATAAATCACTTCTGCCTTAGCATAATCTTTCTTCTCAAGATAAGAATAGGCTAAATTATTATTAACATCAATTTTTTTGGAAGGAATGGACTCCGTTCTTGGCTTTTCGTAAAGTCCTTGCTGAATTGCTGATTCCCTTGCTTTTGGCGAAATAAAAACATCTTCTTCTTTTGTTTTCTTATTTGTGGCGTAATACAAAACTCCTTTTCCTGAAAAATTAATCTTTTTTAAGGTCTCATAATATTTAATTGCAGAATCATAGTCTTTAGCATTTATAGAAGAAGATGCAGCATTAAATAAGTTTAGTGTATCTTTTTTATCAAATAAATAAACTTTGTAGCTTTTCTCTGCACTTTCTTTGAATTTACCGGTATTAAAATCGGCCATTGCACCATTAACAAGACTTGATTTCATTTCTTTTAATGCCGCATTCGCCTTAACGGTAAACTTGAATTTTCCTGATTCATTTTCATATAAAAATACATCCTGATAGGCCTGAGAGGCCAGTGTAAAATTATTAGCTGCATCTATATTTTTTACAGCTAAATCTTTTAACACATTTCCCTTTAAAAAATAATAATCAGATTTATCTTCGTCGGATGCATTAATTATAAGATATTCTGTTTTATTTAAAATTGCCAGCGCTTCCTGGCTTTTCCCTTTGTCATACAAAGACTGGGCGTCTTTGATCTGGTCTTGTTGAGCAAATGCTCCGATGGTTATCAATAGAAAAAATGATACCATCTGTAGGTTCTTCTTCATTTGGGTTTGCTTTGGTTGTTAAATACACTTGGGTTCTTAAAGCGATTTTTTTATTAAAGAATACATTTTTTTAGGTGAAATGAAATTCTAAAAATCACTTATTGCATTAATGCTTTTTTTCAAAAACATTTAAAAATGCACAACAAACAAACAAAATAAGTCTGTGTAATTTTTCTTCATAGATTATGGTTATTTTGGTTAAACATTTTTTCCTTTATATCATTAATTATCCAATCATTTACTTGTTTTAATACGAAAAACTTCCCTAATCAGTAATTTCTCTGTATTTAAATCAACTTTTTTAACTAAAATAAAACTAAATACCGAATAAACAAATAAATTTTAACCTAAATATAACATTTTAACTAAACAGCGAGAAAAATCACACGAAAAAGTGATTAATTAAAATTTATAAATAAAAAATACATACTAATAATCTTACTTTATTATTTAAATAATAAAAAAAACTCACTATCTGCATTTATGTACAAATAGTGAGTTTTCAACCAAAATAAATTTGGTTTTAGAATAAACATCCGACTGAGATAGTGGGCTGTTTAATTAGCTATAATCTCAAAACTTTTATCATTAACTTTCACAACTGTTAGTGCTTGTGAATAGTTTAGCAAGAAAGAAACAACTTCTTTCTTAGGTTTTAGATTTTTAGAAGCTAATTCCTTCTTAGAGTAAATTTTCGCCATACTATAAATATGTTTATATAAAGTATAACGAGCTAATATTCAAAATAGTATTAGTTGGTTAAAATAATTTGATGTTTATCAATTATTTTTCTCAAATTCATTAAAGCGTAACGCATTCTTCCTAGCGCTGTATTGATGCTAACGTCCGTTAGTTCAGAGATTTCCTTGAAACTCATGTCCTGATACATACGCATTACCAATACTTCTTTTTGATCTTCAGGAAGCTCTTCAATCAATCTTTTCAAGTCAACTTCTACCTGATCAACGATCATTTTAGCTTCAATAGTTAAGGAATCGTCAGACATAATAGAAAAAATAGAAAACTCTTCTGTTTCTCTGTACATTGGCATTTTTTTGGTTTTACGAAAATGATCTACAATTAAATTGTGAGAAATACGCATAACCCAAGGCAAAAATTTACCTTCTTCATTATATGAATTACTTTTTAAAGTTTTGATTACCTTAATAAAAGTGTCTTGAAAAATATCGTTTGAAATATCTCTATCAGCAATCTTTGAATATATGAATCCATATATTTTAGACTCGTGCCTTTTAATTAGTATCGAAAGAGCTGTTTCATTGCCTTCGATATAATTTTTTACTAATAGAGCGTCTGGAATATGCAGATCTGCCATAATACTACTTTTTTAGTTTTTATAATTTGGAGTAATTTTTCTAAAAAGTAATTTTATTGTATAGGCGTATCTTTTTTGTTTATGTTAATATCGTGACCAAATTTAACAAATTATTATTTTAAAAAGCAAATAAAAATGAGAATAATTAATAGAAAAATATCAAAAAATATAAATAAAAATTAAACTTAATCGATAAACTGCGTTAAAACATCAAATTTAAAAAGTTTTAAGTATAAAAAAAATAGACATAAATAACTTACAACTAAACACTTAAGACACTTATATCTATTTTTTTTACTTTAATTTGTTATTGATATACACGTACATAATCTACATAATATTTTTGCGGTAACACCTTGTCATCTACTTCAGGGCCTCCAAAATTCCCTCCAATGGCTAAATTTACAATTATATAAAAAGGCTTATTAAATGGCCATGTATCTTCATTTTTCACTGGAGGATTAAAAGTATAAACTAAAGTCTTATCTACAAAAAAATCAATTTTATCTTTCGTCCATTCGATTGCGTAAACATGATATCCTTCTTCAATATTAGGAAAAGGAGTTCTTTTTGTATTGATTGTATTTCCGTGGCTGTCTTGTGTATGCAAAGTTGTGTACACCATGCCCGGATCTCTTCCAATATATTCCAGTATATCTATTTCACCTGTTTTTGGCCAATGAACTTCGTCTATATTAGCACCTAACATCCAAAATGCCGGCCACAAACCGTGTCCAACTGGTAATTTTGCTCTGGCTTCAATTCGTCCGTACAAGAATTCTTTTTTACCTTTTGTTGTAATTTTGGTTGAAGTGTATTTGTTTTCTTCTTTTTTGGCTTCAATAACAAAATTACCCTCTTTAAATTCGTGGTTTGTTTTGGTATAAATTTGTCTTTCATTATTTCCGAAACCACAAAGATTCGGACAACCATCGCCAACTTCAAAGTTCCAGTCTTTTTCGTTTAAATCCTTATTATTGAAATTTTCTTCCCAAACCAGTTTCCTCTTTACTTCTTGTGCGAAACAAAAACTGCTAATTAATAGCAATACCATTATTTTTTTCATAGTAGCATTTTAAATTTACAAAAATTAAGAAGGTCAGCCTAAAACTGACCTTCTCATTTCATTATTACTAATTAATCTATAATCTATTGATATACCCTTACGTAATCAATCTCCATAGAAGACTGCGTGAAAGCCGCATCAATATTGCCTCCCAAATTACCTCCCATTGCAACATTTAGAATTAAGAAAAAGTCACTATTAAAAGGCAAAGAGCCATCATTAGGAACGGAATGAATCTGAACATCGTCTACAAATGTTGTAACTGATGCTGCACTCCAAACCGCTTTATAAACATGAAATTCTGTTGAAACATTTGGTATTGTTTTAGAGCCTGTATTGCCACCTCCTCCAGAGTGTCCCGGATAATGTAGTGTACTTAGAATTACATTTTGGTTATTCCCTACATGCTCCATAATATCAATTTCTCCACAGGCTGGCCATGGTTTCGTAGCATAATTTTGACCCAGCATCCAGATTGCAGGCCAGGTTCCTGCTCCGATTGGAAGTTTAGCCTTAACCTCAACTTTTCCGTAAGTAAATGCAAATTTAGCGTCTGTTTTTAATCTTGCCGAAGAATAATCTGCTCCGCCTGAAGCTTCTTTTTTAGCTGTAATTTTCAAACTTCCGCCTTGTACAATTACGTTTGTAGCCGAGTTGGTGTAATTCTGTTTTTCATTATTTCCCCAACCGTTATCACCTTTACCTAAATCATAGTTCCATTTTGTAGCATCAGGTGCTCCGTCGGTATTAAATTCATCTGACCATACTAATTTTGTAAAATCTGCCGGTGGAGCCTGAGTTGGTTTTGTAGTGGTAAAAATATGATACCATGCCAATGCCGGATTTCCACCCATAACTGCTCTCACTACCATTCTATTCGCTGTAATTGATAGAATCTCGTACGAACTCTGTCCAATGTAATACCCCATAAATCCGTTATCAGAGAAGTTCATTGTCGTTCCTCTGGTTTGAGTTGCGTGATTTGGATTTGACATTATAACTGATTCTGAAGGGCTCAATGAAACTGATTTTTTACCAGCCGTATTGTATGACAAACAAGCATCATCTGGCCCGCTTCCTCCAGCCACACTTGCAAAAGAAGCATTAAAGAAAGTTGATCCTCCATTATTTAATTCAAATTTCAGCTGTTCACCTTCAAGAGAGAATGTCAATACGTTCTCGTACAAACAACTACTGCTTGGCGATCCTGCTTTTTCGAAGGCACCTGCCATATAATAGTTTGCATAATAGTTTTTAGTGGCATCTCCATCATTTTGCCCAACACCCAAATGACCCGGTTCAGACGCTGACCAATACCATTTTTTTGAAGTTCCGGCTGTTAAAAACTGAACCGCTTCATCATCGCTGAAATTACTTAAAACCTCAACGTCAATTGTCGTATTTGTTGCAATGCCTCCTTTTCCTGAAGCAATTACCGTTACCGTATATTTATTTAAACCTGTTTTGGTAAAACGTTTAGTAAATACACCACTTGGTGCATTTTCTGTAGTACCGTCAGTAAATACATATTTATATGAAATAGCGTTATCTGCTGTTGCAGTAAGCTTTACCATTCCTGACCCGTCTCCGTTGGGAGCAGCGGTTGTTTTTCCAACAATTTCAGCTTTCACTTGTAAATTGGTCGGTGCAGACAAATCACCAAAAGCGTAATCATCTTTTTGGCAACTTATTACTAGCAGGAGTGCAAAAAGTAATACGAAGTATTTATTATATTTTTTCATTTTGTTATTTTTTATAAAATGTAAATTCATTTTAATCTCTTTTAAAATGCTTATTTTATTTATGGAAATAAACATTATCTATATATATAGTATGTGTTCCGCTAGGATTTCCTGAGTAAATAAGTTGCGCAATATGGGCTCGTGTTGTTAATCCGGTAAAATCTGTTAAAGGGATGTCTAAACTCACCCACGATCCTTTTGCAGGAGCTGTAATTTTGATTTCGTGTTCTTTGTCATCTCCTCCACCATTGTACACGCCATTAGCACCAAAATCGACTAATTTTATTCTGAATTCTGTAAAATCAGCTGACCATACATCAACATGAAAATGAGTCATTGCAGAAGCATCAATTGTTGCACTTGGCTCGATACCCACAAAATTCAAATCGGAGTATTTTTTTACTGCGTTTCCTGCTACAGCCGTTTCTTCTAATGTTGCAGCTGACCAATCTGTACGCCATGTTGCAATTGGCACATTTGAATAAGCATCACTAAACATTGAGATTACATCGCTCGCCGGTTTTGTTGGTGTTGGCGCCGCAACATTTAATGCTTCTCCATTTTTATAGAAATAAATATTATCAATAAAAACGTTTTTACCTGCAGGAGTTCCAACCAGTTTCAATTGAAAAATATCGGCTACCTTAAAGTTTGTCTGACTGGTAAAATCGGAAATCGGAATATCAATACTGGTCCATTGGTTTGCAATCAGATCTTTTACAACTGGTCTTTCTCCATTCGTTTTACTGATTAGAGAAGTTTCCAATTTTTGTAAATCTGCTGTCCAAACATCCATGTGAATGTAATCCATTCCTGAAACATCAACTGTTACATTATCTGCCAAAGCAATTCCCTGATAATTTAAATTAGTATAATTCAGCATTTTATCGCCATTCAGATCAAATTCTGAATAACCGCCTGATTGTCCCCAATTTGGATAGAAATTAGTTCCGGCCACATTTGTGTATTTTGAACTGTAAATAGAAATCACGTTTCCGGCTGGTCTGTTAGGCGGAGTTGTCGCTGAAGTGGTCGGATTAAGTACAAGCTTAGCCGCAAATTGCTCTGTATACTCCGTTGTTTTAATTGCAGCACTTTTTGAAACTACACGAATCGTGTAAGTTCCTGCTTCTTTATAAACATAAGATACTGATTCGCCGTTGTTAGCTGAAATTGGTTCAGGTTTTCCAGTTTCTCCAAAATAGACATCGTAAAACAATGCAAAATCTGCTGTTGCTTTTACAGTAACTTTTTTAGAAACTGATATATCATTTGTTATAACCACTTTCAAATTTTCAGGAGCTCTAAAAGAAACCACAACCGGCTGGATCACTTCAGTAATTTTTCCTGAAATTCCCATTGCTATAATTTTCGATTGATAAACACCCTCTTTGTAAGTATGTGTTGTTGTTCCACCCGCTCCAAAGTAAGCAGACTCCGGCGATCCGTCACCGTAATTAATTTTATATTGCGTAACACCTTCTCCTTTTGGTATAAAAGTAACTTTACCCGTATTGTCCTGTGTTACTGTGGTCAAAGCAGACACATTAGCCGGTGCACTTATACCGTCTAAATCGATATTGCTGCTTTCATCGCTTGAACAACCTAGAAATATTGTTAAAACGAAAAGACTTATAATTAAATGTAATTTTTTCATAATAGTGTTTTTTTAATATCCAGGGTTTTGTTGCCAGTTTCCGTTTGCGAATTGAATTTCTTCAATTGGAAGTGGAAATAATTCGTTTTTATTTGCCGTAAAACCCGGAATTTTCCCAACAGCTTTTCCTGTTCTTACCAAATCAAAGAAACGGTGTCCTTCTCCAAAAAGTTCTATTCTTCTTTCTGCCAAAATGAAATCGGTCAAGGCTGCACCTGAAACTGAAACGTCATGATTGTTATCTCCAAAAGCACGTCTTCTTACTTGATTTAGATAATTTCTTGCTTTTCCATCGTCTATTGCACCTCTGTTATAAGCTTCAGCAGCCATTAATAAAACATCTGCATAACGGATTGCTCTATAATTGTTTGGATTTGTAAGATTCAAATCTCCAGCTGCAGTTGCGCTTCTTTTTCTTGGGAGATATTTTCTGTTGAAATACCCTGTGTCTTCATTTCCTTTTCCGAAGCTTACACCTTTACCTCCATCAAATGAAGCATTTGCAGCAGCAAAAGCCACAATATCCAATATAGCAACATCTTTACGTTTGTCACCTACTTCAAAAGCATCGGCACTTTCTTTGGTTGGAATATTAAAACTAAATCCAGATGAAAATAATGGTCCTGAATAATTACGGATACCACTAAAACCAACTGCAACGTTTCCTTCACTACATTGTAAACAAGTAAAACCAGCTCCTTCAACATCTGTATACTGCACTTCAAAAACAGATTCGGTACCGTTTTCTCCATCCAATTCAAACATCGCGTTATAATCTGATTGCAAAGAATATTTTCCTGAAGTAATCACTGCATCAAGAGCTGTCGCGGCTTGCGCATACTTGTTTTGATACAAATAAGCCTTTCCTAATAATGCCTGTGCAGCGCCTTTTGTTACTCTTCCTTTTTGAGATGGCGTTGGAGATAAATTAGCTGCAGCAAAAATCAAATCAGCTTCAATTGAAGCATACACTTCCTGAGCTGATGATCTTGCTACTGTTTTTTCATCTCCAACTTTAAATCTGACATCTCCTTTCATCGGGATTCCACCAAACCATTTTACTAACTCAAACTGGTAATATGCTCTCAGAAAACGCGTTTCTGCAATTAGCTGGTTTTTTCCCTCAAAATCGGTTTTATCCTGAAATTCAAGAATATAGTTGGCTCTTTGAACCCCTGCAAACATCCAATTCCAGATATCTCTTAAATTACTGTTTACCGGTGTATGAATCATGTCGTCTATTTGCTGAAAACCAATTACGTCTGTAGGGCTTTCTCCTCCGCATAATGTATTATCTGAAGCAATTTCTCCTAATAAAACATTTACATAAGAAGATTGCAGCAAATCATAAGTAGCAACTAAAGCATCATTATAGTCTTCTTTTGAATTGAAATAATTTTCAGAATCTATAGAATACTTAGGTTTTGGACTTACAAATTCATCGGAACAAGAAATACTTATTGTCGAGAAAATTGTAAGTGTTATAATGGTTGTGATTAAATATTTTTTCATTTTATTGAAATTAAAAATTAATGTTTAAACCCAATAAATAGGTTCTTGGAACTGGATAATATCCGTAATCAATCCCGGCACCAATTGGTGATTGAGAAACTCCATCCTGATTTGTAGGTCCGGCTGAAGAGCCTGGATCAAAACCTTTATACTTCGTAAAAGTGTATAAATTATTTACTCCAGCATAAAGTCTTAGTTTCGTAATTCCTGCTTTTTGAGATACATTAGGGTTAAGTGTATACCCCAATTGTATGTTTTGAATCCTGAAATAAGAAGCATCTTCTACAAAATAATCGGAAAGTACATTGTTTGCAGTTGCTCCTGTGGTAACTCTAGGCACAGTAGTACTTGTTCCTTCGCCTGTCCATCTGTCTAAAACATAATCTAAACGATTAGCATCAGAAAGTACTCTCTCGTAATTACGAACCATATCATTTCCTACTGATGCAAAACTGTAAAGTGCAAAATCAAGGTTTTTATAATTTAACTGAAAATTAAATCCCATTGTAGCTTCAGGAATTGGATCTCCAATATCGGTTTTATCTTGCGTATCAATTACACCATCTCCATTTAAATCTACATAACGAATATCTCCGGGTGCTGCATTTGCCCCTAAAGCCAATTGTGATGGATGAGCATCAACTTCTGCCTGATTTTGAAACAATCCATCTGTTTTGTAACCGTAAAAATACCCTATTGGTTTTCCTGCTTCCATACGTGAAGCCGCTGGCTGACCGACTCCAAAACCGCCTTGTTCAATAATTCCGGTTCCGTTATTTACTTCTAAAACTTCATTTTCAATAAACGTCACATTATAACCTACACTAAAACTAAAAGAATCTGAAAGTTTTTCTTTGTAATCAATAGCGAATTCTAAACCTGAATTTCTAACTGAACCCGCATTTAATGTTGGAGCACTTGCACCCGGAGCACCTATTCCTATAATTCCTGAAACCGGAATATTTGGTATCAAAAGATCTTCTCTTGTATCTATAAAGTAATCTGCTACGACAGAAACTTTATCATTGAATAATCTTAAATCTAAACCAACATCAAACTTTTTCGCTTCTTCCCATTTCAAATCTTGATTAGGAATTTGCCCTGTTGCGATTCCGCTTACTAAGTTTCCATCAAATACATAAGTTGCTTCTCCTGTTAAAAGTCCTAAGTAACCGTTATTCGGAATTTGATCGTTTCCTAAAGTACCATAACTAGCTCTGAATTTTAAGAAATTTACAGTTTTTGATTCTCCAAAGAAGCCTTCATCAGAAACTACCCAACCTCCTGTAAAAGAAGGAAAATATCCCACTTTGTTTCCCGGACCAAATTTTGTCGAAGAATCACGTCTGATCATTGCTGATAAAAGGTATTTTCCTTTATAATCGTACTGCGCTCTTCCAAAGTAAGAAAGTCTTCTTTGGTCGTAAACATATCCGCCTGTGTTTACGGCAGTTGGTAATCCTTTCGTTAGAGAAAGATCTGCATATTCCCATGAATTATTTGGAACGTCAAATCCTGTTGCATTAGCTGAATTTCCCCATGTCTTAAAAATGGTATTTCCTAATGTCGCGGTGATATTATGATTCTCAGCAATTTTTGCGGTATATGTTCCATAAATATCAAATGAATAATCATTATCATTTGTTGTAGTTTGCCTTACAGAACTTCTTTGCACATCAAAAACTTTTCCACCATAACTTACTTGTTTTCCAAAAATCTTTCCTTCGCTGTTTGAAGTATTAAATCCTATAGAACTTGATAAAACAAAGCCTTTGAAAATTTTATAATCAAAACCAAAATTTCCATTCAGCTTTTTATAGTTATAATCGTTATAAGTATTATCAATCTGCGCTAGCGGATTTATGATTTCTGTTCCCAATCCTGTTGTACTTGGAACTAAAGTAAAATCACCGTTTGCATCATATGGAGCAATAGTAGCCGGCACGTTTAAGGCATTAAACAATACAGATCCTAATCCGTTTTCGTTTATTGTTTTCCTATTAAAATAGGTATAAATTACATTTGTTTTTATTTTGAATTTATCGCTTAGATCAGCACCTAAAGCAATTCTGGCCGTATTTCTTAAAAAGCCTGATTTATCCTGACCCACAATTCCTTCCTGATCCAAATGCGAACCACTTATTGCATAAGTAATCTTGTCAGATCCTCCGGAGATTGTTAAATCAGTATTTAAAATGGGAACGCCTGTACCCAAAACTTCTTTTTGCCAATCCGTTCCTTTTCCTAAACCACTTGCATTTGGATAAGGAAGTGCTCTTCCCCCATTTGCATAACTTTCATTTAATAATAAAGCATATTCTGTAGCATCAAGCATTGGTAATTTTCTTGAAGCTTCCTGAAATCCTGAATAACTATTAAGGGATATTTTAGTTTTTGAGTTTTTCTTACCCATTTTAGTGGTAATCAAAATAATTCCGTTTGCGCCAATTGTTCCGTAAATGGCAGCTTGTGCATCTTTTAAAACTGTAATAGTTTCAATATCATTTGGATTTAGCAAACTTAAGTCACCAACATAGCCATCGATAATAGCCTGTGGACCATTTTCTCCATTGGTAGCGATACCACGAATACGGATATCGAGTTTTGCACCCGGTGCTCCGGATTGTGTAGTTACATTTACTCCGGAAACTGTTCCCTGCAAGGCTTGTTCTACTTTAATTGGTTTTAAAATATCCAGCGTTTTACTGTCTACTACAGAAACCGCTCCGGTTACTTCTCTTTTCTTTTGAGTTCCATAACCAATCACAACGACTTCATCAAGAGATCTTGCATCGTCGCTCATTTTAACTGTTATTTTGGTTCCAAAAACCGCAATTTCCTGCGTTTTAAAACCGATATAACTGAAAACAACTATAGTTCCTTTTGGAACTCCTAATAATTTAAAAGATCCGTCAAAGTCTGTGGTTGTACTTTGTGAAGAGCTTTTAACTTTTACATTCACACCCGGCAGTGATAATCCCGAGCCATCTAGTACTGTTCCGCTAACATCGAAAGTCTGCGAAAATGCAAAAGATGTAAACAGTAATAGTACGGTTAGTAATAATTTTGATTTCATAATTAGTTAGTTTTTATTGAAATCTAAATTTATCTGATCCAATTAGGAAAACGATAAAATTAACCTCAACAAAAAACATACATCATAAAAAAATCACACGTTAATTCAATATATCTTAAAATATAGCTTGATTTAACTATAAATTACGAATGCTAATTTATTTAACAAAAACACTACAAAAGCACAACAAAACGTTAATGTTGAGGTAATGTATAGTTTTTTAAAGACATTTTTTGACTTCCTATACAGCCAGAATATATTCGACTAAACCAATTTCGTGCTGCAAATCCATTTTTTTACGCAAACGATACCTTTTTATTTCGACACTTCGAACCGAAATATTAAATAAAGGAGCGATTTCTTTTGAAGAAAGATTTAATCGTAAATATGCACAAAGACGCAAATCATTTGGAGTAAGTAAAGGATGTAATTGTTTGATTCTTTTTAAGAAATCTTTATCGGCGCTGTCAAATGCTTCTTTAAAGACATTCCACGAATCTTCTTCCGTAATATTTTTATTAATAGTACTAATTACAGATTTGATATTATTACTATCATTCTGACTCGTTTTCTTTAAGTCTTCTTTTATAAAAGCCAATAATTCATTTTTGCTATTCAAGCTCATGGTTGAAACTGCCAATTCACGATTTTTTGTATCAACGTCCTGAGAAAGCTGTTCGTTTCTTAGTTTCATTAATTGGCGCTCATTTTCTAATTCTTTTATTTCAAGCAAAAGATTATTCTCTTCAATTAATTTCTCTTTTTGCTTATGATAATAATTTCTGTAAGCCTTATTGATAAAATAAGCCACTATTAGCATTAGTAAAAAATAAATAAAGAAGGCCAAATTGGTCAAATACCAGGGCTTTAAAACTACAAATGTATACGTAGCCGTATTTTGCAAAATTGTATTTGCGTATCTGGCTCTTACTTTAAAGGTATATTTCCCGGGAGATAAATTTTTAAAATTGACAGTGGCTTTGGTGCTCCATTCGCTCCAGTCATTCTGAAATCCTTCTAATAAATATTGATATTCTGAATTGATGTATTTGTTATATTCCGGAACAGTATAATTTAAAGTGATGTTATTTTCATTCGAATGAAAACTTCCTTCATTTTGAATTTCAACATTATTCAGCGTTTCGTTTTGCTTGTTAATTGCAACATCAGTAATGAAAACAGTGTAGTTTTTAAAACTTAAATCATCGATATTTAAGGTGTAATAACCGTCGGTTGTACCAATTAAATAAGTCGATTTTGAAATTTGGGTAATATTCTCATACCCGAGCATGGAATTGGTTAAAGAAGACGGAATCGGAATAACATTTTGCTTTAACTGATTACTTAGTTTACTTGATGAGAAATAGTGAATATAATTTTTAGAAAATAACCAGATTTTATTCGAATTATCGACTATTAATTTACCTGAAGTATATTCATCTTTTTCGAAGATAGAACTCAGCAAATTGTCTTTTTCGAATAATTTTGTTTTTGAATTTAATTTAAAAATTCCACCTTTATAAGCATAATAAATCTGATTATTGAATTTGGTCAGACTTGCATTTTTTCCTTTTTGAGGAGATTTATACGTATAAAACCCATCTGTTTTTAATAAAGATTTATCTAGTTTCAGCCTGAAAATCCCTTTGTATTCGTGGCTTACATAAACATCCAAATTGCTCGTGATTTCAAAATATCTCGAAGAGTAATCAAAACCCTGAATTTTATTTTTAAAAACCCATTGATTGTTTATTTTTTCGAGAACCGAGATTCCGTAATAATTTCCCTGGAGCAATTGATTTTTAGTATTCGGAACAGGTTCGAACTTCCAGGTTCCTGAAGCCGGGAATATATTTCTCGCTGAATCATTTATGACAATAAAGGTCCCTGAATCATGTCCGCAAAAAAGGGTATTATCATATACAAAAAGTGACCAAACCTGCCCTTTTGTACCATTTATAAATTTAAACTCTCCATTATTTTGGTTAGGTTTACAAAACAATCCCTGATTTGTTCCAACATACAATTTTCCATTAAAATTTGCCGATGCGTAAACGGTTCCCAAAACTCCCGAATCATCTGTAAAACTATGCACTGGCGAATTAATGTTAATACAATTGATCCCGTTATCCAATCCGGCCCATAAATTCTGATCTTTATCTTCAAAAAGCGATAAGGCCGTATTATTACTCAAACCTTTACTTTGAGTAATATGGTATTTTAATTTTCCTTTATCCGATAAAATAAAGATTCCGTTAGAAACTGTTCCCAAAGCAAAACTTCCATCCTGAAGAAGTTGGCTGCTATAGACGAAACTTGACTTTAATTCGACATCAACATCTGTTGCAAATCGGACTAGAGAGTTTCCAACTAATTTATAAATACCATCCAATTGCGTTTGAATCAGCAAACCGTCATCTGTTGTAAAAACATTGACAATCGTAAATTTTTTCAGAATTGGATGATCTGAAACTAATTTGGCTTTTCCGCTTTCAATTTCAAATAGCCCTTCTTTTATGGTTTGAAAATAAATAGCATTTTTTGGAGCAAACGATTTTATAACACCATTTTTAGGCGCAATGATTTTGAACTTACCGCTTTTAGTATCGTAAATATAAATTCGGTTTAAAGATTGAAACAAAATCCATTGATCGTATTTCAGAATATTCCAAAACTGCTCATCGTCTAATATTTTATTTTTGATTGAGTCGCTAAGCGAAGTATATTTTAGTTTGCCATTAGTTTGCCTTGTCCAGAAACCAAAACTCATATAAGAACCTGTATAAATTTTGTTCCCAATTACTTTTACAGAACGAATAATGGTTTCATCTGGAGCTTTATACAATTGCCAGGTTGTTCCGTTATATTCTAAAAGCCCATCATTATTGGCAAAATATAAATAGTTCTGATCGTCCTGTGAAATCATCCAACTTTGATTTCCGGCGCCATAAACAGAAGAAGAATATTTTACGATTGGCGGAAACTCCTGCGAGAACAGGAAAAAACTCATCAAAAGAAATAGTACAGATAATTTTGTTTTCAAAATTTGGTCAGAATATTAAAATAGTATTAAAGCAGTTCTAAAATAGCTTATTTTGTAATAAAAATGCAACTTTTTAATGAATAAGATTTAGTATAATAAATTTGGTTCCCTGCTATTCCAACATAGCCCACTGTTTCAACCGTGGGAAATGGATTGTGATAATATATTCTGGTAATACATTGCACTCCCACGGCTGAAACCGTGGGCTATGGTAATAGCAATTTCTGGTGATTTGTCTTCTTAATGTTTTAGTTATCGTCCGAATATCATAAATCAAGCATCGAAATCTGTTAAGATTTGGAACAATCTCATTAACAAAACTCAATTCAAAATTGATTACTTTTGTAAAAATTGACTTTTTTTATGCAAATTGATCTTTCAAAACTCGACCCAAAACATAATATTATAATTAAAGGAGCGCAGGTACATAATTTAAAAAATGTAGATGTCGCTATTCCCCGAAATAAACTTGTTGTAATCACAGGTCTTTCAGGATCAGGGAAATCAAGCTTGGCATTTGATACTTTGTATGCCGAAGGACAACGTCGCTATGTTGAAAGTTTATCATCATATGCACGTCAATTCCTTGGTCGTTTAGACAAACCAAAAGTGGAGTATATCAAAGGTATTGCGCCTGCGATTGCGATCGAACAAAAAGTCAATACAACCAATGCGCGTTCGACTGTTGGAACTTCGACTGAAATCTACGATTACATCAAACTTTTATTTGCCAGAATTGGTCGTACCTACTCTCCTATTTCCGGACAGGAAGTCAAAAAAAACACCGTTACCGATGTTGTTGGTGATGTAAAAACATTAGAATTAGACAGCAAATGGCTTTTACTTGCTCCTATTCATTTAGAAGAAGGAAGACAACTTGAAGACAAACTAAAAGTACTTTTGCAGCAAGGTTTTGCGCGTATTTTGGTTGATAATGAAATGGTGCGTTTGGATGAATTTACACCAACGGAGCTTCATAAATTAGATAATAAAGATATTCTGCTGATTATTGACAGAATTGTTGTCAAGGAGGAAGAAGAATTCTATAATCGTTTAGCTGATGCCGTACAAACTGCTTTTTTTGAAGGAAAAGGAATTTGCTATTTACAGGAATTAAATTCAGATAAAAAATTTACCTATTCGAATAATTTTGAATTGGACGGAATTACTTTCTTAGAGCCAAATGTACATTTATTCAGTTTCAACAATCCTTATGGCGCGTGTCCCGTTTGTGAAGGTTATGGAAATATAATTGGTATTGATGCAGATTTGGTGGTTCCTAATACCTCTTTATCCGTTTTTGAAAGCGCCATTTATCCGTGGCGAGGCGAAAGTATGAGCTGGTATAAAGACGAATTGGTGAAACATGCTTACAAATTTGATTTTCCTATTCATAAACCCTATTTCCAATTAACAGAGGGTCAAAAAGATTTGATTTGGAAAGGGAATCAGTACTTTCAAGGATTAAATGATTTCTTCAGAGAATTAGAGGAAAAAAATTATAAGATTCAAAACCGTGTAATGTTATCTCGCTACCGCGGAAAAACAAAATGCCATGCTTGTCGCGGAAAACGTTTACGCGAAGAAGCTTCATATGTAAAAATTGGCGGAAAAACAGTTTCAGATTTAGTCGATCTTCCAATTAAACATTTGGTTACGTTTTTCAAAGATCTTGAATTGAACAAATACGAACAGCAAATTGCAAAACGTTTGATGGTAGAAATCAACAATCGTTTATCGTTTTTGACCGAAGTTGGTTTGGATTATCTTACGCTAAACAGAAACTCTTCAACACTTTCAGGAGGAGAATCACAGCGTATTAATTTAGCAACTTCACTTGGGAGTAGCCTGGTTGGATCGATGTATATTTTGGATGAACCAAGTATTGGTTTACATCCAAAAGATTCAGAGCGATTGATCAAAGTTCTCCTTTCGCTTCGTGATTTAGGAAATACCGTTATTGTGGTTGAACATGACGAAGATATTATGAAAGCTGCCGATATGATTATTGATATTGGTCCGGAAGCAGGAACTTTTGGTGGGAATTTAGTAGCTCAGGGAACTTATGATGAAATTTTAAAATCTGAATCATTAACGGCGAAATATCTGAATGGAGATTTAGAAATTTCTGTTCCAAAAAAAAGAAGAAAATTCAAAAATCATATTGATATTGTTGGAGCCAGAGAAAACAACTTAAAAAATATTGATGTTACATTTCCTTTAGATGTTCTGACAGTTGTAACCGGAGTTTCAGGTAGTGGAAAAAGTACCTTAATAAAGAAAATTTTATTTCCTGCTATGCAGAAAAAACTGGAAAATGCTGCTGAAAAAGCAGGTCAGTTTACCGAAATAAAAGGTTCTTTCTCTCAGATAAAACATATTGAGTATGTAGATCAGAATCCGATTGGAAGAAGTTCACGATCTAATCCTGTAACTTATATTAAAGCTTATGATGATATTCGTGATTTATATGCTAAAGAAAAATTATCCAAAATAAGAGGTTATCAGGCCAAACATTTTTCTTTTAATGTTGATGGAGGCCGATGCGAAACTTGTAAAGGAGAAGGCTCTATAAACGTCGAAATGGTCTTTATGGCCGATGTTTCATTACCATGCGAAACTTGTGGAGGAAAACGTTTCAAAAAAGAAATTTTAGAAATCAATTTTGATGACAAAAACATCAACGATATACTAACGATGACTATTGATGATGCGATTGCTTTTTTTGAAAAAAATAAACAGACTAAAATCACTCAGAAATTACAACCTTTACAAGATGTTGGTTTAGGTTATGTGCAATTGGGACAATCTTCTTCAACTTTATCAGGTGGTGAAGCACAACGTATTAAATTGGCTTCTTTTCTTGTAAAGGGAGCAACTAAAGACAAAGCTTTATTTGTTTTTGATGAACCAACAACTGGTTTACATTTTCACGACATTAAAAAACTATTAAAGTCATTTGATGCCTTAATCGAAAAAGGACATTCAATCATTGTAATTGAACACAATCTCGATTTAATAAAATGTGCCGACTGGATTATTGATTTAGGTCCGGAAGGTGGAGAAAATGGCGGGCATTTATTAGCGGTTGGAACGCCTGAAGATATTGTAAAAGTGAAAGAATCTGTTACAGGAGTTTATTTAAAAGACAAACTTTCTTAGAAAAGGTTCTAAGGTACTAAGATGCTAAGGCTATAAGCCTACACATCGGGGCTTTTTATAATATATTTTTATAAAAAAATCCAAATTCCAATAGCGATTTTCTATTGGAATTTGGATTTTTTATTTTGTGATTTAATATTAAGCAACCAAACATCTTTCTTCAAATGGGAAACCATCTTCATCGATAGCAACCAATATTTTTTTCTTTTTAGATGCCTGTATGGTTAGATATAACCAGGCAAATGACCACAATCCTAAAGTTAAGCAAAAAATGGTAAAATTTAGACCATGATTAACAACCTTTCCTCCTTTAGAAAGAACCGCAAAAAGCAATTTATCATTTCTTTCTTCAAGTTTAAATCCTTTATGAACCTTATTTGATATCATATTAGAAAATACTTGCAAGCTTTGTTCCTGACTCAGTTGATTCTTTTTCATACTCTTTTTAAAATAATCTAAATAATTCTTTTAAATTTTAACAATTTTAGTCGGTAAACAGTTTCAATAAAAACCTGATAATTCTATTTTTATTGCATTTAATAAGAAAATTAAATCCTAATAAAATGAACTGCTGCTGAAAATTCAACATAAAATTAATTTTTATAAATTAAATCCCAAAACAATCAACTGTTAAAATTTAAATATTAACATCAGTATATCAATATATTAGCAATTTCTTAATCCTTATTTTTAAAATTAAAGGAAGGAGATTCATAGTCCGGTTTTAAATAATTATCAGGAATTGTTGTAGTATTTCCGTCACGTAACGAGCTATAATGTGGGGACATAATTTCGATTCCGGCAGCATTAAAAGAATCCTGAATATTCTGATGCAACGAAGAATAGATTCCGGGTTGTTTTGTAGGTTCTTTCGTATAAACATTTATTTGATAGGAGACATAAAAATCATCTAAGCTTGTTTGCAGAACAAAAGGCTCTGGTGTTTTCTCTGTCATATCTGTTTTTAGAGCAGCATCAATTAATGCTTTATGGATGTCCTTCCACGGTACATCATAACCAATGGTGACAGTTGTATGAATTAATAAGCCATTAGTAGCTTGTTTTGTATTAGCCGAATAATTAGTTGAGGTACTGGACAAAACTGTCGCGTTTGGTATTGTTATATCTTCAAATTTAGGAGTTCTAATACGTGTTACCAAGGCTGTTTTTTCGATAACTTCTCCACTTACATCTCCAATTTTAATAAAATCACCAATTTTAAACGGACGCATATATGTAATTACTAGACCCGCAACCATATTCGCAATGGCATTTGAAGAACCTAAAGAAAACAAAATACCTACAAATACGGAAACACCTTTAAAGATAGGAGAATCTGAACCCGGTAAATACGGAAAAATTACAACCAGCATAAATGCATAAGCCAAAAATCGAATGATATTAAATGTTGGCTTTGCCCAATCACTATAAAAACCATCTACTTTTATATTTTCTTTGTTTATTTCATCAACAAAAAATTTAATTATTTTGAGTGAATACCTAAAAATCAATATAATAACAATTATAGTAAAAAGATTTGGCAGAAAATCAACAAATCCCATTACGGCGGATTTTATAGGTGTCAGGGTCCATTTTAAAATTGTTGTCGTGTAGACCTGTGTTGCTGGAAAAATATTAAAAAGTACAGGCAGTGCTGAATACGCTATTACAAATAAAAATATAATTTTTATCAAACCAATAAAACGCATTGCAGCAAACTCCTGTTTTTCAGGAGTAAGAACATTTATGTTATTGTAATTAAAGCCTTTAAAATATCTTTCTCTTCTTTTGGAAAAATATATTTTTATTCTATTAAAAATCTTAGACGCAAGCAATAAAACAACCGTAAGGACTAAGATTAGCAACGCTGTAAATCCTAAACGTTTTGGCAATAAAGAATGGTTTTCATTCTGAAAAATAATTGCTTTTTTGATTGCATTGAAATTACGGTTTACAATTTCAGAAACCGTTTTATTTTCAGAAACTGCATCGGCATTTAATACAGACATCAGTATTAAGTCACCTTTATACACAATATCTAAGCTTATCTCGGAAGGAACAACTTTTAATGAATCAGCTTTAAAAAGATCGTCTTCATAAAGAGATTTAATTCTTGCTGTAATGGCTTTTGCTCTATTTTCAGCAGAAAAAGATCCTACTCTATTATAAACATAAAAAAGAGTGTCTTTAAAGGGAATTATCGGATAGGCTTTTAATTTCGGCGAAGAAATAGTTGTTGTTGTGGTTTTTAAACTATCTGTTTGAGCAGATGCTATTGAAGAAAATGAAACAACAAACAATAGTAAAAAAAAAGGTGATTTCTTTTTCATATTCTATTAGAAATAAATTAGTTATCCTTCTAACAAATATAAAAACAAAATAGCTTCAAAATTGCATAACTGTCTATTTTCTCAATAAAATCGTATTAAATTTTAATACCCACCTTTTTCAAAAGACCATCAATTACTTTATTAATGTCTGGTGAAATATTGAATTTATAATTCAGATAGACATATAAAATCGTAACCAAAATTGATTTTAAGGCAATACTAATTAATTGATAAAAAGGAAATTCCCAAAAGTAAAACACAAGAAACAAAGCAAATGTAAGTAACATTGAGTAGATTGTTTCCTTTGTAAATGGGTATAGATGAAGCTTCTTAACAACAAAGAGCAATTTTGCTATGCTATATAATGTAATAGACAATAATGTAGCAAATGCAGAACCAAATATTCCAAAAATCGGAATAAAAATCATATTTAAAACTATGGTCAAAAACACTAATAATAGTCCTAAATACAATACCATTCGATAATATTTGGTATTAAAGATGATAGCATTATTATTTCCTAAAATCAAATCAAAATATTTAGACAAACCGATCATAAATACAACCGCAATCCCTCCGCTATATTCTTTGGGAACTAATTCATACAATTGACTAATATTGACAAAAATGCATAACATTACAAATCCGCCAACCATTTGAAGATTGATAGACGTTTTTTTGTATAATAAATTCAATTCATCATGTTTGTTTTCGTGCATCAATTTTGCCGTAATTGGATATACAATCTGATGCATGGCACGACTCGGAACAGAAATTACCAAAGCAATATATGTTGCTACAGAATAATAAGCAATATTCTCGATTTTCATATACTGATTCAACATCAATTTGTCCCCATCCAATAGCAAATTAGCAACACTTCCTGAAAGGATAATAAAGAATGTATATTCCATTACATCTTTTACATTCTTAGGAATATTGATTTGAAATTTAGGCTTTTTAACATAAAAAGCATAAAACATAGTTATTATAAAAGCTATGAAATATATTCCTGCTGTTACATAAACGAATTGAACTAATGTTATCCAATGAAAATACAAACCAATCAAAGCAACGGTTGAAAATAATCTTAATCCAACTTCTTTAATAAAATTTCCAAAAACCGAATGCATATGTACTCTTGCCCAGGCATAAAATATCTCAAAATAAGCCATACAAATCCCGATGAAGGGAATTAGAAGCATAAACTCCTTCACAACAGGATTTTCTTTAGAAACAAAAGCCGTAATATCATCAAAGAAAAAAATTCCAATAATTCCTAAAGGAATGCACATTAATACAGGAAATAAGGCTGTAAACGATAAAAACTCTTCCCTTTCTTCCTCTGTTTTATATTGGGAATAAAATTTAACCAGGGTATTTTGCATTCCGATAGCAAACAAAGGCATGATGACATTTGCTGCTGACAATATATAATTCGTTAATGCATAATAAGTTGCACCTAAAAAAACCGGATATAAATAAAGTGTATTAATGGCTCCAATACCGAAGCCGATATAAGTAATAATTGTATTTTTGAAAGACTGATTTAAAACAATACCCATGTTTTGATTGCTGAATTTAGATTTTAGATTTTTAGATTATTGTAATCTTATGATTCATTAATCAATTGTACCAATTGTTTGGTAAGGTTTTTTCTCGAATATTGCTGTAAACCAACACCATTAGCTTGTAATTTCCCTTCCAAAAACTGATTATAAAAGTCCAAAATTACACTTTTTAATTTCGCTTTTTCAGTATAATCAAAAAATACTCCTGTATTGGTTTCTTTTATAATATCGGCAAAATCAGAACCTTGTGGACCAATAGCAATTATAGGGCGATTTGACACCATATATTCAAACAATTTACCCGGAATAATACTTTTAGTATCTTCAGAATTAATTTCGATTAAAAGTAGAACCTGTGACTTTTTTTGATGCGCTATTGCTTCGTGATGCGAAATGTATCCCAGAAGATTTAAATAGGGTTTCAGGTTGAATTCCTGAATTGAATCCAACACTTCCTGACTAACAGCGCCTATTAATTTAATTTCTAAATGCGATTTAAAATCAGGTATCTCATGAAGTAAGTCGACCAGACACTCCCAAAGAAACTGAGGATTTCTATCAGATAAAAATGATCCTATATGTGCCAAAGTAAATTTAGAATCTAAAATTTGTTTTTCGACATTCTCAATATCATAACCATTTGTAATCACCGATATTGGCTTATTAGTAATAGCCTGAAATTCAGTTTTAGTAGTTTTACTGGTTACAATAATTGTATCAGCACTATTCAGAACTTTATGCTCTAAACCTTTATGTTTTTTAGCTGCGTATGATGACAAACGCAATGCTTTGTGATATCCAATTGTTGTCCATGGGTCACGAAAATCAGCAAACCATTTTACGTTTAGTTTTTCTTTTAATTCTAACCCAATTAAATGTAAACTGTGCGGTGGACCTGAAGTTACAATGGTATCGATATTGTTTTCTCTAATATATTTTTCAAGATACGAAACAGAAGGTTTTACCCAAAATACACGAGCATCCGGAATAAAAAGATTACCACGAACCCAAAGAAAGGTTTTATCTAAAAAAGTTTGTTTTTTTTGATGTGGAAAAATTCCTGAACTAATTTTCCTGGTTTTCTTTTTTGAAAAAACAGAGGCCAGTTGATAAGGTTCCCAGATTTTATTCTTAAGAACAACTGCTTTATCAGATATTTCACGAACCAAACCTTCGTCGATTATTGGATAAGTTGGGTTTTCAGGAACATAAACAATAGGCTGAACATTAAATTCAGGTAAATATTTTACAAACTTCAACCAACGTTGTACGCCCGGGCCTCCAGCGGGTGGAAAATAATACGTAATGATTAAGAGTTTTTTTGGTTCCATTATATTGAATCGGTTTCACAGAGAGACTCGCAAAGTTTAGCAAAGATTATTTAAAATTTATTTTGAGTATCTCCGTGATTTCTTTTTGAATCTTTGCGGAAGAATTTTTCAAAATAAATACCGCCAATCAAAAGCAATAACATTCCAATTGAACTTGCTAATGTAATTGTACCTCCCGTTTTCACAACCTGAGGTTCAAATTTGAATTCTATAGTGTGTTTTCCACCAGGAACTTCCATAGCCCTTAAAACGTAATCTACAGGAAAGTGGTCGGTCAATTTACCGTCAACGTACGCATTCCATCCATTTTTATAATACATTTCAGAGAAAACCGCTAAACCATCTTTTGCATTATCAGATTGATACTTAATATAGTTTGGTTTGTATTCTACAACCTTAATAGTTCCGGTTGTATCCCATTGTTTTTTCAATCGGGCATTTGTGAATTTACCTTCGTAATCATGAACATTAAAAACTGCAACTTTTTTAGTATCAATGTTATTCAAAGCTTTCATAACATCGTCCGGTTTATTCACCAATCTTACTGAATCAACGAACCAGGCATTTCCGTTTGCTTCAGGATTTGCTACCGGAACTTCATTTCCTTCTTTATCTGTTTGAATTACGTACTTAACATTTAACATATTAAGCACTTCAATATTTCCTTTTTGAATTTGATAATCCATTAATTGCTGCATTCTTCTTGGACGTACAGCACTATAACCACCGATAGTCTTATGAAAATAAGAAGATCTTCCCTGTAACTGTCCCTGTACATCAAAAACACGATAGATTGATTTATCTTCTAAAATCTTAGTGTCAATTGGAGTTTCCTGAAAAGGAGCGGCAATTTGTACCGGACTTACAAAATCTTTAGCAGAAACATATCTTTTATCAACAAAAAATAAATCGAAAATCATTAAGATACCTACAATAATCAACGTTGTATTCTGCGCTAATTTATTCTTGATAAACAACCATAAAATTCCAAAAGTAATCACAATAAAAAATCCTGAACGTAATAAATCTGCTGAGTACAAACTCATTCTGTCTTCTTTTAAAGCATCAACAAATGCTGGACCATAACTTTGCAAGTAAGCATTGTCACTCATTCCTGTAAAATGGAACATTCCTTTAGCCAAAACTAAGATTAATAAAACGCCAAGACCAAAAACTCCTGTTTGAATTAATGCTTTTTGCTGAAGTTTTGGTTCGTCCTTAGCCTTAAAAAAGGATTGTAATCCCATTACGGCAAGTACAGGAATACATAATTCTAATATAACCTGAATAGAAGATACTGCTCTAAATTTATCATACATCGGAACGTATTCGATAAAAAAGTTAGTCAGTAATGAGAAATTTTTTCCCCAAGAAAGCATCAGCGTAAATAAAGCCCCTGCAAGAAATACATATTTTATTTTTCTTTCATCAATGAATAGTGCCAGAACTGCCAAAAAGAAAACTACAACTCCTATGTAGGCTGGTGCAGAAACAATTGGCTGATCACCCCAATAAGTAGGCATTCCCGAAACAAAATCCTGTGCCTGATCTGAAGGAACTCCCTGCTCGATCATAAACGAGTACATACGGCTGTCTGTACCCACATTTTCATGACTGGAACCTCCAAAAATTCGTGGAGCAATTAAATTTAAACTTTCCGCAATACCATAACTATATTCTGTAATATAGTCTGTTGTCATTGCAGCAGTTGTTTCATTTTTAGATCCGTCGGGATTAAAAGTCAATTCACTTTTTTCACGAATACTAAACTTTGCATATTCGCTGGTTGCCAATAAGTTTCCGGCATTGGCACCAATTGCAAAAATTCCTGCGACTGCCAAAACTCCGACTGCTTTTAAAAGTCCTTTATATTCTTTTTCCTTAATAAATTGAAAAGCAAAATAACCTGAAAGAATCAGCAGGAAAATCAAAAGATAATAGGTCATTTGAAAGTGGTTTGCGTTTACTTCCAGCGCAACCGCAAACATGGTGAGTAAACCTCCCCAAATATATTTTTTCTGAAAAACCAGTATAAAACCGGCAATAACTAGCGGCATGTAAGCAATAGCATGTGCTTTTGCATTATGACCAACTCCCAGAATAATAATTAAATAAGTAGAAAAACCGAACGCAATCGCGCCGATAAATGCTTTTAATGGATCCGTTTTTAAAACCAATAATAAACCATAAAAGCCTAAGAAGTATAGAAATAGATAATCAGCAGGACGAGGTAAAAAACGTAAAACATCATCAAGTTTACCCACAAAATCATTTGGATAATTAGCTCCTAACTGATAAGTTGGCATTCCACCAAAAGCAGAATTTGTCCAATAAGGTTCAGCATGTTCAGCAGCTCTAAAGTCGTTTTGCTCTTTTGCCATTCCGGTATATTGCGCAATATCCGATTGGAAAATTTGTTTTCCTTGTAAAACTGGATAAAAATAAACTAACGAAACGAGAATAAAGCCCAATATAACAAGGGCGTGCGGATAGAACTTATTTACTATTTTCAATTTAGGTTGGTTTGGGTTAAATGATGAATCCTATTAATCAGGACACAAACTTAATCTATTTCTTCGTAATCAACATAATCACCCACCTTTTTGGTTTCGCGAGGATTTTTTGCATTAGCCGTGTTGATGATTATCTCATCATTATTAGTACGCGTTTTTTGCCATGAGTTATCCTGGCTATATTGTTGTTGTCTCTGAAAATTTTCACCTGCTTTTTCAACCGCTTTTTTCACCAATACTGGCAAAAAGATTCTGGCTAAAAATTTGAAAATATAATAAAACGCAATGATCCACATTATCGTTTTAAACAAATTTGTAAAAGATGCTTCTTGCATAATCGTATAATTTTTGCCAAAATTAATAAATCCGTTGTTTAAAATTAAAATATCAATCTTAAATAAATAATAAAATATAGTACATTTGAAATGCGTTATAACTTTTTAATCCAAAAATACATTTATGTTAAAAATTAAAAACTTATTTATTACAGCTCTTTTTTTATTACCACAACTTTTCTTTGCCCAATTCACGGATGTTATTAATTCAAATCGTCCTGGTGAAACCATGTCTGCCTATGCGGTTGGAAAATCAATCATACAAGGTGAAATTGGTGTTTATGGAATTAAGGAAAAACACGATTTATTAGATTATGATGCAAGTGGTTTTGGAACCGATTTAACGATTAGATATGGCGCATTCACAGAAAAACTGGAATTTGTTCTTGACCTGCAATATCAAATGGAAAACTTTGATACTCCCTACACCAGTTATAAAAAAAATAACTTTAGACAAACCGTTTTAGGGGCAAAATATTTAATTTATGATCCTTTTAAAAACTATGAAAAAACAGCCAATATTTACAGCTACAAAGCAAATCATTCCTTTAATTGGCATCAATTAATACCTGCAGTTTCTTTATTTGCTGGTGCAAATTTTGTTGGCGCAGATAATCCTTATTCATTTTCTCCTGAATCGAGCATTTCTCCTAAAGTAATATTAATTACCCAAAATCTTTTTGGAGGTGGAAAATGGGTTTTTGTAACGAACTTTATTGCTGATTATATCACAACAGATTATCCAAGTTATGGATATGTATTAACTTTAACGCATGGATTTAATGATAAATGGTCCGGTTTTATTGAAAATCAGGGATATAAAAGCGACTTTTACAGTGATGCTATTGTTCGTGGCGGCGCTGCCTACTTACTTAACTCAAACATGCAAATTGATGCTTCTATAAGTACCAATTTTAAAAATACACCATCTGTATTATATGGAGGAGTTGGATTTTCATGGCGTTATGATGGTTGGTATAAAGAAAAGCAAGAAATGACTTTTAAGAAAGACAGGAAGTCTAAAAATAAAGATGCTGAAGAAAATATAGATTATCAGGAAAAAGAAAGAAAGCGTAAAGCTAAATACGAATAATTAATAACTGAACTTCTCTGACAAAGAGACAAAACAATTAAGACTTTTAATGATTACAATTAAAGAAGCCAAAACCAAAAAAGAACTAACAGAATATATCAAATTCCCGTTTTCGTTATACAAAGACAATCCGTATTGGGTGCCGCCTATTATTGCTGATGAATTAGAGTCTTTTGATAAAACGAAAAACCCGGCTTTTGACCATGCCGAAGCTTACTTTTATCTGGCTTATAAAAACAATGAAATAGTTGGTCGTATTACGGCAATCATAAATTGGTCTGAAGTTAATAATCAACATAAAAGAAAAGTGCGTTTTGGCTGGTTTGATGTTATTGATGACATTGAGGTAACAAAAGCTTTGCTGGAAAAAGTATATGAATTAGGAAGAAAACATAATCTGGAACATACTGAAGGTCCAATGGGATTTTCTAATTTAGATAAAGTAGGAGTTCTTACTGAAGGTTATGATCAAATGGGAACCATGATTACCTGGTATAACAATCCGTATTATGTAACCCATTTTGAACAACTAGGCTTTCAGGTAGAGAAAGAATACATAGAAAGTATTTTCCCGTTTTCAAATGTAAAACCAGAGTTTTTCCTTAAAGCTCAGGAATTGATAAAAAAACGATATGGCTTACGGGCTTTGACTTTTACCAAAACAAAAGACATTATGCCACATGTGGATAAAATGTTTGATTTGTTTAATGAATCGTATGCAAAATTAGCTTCATTTGTAGCGATTTCAGATGTTCAAAAGGAATATTTTAAAAAAAAATACATCAGTTTCATAAATCCGGAATACATAAAATTTGTTGTTGATAAAGAAGATAATTTGATAGCCTTCAGTATTGTAATGCCAAGCTTTTCTGAAGCATTACAAAAAGCAAAAGGTAAATTATTTCCGTTTGGTTTTTGGCATTTATTACAGGCCAGAAAAAAGAGTAAAGATGTTGTCTTCTACTTAATTGGAGTTCATCCTGATTATCAAAATAAAGGTGTAACAGCTATTATCTTTGATGAATATTTTAAAACTTTTTCAGAAAAAGGAATTCAAAATTGTATCAGAACTCCCGAGTTAGCGGAAAATACAGCAATTCATTTACTTTGGAAGAACTTTGATCCAAAAATTCACTGTCAGAGAAAAACATATAGAAAAGATCTTTAAGATTTTTTCTATATATGTATTAGTTTTCAATAAAAAAATCCATTCCGATATGTTCGGAATGGATTTTTTTATTACAATTTTTTTATTTCTTTATTGTGGGCAATCAGATTTGATCAACGTATTTTTCGCATCAAATTTTAATTTCTTTTTATCTTTAAAACTTACTTTGTTATTAGCGTCGACTACATCTCCATATCCTTCAATAAAAGTTCCGTCTTTCTGCAAAAAAGCTACCTCTCTTACAGAAGAAACTCCTTCAGACATAAAGGTGTAATCTGCAATTAGTGTATCACCTTTCATATTACCAATTATAGTACCTTCATTTTTATCTTTTCCAGTTATATTATAACTTAATTTTCCGTTTACTTCCTGATGTGAATTCACATTAAAACTTAAGGCTACAATACTACCATTAAGACTTGATGTATAACATTGATCTCCAGCTGGCTCCAAAATCTCTGCTTCTTTTGGAGCATTGGGTTCTATTTGGGGAGGCGGTAATGTTGTTTCTTTTTTACAAGAAATAAAAATACCTAAAATAATGATTGTTAATGCTGATAATTTTTTCATAATTCTTATTTTTTTTACTGATTTTGAATTATAAAGTTACCTCAAATAAAAAAAATCCATTCGTATAACGAATGGATTCTTTTATATAATTCCCATATAAAGAAATCTATTTACAAAATATTAGGCATCTAAATCAACCTTAGTTCTGCCTGCAATTTCTTTATAAGTTCCGTTTTCTAATTTCTCACGAATTGCTTCAAAAGCTATTAATGTCTCATCAATATCCTCTAAAGTATGTGAAGTTGTCGGAATCATTCTCAATAAAATAATTCCTTTAGGAATAACCGGATAAATTACAATTGATAAAAAGATACCGTAGTTCTCTCTTAAATCGTTTACCATAACCATCGCTTCCGGAACACTTCCTTCTAAATAAACTGGTGTAACACAAGTATTAGTATCTCCGATATTAAAATTTCTTGAGCGTAAACCATTTTGCAATGCATTTACATTTTCCCAAAGCTTATCTTTTAATTCCGGATGGTTACGCAATAATTCTAAACGTTTCAAAGAACCAATGGTTTGAATCATTGGCAATGCTTTTGCAAACATTTGAGAACGTAAATTATATTTTAAATAATCAATAATATCCTGATCTGCAGCAACAAAAGCACCAATATTGGCCATAGATTTTGCAAAAGTAGAGAAGTAAACATCAATATCTTGCTGTACGCCTTGTTCTTCACCTGCTCCCGCTCCTGTTTTACCAAGAGTACCAAAACCGTGTGCATCATCAACTAACAAACGGAAATTGTACTTTTCTTTCATGGCCACAATCTCCTTCAACTTTCCTTGTTGACCACGCATTCCAAATACCCCTTCAGTAATCAATAAAATACCTCCACCGGTTTCTTCTGCCATTTTTGTAGCACGCTGTAAGTTTTTCTCAATACTTTCCAGATCATTGTGCTTGTAAGTAAAACGTTTACCCATATGCAAACGAACTCCGTCAATAATACAGGCATGAGAATCTACATCATAAACAATAATATCATTTTTAGTAACTAATGCATCAATTATAGATACCATTCCCTGATAACCAAAGTTCAACAAATAAGCTGCAGGTTTCATTACGAAATCAGCCAATTCATTTTCTAATTGTTCGTGGTATTTGGTATGGCCAGACATCATTCGGGCACCCATTGGGTAAGCCGCTCCAAATTGAGTTGCAGCATCAATATCGGCCTGACGAACTTCAGGATGATTTGCTAAACCTAAATAATCATTTATACTCCAGTTTAAAATATCTTTTCCACCAAACTGCATTCTTGGACCTAATTCTCCTTCTAATTTAGGAAATACAAAATAACCTTCTGCTTGTGACGCCCATTTTCCTAAAGGGCCTTTATTGTTCTGGATTCTCTCGAATAAATCTTTTACCATAATATATTTGAAGTAATAATTTTAATTTATCAGCGAGCAAAAATAAATATTTATTCTGTGGAATCATAATTATTTAAAAATGATTCGAATTCAAAATCGCTCTTTAATAAACTATTGTGTGAAAATTTTATTTTATTGTACTAATTTTCTTTAAAAATAAAACTCTAAAAATTGACTCTCAGAATTATCTCTATAAATTATAAGTAATATATGACTTTTATCATAATAAAGGACAATTTAGTCTTTTAAATTTACTTTAGATTTAAAACTAAAATAAAACCAATCTATTATGAAAAAGAAGTTACAAATCCCGATTAGACTGAAAGTATTATTTTATGCCGTTTGTATGTCAATGATATTATACTCTTGCAAAGAAAGTGAGCAATCACAAGATTATACTAAAATTGTAGCAGAGGGAGAAATGCAGGCAGAACTTACTACACCGCCCATGGTACCAAAACCAATTGGTGACAGAGCTGCCATGAAATTAAAAGTCAATATGGAAATTAAGGAACAGGAAGGCACGATGGCCGATGGTGTAAAATATACCTATTGGACATTTGGTGGCTCCGTTCCAGGAAGTTTTATTAGAACCCGTGTAGGAGATGAAGTTGAATTTCATTTAAAAAATCATCCGGACAATAAACTACCACATAACATTGATTTGCATGCAGTCACTGGTCCGGGCGGAGGTGCAACATCTTCATTAGTAGCACCAGGACATGAAAAAGTATTCAGTTTTAAAGTTATAAATCCAGGACTGTATGTTTACCATTGTGCAACCGCACCCGTGGGAATGCACATTGCTAACGGAATGTACGGCTTAATTTTAGTTGAACCAGAAGGCGGATTACCTAAAGTTGACAAGGAATATTACGTAATGCAAGGTGATTTTTATACCCAGGGTGAATATGGTGCGAAAGGTCTTCAGGCCTTTGACATGAATAAAGCAATTAAAGAAACACCTGATTATGTTGTTTTTAACGGAAAAGTTGGTTCAATGACTAACGGAAATGAACTAACTGCAAAAGTAGGTGAAACCGTAAGGTTATTTGTAGGTAATGGAGGACCAAATTTAGTTTCATCTTTCCATGTCATTGGTGAAATTTTTGATCATGTGCATGTAGAAGGCGGAGCACTTATAAATAAAAATGTGCAAACAACTTTAATCCCTGCGGGCGGTTCGGCTATTGTTGATTTTAAAGTCGAAACTCCCGGAAATTTTATTATGGTTGACCACTCTATTTTTAGAGCTTTTAATAAAGGAGCTTTAGGGATTCTTAAAGTTGAAGGCAATGAAAATAAAAACATCTATTCAGGAACTATTCAGGAAGGAATTTATTTACCTGAAGGAGGAACTATCCAAAAAATGCCAGAAAGTACAACCGTAAAAACTGCAGCTCCTAAAAGAACTTTAGTAGAAAAAATAACTATTGGAAAACAGATTTTTGGAACAACTTGTTTCGCTTGTCATCAATCTGAAGGACAAGGGATTCCGAATACGTTCCCTCCCCTGGCAAAATCGGACTTTTTAAATGCCGATTCAAAACGAACCATTAAAACAATCTTGCATGGTTTAACTGGAGAAGTTACAGTAAACGGCAAAAAATTCAACAGCGTTATGCCCGCTCAAAATTTATCGGATGATGAAATAGCAAATGTACTTACTTACATCTATAGCAGTTGGGGAAATAATAAAACAGAAATTACTCCGGAAATGGTAAAAATATTGCGCTAACACGATCCAATTATGCAAAAAAGCATTTATATATTTCTTTTTTTTCTGGCCTATGCCTCATTTTTAAACGCGCAGGAAAATAAAATGGTTCCGATACAAGAGGGCTCTTTTGTCCCTCTTTACGGGGCGACATCTAAAAAACCTGTACTTGTAAAATCCTTTTTTATAGATGTCTTTCCGGTAACGAATAACGAATATTTAAATTTCCTTAAAAAGCATCCTGAATTCAGTAGATCTAAGATAAAAGAACTGTTTGCAGACAAAAGTTATCTCACGTATTGGAAAAATGATTTTGATTTTGGAAATGCAAATCCAAAAGCTCCTATAACAAGTATTTCATGGTTTGCAGCAAAAAGGTATTGTGAATGCCTAGGCAAACGTTTACCAACAATGGATGAATGGGAATATGTTGCAATGGCAGATGACAAAAAAACAGATGCCAGAACCAAAAGAGAATTTAACAATTATATCCTATTATGGTACGAAAAATCAAAAACATACGAGAATCCGGTTGGACAAACATTTAAAAATTATTGGGGTGTTTATGATATGCATGGATTAGTATGGGAATGGACAGCTGATTTCAACAGTATCTTTTTATCTGGAGAATCCCGAAAAGACAAAAGTGCTGATAAAAACCTTTTTTGCGGCGCTTCATCAGTAAATGCAACTGATTTAATGGATTATGCTGCTTTTATGCGATATGCTTTCAGAGGAAGTCTTAAAGCACAATATTCGACACGCAATCTTGGTTTTCGATGTGCCAATACAACGAAGCTTTAATTTTAAAATTTATTGAATGAAAAAAATAATAATTGCAATTTTTATACTTCTTTTTTCTTTGCAAGGTTGTAAAGAAAAATCAAAAGAAGCGAGTTTTACAGTTCCTAAAAACAAAGAAATTAGCGAATTGTCTATTTATAATTTACCTTCTGAATGGACAACACAGGATGGAAAAAACATTGAACTTAAAAGCCTTAATGGAAATGTTGTCGTAATGGTCATGATTTATACTTCCTGTAAAGCCGCCTGTCCCCGACTTGTAGCCGATATGAGAAATATTGAAGCAAAACTGGATAAAAAAACTAAAAAAAATGTAAAACTTATTCTTGTAAGTATTGATCCTGTTACTGATACTCCACAGAAACTTAAATCATTTGCCATAACCAACAAAATGGACAAAGAACCCTGGCTTTTCTTAAGATCGACAGAAGATAATACGCGCGAATTTGCAGCTATTCTGGCTGTTAATTACAAACAAATATCTCCAATGGAATTTTCACATTCAAATATCATTAGTGTTTTTAATCCAAAAGGGGAATTAATATACCAACAGGAAGGTTTAGGAGTAAACAATGACCAGACTGTAAATAAAATAAATGAAGAAGCAGCAAAAATTTAAATAGGTTGATTAGTTAAAAACAAGGGAAGATTTTGATTAATCGAACCTTGTTTTTGTTTTTAATACCGAAATCAGAATAAACAACAACCCTGCAACAATAAAGATGCTGGATCCAAAAAGTGCTTCATAGTAGCTAAAAAGTAATCCTTTGCCTGAGTAATATAAAAATCCCTGTAAAAATAAAAGCATCTCCGTAATTACATATCCGAAGAAAAAACACTTTACTCCAATTTTTAATAAATAAGCTTTTCGCGGAAGGAGATTATTATGAACTAATATTCCAAACAAAAATCCGGTAATAATTCCGAGAGTGGTCAAATGAATAAATCCAATTACCCAGTTCCTGATTTGATGTGACACTTCAGTCAAATTCGGTGCAAGCACAACGAATTGTAATGTTATTTTTAAAAATAATGCTGATAAAGCAAAAACATAAGTCAACTTAGTAATTGAATTAATATTTGCCTTAAATTGACTTATTTGGGGTTGCAGCATTTTATAGAAATAAAGAAAAGAAACCAATTGCAATAAAACTCCAAATGTATTAATCCACTTTAAAATCTGGTTTTCTATAAACCAACTTATTGAAAATGTTGCCGTAAAAAGTGTAGTTAAAACTAACAATGTCAGGAAAATTCTAAATTGCTTTGCCACTATTTCATTATTAAATTGCTTTATAAATAAAGCCAAAATTGCAAATAAAAACCAACCATTAAATTGAAAGTGAAGAAAAAACTGAATAGCAATCTGATAAAAAACACTTTGTTTTCCTAACATATTGATTGTTGGACCTAAACACCACACTCCAAAAGTCGAGAAAACCATGAATAAAATTGATGCTATCATTAGTTTACCGGCAGCATCCCTATCTTTCGAACCATCTCTCCAAACCAGCCAACAAAAAACATAACTCAATAAAATATGCAGGGTAGAAAATACAATCGAAAACAAAGCGTATCCCTGAATCGGAAAACTTATCATCATTCCGACAACTGTAAATTCTGTGATCCAAAATAATTGATTGTAAATTGATTTATCACTTTTGTCTTTCGGAATAAAAAAATGAAGAATCAAAACATAAATCATCATATAAGCCCAACCAAGCATTGCAACGTGAGAATGCGCATGAAGCAAATAAATATAATTGATGTTTTTAAAAGGAAAAAGATAGGTAAAACGCATCAGTAAGCCCATAATTGAAGCCACAATAAAATTTATAAAGCAACAAACTATCCAGTTTCTCTGTGCATTCATTTTAGACAATAGTTTCATTTTTCTTATAAATAAAAAATGCACTGATAACAATTCATTTATTGAGATTTGTTCAGTGCACTTATTTCTAAATTATTACATTTTTATGCAAACTCTTCTTCTAAAATTACAGCTTTAGGAAAAAGAATATTGTTTTCTAAATGAATGTGTTTATGTAAATCCTGCTCAAATTCGTCCAACATAGCAAATGCTACTTTATAAGTCGTACAACCATCTGCCGGAGCAGTGTAATTATTTGTCAAATTTGCAATTTCGCGAAAGCGTTCTCCTTCATTATCATGTTCCTGCATCATCATTGCGATTGGATTTGAAACTGTTCCGAAAGAAGGTTGCGACAAAACACCATTCGATTCTTTGGTTTTCACCATTCTTTTAATGAAAGGAAACAACATCAGTTCTTCTTTCTTCATATGCTGAGATAATTCCCCCGCCCCTGCAGTAAACAATTCATTTATTCTAAATAATTCTGGATGATTTGCTCCATGCACACTACATAATTTATTTAAAAACTGCAGAATAACTCCTGTTTTTTCTTCAACATAACGATGATGTGTTTTTTCGATATAATCGACCAGTAAGTCTAAAGGCCACGAATTAAAATCTATTGTATTGTTGTTTTCTGACTGAAGGACGTCAAATACATTTTGAAGCAGAATATCTGAGTCAATATCTTGTTTTTCACAAACTTCATTGATTGTTCTGTTTCCTTTGCAACAAAAATCAATTTGATATTTTGAAAATACTGCTGCTGTTCTAAAATCCTGAGCTACAAATGCCCCAATAGTTTTATCTTTTAAATTTTCCATTTTGTTTATAATTAATTATTTTTTATTTGCTTTTATCAATAAAAGATAATTTTATCTTTTATTGTATTATTAAAAAACTCTAATACCTAAAAGTATCAGAGTTTGGCTTTATTCTACAATTAACACACCTTTCATCATAGCAACATGCCCAGGAAAAGTACATAAAAAGTTATAAGTTCCTTTTTTATCTATTGTAAATTCGATCGTATCTTCTTCTCCTCCACCAAGTAATTTAGTATGTGCAACAATTGATGCCTTTTCTGAAGCCGGAATATAATCAGTAGCTTTTGCTTCAATCGCTTTTGCGGCAAAAGTAGCTTCATCAGTTCCTTCCTGTAAAATAACCAGATTATGTCCCATGGCTTCTTTTGGAATTTTACCAACGTGCTTTAAGGTCAACGTAATTGGTTTTCCTGCTACAGCTCTTAATTCATTTGTGTTAAACTGCATTTGATCGTTTCCTTCAATAACGAGAACATTACTTACGACAGGTTTATTACCTTCATCAGATGGAGTTTCTGTTACTTCTGTTGGTTCTTCGGTTTGTGGATTTTCTTTTTTTCCACAAGAAGTAATGGCTAAAACACCCATTAACATTACTATAGAAATTTTAACTTTTTTATTCATAATTAGTTATTTAGATTTTAAAATTTTTATTCTCTTTGATTCAATATTTTCAGATAAAAATCTCCCGAATTTACTCCCGAAGCTAATTGTTCCAAAGTAGTATTGGTTAGCATTGCCAAAAGCAGTTCGCGTATTTTTTTGAACTCATTATGAACCGGACAAGGGTGCGTTTCTGAACATTCTTTTAATCCAATGCCACAACCTTTATATATGGTATTCCCATCTATTGCATCTACAATCTTAATCAGCTTTATGGATTTTACAGCTTCATTCGAAACTTCGAATCCACCACCAACTCCTTTGGCCGAAGCGATGATACCACTTTTGGTAAGAATCTGCATGATTTTAGCTGTAAAAGGTTCCGGTGAATCAATTTCTTTGGCAACATCTTTTATTCCAACCCGAATTCCCTCCGATGATTTGGTTGCTATAAAAATAGAGGCCCGAATGCCGTACTCGCATGCTTTTGAAAACATATATTCAATGATTAAATTCCCTACAAATATATTCACTTTATAATTAAAGACAAAATTATCTTTAATTAATTTTAATAAAAAAAATACTTATTATAACCAGAATAATTTATAAAATACAAAAGACTTATTTTAATCTCAAATTCCTATAAAAACCAATTTTAGTTTTACCTTTGGGAGTAATGTAAATTTTTAATATCCAGATATGCCCTTAAGCAACTCCAAAGATTTAAAATTAGCGGTTCTTATAGATGCCGATAACGTGCCTTACAGCAATGTAAAAGGCATGATGGAAGAAATAGCAAAATTTGGAACACCAACTACCAAACGTATTTATGCCGATTGGACAAAGCCAAACTCAAATGGCTGGAAAGGTGTTTTGCTGGAACATGCCATTACTCCTATTCAGCAATACAGTTATACGGTTGGGAAAAATTCCTCTGATTCTGCCTTAATTATTGATGCAATGGATTTGCTTTATTCCGGAAAACTAGACGGATTTTGCATCGTATCAAGCGATAGCGATTTTACACGTTTAGCTATACGTTTGCGAGAATCTGGCATGAAAGTTATTGGTATTGGAGAAAAGAAAACACCAAACTCTTTCATCGTTGCCTGTGACAGATTTATTTATATTGAGGTTTTGGATGGCGCTATTCAAAAGAAAAAGCCTAAAACTACTGTCGCTGCTGACGCCAAAAAACCAGTAGAAAAACCTTCAGAAAAAGCATTGCATAAAATTGACAAACAAACCATTGAACTAATTGAAGACACCATTGAAGATATTGAAGATGACGATGGATGGGCATTTTTAGGTGATGTCGGGAATTTAATTGTTAAGAAAAAACCCGAATTTGACCCAAGAAATTATGGTTTTTCTAAGCTTACGCCGATGCTGAAATCCCTGACCGATATTCTTGAAATTGACGAAAGAGAATCAGACAAAAAAGGAATCAAACACGTTTATGTCCGTTTGAGATTCAACTAATTACCAAATTATTACATTTTAAAGTTTTAAAAACATGAGAAAAAAATTCTTTATTTACGGATTCTTATTGTTAATAATTGTTGTTACCATTTACTTTTATACAAAACGTGGTTTTTTACTAGTGATTATTCTTCCAATCTTATTGGTAGTTGGTGTTTATAATATTATTCAAAAAAAGCATGCTATTTTAAGAAATTTTCCTGTTTTGGGTTATTTCAGATATTTATTCGAAATGATTGCACCAGAAATTCAGCAGTATTTCATTGAAAGATCTACTGACGGAAAACCTTTCTCCAGAAACCAGCGTTCTTTAGTTTATCAAAGAGCAAAAAACATAGATTCTAATTCGCCTTTTGGAACACAATTAAATTTAAATCATAACAGTTACGAAGGAATAAAACATTCTATTTTTCCGGCAAAGGTCAATGAAGAATTACCTCGTGTTTTGGTTGGCGGAAAAGATTGTAAACAACCTTATTTAGCTTCTTTATTTAATGTTTCTGCCATGAGTTTTGGTTCGCTAAGCGAAAATGCTGTTCGTGCGATAAATCTTGGTGCCAAAAAAGGAAATTTCTACCAAAATACCGGCGAAGGTGGTTTAACCGAATATCATCTTGCAGGCGGTGGCGATATTACCTGGCAAATTGGTACAGGTTATTTTGGCTGTCGTGCTGCTGATGGGAATTTCAGTCCAGAAAAATTCTCAGAAAAAGCGAACCTTCCGAACGTGAAAATGATTGAAATTAAACTTTCTCAAGGTGCAAAACCGGGTCACGGCGGAGTATTACCTGCAGCAAAAAATACGGTTCAGATTGCTAAAATCAGAGGCGTTGAACCACATACAACTATTCTTTCTCCTCCCGGCCATCATGCTTTTTCAGACAGTAAAGGGCTCATTCATTTTATAAAGCAGTTGCGTGAATTATCAAATGGAAAACCAGTTGGATTTAAATTATGTATTGGAAACACAGCGGAGTTTGAAGCCATTTGCCACGAAATGATTGCTGAAGATATTTATCCTGACTTCATAACCGTTGATGGTGCCGAAGGTGGAACCGGTGCAGCTCCTCTTGAATTTGCAGATGGAGTTGGAATGCCTTTTGAACCTGCTTTAATCTTTGTAAACAAAACATTGATCGGATTAAATATTCGCGACAAAATACGTATTATCGGGAGTGGTAAAATTATTTCAGGATACTCTATTTTACATGCGATTGCTTTAGGTGCTGATATGTGCAACAGCGCCCGTGGTTTTATGTTTTCATTAGGCTGTATTCAAGCCTTACGTTGTCACAATAATGAATGCCCAACCGGAGTGGCAACTCAAAATAAAATGTTGATGAAAGGCTTGGTTGTAACTGATAAATCAGAGCGCGTTTATCATTTTCATAAAAATACTTTGCATGCAGCTAATGAACTTTTAGCGGCAGCAGGGAAGAAAAGTTTCGCAGATGTGGACATCAATATATTTATGCGTGGAGATGAATTTGCCAATTTATCAGACTCGTATTTCCCTGATCAATTAACAAATGTTACCAGACATTAAAAATAAAAAAAGCCTCCTTGTTAATTTCAAAGAGGCTTTTTTTATATTATGGTGATTATGTTTTTTTTGGATTTATTTCAAATTAAAGCTTTGCAGTTTCTTTACCAGCTGTAGCATCATTTTCTATAACTGCCAATTCTTCCTTATCAACTAATTGCTGAGCAAGAATTATATTATTGTAAGATAAAAAGTACACATCAAACTTTACTCCTTCTTCGATTAATGACGGAGAAATTTGATCATTTTTAACCATTTCTTTAAGCAAACTCGGAAAAGTATCTTTATACGCTAATTTGTTTGCGTCAGTTCCTTCCAGATTGGTTTCAATTCTTATTTCAATTTTATTGTCATTTAAAAATGCTTTGGCAGTTGTACTAACAACGTTTCCTCCTTTTATAGATGACGAAGTATTATAATTATTAACATGTTCCTGGATTTTTTGCTTGGTATTTTTACAGCTTACCAGCAATAGAACAACGGCAAAAGCAAATACGATTTGGGTAATTTTTTTCATAATTTTTTGGTTTTATAGTTATTTTTTAACTCAAACATAACAAACTTTCTATACAAAAACAATAGTAGCTCATAAAAATTAAAAATGTAATTATTTGACTACAACTTATTTACTCAAAATATACCAAACACGTACTAAAATTGAAGTTGCTCTTTCATTTCAAAAAAATAATGAATAAAAAAACCTCTCTAATAATATTTAAAGAGGCTTTGAATTTGTAAAACACTTTACTGAATCGAACTAATTTTTCAACAATTCGGTTAATTCTTCCTTGTTTATGATTTGTTTTGCAAGAACCGTATTATCGTCCGCTAAAAAATAAACATCAAATTGGACACCTTCTTCAATTAATTCCTTAAAAATTTGATCCTTATTTATCATCGCTTTTAGTAGCTCTGGAAGTTTTTTTTCGGCTTCTTGTTTATTAGATTCACTTTGTTTTAAATCAGTTTCAAATCGCAATTCGATTTTATTGTCATTGATATAACCTCTCGCAGTTGTTAGCGTGACATTTTCATTTTTAAAATTTGTAGCAGCTTGATTATACGAAACAACATATTCCTGAAGTTTTTGCTTGGTGTTTTTGCAACTTACAATCATTAATACTATAATAATTGCAAATAAGATTTGGCTTATTATTTTCTTCATCATAATCTTTTTAATTTATTTTAGTTTTTGAAGTCTTAAAAGAGCTTCCAAATAATAATAATCAGCATAATTTATAGAACAGTCGATTTCGCTTCCGGCTGGTTTATGGCCTGTTGAATGAAGCAAAAATGCCGAATTAACATCATGACTCTGATAATCATTTGAAAGTGAAACAATCATTTTTTTAGATTTTGTCAAATATTCGTTTTTCAGATTTTTATCTTTTGTATAAGAACTTAATTCAATCAATGCCGAAGATACAATGGCTGCTGCTGAAGCATCTCTTGGTTCATTCGGAATTCCGGGAGCATTAAAATCCCAATACGGAATTAAATCTTCTGTTGTTAATCTGTCCAAATAAACACGAGCGATTTTATGCGCAAAATCTAAGAATTTAGGATCTTTTGTTTCTCTGTAAACCATTGTGAAACCATAAATACCCCAAGCCTGTCCGCGCGCCCACATACTGTCGTCGCTATAACCTTGTGCGGTTCTTCCTTTTATTTTTTTACCGGTTTCATAATCATAAATAATAACATGATAAGAAGAATTGTCTGGTCTAAAATGATTGGCCATTGTGGTTTCAGCATGTTTTACGGCAATGTCATACAACTTTTTATTCCCGCCATTTTTAGAAGCCCAAAAAAGCAATTCTAAATTCATCATATTATCGATAATCGTATTATGACCTCCCATTTTATTATGCGGCCATGATTGAATGGTTCCGACTTTTGGATTAAAAAGTGTTGCAAGAGTATCGGCCGTTTTCAGGATAATATCTTTGTATTCCTTATTTTTTGTCAAACGATAACCGTTTCCAAAACTATTGAAAACCTGAAAACCTAAATCGTGATCACCTGCTTTGCTAACTGATAATGGAGTTAAAAATCGACTGAATTTATCTGCTTCTTTTTCCCATTTTTTATCTCCGGTTGCTTGGTACAAATACCATAATTCTCCAGGCCAAAATCCACTTGTCCAATCTTTATAGCCAACAAATTTCCATTCTTTGCTTCCATTCGGAACTGTTCTTGGAGAAGTTCCGTCATCCGGAATTACTTTTAATGTTTTTGAAGCTTGTGCAGCGCAATATTCAAGTTGTTTTTTAACGCTAAATGAATTATTTTTTTGAGAATAGGCAATACTTCCCGAAAGAAATAAAGCTAAAATCACTACAGTAAATCTTGTATTCATGTGGTTATTGTTTTGGTAAAGTTTTTTTGAATTGATAAATTTAGAAAATAAAGTACACGTATGCGAATCTTTGTATTTTTGTTTACCAAGAAAAGTACTAATGCCACCTATTAATATTAAACTTTGAGAAAATACCGACTTCATTATTTCATTATTTTCCTCGGAATTATTTTTCTTGGTATCATCTCCAGAAAAATTAGTTTTATTCCATTATGTATCGGCGATCTGCTATATGCTGTTATGATTTATACACTTACCAGAGTAATATTGATTGAGAAAAATGCTATTCAAATAATGATTCTTTCCTTATTAATCTGTTACGGAATTGAGTTTTTACAACTTTATCAGGGAGAATGGATGATCGCACTCAGAAAAACACTTTTTGGACGATATGTTCTCGGACAAGGTTTTTTATGGAGTGATATTCTCGCTTATACTTTTGGAATTGCAATTGCTTTTGTGATCGAAAAATTCACTTTAAAACACTGTACTAATCAAGTGTCTGCGTAATCTTTTCGATATTTAAACTATTCGCCATAGCCGTAAATATTCCATAATACACAGATTTATTATCGTATAATTCGTCATGTGTTCCTTGCTCTACACATCTTCCCTGTTCTAAAACAATAATATGTGAGGCATCGATAATCTGAGAAATACTATGTGAGATAATAATTACAGTTCGGTCTTTTTTAATAGCATCCAGGGATTTTTTTATTTGTTCTGTTGCAATCGCATCCAAACTGGCAGTAGGCTCATCTAAAAAGATAATCGGCGGATTCTTCAAAAATAACCGGGCAATCGCAATTCGCTGCTGTTGTCCACCCGAAAGTAAATGCGCATCAGAATCATAGCCTTTAGGCAATTGCATAACCTGCTCGTGAATATAAGCTTGTTTGGCGGCATCAATAATTTCAGATTGTGTAGCATCGGGATTTCCGTAAAGAATATTTTCGGCGATAGTTCCTTTAAAAATATGATTCTTTTGCAATACTAATCCAATATTTTTACGAAGAAAATCGGTGTTATAATCGTTTAAATCTACTCCATCCAAATAAATTTTCCCCGAGGAAGGCAAATAAAATTTATCCAATAAATTGATAATCGTACTTTTTCCTGCGCCGCTTAACCCAACCAATGCACTGGTTTCATTTGGTTTGATCGTAAAATTAATATCAGAAAGCGCTTTAGTTCCGTTTGGATAACTAAAATCGACATCTTTAACTTCTATAAGGCCAACGATTTTCTCCGGGATATAATTTCCGCTCGTTTCTTTTTCCTGATCTGATTCTAAAATATCGAAAAATCCTTCGGAATAAATTAGGGCATCGTTTACTTCATCATAAATTCGGTGCAATTGTCTAATTGGCGATGATACATTATTAAACAACATTATATGAAACATGATCGCACCAATGGTCATGGTATTATTCAAAACAAAATAAGCTGTCAGAATGATAATAATTACAACACCAATTTGTTCAATGAAACCTTTTATGCTTTCAAAAATAAAACTGGTTTTCCTGGTTTCCAATTGATTTTCAGTCATTTCAAATTGAATATTCTGATGCCGATCGGCTTCCATTGGTTCACGAACAAACGATTTTATTACGGTTATCGATTCGATTAAACTTATAATTCCGTTATTTTTTGTTTCTCTATAAGAACGCATTCTTCTTCTAAATCCACTTAATTTACTGGCTTGCAATTGGCTCACATAAAAATAAATTGGAATAATGCATAAACTCACCAAACCAACATAAAAATTGGCATAAAACATCAAAATTAATGCTACAAAAGCATTAGCAAATAACGGCAGAATGTCAATAAAAAAATTCTGAACCAATCTTGTTAAACTGCTAATTCCTAAATCAATTCTGGTTTGGAGTTTCCCGCTTTCATTTTCATTCGAAGTATAAAATTCCATTCTATAGCTTAGAATTTTTTCGACTATGGTCTGTGAAATATCACGGGTTATGAAGATCCGAAGTTTTTCTCCATAGAATTTCTGTCCAAATTGAACTATTGAATAAATTAATTCTTTGGAGAGCAATACTATACTTATAATACCTAATAAATGAAATCCTTTTGACAAAGGTTCATGTGCCACCATCAAATTACTAATTGTATCAACCGTATATTTCAAGATTAAAGCGTTTACCTGTGCCGCAAATGAACCTAAAAAAGTAAGCAGCAAAGTCGCAATTACCATTTTTCGGTATGGTCTGACAAAAGGCGTTATCTTTTTATATAAGGCGGATATTTCCATTTATTTTCTTTTTAGGCAACTTATCAAATATAAGAATTCTAAATTTGTATTACAATTGCTAATACAACTAAACTCTTTATTATGAAACTCGTTTTTGCATCAAACAATCTAAATAAAATCAAAGAAATTCAAAGTATCTTAAATGGATCCATACAATTATTAAGTCTCGAAGAAATTGGCTGTCATGAAGAAATTCCGGAAACGGCTGATACTATTGAAGGCAATGCGATTTTGAAAGCAGATTATGTAACTCAAAAATATGGCTATGATTGTTTTGCTGATGATACAGGTTTAGAAGTTACGGCTCTAAATGGTGAACCAGGTGTTTATTCTGCAAGATATGCCGGCGAACAGCGCAATGCCGATGATAATATGAATAAACTTCTGAATGCCTTAAAAGACAAATCAGATCGTAGTGCACAGTTCAAGACCGTTATTGCCTTAAACTTAAATGGAGAGCAGCATCTTTTTACCGGGCTTGCCAAAGGAGAAATTACTTTTAGTAAAGCAGGAAATCACGGTTTTGGATATGATCCTATATTTCAGCCTGAGAATTATTCAGAAACATTTGCCGAATTATCCTCAGATATTAAAAATAAAATCAGTCACCGTGCAAAAGCAACTAAGCAACTAATTGATTTCCTGAACTCCACAAAATAATTGTTCAAAATACAACAATTTAAAGGGTAAAATTTATATTACTAGACGTAAAATTATTCATTTTCTTATCAAATTGATTTTGCGATAAACATAACTTTTTGATAATCAAATCATAACAAATGCATAATTCTTAAAAATGCATTAGTTTATATGGAATATTAACAGTAATTTTGCACCCTATTTTAAATACACATATGAATAAATTTGAACAATTAGGATTGAATGAATCGTTACTGAAGGCGATTTTAGATCTAGGATTTGAGAATCCGTCAGAAGTACAGGAGAAAGCGATTCCCCTATTATTGGAAAAAGACACAGATATGGTTGCGTTGGCTCAGACAGGGACAGGGAAAACGGCAGCTTTCGGTTTTCCGCTAATTCAAAAAATTGATGCTGACAACAGAAATACACAAGCATTAGTTTTATCGCCAACACGAGAACTTTGTTTACAGATTACCAACGAACTTAAAAACTACTCAAAATACGAGAAAGGTATTAATGTGGTAGCAGTTTACGGCGGGGCTAGTATTACAGAGCAAGCTAGGGACATTAAAAGAGGAGCACAAATTATTGTAGCTACTCCAGGAAGAATGCAAGACATGATCAACAGAGGATTGGTAAACATTAAAAATATAGATTACTGTATTTTGGATGAGGCTGATGAAATGTTGAACATGGGATTTTATGAGGACATCGTATCTATTTTATCTGATACTCCTGACCAAAAAAGTACATGGTTGTTCTCTGCAACTATGCCACAAGAGGTTGCAAGAATTGCAAAACAATTCATGAGCGACCCTGTTGAAATTACTGTTGGAGCTAAGAACTCAGGTTCTGCAACAGTTTCTCACGAATTTTACTTAGTAAATGCTCGTGACCGTTACGAAGCCTTAAAACGTTTAGCCGATGCTAACCCGGATATTTTCTCTGTAGTTTTTTGTCGTACTAAAAGAGATACTCAGGCTGTAGCTGAAAAATTGATTGAAGATGGATACAGCGCTGCTGCATTGCACGGAGATTTATCTCAGGCGCAACGTGATGGTGTAATGAAATCTTTCCGTGGAAGACAAATTCAGATGCTTGTTGCTACTGACGTTGCTGCACGTGGTATTGACGTTGATAATATTACTCACGTAGTAAATTACCAACTTCCTGACGAAATTGAAACTTACAATCACCGTTCCGGACGTACTGGTAGAGCTGGAAAATTAGGAACTTCTATTGTAATTGTTACAAAAAGCGAGTTGCGTAAAATTTCTTCTATCGAAAGAATTATCAAACAAAAATTCGAAGAAAAAACTATTCCATCCGGAATCGAAATCTGCGAAATTCAATTGTTGCACTTAGCAAACAAAATTAAAGATACTGAAGTTGATCATGAAATTGACAACTATTTACCAGCAATCAACAATGTTCTTGAAGGATTATCTAAAGAAGAGTTGATTAAGAAAATGGTTTCAGTAGAATTTAACCGTTTTATTGCTTACTATAAAAAGAATAGAGATATTTCATCTCAGGCCGGAGAAAGACGCGAAAGAAGTGATTCTGAGCCAAGAGAATTCAATAATAACGGAGCAGTTCGTTATTTTGTAAACATCGGTTCAAGAGATAATTTTGACTGGATGACTCTTAAAGATTACCTGAAAGAAACATTAGATTTAGGTCGTGATGACGTTTTCAAAGTAGACGTAAAAGAAGGTTTCTCTTTCTTTAACACAGATCCTGAGCACACTGACAAAGTAATGGAAGTATTAAACAACGTACAATTAGAAGGGCGTCGTATTAATGTTGAAATTTCTAAAAATGACGGTGGCGGAAGACGTGACCATAACGGACGTTCTGGTGGCGGAAGAAGCGCTGGCGGACCAAGAAGAGAAGGTTCTGGCGGAGGAAGTTTCGGACCAAGACGTGAAGGTTCTGGCGGTGGCGGATTCAGAAGCGACAGAAATTCAGCTCCAAGAGAAGGTGGTTTCAGAAGCGACAGAAATTCATCTGCTCCTAAAAGAGAAGGTGGTTTCAGAAGCTCAACTCCAAGAACAGAAGGTAGTTCAGACAGAGCTCCAAGACGTTCTGAAAGCTTTGGTGATTCACCAAGACCAAGAAGACCAAGAAGAGATTAATCATTTAATTTTCTTTTAAATATAAAAATCCCAAATTCCATACTAATTGGAATTTGGGATTTTTTTTATTTTAAAACTTTTTTTGAATTGATGCGTTTTATAATTCGAAACCATTTAATTTAAATCTTCTTATTCCCTTTTTAGTTAAATACTAAAAGCAGCACTTCTTTCCTTTGTTAATTTTCTGATAATTATATTCGAAGACTGCGAAATATTTAATCCCGATTTACTACTTTTAGTGCTTTAAATCAGGATATGAAATATTTCGCAGTTTTCTTTTTTATACTAATATCGACCATCAGTTTCGCACAAGAAACAGAACCAACAACTCCTCAGAGAGTTTCTGGTTATATCTACAACGATAATAGTAAACAGCCTATTCCTAATGTAAATATCATCAACACAAACAAGGTACGTGGTGCACAGTCTGATGCTAAAGGATATTTTGAAATTGATGTGCAGCCAAATGATACATTACACTTCTCTCTTTTAGGATTTCAGTCTCTTCGAATCAGAGTAACAAATGACTGGATAAAAAATAAAGTAACAAGAATTCAGCTTACAGAAAAAGCGATTGCTCTGGAAGAAGTCGTTATTGCTCCTTTTAATTTAACAGGGTATCTTGAAATTGATTCTAAATTGATTCCAACTAAAGAAAATTACCGTTATAGTATTTCTGGTCTTACACAAGGGTATGAAGCAGGAGAATATGCTCCAAATGCCTTTGGAAAAGTATTGGGGTCTATTTTTAACCCGGCAGATATGCTATATAATTTCTTTGGGAAAAATGGAAGAGAACTCAAGAAATTAAAAGATATGAAAAAAGACGATACTATTCGAAATCTTCTGGAATCGAAGTATGATCGTGAAACGCTTGCGGTACTTTTAGGCATAAGCAAAGACGAAATTCCTGAAATTTTACAGCGTTGCAACTATTCTGATTCTTTTATTCAATCTGCTAATGATCTACAAATTCTGGATGCTATTAGCGGTTGTTATGAACAATACAAAGTCTTAAAGCGAAATTAGAAATTGTCTTTTAAGTGAAAAATATCCAAATCCTCAATTTTAAATTGGGGATTTTTTGTTTTTAACGAATTTAAAAATCACTATATTTACTTGAAAATAAATAAAATAAACTAAATCAGAAAATATGGCAAAGAGTCAAGATGCTAAAAAAACGGCAAAAAAAGAACCGTTAAAAACGGCTAAAGAAAAAAAAGAGGAGAAAAGAGAAAAGAAAAATTCTCCGAAGAGAGATTAAAAAAAAGTAAACAGTGTTCAGTTTTTTAGTATGCAGATTTACTGAATACTAAAAAACTGAACACTGAAATTACTATTTAAGTGGGATATTCGAAAGAATTTCTAAAACAAATTTCCAGTATTTTTGAGCAGATGAAATGCTAGCTCTTTCGTCAGGTGAATGCGCACCATGAATCGTTGGTCCAAAAGAAATCATATCCATATCAGGATAATTTGTTCCAAGAATTCCACATTCTAAACCAGCGTGACAAGCTACAACTTTTGGTTTCTCACCGTTTTGTTTCTCATAAATTCCAACTAAAGTATCTAAAATTTCAGAGTTTACGTTTGGTGTCCAACCTGGATATGAACCTGAAAGTTCAACTTCACAACCTACTAATTCAAAAGCAGAACGGAGTGAATTCGCTAAATCAAATTTTGAAGTTTCAACAGATGAACGTGTTAAACATCCAACTAATATTTCACCATCTTTTACAATAACACGTGCAATATTATTTGAAGTTTCAACTAGATTATCCATATCAGCACTCATTCTGTAAACACCGTTTTGGGCAGCATAAATAGCTCTAATGATTCCTTCCTGAACTCCTAAATCCATTACTTTTTCCGGTAAATCGCATTTTACGATTTCAATAGATAAATTTGGTTCAGTCGTTTTATATTCTGCTTTAATATCATTGATGATTTCCTGCATATCAAAGATATAGGCTTCATCAAACATTTCAGAAATAATCACTTTAGCAACACTTTCTCTCGGAATAGCGTTACGTAAACTTCCTCCGTTAATTTCAGCAACCTGCAAACCGAAGTTTTCAAAAGCATCAAATAACAAACGATTCATAATTTTATTGGCATTCCCCAAACCTTTATGAATATCCATTCCTGAATGACCTCCATTTAACCCTTTTACAGTAATAATATGTCCAACTGACCCTTCCGGAACTTCTTCTTCATGATAAGTCCTTGTAGCGGTTACGTCGATACCACCAGCACATCCTATATCAATCTCGTCATCTTCTTCAGTATCTAAATTCAATAAAATCTGACCTTGAAGAATTCCTCCTTTAAGATTTAAAGCTCCTGTCATTCCCGTTTCTTCATCAATCGTAAATAAAGCTTCAATTGCCGGATGCGGAATATCTTTACTTTCTAAGATAGCCATAATTGTAGCAACTCCTAATCCATTATCAGCACCAAGCGTTGTACCACGCGCACGAACCCAGTCACCATCAACATACATATCAATTCCTTGTGTATCGAAATCAAAAATTGTATCTGCATTTTTTTGGTGTACCATATCAAGATGCCCCTGCATTACAATTGCTTTGCGATTTTCCATTCCTGGAGTTGCCGGTTTTCTGATAATGACATTTCGAATTTCGTCTTCAAAAGTTTCTAAACCCAGGTTATTTCCAAAGCTTTTCATAAACTCGATTACACGCTCTTCTTTTTTTGACGGACGCGGAACAGCGTTTAAATCGGCAAACTTATTCCATAGTGCTTTTGGTTCCAGATTTCTTATTTCCTGACTCATTATATTTTGTTTGAAGTTTAACAATTAAGAATGTCAAAGTTACAAAGTTTATATTTTTTTTCGCCACAAATTTCACGAATTAGCACTAATTATCTACTTTAAAATCAAACTCCGTAAATACAATCTTTTTTTAGTTCTAATATTGTATTTATATTTACGTATCAAAATTTAAGATGTGAAATCAAAATACATACTCCCTATATTTCTAGTTGTTCAAATTATCTTTCTAAAAATCCTTCCTTTTTTTCCGGATTTTGTCGAAGGTGCTTATAGCAACAATTTGTATATTAGGATTTCACATTTCTCAAGAACCGTTTTAGGCAAAATTCCTTTTTCTTTTGGTGACTTAATTTATAGTGTTTTAATCTTGTCCATAATTAGCTGGTTCTGGCAAATCCGAAAAACATGGAAAACAGACTTTAAAGATCATCTTTTAAAAATCTTAGGTAAAATTTCTGTTTTTTATTTCCTCTTTCATATTCTTTGGGCATTCAATTATTATCGTGAACCGCTTTTTCAAAAAATGGATATCAAAAGAGAATATACTGATGCAGAATTATTGGCTTTTACCAAGAAACTAATTCTAAAAACCAACGAAATTCAGTTTCAAATTACCAAAAATGATAGTTCAAAAGTCGTTTTTCCTTACTCTCAAAAAGACGCTTTTAAGATGACCCTATACGGATACAACAATCTGGCTAAAGAACATCCCTATTTTAAATATGAAATTTTAAGTGTAAAAAAATCTCTTTTTAGTCTTCCCTTGACATATATGGGATTTGGCGGTTATTTGAACCCATTTACGAATGAAGCACAAGTAAATGATTTGTTACCTATGTATAATTTCCCTGCCACTACTTGTCATGAAATGGCGCACCAAATGGGTTATGCCAGCGAAAGTGAGTGTAATTTTATCGGGGTTTTAGCTTCTGTAAAAAACGATAATTTATATTTTCAATATTCCGGGTACAGTTTTGCTCTACGCTATTGTTTAGGAATTTGGCAAGTTAAGAATGAGAAAATTTTCGAACAGTTAAAAAGACAAACGCATGTCGGAATCTTAAAAAACTATCAGGAAAGCCATGATTTCTGGAAACAATATGATACTTTTATAGATGAAGGTTTCCATGTTTTTTATGACAATTTCCTAAAAACAAACAATCAAAAAGACGGTATGGACAGCTACAGTAAATTTGTAGATTTGATGGTGAATTATTATAAAACCAGAAAATTATAAAAGTTTGCCACGAATTACACTAATTTCCACTAATTATGACTGAGTTTGTATGAGTGAAAATTTATCACAAAAAATTAGTGAAAATTAGTGAAATTAGTGGCTAAAGAAAAAATCTTTGTAACAAAATAGATTGCAATACTACTAATACTTTATGAGCGAAAACCTAGAACAGTCATTTGTTGCGCAATTGAAGGCTAACCAGAATATAATCCACAAGATTTGTAGATTATATACTGCTGGCGAAGACGCTCACAAAGACTTGTTTCAGGAAATTACCATTCAGCTCTGGAAAGCATATCCTAAATTTAGGGGCGACAGTAAATTTTCGACCTGGACGTATCGTGTGGCGTTAAATACAGCCATTACCTTATATCGAAAAACCAAAAGAACCATATCGACAGTAGAATACGAAAGTCATCAGCATTTTGTAAAAGATGTTGACTACAATTATGAAGAAGAAGAACAGATTAAATTGATGTATAAAGCAGTTTATCAGCTTAATGACATCGAAAAAGCATTAGTTTTTATGTATTTAGAAGACAAAGATTATCAAGAAATAGCCGAGACCTTAGGAATCAGCGAAGTGAATGCGCGCGTGAAAATGAACAGAATTAAAGGGAAACTTAAAAAAATACTAAATCCTTAAAAATTATTATGAAAGAACTGGATTTATTAAAAAAAGACTGGAAAAAGAACTCGGATTCTTTTGAGCAAATTTCTGAAAAAGAAATCTACAGAATGATTCACAAAAAATCATCTTCAATTGTGAAGTGGATTTTGATAATCAGTATTTTGGAAATTTCGTTTTGGACTTTTTCAAACTTATTTCTCAACACCGATGATGTTATGCAAAAAATAAATCATCCGGAAATTGTCAATGCCCTTGAATACCTGACTTATCTAAACTATTTAGTAGGATTGGTTTTCGTATTTATCTTCTATAAAAATTACACTACCATTTCAACGACCGTTGCTACCAAATCATTGATGAGTGCTATATTACGAACTCGAAAAACAGTCCAGTATTATGTCTGGTATAATTTGGGAATGATTGTTATAATAGCAATATTGAGCTTCTTTGTTGCTTTTGTATATAATCCGGACATGGCCTTTATAAGAGAAAAATTAGCGGCAAATGGCAAAGCTATGGTTATAACTTTCGGGATAGCATTTTTAGTTGCCTGCGCCTTTTTTGGATTGTTCTGGTGTTTTTACCGATTACTTTACGGAACGCTATTGCGAAGATTATATGCTAATTATAAAGAGTTGAAGAAAATTGATTTTTAGTCTAAGCTGCTAAGGTTCTAAGATACTAAGTTGATAAGTTGCTAAGTCTACCACTTGAAACCTGAGAACATCTACAAATCTAATTTTCATTTTCTGGGGCCTTATAACTCCATCTTCTCATTTCGTTAAGTTCTTCTTCCACCTTAATTACTTCGGCTGGAATAACTTTTAAAAATGATGGATGTTGTTCAATGGCGTATTCTACTTTTTCTACAATCTCTTCAATTGTATCGTTTTCATAATCAATATCAAGAGGTTCTTTGATTATGAACGATTGCAAAATTCCTTTTTTCTTTGTTCTCAATCCCTTTTTATCAAATGAGCGACGAAAACCATCAATAACAATCGGAATAACAATAGGTCTGTGTTGTTTAATAATATGTGCAGTTCCTTTGCGAACTGGTTTGAATGATTTTGTAGTTCCTTGCGGAAATGTAATTACCCAACCATCTTCAAGTGCTATTCTTATATTCTCAGTATCATTAGGATTTACGTCTCTTTTTTCAGTCACATCAACACCTTTAGCACGCCAGGTTCTTTCAACTGTAATAGCACCCGCATAAGCCATAATTCTCGGTAATAAGCCGGCTTTCATTGTTTCTTTTGCAGCCACATAATATAAATTCATCTTCGGCTGCCATAAGTAACCGATATTTTTAATCGTATCCTGACGCCCGCTTAAACTTGCGTTAAAGACGTGAAACATAGCCACAACATCGGCAAAATACGTTTGGTGATTTGATATAAACAATACATTCGTATCCGGCAATGTTTTAATAATTTCAGATCCTTCAATCTGTAATTCATTAAACCCCCTATACCTTCTATGCGTCATGGCACCCAAAATACGGATTAACCATTTCTTGATGAATAATATATGTCCAAAAGGATTTCGTTTAAACAATCCCATAGCTACGTATTGTATTTTTTTGTTAAGTCGCAAACATACAAAAATTATTCTTTTAGCGACAGTTTTAAACAATTTCTACCAAAAGTTGCTAATCTAATGAATACCAAATTGTTATTTTATTGTTTTTAGAAATTTTCTGCAAAAGTTATTTTTAAGACTTCCCTCAGTTCGCTCAAAATCATAGCCGTCGCTCCCCAGACAATATGATTTTGGATATTAAATGCCGGAACCAGAATATCTGTTGCGTAAGAAGTTGATAGCGTGGTTTCGATAATTATTTCATCGTCTAAAAAGACAGATAAAGGTAACTCAATAATATCAGCAACTTCTCTGATATCAGGATAAAATGAAAGTTCTTCTTTTGCAATTCCTAAAAAAGGATGCACCAAAAAATTACTTGGCGGAATATACACTGGTGTAAACTTCTTAATTATTTCAATTTTTTCTAATGAAACACCAACTTCTTCTTCCGTTTCACGTAGAGCAGTTTCTTCAAAATTGATATCGGAAATTTCATATTTCCCTCCAGGAAAGGCAATTTGAGAGGAATGCACACCATTATAAGCGTTTCTGACAATTAAAACTAAATGTGTTTCATCATTTTTAGGATAAAACAACATCATTACCGCTGCAATTCTGGGATTTTTTGTTTTTAAATCAACATTTCTAAGTTCTTCGAGACGTCCTTTTGGGGCCATTTTTAGGTGGGCCAAATTTGCCGGCAATTCAACTGGAATTAAATTAGGAACATATTGCAAAAAATCTTGAAAATTCATATTCAAAGTTTATTTTTGTACTTTCAAATAAAATATAAATATAGTCCAGAAAACGCGGTTCCACAAGTTTTCCAGAACCAAAGCCCATAAAAATGTACAGTAGAGAAGAATCACAAAAGATAAAAAGAGAATTTTGGGTGGCTTTCGCCGAAAAATATCCACGCAAATGGGTTCTTTATGACACTAAAATAAAAGACTTTTCTTTTAAATTTTTCGTTGATAACAAAAAAGCGCAGGTCTTAATTGATATTGAGCACAGAAGTGATGAAAAACGGAATGCATACTTCGAAAAAATAGAAGCTTTAAAAAATATTCTAGAAGAAGAATTTCTTTCTGATTTGGTTTATGAGAAAAACTACACTTTAGAAAGCGGTAAAACCATTAGCAGAATCTGGGTTGAAAAACAAGGAGTTGGTTTTAGCAATCGCAATAATTGGGATACTATTTTTGATTTCTTTTTTGAAAAAATGAATGCGCTGGAAATGTTTTACTTAGAGTACGATGAGTTTATTAAAGATATTGATTCTTAAAGAGTTTCTAAGTTTCTGAGATACTATCCCGAAGCTTAGGGACTAAGATTTTACATGACAAACCCGGCAAGTTATGGAACTTGTCGGGTTTGTCATTTTATCTAAAGTATTAATTATTGATTTCTCAATGTAATTACACACTAGACATATTATAAACGATAATATGATCGTCGTAGTTAATATAAAGCTGTTTGCGGTATTCTTGTTTTTTACGTGTAATAATAGACAACTTGCATTCTCGTCCATCATTGTCTTTACACATGAAGGAATAAACAATATCAGTATCGTTTTCTTCTCTTTCAATGTAATTCAAAATATTAAAAAGCTGGATTTCCTGCGAATAAACTACAATTCGGTGTTTGTTAGTATCCAGAATTACGGATAAATTCACTAAGTCAAGATTGGACCAATCACCCCACTTTCCTCTTTCATTTTTTTCTAAAACACTAAATCCTGAAGTTTTAAATTGATAAGACTGACTTTGAACCTGTTGCAGACCAAATGCTAAAAAAAATAATATTATGTAGGTTCGTATAGAATTCATATTGTATTTCTTGCAGATAATTAAAACTCAAATTTAGCTTTTTCTTTGCAGGCAACTTCAAATTCGGTCATCATTTGTTGAATAATTTGTTCGACTGGAAGAATTTCATGAATCAATCCTGCGATTTGTCCAATTTCAAGTTCTCCTTCTTCAAGATCACCCTCAAACATTCCTTTTTTAGCTCTGGCACGACCTAACAGCTGGATTAATTCTTCCTTTGAAGGGCATTTTTCATACAATTCCTGAACATCCTGATAAAACTTATTTTTAATCAAACGTACTGGAGCTAATTCTTTCAAGGTCAAATGAGTATCCCCTTCTTTACTATTAACTATCGTTTCTTTGAAATTATTGTGTGCCGAAGATTCAAATGAAGCTGCAAAACGACTTCCAACCTGAACTCCGTCAGCTCCTAATATCATGGTAGCCAGCATTCCTCTTCCAGTTGCAATTCCACCAGCAGCGATAATCGGAATCTGAATTTTTTCTTTCACCATCGGAATTAGAGTCAGTGTTGTAGTTTCGTCACGTCCGTTGTGTCCGCCGGCTTCAAAACCTTCTGCAACAATAGCATCTACTCCTGCTTCTTGCGCTTTTAAGGCAAAAATACTACTGCTTACAACATGAACAACTGTTATTCCTTTTTCCTTAAGAAAAGAAGTCCATGTTTTAGGATTTCCGGCTGAAGTAAAAACAATCTTGACTCCTTCTTCAACTACAATATTTATGATTTCTTCAAGGTTTGGATATAACATCGGAATGTTAACACCAAAAGGTTTATCAGTAGATTTTTTACATTTTTGAATGTGTTCCCTTAATACTTCAGGATACATAGAACCGGCGCCTATCAAGCCTAGACCACCTGAATTACTAACTGCAGATGCCAGCTTATAACCACTGTTCCAGATCATTCCACCTTGAATTATTGGGTATTTTATATTGAAGAGTTGGGTAATTTTATTCATGCAAATAGGCTGTTATTGTTTGATTATCTTTCCTGTTTTATGCAAACCTTCAGCATCAAAAGTATAAAAATAGAGTCCGCTATTTAAGGCTTCTACAGAAAGAATTGAGTTTTGATTTGTAATTTGTTTTTCGATTAATTTTTGTCCTAAAACAGAGTAGATTGAAACTGATGCATTAACATTTTCATTTGAAAAAGAAAAAGAAACAAAAGTTTTAGCTGGATTCGGGAATACTGAAAAATCAGAAGAAACCTGAAAACTTTCAACTCCTAAAGTAGATCCAAAATTCGGAATTCCATATCCATAATCATTATTTGGATTTGCGTATCGATCCGAAATCTCCAAGAGCATTTTTCGAATTTCCTTATTCGTTTTCGTTGGAAAAGCCTGCCATAAGCATGCAATCATTCCAGCCATTACCGGACATGAAAATGAAGTTCCATTAGAAGTTCCAATAATACCTGAAGCATCAGAAACTACTGTAGCGGTTCCCTGCGCCATTACATCTGGTTTTATCCGATTATCGAAACTCGGTCCAATTGAACTGAAATTAGATTTTAGTTTGGCAGAATCAACAGAACCAACTGTGATAACAGAAACAGCATCGGCCGGGCCTCCAATATGAGGCTCAGCTGTTCTGCCTTCATTTCCTGCCGAGGCTACAACAATTATCCCTTTACTAAAAGCAATTTCTGCTCCACGCGAAATGAAATTAGTGCTTCCATTCATATCACTATAAGTATGGCTATAATTGAGATTATCATATTCAAAATAACCTAATGAAGTCGTGATAATATCAACACCCAAACTATCGGCTTTTTCTGCTGCTTCAACCCATAATGATTCTTCAACCGGATTTTCAGTAGCATCATCTTCGGTTATGAATAAATAATAAGAAGCATCCGGAGCTGTGCCTACCAATGCATTTTCTTTATAACCTCCCATTGTTGAAAGCACTAAAGTTCCGTGATCATCTCCCGTATAAAAATTAGTATTTCGGTTAACAAAATCGTAACCTCCCAAAATCTGATTTTTAGTCTGTAAATTTTGAAAAGGCTGCGCTGTGTTTACGCCCGGAAAGCCTGCATCTAAAACAGCAATTATTTTTCCGGAACCAGTATAATTCTGCTTATGTAAAGCCTGTCCGTTAAGCATTTGAATTTGACTTGCAGAATTTCCATAAGCATAATCAATGGTAGTGTTAAGCTTATTGTTTGTTTGAACTTCTCTATTCTCTGAAACTTTTTTAGAAGTTGTATTTTTAGAAGTAGTATTTAAAGTTCTATTAGCAAAAACAACTTTATCAACAAACGAAAATGATTTAAGTGCCAAAATAGTAGCCTGATTTCCACGAATATGAAGCGCATTAAGCCATTTTGACTTTGCCATGATGGTAATTCCTGAACTCGCTTTTATTTGAGTAACATAGCTTTTTTCTACAGGAACATCAGCAACATTTAAAGGAATATTCTGATTCGTTCTTCGGTCTAAAGAACGCTGCGTAAGCATATCTAAAGGTTTATCTACAAATACTTGTGAGCCTGGCTTATCTTTAAAATAAACCCATGCATCTTCTTGCGAAAACATCGCAGAAAAAACAAACAATAAAAGAAACGTGAAAATGTATTTCATAGTTTACTTTTTTAAAAGGAAAACCTTCGTAAAAAAGTATAAAGCTAAGAAATTACTCCCGAACCAACTAATTCGTTACCGAAATACCAGGCAACAAACTGACCTTCAGTTATAGCAGATTGGGGTTCATCAAAACGAGCGTACATTCCGTCTTCTAATTGGTGTAAAGTAGCTTTTTGTAAAGGCTGACGGTAACGAATTCTCGCCATCACTTCCATCGTTTCACCTATCTTTAAAGCTAAATCTGTACGAATCCAGTGCACTTCAGATTTTTCAATAAATAAAGCTTTTTTAAACAGACCAGGATGATTGCTTGTTAAACCTGTATAAATCGTATTGGTTTCAACATTGGTCGCAATAATAAATAATGGATCAGTTGTTCCACCCACATTCAAACCTTTTCTTTGTCCAATTGTAAAATAATGAGCACCTTGATGTTTCCCAACTACTTTTCCCATTGTTGGAAGATAATTTAGCTTTTGAGCTTCTAATTTCAATGCTGACTCTAATGATAAATCTGTTGGTTTTTCAATATTATAAATTGGATCATTCTTATCAATCTGAACAATTTTACCTTCTTTAGGTTGTAGCTTTTGTTGTAAAAATTCCGGTAAACGTACTTTTCCAATAAAACATAATCCTTGAGAATCTTTCTTTTCAGCCGTTACCAAATCCATTTCGGCAGCGATTTCGCGCACTTCCGGTTTTGTTAAAGCACCAATTGGAAATAAGGCTTTTGCCAATTGATCTTGCGACAATTGACATAAAAAATACGATTGATCTTTATTGTTGTCAGCACCTGCAATCAATTGATAAACAGGCTTTCCATCAACTTCAATTTCACTTTTTTGGCAGTAATGTCCCGTTGCTACATAATCAGCACCTAGACTTAAGGCAATTTTCATGAAAACATCAAATTTGATTTCGCGGTTACAAAGTACATCAGGATTTGGAGTTCTTCCTTTTTCGTATTCGTTGAACATATAATCAACGATTTTTTCTTTATATTCTTCGCTTAAATCGACAGTTTGAAACGGTATTCCGAGTTTTTCAGCTACTAATAAAGCATCATTACTATCCTCTAACCATGGGCATTCATTAGAAATAGTAACTGAGTCATCGTGCCAGTTTTTCATAAAAAGGCCAATAACTTCGTACCCTTGTTGTTGCAACAAATAAGCTGCAACACTCGAATCTACTCCACCAGAAAGTCCAACAACTACACGTTTCATTCTAAATCGTTTATATTTACAAGGGTGCAAAGGTAAGCCAAAATATAGATAATTATAGCAGTTTTGATTAGTTTATATAATCCTGCAGTAGACAAAACCTATCGTTTTTTTTAATTACTTTTAATCATCAATAAAAATGTCATGCAAAAATTTGTTTACAGCTTTATTTTTCTCTTTCTAATTACCTCTTTGAGTGCGCAAAGATACAGCGCTACTTTGCCTAATTACGAAGCTTACAAAGCATTTAAAGGCAAACCTTTATCTGATAAGTTTTCGAATATCGAATCAGTAAAAATTGTTTACGATCTGCGAACAAAAAAAATGTATTATTTCAATAGTAGTTTGATTTCACATCATTATGATTTTGTAATCGACTATTTAGGGTATGACAAGGAAGTAGAAATCTTTAACAAGGATAATTATAGCGATACTGAAAAAAACCGGGATTATTTATTAGGAAATCTGAATCATATTAAAGGAACTGAAAAATGGATTTTCGAATTAGCAGCTTCGGATCGTATGCCAATTCCATTAATTGAAAACTTTTATAATTTAGTTTTAAAGTCAAGTTTCATTGGCCCTGATTTAAAATTTTATTTAAACAATCCCGAAAAAATGGAATGGTTTCAACAAAACAAATTCAAAATCCCCTGTGTGAAATCCGATTATATTTTTAATAATATCACCTATCAGGAAGTCGTTTCAGGAAGTACAGTTGGCATCTTAAAACAATATAAAATAAAGGATTTGGAAACCACAAAACCAAAGACTGATGAAATCATAATTTTGGATGGAACACCTGATATTCTGCCAGATGTAAGAGGAATAATTGTGAATGAACTTCAGACACCTTTAAGCCATTTAGTGCTTTTAGGTAAAAACAGAAAGATTCCGATTATGGCGTACACAAGCGTTTTTAAAGATAATAATATCAAAAGATTAATTTCTAAGAAAGTAGAATTAAAAATTGAAATTGATACTTTTTACATCAAAGAAACAACCAAAAAAATAAGCGTAAAAACCACTTCCAAAAAGAAGCAGTTGACTATTGATAACAGCATTGCAGATTTGCTTGATTTGAATTTAATACCTAAAAAAGGCGTAAATTCCATAGGTTCTAAAGCACAAAATTTGGCGTATTTAATTGCAATTTCAAAAGATATTTCAAAAGATGTCCCATTTAAAACTCCGGAAAATGCACATGCAATTCCCTTTTATTTTTATACGGAACACATTCAGAAGAAATCCATTTCACTTTTAATAAATGAATTGTTGGCTTATCCGCATAAAGATTCGGCGGTTTGGATCAATCATCAATTAAAAAAAATTCGGGATGCTATTAAAAAGGAACCAATCAATCCTGAATTAATTGCAAAACTAAATCAAACTTTTAAAAATGCAGCATTTAAAAATTTCAGATTCAGATCGTCAACCAATGCAGAAGATTTGGATGATTTTAATGGTGCTGGATTATACGATTCAAAAACCGGAATTCTGGGCGACAGTATTAAAACCTTCGAAAAAGCAATTAAGCAAGTTTGGGCCAGTGTCTGGAATGAAGGTTCTTACAATGAAAGGGAGCTTTTTAATATTGATCAAAAAACTATTGCTATGGGCGTTTTAGTGCATCGCTCTTTTCCAGATGAATTGGCTAACGGTGTAATCATTACACAAAACATCTTTAGAAAAAATTTCCCAGGTATTACCGTTAATATTCAAAAAGGAGAAAATTCAGTAGTTAAACCTGAAAAAGGAGAAATTTGCGAACAATTCACAGCTTATTACCTGACGCACGAAAAAACAACTGATGAAGATTTTAATGTCGATTACACATCCAATTCTAATCTAAACAAAAATGAACCTTTATTAAGTAGAAAAGAAATGATCAGGCTCAATTCTGTTAGCCAAAAAATAGAAATCCAAATGAATCGCTATTGGAAAAAAAACAGACTAAATGCAGTTGATATTGAATTTAAAATTGTGGGAGAAAATAGAGATTTATACATCAAACAAGTTAGGCCATTTAATGAATAATTAATAAAAAACCTGTAAATCTATTTCATTAGAAACCGTGTTGATCAGAATGATTTTAAAATCAAAATCGTCAACATTTATTTTCTGCTGAATTGATTTTCGAATCCTATGATTCTCTAATGAAAAATCTCCTTCTAAAGGAATTTTAATATCAACAATATTCAAATATTTAGACGCTTTTTTATTGACTAAAATTGAAGCAAAAATGTAAAATCCAATAATAATTATTTGAAAGAACAATAACACTTCAATCTTTTCAAACGGATACATAATATCTAAAATAGAAAGCGTGATTGTAGCAAAGAGAAAAATGATCGCATTTACGGTAAAAGATTGCGTCCTGAATCTCAAAATGGAGAAAATCGCAAATAGCCCAAAACCGATCCCTACTCCAATCTCGATTTTTGTAAATAAATAACACAATGAGAAAGTACAAAGACCAACAATAACCATCAATGGATTTATGGTTTCATTATCTTTTCTGTTTGAGAAAAAATACAAAATCAAAATTGAAAAAAACAATAATAAAAACCGCCCGGTAAGTTCGTTTAAATCCATTTACTCAAAGTATTAGCAAATCAAATTTAGAAAAAAGTTTGCCACTAATTTTTCTTTTTTGATATTTTGAATCGAATTTAAAAAAAGTTACCACGAATTACACCCGTAATTTGTGTATTATTACTATTCCATTTTAGGTTTTGAGTCTGCTTTATAATTACTTTTCGGATCACTCATATTTACTTCTTTCGTCAATTTTCCTTTTAGATAAAATTGCCACATTCCAACTTTCTTTCCGTTTAGGAATTTCCCTTTAGAGGCCATTACACCATCAGAGTCGTAAAAAACAGCTTCTCCGTTATATTCATTATTTTTATAGGTACTTTGCTCTAAGAGTAATGCGTTTTGACCGTATTTTTTATACGTTCCTTCTTTTAAACCATTCTTATACATCATTTCTTCTGCAATTTTAGAATCCGGATAAAAAACTGATCTTACACCTTCCAGCTTTCCATTTTTATAATTTTCAAGTGTCATAACAACTTTTGAAGCTTTATGGTAGTATTTCCATTCCCCTTCACGAGCTTTTCCCACTTCTTTTCCTTCGCTTACCTTGTTTTTATTCTGATCGTAAAAAATAGTATACGAGCTTCCATTATTAGCTGAAAAATCACGTGTTGCTACAATATCACCTTTTTTGGTGTCATCAAAAAACTTAAAAAGTCCGGTTTCTTTTCCGTGGCTAAAAGTCCCTTCATAACGCGGGCGTTTTGAAAGTTCGTAAGTTCCTTTCCATACTCCGTCTTTTTTTCCGTTAGCATCCAGTTTATTGACTTCTTGCGCCGAAATTAAAAAGGTATTTAAAAAAAGTAATCCGATTATTATTTTTTTATAAATCATATTAAATTCAATTTTAAGCTTTAACGAAAATGCTTTTGATAAAGTATATTATAAAAATAAAAAATCCCGATAAATCGAGATTTTTTAATGTATTATTTCTTTTTGTTTTGACCTTTTGCAGCCTCTTGTTGTTCCATTACCTCTTGAAGACGTTGTTGAAACTTGCTTTGTTTTTTAGGCTCTTTTAATTTGTTCTCCTGAATCTGGGTGTGAATTTTATCTGTATCAACAATATAATTTTTGATTACAAACATAATTCCAATTGTAATTAAGTTCGAAATAAAGTTATACAAACTCAAACCTGCACCATAACTATTGAAGAAAATTAACATCATTAACGGCGAAACATAAATCATAATTTTCATCATTTTTGCCATATCAGGCATACCTTCTTGTTGAGGCGCTGCCATTTGTTGGTCACCAGATGTCATTTTCATATAAAAGAAAATTGCAATTGCTGCCAAAATTGGGAACAAACTAATATGATCTCCATACAATGGAATAGTGAATGGTAATTTTACCACCGAGTCAAAAGAAGATAAATCATCTGCCCAAAGGAAACCTTTTTGTCTTAACTCAAAAGCTGATGGGAAGAATTGGAATGATGCATACATAAAAGGAAGCTGTATCAATGCCGGGATACATCCTGCCATTGGGTTTACTCCTGCTTTGTTGTAAAGTTTCATTGTTTCCTGTTGTTTCTTCATTGGGTCTTTTTTGAATTTTTCTCCCAACTCTGTAATTTCAGGACGCAAAACTTTCATTTTAGCCTGCGACAAGAATGATTTATATGTAATTGGCGACATAGCCAATTTGATAAGAATAGTAAAGATAATAATTGCAATTCCTAATGACAATCCAATTGTTGAACTTAAGAATCCAAATAATGGAATAAAAATCCATCTGTTGATCCAACCGAAAATTCCCCATCCTAATGGAATGATTTTTTCGAAGTTTTTATCGTATGATTTTAATACTTTATAATCAGATGGGCCAAAATACCAACTCATTTTATAATCAACTTCTCCATTTGTAAAGGCTAAAGGAACAGTTGCTCTAAATTGTTTTGTAAAAACAGTATCAATCTTTTCATCTTTAACTAAATCATCAGATTGTAATTTAGATGTTTCAAATGGTTTTTCTGTAGATAAAATAGTGGTAAAAAAGTGTTGTTTAAAAGCAACATAACTTAATTTTTCAGGGTTTTCTATTTTCCCCTGCCCAGTGTGATTTACATAGCTATACTTTTCATCTCCATATTCATAGTTTATCTCTGCATAGCGATTCTCATAAGAAATACTTTTTTCATTTCTATATGTTCTTAAATCCCATTGTAAATCTAATGGTTTAGAAGAGTTTAAAACTTTATTCAATCCTTGAGAACGAATATCAAAACCAACCAAATAGTCGTCTGCTTTTAATACATATTTGTATTCTAAAAACTCGTTAGCACCTGCCTTCAAGCGCATTGTTAAAATTTGATCAGCACCATTTTTCGTTAGTGTTGGCTCAAAAAACAAATCTTTAGAGTTTAAAGTCCTGTTATCCGTTGTTTGTAACTGAATATTTAAATTTGAATTATTGTCTTTAATCAATTCTACCAATTGTCCAGAACCTTTATGAAATTTCTCAAATTCTTTAAGAGTAGCTTCAACTATATAACCACCTTTATTTGCGATTTTTAGTTTAATCTTTTCGTTTTCAATAGTTGTAAAACCTTCTTTGGCAGAAGGAAGTGTAGCAGAATAAGCAAAACCACCTAAAGTTTTTTGCAGGTTTGACAATTGAACTGTATCGCCTGGTGTTGCAGCAGTAGTAGCAACAGGTAAAACGGCTGTTTTGGTTTTATCTGCTTTAGCCTGAGCTTCTTGCTTCGCTACTAATTCTTTCTTGGCTTTTTCAGCGGCAATTTCCTTATCAGAAGGCTGATTTTGGTACATAATCCAAATCAGAATTCCGAATATCAATACAAAACCAATGATTGAATTAAGATCAAATTTTTTTTCTTCCATTATAATTTAAAAAAGTTATTCGTTAAAGGCTATTAGTTGTGAGTTAGACTCAAACGTTACATCCTTTTTAGAATATTAATATTATTTTTTATGCGCATTTACAGCAGCAGCCACAAAATTTACGAAAATAGGATGTGGGTTTGCAACAGTACTTTTGTATTCAGGATGGTATTGAACTCCTATGAAAAACGGATGATTTTCAAGTTCTATAATTTCTACCAAACCAGTATCAGGATTTACTCCAGAAGCAATTAAACCTGCTTTCTGCAATTCATCTTTATATTTATTATTATACTCATAACGGTGACGGTGACGCTCCGAAATAGTTTTTTGACCGTAGATTTTATGTGCTAATGAGTTTGGCTTAATATCGCACTTCCAAGCTCCAAGACGCATTGTTCCTCCTTTGTCCGTAATTGTTTTTTGCTCTTCCATTAAATTCACCACAGGATGTTTTGTTTTATCATTCATCTCTGTAGAATTCGCTTCCGTGTAACCTAAAATATTTCTTGAATATTCGATAACAGACATTTGCATTCCTAAACAAATTCCGAAAAACGGAATATTATTTTCACGTGCAAAACGAACTGCTTCGATTTTTCCTTCAATTCCTCTTTCACCAAAACCAGGAGCTACTAAAACTCCATCAAGAGGGCCTAATTTTTCTTCAACATTATCAATATTAATATGCTCTGAATGTATAGAGATTACATTTACTTTAGTCTCATTAGCAGCGCCTGCATGAATAAACGCCTCTAAAATAGATTTGTAACAATCCTGCATTTCTACATATTTTCCAATCAAACCAATATTTACAGTATGTTTTGGATTTTTCAATCTGCGTAAAAAAGTATTCCAGTTTTTTAAATCCGGAGCTGCTTTTTTAGGTAAATCTAATTTTTTCAAAGCCACAACATCTAATCCTTCTTCAAGCATCAAATTTGGCACTTCATATATTGTTGAAGCATCAATAGACTGAATTACAGCTTCTCTTTTTACATTACAAAATAATGCTAATTTATTACGCAACTCATCTGAAAGTTCGTGCTCTGTTCTACAAACCAGAATATCAGCTTTGATACCGCTTTCCATCAAAGTTTTTACAGAGTGCTGTGTTGGTTTCGTTTTTAACTCACCTGCAGCAGCCAAATAAGGAACCAATGTTAAATGAATAACAATTCCGTTATTTTCACCTAACTCCCAAACCAACTGACGAACAGACTCAATATAAGGTAAAGACTCAATATCACCAACAGTTCCACCAATTTCAGTAATAACAATATCATAATCACCAGATTTACCCAGCAATTGCATTCTGTCTTTTATTTCGTTTGTAATATGAGGAACAACCTGAACCGTTTTTCCTAAAAATTCCCCTCTTCTTTCCTTTTCAATAACTGAAAGATAAACTCTTCCTGTAGTAACGTTATTTGCCTGAGAAGTAGGAACGTTTAAAAAACGCTCGTAGTGACCTAAATCTAAATCAGTTTCAGCACCATCATCTGTTACATAACATTCTCCATGTTCGTACGGATTTAATGTTCCCGGGTCTACATTTATATACGGGTCAAATTTTTGAATAGTTGTACGGTATCCTCTTCCTTGTAACAATTTTGCTAAAGATGCCGCGATAATTCCTTTTCCTAATGAAGAAGTCACACCGCCTGTAACAAAAATATATTTTGTTTGATTCATTCTGTTGTTGTTTGTATTGTAGTTGTGTAAAAAACTTGGCAAAAGTACAAATTTAATTAGATAATTTGTCAATAAGAGAATGAGATAATTTGCAAATTTTTAAACAGAATGATTATATAGTTTTGTAATCGATAATTTTAACTTTTAATAAAGATTTTTTTGAAGAATGTATTTTAAAGTCTTGTAATATTGTTTTGTAATATTCATAAAATATACACAAACTAATGGTTTTTCAAACATATCATTTAAATCCAAAAAAAACTTACCTTCTATAGTTAAGGTACCATTAAGAAGTTAAGAATTAGAGAGCATTTATCCCACAAATCAACATTTACTCCATTATTTTTAGCTGAAACATAAGTGAATAAATTATTTAAAATTGACAATATTTCTTTCTTTATAATTTCTGCTTCTTTTTGATCTCCACTAATGCTTACTATTTTTGTATCTAAAGTATTCGATTTGTTAATTTGAAATTGAACAAATATTCTTCCTTTATATTTCGACATAATGGTAGAAAATTTAAGTCTTCTCAATAAGATACTACTATATTTTGGATTTAAAGTATTGTCTACAATAAGCAGGTACTCTTTTTTTCCATAAATAAATTTGGTTTTTTCTTCCACTTCATTTAGTGACATTATTGAACCGTTTCTAAAATCGGGGCAGTTTTCTTTAATGACTTTTAATGCTTCTCCATCATTTAGTAAATAAGCCTGATAGAAATGTTCACACGCATTATTGTTTTCTTCTAATTTTAATTCTGAAGCTGCTAAATTAAACCAGCAATCTTTATTTTTTGCATTAATATCTGTCGCTTTTGTATAGATTTCTTTTGCCAACAAAAAATTATTTTCCAAGAATGCTTTTTCTCCGTCAATCATTAATTGGTTTATTGTGTCACTTTGTGAAATACAGATTTGAGGGATTAAAAACAATAAAAGCTTTAATTTCATTATTTTTAAATCTTGTAATTTTTCTATGAATCTCATGATCCAGTTTTTAAAAAACAATAATCACTAAAGACATTGTTTACACCAATAAAGAAAAGGGAGCGAAAGGTAAGTTTAGGCATAAAAAAAAATATTATAATTTAAAAACATTGACTTGTACACATTTATAAATTCAGGCTTGAATTCTGTGGTATCAATTTGTTTTAAAAAATTATAATATTTTTGTATTTCAAACTTAAATAAAAAAAATGAAATAGCAAAAGATTTTTCCTACTATTTTTTACGGTTTCGGATATTGTTTTTTAATATTTCGGATCAATTCTTCCAAACCATTTAGTTTTAACTCATAAATAAGCTGCAATTGCTGTCCTAATTCGCCTTTAGGAAAACCTTTATTTTGATACCAAACCACATAATATTCAGGTAAATCGATTAGAAAACGTCCTTCGTATTTCCCGAAAGGCATTTTGGTGTGTGCTAATTTTATAAGAAGTTTTTTGTCTTGTTCCATTTTTTTAAGAAGAAAGAAGCAAGAGAAAAGAATATAGATTTATTCTCTTTCTTGCTTCTTGTTGGTACAAAGCTATAATTTTTTGCCACAGATTAAAAGGATTAAAATGATTTTATAATCTGTGTGTATTTTTTCGCCACGAATTGCCCGAATTAACTCGAATTTAATTAGTGAAAATTATTGGCTAATATTTTAAGAGCTAAAAGAACTTAGTATCTTAGTATCTCAGCAACTCAGAATCTCAATAATGCCATCTCACGAAAGCTTCCATGGCGGCATAAGTTGCCAAACCTAACTGTTGGTACAAATCAGCTGTTTCTGCATTTCTGTCTTCGGCTCTTTGCCAAAATTCTCTGGCATCGGTTCCCTGAAAGACAACACCGTCTTTTTGAGATTGGTGTTTGAAGATTCCTTGGCGTTTTGCTAAAACCTGATCCGGGCTCATTGGTACTGCCATTTCCACTTCATCAATTCCCCATTCCTGCCAAGCGCCTCTGTATAACCATAACCAGCAATCATCCATGAATGATTTTGGTTTTAATGCTTTTACCGCTTCAAAAATAGCATCCAGACATACTTTATGTGTTCCGTGTGGATCTGCTAAATCTCCGGCTGCGTAGATTTGATGTGGTTTTATTTTTTCAATTAAATCAACTGTTAATTGAATATCTTCCGGTCCGATAGGTTTCTTTTCAATAGTTCCTGTTTCATAAAATGGTAATTCCATAAAATGAATCTGATCATCGGTCAATCCAACAAAATGACTTGTTGCCCTTGCTTCTCCTTTTCTGATTAATCCTTTGATGTAACGAACTTCCGGAATATCAATTTCGCTGTTCTTTTTATTGGTTAAAAAAGTTGCCGCTTTCTGATAAATGTTATCTGCTTCTGCACTTTTGATTCCGAATTTTTCGTTATAATCAATCACGAATCTTGCAAAACGAAGGGCTTCATCATCCGCTACAGCGATATTTCCAGAAGTTTGATACGCCACATGCACTTCATGTCCCTGCTCCTGCAAACGCATGAAAGTTCCTCCCATACTGATAATGTCATCATCTGGATGCGGACTGAAAATCAGGACACGTTTTTTAGCCGGTTCTGCTCTTTCTGGTCTGTTTGAATCGTCGGCATTTGGTTTTCCGCCCGGCCAGCCAGTAATTGTATTTTGAAGTTTATTGAAGATTTTGATGTTGATGTCGTAAGCGGGACCAGAATCAGCCAATAAATCACTCATTCCGTGTTCGATATAATCAGCATCGGTCAGCATTAAAATTGGTTTTTTAAGCTGAAGCGCCAATCCTAGAACTGCTTTTCTGATCAATTTATCAGTCCAGATTACTTTTTCTACCAGCCAAGGTTTGTTGATTCTCGTTAATTTTGAAGAAGCTTCTTTGTCTAAAATAAAAACGGCGTTATTATGCTCTTGCAAAAATGAAGCGGGCACTCGATTCGTCACTTCATCTTCTACAGATTTTTTAACAATATTTGCTTTTCCTTCTCCCCAAGCCATCAAAATAACTTGTTTGGCTTCCATGATCTTTTTAACTCCAAGTGTTATCGCTGTTCTTGGCGTATTACTCAATCCGAAGAAATCTTTGCTTGCCGCAACTCTCGTAATATGGTCCAAAGCCACTAAACGTGTTTTAGAGTTTTGAAGTGAACCCGATTCGTTAAAACCAATATGTCCGTTTCCTCCAATTCCCAGAATCTGCAAATCGATTCCACCTAAAGCTTCAATTTTAGCTTCATAATCATGGCAATAATCTGCGATTTGTTCTTTTGTTAAAAGTCCGTCCGGAACGTGAGCGTTTTCAGGTAAAATATCGACATGGTCAAACAGCAATTCTTTCATGAAACGAACATAACTGTTGATTGAGTTTGGTTCCATCGGATAATATTCATCCAGATTGAAACTGATTACATTCTTAAAACTCAATCCTTCTTCTTTATGCAAACGAACCAATTCAGCATACAATCCTTTTGGAGAAGAACCAGTTGCAAGCCCTAAAATGCAAGGTTGGTTCTCTTTTTGTTTGGATTGAATTAAAGCCGCAATTTCCTGAGCAACTGCTTTTGAGGCATCAGAAGAATTTTCAAAAACAACCGTATTGATGTTTTCGAATCGTTTTTCGAATCCTGTTGCTTTGTCGATTTTACTTTTTAACATGATATAGTTTTTTTTTAATTTCTCTAGTTTATTCTACCATTTTCGGTATTTATGACCTTTAACTGCATAGAAAAGGATCATTATATAAGATGGCAATAACATTAAATACGCAAGCTGATTTCCGCTTCTTGAAACATCCTGAGTTCCGGCTGCAATATTTGATGTATTTATAGTTTCTGTAATCAATCCGTATAATAAAGGAAAAATAGCTCCTCCAATAATTCCCATAATCAAAATGGCACTTCCAATTTTAGTATAACCTCCCAAATCTTCCAGCGCCATTGGCCAAATTGCCGGCCAGCAAAGTGCATTTGCCAAACCAAGTAATGCTACTAAAAGAATTACAATTGGCAAATTTGGAATTCCAGGCAACTGAATCATCAATTTAGGTGAAATAATAACAATTGCCAAAACTAAAATGATTCCCAATATTCCAGATCCTTTTAAAGCTGTTACCTGTGATAGGTATTTTGGTATTAAAGTTATTCCTAAAATATATCCCACAACCATTGCCGACATGGTGAAAGAGGTCAATTTTAGGTAAAAATTTCCTTCATCGCCATACACTCCTAATTGTTTTCCGAAACCTCCAATTGAATCTCCAGCCAAAACTTCAGCAGCCAAATACAACATTAAAGTGATCACTCCCAAAACCAATTGAGGACGTCTGAATGCATTTTTAATTTGTTTAAAAATGCTTAAATTTGAAATATTACCTTCTTCATCCAAATCAATTTCCGGGAGTGGAGAAAGCTTAACTAATAAAGCTAAAACCATAATAATCAATCCCATATAAAGATAAGGTCTTTGCAATTGTAATGCAAGAGAATTTAAAGCATTTGATTTTGAAACCGAATCCAGCATCGCAATTTTATCGGCAGTAAACTCCTGCATATTAGACAAAACCAATGCTGTTAATATGATTGGTGCCACAAATCCGGCAAGTTTATTAGCAATTCCTAAAACACTTATTCTTGCTGCAGCGCTTTCTCTTGGGCCAATTACAACTACATAAGGATTTGAAGCGGTTTGCAAAATTGCCAAACCTGTTCCCATCACAAAAAGTGCTATTAAAAACAATAAAAAAGTACGACTTTCTGCAGCGGGATAGAACATAAATGCGCCACAAGCAATGATCAATAATCCTAAAGAAATTCCGTTTTTATACCCTACCTTTTCGATTACCCAGGAAGATGGGACGGCCATAACAAAATAAGCAATATAAAAGGCAAAAGTTACAAAGTAAGCTTGTGAAGAAGAAAGCTCGCAAGCCAATTCGAAAAACGGAATTAAAGGCCCGTTTAACCAGGTTACAAATCCGAGAATAAAAAATAAAGCGGTCAGAATAACCATGGGAAGAATTGCACTTCTTTTTTCTACTTGTATGGCATTTTCAATGTTTGACATAATACTTTTGGGTTGATTGTTTAATAGATTTTTGGTTTTCAATCTAAATTAGCATCAACACTTTTAACTTGTTTGCGTTTTTTACGCAATATTATGCGTTTTTTTTGCAATACAAAAGTAATGTAATAAGTTGTACTGATCCCTAAAATAGATATGAAATTTTTGTTAATATTTGTTAAGCTTCCCAGTCCAGTACTGGATAATATTTTTTAAGATATTCTTTGACATCTGCAATATCTTCTTTGGCAGTTAAGTCAGGAACATGTTCTGAAAATGGAATTCCAATAGTTGTATCTGGATTTGCTTTAACCGAATTTAAAAGTACTGTCGGCAGTTCTTTTTCGTCTCTTTCAGGATTTACAGGACAATTTTTAAGATGTTTATACAAAGTGCTTCCATTGAATTTAAAGGCATTCATACTTACTCTTATCTTTCCTTCCACATCTTTATAATGTTCTAAATCATCTGCTGTTGGTTTTTCTAATATATCCAACAATTGATTATTTTGATCTAATTTGGCAATAGCAAAACGCGAAATTCTTTCAGAAGGAAATTCTAAAGCATCACGATCATAACTGATAAATGCATTTGGATTTTCTGTTTTTCTCAACGCTAATAAGGCTTTCGCCGAATATAAATTATCACTATTACAAACCGAATATTCCTGTGTATTTAATTCCGGAAACTGCTCTACTGCCTGAAATAAAGCATCTGCAGTTCCAAAAGGTTTTACTCGTCCTTGAGGAATATATTGTATTGCAAATGAGATATTAAGTCCGTGAAAATTGTTGTTTTCATTATGGTTTCCATAAAACTCCTTAAACAACTCGCCTTGCTCTCCTATAATAATGTAGATGTTTATATATCCTGCTTTTTTAGCATTCAATAAAAGATAATCCAATAAAGGCCTTCCGCTGGCACCAACGCCAATTAAGCCTTTACTTCTTTCGTTGGCCTGCGCAATTTCTTCGGGAGATAAATTATCTAAAACGGCTTCTTTTTTCATACGAGAGGATGCACCGCCCGCAAGAATAACTAAATTGTTGTGCATATTTATATCTTAAATTTCAATATTTTCAATAATTCTTACTCCGGGATCTACGCTAACTGAATATGCTTCGAGAGCTCCGGCTTTTAAAATAGCGTCTATAACCCTATTTTCTTTTTCAGGATCAGCAATGACAACAATACTACCGCCGCCGCCAGAGCCCACGATTTTAGCTCCATAAGCACCAGCGCGTAAAGCTGCATTGATCATATCATCAATTCTTGGAACTGTAATTTTTAATAAATCACGTAAAATCTCATGGTGTTGATTCATTAATTCCCCAATTCTTTTAAGATCTAAAACTGGTTTTTCGAACTCTTTTAGGGCTTCTTTGGTATAATGATAATTTCTCAAAGCTGCTTCAAAAAAGGGAATTAATCGATCTGGCAAACAATTTCGATAACGATCAATATCTTCAATTTGGGAAGTATTCAAATCAAAATTTGGGAAATTCTGTTTTACAATATCAATTGCCATTAAAGCATTTCCTTTTAACTCTCCTATTAATCCAATCGTTTCTTTTGGAACTCCGGAAACTCCCGTAATTAAACCTTTTAAATTGGTTCCGATAACCTTATAAGAAAAAGGATCTTTTGTATTGATATACACGATATTCCCTACTCCAATACTAAAATGATCCATCATACCGCCTGGTTCTCCGTGTTCTAAAACCTCAGAAGTATATCCTATTTTGGCAATAAATTCTGATGTCACTTCATCAGTAACTCCGAAAGCTGTAATTAAAAACTGAATCCAGGCCATTAATAAAGCCGATGAACTTGATGTTCCCGAATTAATTGGAATGTCTCCTGTAATCGTAATATTGTATCCAACAGTTGGTACGCAACCATGCCTGCGTAAAACACGCAGTGATGAGGCAAAATAATCACGAGGTTCTAATTTTTCGAAAGTTGCATGAATATCTATCACCCGAATTTCATCAATATCGATCATATTAAGAACAAACGTATTGGTCTGATTTTCTTCTGCAGTTAATTTTATCTCTCGATTGATGGCACACGCTATAACAGGTAATCCTAAATAATCTTGATGATCTCCAAAGAGACATGTCCGACCCGGGGCTAATGAAGTAATTTTTCTCACTTGAAAATTTTACATTAAAACGTTGTAATTCAAATAATTACAACGTTATTTGGTTATGAATTTATTTTACAATTTCGGTTTTGATTCTACGAAACTATATATTATATTTTTATAAAACAAGAAAAAAACAAAAAATGTGCTCGAACACACTAAATAAATGTTCTCGAGCACACAATTGAATTCCCGCAAAAAATTTTCCATTAATTAAAACAAAGTTTCTATATTTGTTCATATGGATAAGAAGTACACAATTAAGGATATTGCAAAAATGGCAGGAGTTTCTAAAGGAACTGTTGATCGCGTTCTGCATAAAAGAGGAAAGGTTTCTCCTACTGCATTGGAGAAAATCAATGAAGTTTTAAACGTCATTAATTACGAGCCTAACTTAATCGCCCGAAATTTAAAGAACACTAAGGTTTATCGTATTTGTGTTTTATTGCCTGATCCTGAAATTGACCCTTATTGGTTTCCCTGCGTTAATGGAATTCAGGATGCCATAACTGAATTTAAAGCCTATAGCGTTATTATAGAAACCTATTTCTTTAATCCTGAAAGTACCAAATCGTTTTTAAGTACCAACGAGAAAATAATCGAAAAAGCACCTGATGCTGTTTTGATCGCACCTTTATTCCATAAAGAAACTGTCGAAATTATTAAGCAATACGACGAATTGGAAATTATAGTTAATACCTTTAATAACCAGGTTGAGTCATCGTCTATTAAAAGTTTTGTTGGGCAGGATTTATATAAAAGCGGGCGTGTTGCCGCTAGTTTAATGAATTTAATTTTGGCAGAAGGACAAATTGCTATCATTCATATCGATGAAAGTCTTAAAAATGCGGTTCACATGCAGGAAAAAGAAAAAGGATTCAGAAATTATTTTGACGAAAAAAAAATATCTGATTTTTCTTTAACTACATTAAAATTAAAATACTCCAATATAGAAACCAAGTTTCCAGCATTTATAGATGAAAATCCAAATTTACGTGGCATTTTCATCACAACTTCTAAAGCCTATCAGATTGCCTCCATTCTATCTTCTCAAAAAAATAAAAAGATTGCACTTATTGGTTATGATCTAATTGAAAAGAATGTAAATTTTCTAAATCAGGGATTGGTTCATTTTTTAATTCATCAAAATCAAAAGAGACAGGCTTATTTAGGAGTCAGCACTTTAGTGGAGCATTTTTTATTCCGAAAAGAAATTCCGGAAACAATTTTGCTACCTATAGATATTATAAATGTCGAGAATGCTTCCTTCTACGTTAGCTAGTTTGCCACGAAGTCACAAAGACACTAAGTTTATATTTCTTTGCGACTTAGCACCTTTGTGGCAAATCATTTCATCAAAATAAATTTCCCAAAGGAAGAAGCAATATGAAAATTTGGCTCTGACGTATTTGGATTTACCCATGAAATCCAGGTTGCATCGTATTGCAGATTTTCGGTTAAAGAAAATTTAGCTCTGAATACCCCAGTTTCAATAGTGTTGTTTTGAATTAAATTCAATTCTTTTAAAGAAGCAATGCTGATTCTTCCTTCAACAGTAAAAGAATTCTCCTCTTTTGAAGATTTTATTTCTAAGTCTGTTTTGGGCCATTTCCAGTTAAAATCAAAATCCTTATTTGGCTTCGCCTCAAAATCCATTATTCTGGCTGCAGTATCCATTTCAAGACAATAATATGGATTTAGAGAATCGTTTGCTCTAAAAAACAATTCTACCCGATCTGAATTTCCTATACTATCCACACTATTATCTTTTTGATCTATATAAATATCCGTATCAAAAACCCGAAAATTAAAATAGAAATTTTCTGAATCATGAAGTGCCCGAAATTCAATTTTTGAAATCGGATCATTTTTCCACGGAGAAGAAAAATCAGTTAAACAATTTGCTTTTTTCCAAAAAGAAGCATCTAAAATTTCACCCTCTTTTTTTTGATTTTTATCTATTAAAACAACTTGGTATTCTTTCACAATTTTGGTTTTTAAATTTTGTCATTTTCTATTTTTTGAAAGCTGAAAATGTCCTCAAATTCGAATTGAAAATAGGTCATTTTCATCATGACTAATATAGTTCAAAAATTAAGAACAAATTCTCCTTTACTTAATTAAAATAAAATCATTGAAAAGCTATTTTCTTACCAAATAAAACAATAAGAAAATCCTGTTTAATTAGTATCTATTTAATGTGCTCATTGCGAAATTCATAAGATTTTACAAAAACATCATTTATTATTCATTTAAACAGCAATTTCTCATTAAATAAGCCCAAATAAAGAAGTCCGCTTAATTCCAAAAATAATTGTAAAAATCACATCAATTTAAGTCAAAAAAAACGTTTCGCATAATTTTATGTGCTCGAGAACATAAATTTTGTGTGTTCGAGCACATTTTTTGTGTTTTTTCTTGTTTTATAAAAATATAATCTATAGTTTCGTCAGACATTAATCTTAAAACTAAGTTAATTCAGTAAAATTTCAGGTGATTTTTATGCTTCAAAAAACAATAAAAACGGATAAAATAACCGGCTTTTAGATTAAAAAAAGAAATGAATTTTTTAAAAATAAAAAGTTCAAAACAGAAGTCAAATAGAAAAACAAAAATGAATTCACTAGTCAAAAAAGAAATCTAAAACTTACAATCAAGAAAAAACAATTAAACATTAACCAAAACCAATTTTAAGTATGAAATTATTAACCCAAAAAAAGCCAAGAGATTTTCGGATTAACAATTTATCCGGAAAAGAAATCAAACTAACCGTTCTTTCGTTATTAGTTTTTACATTTCAAGCTTCGGCGGCTTCAACAATAAGTACATCAGACAAAAACAATACTGCATTGTTTTTTGAGAAAACTGTAAAAGGTACAGTAACAGATCAAAACGGACTTCCGTTACCTGGTGTAAACGTAACAGTGAAAGGCTCTGGTAAAGGTGTTCAAACTGATGTTGATGGAAGTTTTGCGATTACGGTACCAGATAATGCTACCAAACTTATTGTGACTTATATTGGTATGGAAGATCAGGAAGTTACAATATCAGGCGCTCCGCTTAAAATTGTCATGAAAGAAGTTGGACAAAAACTAGACGAAGTAGTTGTTGGATACGGAAAAGCAAAGAAAAAAGACCTTACCGGTTCTGTGAGTTCGATTGGAAAAGACAATTTAAACTTAGGCGGAACTGTTTCTAACGTTGGACAAGCTTTACAGGGACGCGCTTCAGGGGTTCAGGTACAACAAAATAGCTATGCTCCGGGAACCAGTCCGTCAATTGTAATTAGAGGAGGAAACTCAATCAACAACTCTAATGCACCTTTGTATGTCGTTGATGGTTTCATTACAAGTACAGGTGCTTCTATTAGCCCAAACGACATCGAAAATATTCAGGTATTAAAAGATGCGTCTTCTACCGCTATTTATGGTGCCAGAGGAGCAAATGGAGTAATTTTAATTACAACCAAAAAAGGAAAATTAGGAAAAATGCAGGTTGAAGCAGAGATTTCTGATGGTTTTCAAAACATCATCAAAGAACCCTCTTTGCTAAACGGACAACAATATGCTAATATTCAGAATGCAATTGCAAAAGAAAATGGAAGACCACCGGTTTTTCCTTCAAGTTTCCCAATTGCCAATACCAACTGGTTTGATGCAGCAACGCGCCCGGGAGAAGTTTTGAACAGGACGCTTACTTTTAGCGGAAGCGATAAAACATCTAAATTTTTTCTTTCCGGAAACTACATCAAACAAACCGGAGCTATTGAAAACACTGATTTTGAAAGATATAGTGTAAGAATGGGCGGTGAGAAAAGATTTAATGAAAAATTAAATATGGGCACTAATTTTTATGGTGCTTCGAGCGAGGGAAATAATAGTGATTTTGGTGACAACATTTTATCGCCAATGTTCTCTGTTCAGACTGCTCCTCCTACTATCCCAATTTATAATGCAGATGGATCTTACTATAAGTATCAAGGAAAAGACAATGCTCTGGCACTTTTATTAGAGCCAACTGATCACACAATCAATAGATTGGTAAACGGAAATATGTTTCTTGATTATGAAATTATTAAAGGTCTTACTTATCATTTTGGTGCAGGTGCAGAGTGGCAGGAAAATATTCAGGGCAAATATACACCTAGTACATTGGTAGCTGGAGCTGCATTAAAAGGTTCAGGATCTGAAGAAAACAAAACTTACTTTAGATGGAGTACAGAACAATATTTAACTTATAAATTTAATATCAATGAACATGCTATAACAGCAATGATTGGTACTTCAAATCAAAAAGATACTTATGAAAGATTAAAAGCTGCAGGTACAGGATTCTCTAATGATTTGCTGACTTATTACAATCTTCAGGGCGCAGCAATTAATTTAAAACCAGAAACAGAGAAAACAGAAACTAAATTGACTTCTTATTTTGGAAGGTTAAATTATGCATACAACGACAAATATTTAGCTTCTTTTACTTTAAGAAGAGACGGTTCATCTCGTTTTGGACCAAACAACAGATATGGAATTTTCCCTTCAGGAGCCGTTGCCTGGAAAATATCTAATGAACAGTTTATGCAAAATTCAAATACTTTTTCTGAACTTAAATTAAGAGCAAGTTACGGTATTACAGGTGCAGATGGTATTGGAGATTATGCTTACATGAACCGATTGACTTCGTGGGGTGTTTCACTTGCCCCTGATAGTTTTGTACCTGGTACTGAGCCGGCTAACTTAGCAAATCCTAACTTAAAATGGGAACAAACTGCTCAAACTGACATTGGTTTAGACATGGGATTCTTTAATGACAGACTTTCTGCTACAATTGATGTTTACGAAAAAAGAACTACAGACGCACTTTTAAATGTTCCTGTTGGAGGATGGTGGGGCTTTACAACTCAAAGAGTTAATTCTGGAGTAATTAAAAACCAGGGAATTGAACTAGGAATTAGCAGTACCAATTACAGAAACGATAAATTCACCTGGACAACTTCGTTAAACGTTGCTTATAACAAACAAGAAATAGTTTCTCTTTCTGACAATGTAAAAATTATTAGTACCAATACTTCGAACCCAAGTGGAACTGTTTCCGGACAGGAATTCACTAGATTAGAACCAGGAAAAGAAATGGGGGTTCTTTTTGGATATAAATATGCCGGAGTTATAAAAACAGGAGAAACTTATGCTGCTCAACCTTTATCTGTGGCAGGAGATCCAAAATATGAGGATGTTAACGGAGATGGCAAAATCACTGCTGATGACAGAACTTATTTAGGAAACTCGATACCACATTATATTGCTGGATTTAATAATGATTTTAAATATGGAAATTTTGATATGAACATCTTTTTCCAGGGAGCTTTTGATTATTCAGTTTATAATATGACAGCAATGGTTGGAGAATCATCTACAAGTACAGATGCTTTAAATCGTTGGGTTGCTGGTACAAATGAAAATACAGATATACCAAGAGACGGTTATTACAAAAGTACATACGGAAGTTATGTGAATTCAAAATTTGTTGAAGAAGCATCATATTTGCGTTTGAAAAATGTTTCTATCGGATATTCTATTCCGGAAAGTGTTTTAAAACAAGCCAAATTTATAGATAGTATCAGGTTGTATGCTATAGGACAGAATTTATTGACTATCACAGATTATTCTGGAAATGACCCTGAAATAAATGGACACTCAAATAACAATTTAGGAGGAGGAATTGATTTCAACTCATTCCCGGCTTCAAGAACATTTATCCTGGGAATCAAAGTCGCAATTCACTAAGTCTAAAAAGCTTTTTTAGTAACATTAAATTTATTAAAATGAAAAAATATACAATATTATTACTTTTACTTACCGCGGGAGCACAATTTTCGTGCAACCAGGATCTTGATCCTACGGTATATAGTAGTTTGACCAATACCAATGGGTATCAAACAAAGTCCGATGCTATAGCGGCTGTCAATTCTATTTATGGCAGGTTAAAAGGACCTTCGGTAACCGATAACTTCTCTTATTGGGCAACGCGACATTTTGCCTTGACTGATATTGCAACAGATTTAGGACATTGCCAATTTGGTGGAGATCCTGGACAATTGTCATTAGGAACCTGGAACGCCAGCAATGGATTACTAAAAGAAGATTGGCTTGCAATGTATAAGTTGATTGCTAACGCTAACAGTGCTATTTTCAATATCGCACCAATGGCTGGAATTACAGCTGCTGAGAAAGCACAATTTATCGCTGAAGCCAAATTTTTAAGAGCATCTGCTTATATGGATTTAACAGATTCATGGGGGCCAGTAGTTTTAATTACAGAAGCTAACTTAGGAAACCCGGGTTATTTGGATCAGACTCCGCCTTCATCTGTAGAAGAAATTGATGCTTTTCTGGTTAAAGAATTGACTGAAGCTGCTGATGTATTACCTGTTAATTATAAAAATAATGCCATTTATGGTACTAATGATGTAGGACGCGCCACAAAAGGTGCTGCACTTACTTTAATGGCGAAATTATATTTACGTAGTCACGATTGGCAAAAAGTGGTTGCGCTTACCCAACAAGTTATGAACCTAAACGAATATAGCCTTTATCCTTCTTACTTAGGATTGTTTAAAGAAAGTAACAAATGGTGTAGTGAAAATATTTTTTCTTCATTAAGTGATGCCAATACAAACGGAACAGAGTTGTTAAACCATTTTGGACCAGTTGATCACCCGGTTGTTCAAAACAGATGGCAATATTATACTGTAAACTGGGATTTCTACAATACTTTTGGGAATGAAGACGAGAGAAAACAGTGTTTCTTCCCTGAATACGAAGGTATTGATGGTTTAGTACACAAACAAGCACCTTCATTGGGTGCCGAGCCGCCAGCAGGCGAATTTTACATGCAAGATGTATCGACAAGAAAATATGCTGATGACGAAACTACAACCTATTATGATGGTCATAGTGTAAACATTCTTCGGTATGCTGATGTATTGTTAAGCAGAGCTGAAGCCTTAAACGAAATCAGTGGCCCAACTACTGAAGCAATAAATCTTATTAATCAGGTTAAAGGAAGATCACATGCTAAATTATTAGTCTTAGCTAATTACACTCAGGCTACTTTAAGAGATGCTATTTTACAAGAAAGAGGATGGGAGCTTTTCTACGAAGGAAAACGTCGTGCAGATTTGATCAGAATGAACAAATATGATGTTTTGGTAAATGCTTATCACCTTAGAGTTGGTGAAGCTGCATTAATTAAAATGCCTCAAAACAAATATTACACTTATCCACAAAGTCAGGTTGATCTTAATCCAAAATTAAGCAACGCTGACAGACAATAACAAAAAGTTTTAATCAGGAATAGACGTTAAATAGTCTGTCTATTCCTGATTTTTAAACAAAACAAGTACTTTGCTGTTTCATAAAAAGAGTTTCAGATGATCAAAAAAATAATAGTAAAAGGGAGTTTTATTTTGGCATTACTTGCATTGGCAAGTTGTTCTAAAAATCAGGCGCGTATCACTAATATCAATATTGGGACACATAGTAACAACGAATTGAAGATTCAAATCGATGTTACTACGAGTGTCGATGCTCAGGTATATGCCGAATATTGGTCTGAAAAAAAAGGAATAAAAAGCAAAATAAGTTCTCCAATTTCAAAAACAGGTCTCTCCCACTCTTTAGTGCTTTGCAATATTATTCCTGAAACCAATTATAATTTTCAATTGGTTACCATTCAGGGACAGCAAAAAGACAGTAGTAAAATCTATAATTTTAAGTCCAGAAGTTTACCGGAATGGCTGCAAAAGCAATTCAAAGCAAATTGCCCAAAACCGGAACTTTTGCCAGCAAATTTCAAAAAAGGTTTCATGCTTTTAGCAAAAAGAGAAACACCTGGAGTAGCTTATATTGTTGATTACCAAGGCAACTTAAGGTGGTATCATACTGTTGAAGGAACCGGATTTAAAGTAGCTCATTTTACAAAAGACCAAACCATTCTTTCAATACTAGGCACAAATGATGAACCAACAAGTTACGGAAGTGAAATTCTGGAAATTAACGTGCAAGGCGACACTTTAACACATATCAAAAAAGGACAAGGCGATTTCAAACAGACTATTCACCATGAAATTCTAAAAAAGTCGGCTAACGAAATTGTTACTATAACAGTGGATCAAAAAATAATGGATTTAACTTCCATTGGAGGAAAAAAGAACGACACCATAAACGGAGACGGAATCTTGATCATGGACAAAAAAGGAAAACAAGTTTGGAAGTGGAGTGTTTTTGATGATTTAGATCCGATGAAAGATAAAGAGTTACTTAAAACAAAAAAAGACTGGACGCACGCAAACAGCCTGAATTATGATAAAGACGGAAACTTTCTAATTTCATTTTATAACAACGGTCAGATTTGGAAAGTAGATTCAAAAACCGGGAAGGTGATCTGGAAATTAGGAAAAGATGGCAATATAAAAATGGCTGCAGATACTAATTTCTCTCAGGCACATGCCGCACACATTAACACAGATGGAAGTTTAATGTTCTTTGATAATGGAGTGGATAAAAAACAATCATCCGTTTTTGCTTTGAAAGTTGATGAAAAAGGCAAAACGGTAAAACTGGATTTCCATATCAATTTGCCAAGAGATATTTACAATGACAGAATGGGAAGCGCTTATATGATTGATAAGGACGCTATTTTAGTTTGCTGTTCAAAAAGACACATAACGGTTTTAACGAATAAAAAAGGAGTTTTACTTTGGGCTCTAGAGTCTGAAATACCTCCTTATCGTACACAGTTTATTCCGGAAGAAAATATGAAACCATTTCTTCTGAATTAAATAATTGATTAAAATTTTTAGACATGAAAAAAATAATTCTTATTGGTATCTTTTCGGCATTGCCAATTGTTGTTTTCAATTCTTGCAATACTTCAAATTCTCAAACTTTAGCAGAAAAAACTACTGAAGACGAGACTTATATTACGATTGATACATCTAAAATTCCGGACGATCAGTTCGGAGAATCGGTTCGTTATGGAAGAGAATTAATGCTGAAAACGGCCTATTATATTGGTCCAAATGGTGTTAAAGGAAAATATTTAGGCAATAAAATGAATTGTACCAATTGTCATCAGGATGCCGGTACAAAACCTCATGCTTTCAATTTAATGTCTTCACATGACAATTATCCACAATACCGTGGACGTGAAAATAAAGTACTTACACTTGCTGAACGTGTAAACAATTGCATTATGCGTCCGCACTCTGGAAAACCGCTTCCGCTTGACAGCGATGAAATGGTGGCCTTTTTATCTTACTTTAAATGGATTAGTAAATTTGTTCCTAAAGACGGAGATTTCAAAGGAGCTAAAAACTTAGAAATTGAATTCCCGGATGTAGCTGCAAGTCCGGAGAGAGGAAAAGCACTTTTTGTTGAAAATTGTGCCCGTTGCCACGGAAATAATGGCGAGGGAGTTTACAATGCTGACAAATCTGGTTATACCTATCCACCGCTTTGGGGCGAATATGGATACCAACCCGGTTCAAGCATGCACCGCGTTATCAAACAGGCACAATGGTTAAAAAGCAATATGCCTTATGATAAGGTTACAATTGGAAAACCGTATCTGACAGACCAACAAGCATTGGATATTGCTGCCTTCGTAAATGATGACGCGATACATCCAAGACCAAATCCAAAAACATTTGATTATCCAAACAAAATGGGCAAACCCATTGATTACTCACATAGTCCTTTTCAGGACAATTTTACCGAAGAACAACACAAATACGGGCCTTACAAACCCATTATTGCTTACTGGAAAAAAAATGGATGGAAAGCAGTTTACTAACTTTTTAATTACGCATACCCTTTTAACCTGAACATCAAAAAAATGAAACTAAACCTAAAAAACAGACCTCTTTTAAGTAAAGTATTGATTATGTGCCTTTGCATTTTCAGTATTCCACTGGCTGCACAACAAATAAAATATTCGGATGGAAATGACAGCTGGAATCCTAATTTGCTAGGAAACCATCGCGTTGTTGTTGAATTTACCGGAAAAGATAATGTTGCCAAAACCACTATTGAATGGCGCAGAAGAGATGAAAACCCGGAACTTAAAAGAATTATTGTTCAGGATGCGAATGGAAAAGAAATTCTAAACACAAAAACAGAAAATATAAATAGAGAAAACGGTACTATTTTCTTTGAGCCTATTTCAGGAAAAGGAAAGTATTACGTTTATTACATGCCTTATATTGATGAAGGAGACGCTAATTATCCGAAAGGAGTTTATGCAAAACCGGAAAGCAAAGCTGATGCAGCATGGTTATCTAAAATCAAAACGAATTTAAAAGACAATTGTACGGTTACAGAAATTCAGAGTGTAAATGCTTTCAATAGTTTTTACCCAATGGAAGTTATTGCCACTGCAGCAGAAACCAAAGACATCATTGCTAAAAATAGTGGTAATTCCTTTTTAGTTTTCCCGGAAGACAGATTGTATTCTATCCGAATGAAAAATGATTTACCTCAAAGATGGATTCAAAAAGGAGTTCAAAACAGTTTTACTGATACAGCAATGAAAGGTGAATATTTAGCTTTTCAATTAGGAATTTATGCTTTAGAAAATTTAAGCAATGTAAAAGTTCAGTTTTCAGATTTAAAAAATGAAAGTGGTGCTGTAATTTCAGCAAAAAATATTAACTGTATCAATACAGATGGAATTCGTTATGACGCCTCTATTTTTACTGCCACTGTCACTGTTTCAAAAGGAAAAGTTCAGGCTATGTGGTGCGGTGTTGATGTACCGGAAACTGCTGCAGCAGGAACTTACACAGGAAAAGCTACTGTTATTGCTGACGGAAAATCAAAAGAAATCACACTTCAAATAAAAGTAACGAATGAAGTAACTAAAAATGGCGGAATCGACAGTCCTGAAAAAATGACGCGTTTGAAATGGTTAAACTCAACTTTAGCTCAGGAAAATACTGTTATCGCCCCTTATACTCCATTAACAATTAAAGATTCTGAAATTTCTTTATTAGGAAGAAAATTAATTTTAGGAACTGATGGTTTCCCTGCTCAAATTCAGACTTTTTTCACACCTGAAATGACTGTTATCGGTACAAAAGCGAATGATATTTTGAGCGCTCCAATTGCCTTTCACTTTGTAGATGGTGCGGGAAAAGAATCATTACAATGGAAAAACACTGGAGTTAAATTCCTTAAAAAAGAAGCCGGAACTGTAGCATGGGAAAGTGTTTCGACTTCGAAATCGCTTCAAATGGATGTAAATGCATCTATTGAATTTGATGGTTTTGTACATTATACTGTTAAAATTACGGCACTTGAAGATGCTTCTTTTAATGATATCAATATTCATTTACCAATGCAGTCTTCATCAGCAAAATACATGATGGGATTAGGTCAAAAAGGTGGAAATCGTCCTGAAACTTTTGACTGGAAATGGGATGTCGCTCATAAAAGTCAAGACGGAGCCTGGATCGGAAATGTAAATTCCGGATTGCAATTTTCTTTGAGAGATGAAAAATACAGCCGTCCGTTAAATACTAATTTCTACCTGCAAAAACCATTATTATTGCCAACTTCATGGGGCAATGATAACAAAGGAGGAATATCGATAGCGCCAAACCAAAAATCAGTTTTGGTAAATGCTTATAGTGGAGCGCGTACCGTTAAAAAAGGAGATGTTTTATATTATAACTTCAATTTACTAATTACACCTTTCCACGCATTAAACACAGACTTTCAATGGAATACTAAATTCTATCACAAATACAGTCCAATCGATACCATTGCTAAAACTGGTGCTACGGTAATTAATATTCACCACGCAAATGCAATCAATCCGTATATCAATTATCCTTTTATTGAATTTAAAAAGATGAAAAGTTATATCGATGAAGCGCACGAAAAAGGATTAAAAGTAAAAATTTACAATACCGTTAGAGAAGTTTCAAACAAAGCTTATGAGACATTTGCTCTAAGAAGTTTAGGCCACGAAATCTACTCTCCAGGAAAAGGCGGTGGATTCTCATGGTTGCAAGAACACGTTGGCGACGATTATATTGCGGCTTGGTTTGTTCCTGAAATTAAAGATGCTGCCATCGTAAACAGCGGTATGAACCGTTGGCACAATTATTATGTTGAAGGAATGAATTGGTTAACGCAAAATGTTGGTATTGATGGTATTTATCTTGATGATGTTGCTTTTGACAGAATCACGATGAAACGTATCAAAAGAGTTTTGACTAAAGACGGACACCCTGGAATTATCGATTTACACAGTGCGAATCAGTACAATAAAAGTGACGGATTTAACAACAGTGCGAACTTATACATGGAACACTTTCCATACATCAATAAATTATGGTTTGGAGAATATTTTGATTACGAAAAAAATCAACCTGACTTTTTCTTAACCGAAGTAAGCGGAATTCCTTTCGGATTAATGGGCGAAATGTTGCAAGATGGAGGAAATCCATGGAGAGGAATGGTTTACGGAATGACAAACAGAATGCCTTGGAGCCATAATGCTGATCCAAGAGCAATCTGGAAATTATGGGATACATTCGGAATCAAAGGTTCTGAAATGATTGGATACTGGAGTGAAAACTGTCCGGTAAAAACAAATAACGAAAAAGTGTTGGCAACGATTTACAAAAAAAACGGTTCAACCTTAATTTCAATTGCAAGCTGGGCTGATTCTGATGTAAAAGTAAAATTAAGTATCGATTGGAAAAAACTAGGAATCGATCCTTCAAAAGCTACAATAACGGCTCCAGAAGTTGCGAATTTCCAACCTGCTCAAACTTTTACAGCAAAAGATGAATTGCCTGTAAGCAAAGGAAAAGGATGGTTGTTGATTGTTAAATAAGTTTAAAGCTCCAGCGGAGCGTCATATTTATAGCCAAATTATACGTTTGGTAAAAGCTCCAGCGGAGCGTCATATAATAAATGCCACCCCGATGGGGTTCATTTGAAACAAACAATAAATTTCTATAAATATAACGTCCCGCTGGGACTTCATTAAATCTAAAACCACACTAAATAGCTTTCCATATGAAACTTAAACCTTTTTTATCGATTTTACTCTTTGGAAGCCTCTTTGTCACCGCACAAAATAAACCAACCTATAAGGAATATAAAAAAGTCTTTACGACCTATCCGTTTTCAGATCCGGATCTAATTCCAAAACCAGATACAAAAGTGTATCCTTATTTCCGTTTTGATGGTTTTACAGATAAACCGGTTCAAAAAGAATGGAAAGTAATTGAGATCGAAAACGATTATATCAAATTAATGATTCTGCCAGAAATTGGTGGAAAAGTCTGGTCGGCTGTAGAGAAATCAACAGGAAAAGATTTTATTTACAATAATCACGTAATCAAATTTAGAGATATTGCCATGCGCGGTCCGTGGACAAGCGGTGGTGTTGAAGGGAATTACGGAATTATTGGTCACACCCCAAATTGCGCTACTCCGGTAGATTATAAAATCATAACACGAGAAGATGGAAGTATCAGCTGCGTAATTGGTGTTTTAGATTTACTGACACGTACTTCATGGAAATTGGATATCAATTTACCAAAAGACAAAGCCTATTTTACGACGAATTCCTTCTGGTTTAACTCAACTGAATTTGAACAGCCTTATTATACCTGGATGAATACAGGAATTAAGGCATCACAAAGCTTACAATTTATCTATCCGGGACAAAGTTATATTGGTCATAATGGAGAACATAATGCATGGCCTATTGATAAAGCAAACGGCAAAGATTTATCCTTTTACAAAAACAATGATTTTGGCGGTTATAAGTCGTACCATGTTTTTGGTAAATACAATGATTTCTTCGGAGGATATTACCATGACGAAGATTTCGGAATGGGACGATATGGCAATCACGATAATAAACCCGGTAAAAAAATATGGATTTGGGGATTGTCTCAGCAAGGTATGATTTGGGAAAAATTATTGACCGATACAGATGGACAATATGTTGAAGTACAAAGTGGAAGATTGTTTAATCAGGCAAGTGACAGTAGTAATTTAACGCCTTTTAAACAACGTTCTTTTGCACCTTACCAAACAGACGCCTGGACAGAATATTGGTTTCCGGTAAAACAAACTAAAGGTTTTGTAAAAGCAAATAATTATGGTGCTGTTAATATTAAAAATGAAAATGGCTGGCTTAAAATCTACATTTCTCCACTTCAAAAACTAAATGAAAAATTGGAAGTTTTTGATAATGGCAAAAAAGTGTATTCTAAAGATATTGCTTTAAATACGTTGCTGTTATTCAAAGATTCGATTCAGGTTGCTGTTGATCCAAACAAATTGAAACTCGTTTTGGGCGATAATAAACTGGTTTGGAATTCTGCTCCTGAAGATGGAAATCTGGCACGACCTTTAGAAGTTCCGAAAGATTTTGATAATAATTCGGTTTACGGTTTATATCTACAGGGAAAAAATTTCATCAGTTTTAAAGATTATATAAAAGCAGAAGAATTCTTAAGGGACTGTCTTAAAAAAGATCCGAACTACGCTCCTGCCCTTTCTGACTTAGCCGGTTTGCAAATCAGAAAATTAGAATACAAAGAAGCTGTTGCTACGGCGAGCAAAGCATTAGCAATCGATACTTATAATCCTGCAGCTAACTATTATTACGGTCTTACAAATCTTCATTTAGGAAATACAACAGATGCAAAAGACGGTTTCGATATTGCTGCTGCAAGTGTTGAATATCGCAGCCCTGCTTACACTGCCTTGAGTAAAATTTATTTTGCAGAAAACGATCAGGCAAAAGCAATTGAATATGCTGAGAAAAGCTTGTTAAACAATCAGAATAATTTGGAAGGTTTACAATTGCTAGCGGTGATCTATCGTCTCCAAAATAAATCTGAAAAAGCACATTCTATCTTAGATAAAATTAATGAAGTTGATCCTTTAAATCATTTTATTGGTTTTGAAAAATTCCTTTGGAACAATTCAAATGCTTCAAAATCAGATTTCACTTCATTAATTCAAAATGAAATGCCAGAGCAGACTTATCTTGAATTAGGTATTTGGTACCAGCATCTGGGCCGCACGGAAGAAGCTGCAAAAGTTTTTACGGTGGCGGCTCCAAGTGCTGAAATAATATATTGGAAATCATTTTTAGAAAACAAAGCAGTTGATTTAGGTAAAATTCAACCCGGAATTAGTTTTCCTTTCCGCGGAGAAACTGCCAAAATTTTGGAGAAACTGATTAAGACGAATGATCAATGGCAATTGAAATATCATTTGGCTTTGATTGAGTGGAATCGTAATAACATTTCCAGAGCTAAAGATTTGTTCTCTCAATGTGGCACAAAACCAAATGATCCGGCTTTTTATGCTTCTAAGGCTTCATTGTTCAAAGATGATTCTCAATTGGTTGTAACGAGTCTTCAGCAGGCAATCAAATTAGACCCTCAAAGCTGGAGATATCCAAAGTTATTGGCTGAACACTATATCATCCAAAAACAAAATGATAAAGCAATAGCGATTATAGAACCCTTTTACAAACGTAATACTGAAAATTATGTGGTGGGAATGTTATACGGTAAAACGCTTTTACTGAATAAAAAATATGCAGAAGCAGATGCCTTTTTAACCAAACTGAAAATTCTTCCTTTTGAGGGAGCAACAAGTGGAAGACAATTGTATCACGAAGCTAAACTGATGCAGGCTTTGGCACAAATGAACAATAAACAGTATAAAAAAGCACTGCAATTTATTAGCGAAGCAAAATTATGGCCGGAAAATTTAGGTGTTGGAAAACCATACGATGAAAATATCGACGAAAGATTAGAAAACTGGTTAGATTATCAATGTTACACCAGCCTTGGTGATACTGAAACGGCTAAAAAATCATTACAAAAAATCGTCACTTTTAACCCAAAAATCGATAATACGGTTATGAATTTCTTACCGGCAAATCAATTGGTTTCGGCTTGGGCGATTGAAAAAACTTCTTCACCAAAAGAAGCAGAAGAATGGCTTAAACATCAGGCAGAATTATATCCAACAAATAAAATTGTTCAATGGAGTTTGGAAATGTATACGAAAAAACAATCTACTATTTTAACTGAGGATGAAAAAGATGGCGAAGTTAGAATTATCGAAAAACTTTAATCTGAAAACATTCAATCATCATCAAAAAACAAACTTTATAAAATTATAAAATGAAAAAAGCTTTTTTAAAATATACGGTTTTTAGTCTCATCGCTATAATGGGGCAAAAAATGGAAGCACAAAATACGGATCAAAACAAAGATGAATTAACGGCTTACAGAGTTACTGCTTTAAAAGTTCATGATTTGGTTCATACCAAACTAGACGTTTCATTTGATTATGGAAAACGTCATTTAAACGGAAAAACGTGGATTACTTTAAAACCTCATTTCTACGAAACAGATCAGCTTACCTTAGATGCGAAAGGGATGGAATTCAAAGAAATTGCGATCATTGACGGCAAAAAAACTATTCCATTAAAATATACGCAGGACAGTGAGCAGGTTTTTATCACCTTAAACAGAAAATATAAAAGCACTGAAAAATATGTTGTTTACATTGATTACATAGCAAGGCCGAATGAGCTTAAAACAAAAGGCGGTGAATCTATGACCGATTCAAAAGGATTGTATTTTATAAATCCTGACGGAAAAGAAGACAAACCGGTACAAATTTGGACACAAGGAGAAACAGAAGCATCATCAGCATGGTTTCCTACTATTGACAAACCAAATCAGAAAACAACTTCTGAAATCGCAATGACGGTAGATTCAAAGTATACAACACTTTCTAATGGAAAATTAACATCTCAAAAAGACAATAAAAACGGAACGAGAACAGATACATGGAAAATGGATCAGCCAAATGCGCCCTACTTGTTTATGATGGCAGTTGGAGATTTTAAAGTGTATAAAGATTCTTATAACGGTAAAGAAGTAAGCTATTATTTAGAGCCTAAATATGCACCTTATGCCAAACAGATTTTCTGGAAAACGCCAGATATGATGAACTTTTACAGCAAAATGCTGGGAGTTGAATATCCTTGGCCAAAGTATTCTCAAATTGTTTGTAAAGATTATTTTGGAGGTGCAATGGAAAATACGTCTGCCACCGTTCATGGAGAATATGTCCAAAAAACAGAAAGAGAATTATTAGACGATAATCAGGAAAGTACTATTGCTCACGAGCTTTTCCACCAGTGGTTTGGAGATTTAGTGACTGCCGAATCCTGGTCAAATTTAACCATGAACGAATCTTTTGCCACTTTTGGAGAAGTGCTTTGGCACGGACACGACGCTGGACAAGATGCTGAAGACAGATCGCGCTATGAGAAGTTGCAAAATTATTTCCATTCTCAGAAAAATGGTGACAGCCCAATTTTAGCTCGTTTTCACTACAAAAACAGAGACGATTTATTTGATAATATCAGTTACTCAAAAGGTTCTATCATTTTATATGCAATCAAAAATCAAATGGGCGACGAAGCTTTCTTCAAGTCGTTAAATTTGTATTTGAGTGAAAATGCCTATAAATCTGGAGAAACACACCAATTGCGTCTGGCGATGGAAGAAGTTACCGGAAAAGACTGGAGTCCTTATTTTAACCAATGGTATTATCAGAGTGGAAATCCAATCTTAAATATTGAATACGGGTATGCCAATGGAAAAGCTACAATTGCTGTAAAACAAGTTCAGGAAAGTACAGTACAAACATTTAGTCTTCCTTTAAAAGTAGATTATTATGTGAACGGAACAAAAATCAGAAAAGAAATTTTAATTGATCAAAGAGAACAGAATTTCAGTTTTGATATTCCATCTCAACCTAGTTTCGTAGATCTTGATCCTGATAAAATCTTAGTGGGACAAGTTATAGACAACAAAAAAATAGCGGATTATCTATACCAATACAAAAATGCTCCAACTTATTATAACCGAATCGAAGCGATAAAATTTGCTACAAAAGATAAAAGTCATGAAGCTCAGCTTATTCTTTTAGCCGGATTAAAAGATCAACAAGATGATTTGCGAGTGCTTAGCATCAAAGCAATTGATTTGGGAGATAGCCAAATCAAAGAAGAAGCAATTAAAACGTTGCTTGATATTGCTAAAAATGATAAAAAAACGATTTCCAGAGCAACTGCCCTTATAAAATTAGCTTCAACTGGTGATGCCTCTTATAAAGCATTAATGGAGGAAAGCGTAAAAAATCAATCGTATAATGTAATTGCAGGAGGTATAATTGGTTTGACAAAATTTGCTCTGGCGGAAGGAGAAAAAGCATTATCATCATTGGATGAAGACACGAAAAAACATGTCACAGCATTAATTAAAAAGTTAAGTAAATAAAAACAACTTACTTTTTAAGCAATCGAATCTTATATTCTAAAAATTAGTAATTAGTATGTAGGTGAATTTCAATTCAAAAATTTTAATTATTTAGAATTGTTTGTTTTTGAAGCCTCTCTAATTTGGTTCATTAGAGAGGTCCTTCAAAACAAACTCATTATCCATCAAATGAAAAATTTATTTTACTTCTTTCTTGCTTTAACATTAGTATCATTTTCCTGGGCGGATAGTGCAAATTTGTCATTTAAAAATCCTACTATCGAAAATCCAAAAATGGAAATTTCACTTCCTTTGGCAGGAAATGCTTTTAGCTCCAAACATATTGACGGAAGCAATACCATTACAGATAATGGAATTGAAAACTGGACAGATTCCAGCGAATATTTCACAGCTTATTTTAGAGTTTCAAAAGCTGGAACTTTTCAAATTACGGTTGAAGAATCTGTTGAAGTTTTTGGCAAATCAGAGCTTGAATTTTCAATAAACAAAGAATCAAAAAAAGTAAAATTCACAACTTCAAAAAAAGCAATAATCGTTGGAAACTGGAAAATCGATCAGGAAGGTTATGTGGCAATTAAAATAAAAGGAATTAGTAAATCCGGAGATCGTTTTCCGTCTATTAATCGCCTTACTATTTCAAGTACAGATTACGATGGAAAGATATCGTATGTACCAAATGATGAAGGAAATTTTTATTATTGGGGACGTCGCGGTCCATCAGTACATTTAAACTATCAGGTTCCTGAAAGTACAAATGCCGAATGGTATTATAATGAAGTGACAGTTCCTAAAAACGAAGATAAAATTGGTTCCTATTTTATGGCCAATGGTTTCGGTGAAGGTTACTTTGGAATTCAGGTCAATTCAGCAACCGAAAGAAGAGTTTTATTCTCCGTTTGGAGCCCCTTTTCAACAGATGATCCCAAGAGTATTCCGGATTCGCATAAAATTAAAATGCTGAAAAAAGGGGAAAATGTTCATACCGGAGAATTCGGAGATGAAGGTTCAGGTGGTCAAAGTTATTTGAAATACAATTGGAAAGCGGGAACAACTTATAAATTTCTTTTGAGAGGAATCCCGGAAGGAAATAATGCTACTACGTACACTGCCTATTTTTATGCACCGGAGTTGAATAAATGGCTTTTAATTGCAAGTTTCAGTCGTCCTCAAACAAGTACGTATTTAAAAAGATTTCATTCCTTTTTAGAAAATTTCATTCCGGAACAAGGCGATTTATCGCGTCGTGTTTTATTCAATAATCAATGGATTTGTGATGAAAACGGAAATTGGTCAGAGATTAATACTGCACGTTTCACAACAGACAATACAGGTGCAAAAGAATACAGAATGGATTTTGCCGGCGGACTTGAAAAAGATTCTTTCTATTTAAAAGACGGTGGATTTTTCAACAATTATACTATTCCAAAAACAACATTTACAAGACCTTTAAACAATAAAAAACCAGAAATAAATTTTGATAATTTACCTTAAAAATTAACCATTCAAAAGCAAAACAACATAAAAAACAATACTAGCAGATAATATTAAGTTATTATCATTTCAAACAAAATTAAATCACTTATGAAAACTACTTTTTTTAAATCCACAATAGTTCTTTTTCTTTTGTTCGGATGGACAATAGCATCGGCACAAATGATTAAAACCAAAACGCCTGCTCGTCCAAAAGGTCAACAAGATGTTTTGCGTTTGGCGACAGCACCACTTCCAACAGTTCGTGTAGCTTTCATCGGGCTTGGTATGCGTGGACCGGGAGCTGTAGAAAGAATGACACATATTCCGGGAGTAGAAATCGTGGCACTTTGCGATATGTTAGAAAAAAATACACAATCGGCAAATGAAATTTTAACCAAAGCCGGACTTCCAAAAGCTCAGGAATTTTTTGGGGATGAAAATGCCTGGAGAAAAGTTACAGCACTTCCAAATGTTGATTTAGTATACGTTGCTACAGATTGGCTACATCATGCACAAATAGGCGTTCAGGCTATGAAAGATGGAAAACATGTGGCTATTGAAGTTCCTGGTGCTTTGACTATGAAAGAAATTTGGGACTTAATTGATACTTCTGAAAAAACCAGAAAACACTGTATGCAGCTTGAAAATTGTGTTTACGACTTCTTTGAGTTAACAACTTTAAATATGGCACAACAAGGTTTATTTGGAGAAATTCTTCATGCTGAAGGGTCATACATTCACGGTTTACAGCCTTTCTGGGGAGAATACTGGAACAACTGGAGAATGGATTACAATATTAAACACCGCGGTGATGTTTATGCGACACATGGTATGGGGCCAGCGTGTCAGGCATTGAACATTCATCGTGGTGACAAAATGAATTTCCTTGTTTCTATGGATACAAAAGCGGTGGGAAATCCCGCTTATATCAAAGAAAAATCAGGTAAGGAAATTAAAAATTTCAGAAATGGAGATCACACTATGACTATGATTCGTACTGAAAATGGAAAAACAATTCAAATTCAGCATGATGTAACTTCTCCGCGTCCTTATAGCAGAATGTATCAATTGAGTGGAACAAAAGGTTTTGCAAACAAATACCCATTAGAAGGTTATGCATTGGACGGAAAAGAGTTAAGTGATGACGTAAAACCAAATCACGAAAAATTAAGCGCACATTCCTTTGTTCCTGAAGAAGTAAAAAAAGCTTTAATGGAAAAATACAAACACCCGATGGTAAAAAATATCGAAGAACAAGCCAAAAAAGTCGGAGGTCACGGCGGAATGGATTTCGTAATGGATTATCGATTAATTCATTGCCTTCAAAAAGGACTTCCGTTAGATATGGATGTTTACGATTTAGCGGAATGGTCTTGTTTAGGGCCATTAACCGAAATTTCGCTTGACAAAGGCTCTGTTCCTGTAGAAATTCCGGATTTCACTCGTGGTGGTTGGAACAAATTACAAAAATTAGAGTTTTCAGAATAAATATTTATTGGTTAGTTAAGTCAGGCAAGAGAGCACAATTTATAAGATGCTCTCTTGTTTATTTACCCGTCATTAATTTAAAAAAAATGAAAAAAGTTTATCTTCCACTTCTGGTTTCCTTTCTCCTGTTATCTTCGCTTTCGGCACAACAAAAACAAACATTTGCTATAAGCGATGGAAATTTTTTATTGAATGGAAAACCGATCCAAATCCATTCAGGTGAAATGCATTATTCCCGAATTCCACAACCTTATTGGCGTCATCGTCTACAAATGATGAAAGCTATGGGATTAAATGCAGTAGCAACTTATGTGTTCTGGAATTATCATGAAATTAGTCCGGGAGTTTGGGATTTTAAAACAGGTAATAAAAACTTAGCAGAATATATTAAAACCGCTCAGGAAGAAGGATTATTCGTGATTTTACGTCCCGGTCCATATGTTTGTGCAGAGTGGGAATTTGGAGGTTATCCATGGTTTTTGCAAAACGTCCCAAATATGGTGATCCGTGGAAATAATAAGGAATATCTAACCGCTACAAAAGCCTATTTTACGGAGTTGTACAATCAGGTTGCAGCTTTACAAATTACTAAAGGCGGGCCTATTATTATGGTTCAGGGTGAAAACGAATTTGGTTCGTATGTAGCCCAACGTAAAGATGTTTCGCTTGAAGAACATAAAAAATACAGTTCGGCTGTCTTTCAACAATTAAAAGATGTTGGTTTTGAAGTTCCATTTTTCACTTCTGATGGAAGCTGGCTTTTTGAAGGTGGTGCTTTGCCGGGCGCTTTACCAACAGCAAACGGCGAAGATGATGTCGTAAAATTAAAAGCGGTAGTAAATCAATTTAATAATAATCAGGGGCCTTATATGGTAGCCGAATTCTATCCGGGTTGGTTAGATCATTGGGCTGAACCATTCCCAATACAAAAACCGGAACAAACCGTTCGTCAGACTAAAAAATATCTGGATAATCAGGTTTCCTTCAACTATTATATGGTTCATGGTGGTACTAATTTTGGTTTTACTTCAGGGGCAAATTATGACAAAGAACATGATATTCAACCTGACATGACCTCTTATGATTATGACGCACCAATTAGCGAGGCCGGCTGGGCAACACCAAAGTATAATGCTTTAAGAGAATTATTAAAAACACCAGAAACGCCTGCTGTTCCAACAAAAATACCGGTGATTACGATTCCGAATATTACTTTCACTAAAACAGTAGATTTAGCCGATTTAAAAGCTAAAATTAATCCGGTCATTGAAGATACTCCGCAAACATTCGAACAATTAAATCAAGGTGACGGTTATGTTTGGTATAGCAAAAAATTCACACAACCCATCAGCGGAAAATTAGAATTGAACGGATTGCGGGATTATGCGATCGTTTATGTGAATGGAAAAAAGGTTGCCGAATTAAACCGATATTACAAAAAATACGATTGTGAGATTGAAGTTCCTTTTAATGCCACCTTAGATATTATTGTTGAAAACATGGGACGTATTAATTACGGTTCACAAATTAACGCTAATAATAAAGGAATTATAAGTCCGATAATTATCAATGGTCAAACGATTACGGGAAATTGGGAGATGTATCAATTGCCAATGAATAAGGAACCGGATTTGACTTCTTATAAAAATTCAGGAAAAGCAAACCGACCGACTTTATATCAGGGAACTTTTAACCTAAATAAAACAGGAGATACGTTTCTGGATATGCGTGATTGGGGTAAAGGAATTGTTTTCATCAACGGAATCAATTTAGGAAGATACTGGAGCGTTGGGCCACAACAAACATTGTATGTTCCGGGATGCTGGCTTAAAAAAGGCAAAAACAATATTGTAGTTTTTGAGCAAAAAAACGAAAAGATTCAAAAGGAAATAAAAACTACTGCGACACCAATTCTCGAAGATTTAAAAACAGAAACTGCACAATAGAACTTTTATAAAAAGCAAAAGCCATTCACCGCACAGTGAATGGCTTTTAAATATTTATTAGAAAATTACTTCCAGTTAAAAGTAACTCGTTTTTCAATTTCAGAGCTTAGACTTAGAAATACCGGGCAAGTCATTGCTGCACGTTCCAAAATTGTTCTGTTTTTTTCCCCTTCAACACCTTGCATTTCAAAAACAATTTCGATAGCACCAATTCTTCTTGGTTCAGCATTCATTATTTTAGTCACTTCAGCAGTCGAATTAATAAAATCTACATTCAAATCTCGCGCCTTGATTCCCATAATCGTCATCATGCAACTTGCTAATGCATTCGCAACAGTATCTGTTGGAGAAAATGCTTCCCCTTTTCCGTTATTATCTAGTGGTGCATCTGAAATGATTTCGCTTCCTGATTGCACATGAATTGATTTTGTTCTTAAATCACCTAAATAGGTTACTTTTGATGTCATTAGTTTGCTACTTTTAAAGTTAAATCTGAGTCGTAATATAAAATGTACACCCCTTTGTTGGCGTGTCCTCCATCTTCTTTTTTATAATATTGAAATTTATTGTCAACTTGTTCTGTTGTCATTAAATCTGCCGTTTCCTGATAGGTTTTTCCTTGTACCAAACGCATCATTGTATCAAAAGTAACATCAAAACCACGAGTTGCATACGTATTTGGATTCACTTTATTTTTCAGGCGATATTCTTTTTCAAAAATTAAAACTCCCGCTTCATCACTTTCACGCGTTACTGACGGATACATTAATTTCAGTTTAATTAAGTTTTCAAAACTAATTTCATCTGTATCAAGTGTACTGTTTGGTTCTAAAATTACCAATTGCACCTGACATGATTTTTGCGCATCAAGCAAAGCTTTTATTGTCGTTTTAACCATTGCCGTATTTCCGGTTTCCATTACCACATAATTCATTCTGTTCGGCAATAACAAGCTTTTTAAATTGGCAACGTCTAAACCTCCGGTTTCTGTTAACGCAGCAAAAACAACACCTTTCTGATTTTGTTTGATGTAATTAGTAACAGATTCTTTTTTCTTATCTACAACAGCTACAATATTTCCGTTTTTAGCGCGCATATAATCAAAAACAGCGTTTCTTACCACGTCATTTGTTGGTATTGACTGATATAAATTATCAATTGGGTTCGCACTATCTTTTGATAATGGTGAAATCACAGGAACATTATACAAGCGTAATGAATTAGCCGTTGTTTCCGCATTAGTTTGATAAAATGGTCCAATCACAGCATTGGCATCCTGCAATTTATTCTGAGCAATTAAACCCGAAACATTCGATGCTGTTTTGGTTTCTCCTGAATCATAAATAGAAACATCAATTGGTAATTTTAAGGTTTTAGCCGAATCGATTGCCATCATTGCTCCTGAATAAAAATCCAGCGTCATGTTCAAAAATTTATCATTTTTAATTTTATTAGCCGTGCTTGTCGTATCAAATTGCATTTTAGCTAAGTTAAATGGCAATAATAAAACCATTTTTTTACGTTCCGTTTGTCCTCTTTTTTTAGTCAGTTCAACCACTTCCGGAGCTGCTGAAACGGTCTCCGATTTTACCTTTTCTAAAATTTTAATACCTCCACCTGTATTCTCAACTGGTTTTTCAATTGATTTCTCGATTGCTTTTTCAGCTGGCTGAGATTGTACAATAATTGGCGTTGGTGCCAAATATCCTGATGGAACTTTTAAAACCATTCCTTCTTTTACTCCTTCAGAAAGTGCCGGATTCAATTCGGTTAATTCTTCCTGAGTAATATGAAACGTTCTGCCTAAACTATAAAAAGTCTCTTTCGGTTTTACCTGATACTCCATATAAGTAGTTACTTTTCTTGGCGTTTCTGAAGGTTTGGCAGCATGTGAAACCGGAGTCGAATTTTCTGTTTTTGGTGCTGTTCCTTTTATAGTCAATCGAGATCCAACTAGCAAACTAGAAATTATTTCCGGATTGCGTTTTTCTAATTCTTCAACTGTGATTCCATATTGTTTAGCAATTCCAAATTTAGTTTCTTTTGCTACAACATCATGATACACATATTTTTCAGGTCCTTTTTCTTTAGTAATTTTTGCCGAAGCTGAACTAGCTTTTGGAGTGCTTCCTTTTGCAGGAATTACCAATTTTTGACCAATTTGAACTCCTGTTTTTTCAAGACCTGGATTTGCTGCTTTTAAAGCTTCATCAGAAACACTGTATTTTTTTTCTATACTGTAAAAAGTCTCTTTTGGCTGAACTTCGTGTGTTATTTCTTTTGAATTTGCAGCATTTTTTGCGCCAATTGCCTCTGTTTTACCCGTAGCAATTTTACTAACATTCGTCGGAATTAATAAAACCGTATTGGGTTTCACACCACTTCGTGCATCCGGATTTAATGCATAAATATCATAAGGCGTAATCTTAAATTTTACGGCAATCTGGTTAATAGTTTCTCCACTGGAAACGGTATATTTTATCACTTTTTCCTGCGAAAAGGCAGAACAAGTAACAAAAAACACAAGGGATAATAAGGCGAAATAATATTTCATAATATGGCTTAAACAATTTAATTTTTAATTCAAAAACAAGATACTAATTTTGTTCCAAGCAAGATTCAGGCCACTTGTTAATTTTTTTCCAATTATTACCTAAGATCAATTTCTGCCTTAGCAATAATAATATCTTTATATAACTCATCTTCCTCCTTTTTCTTGCATTTATATAAAACTTCTTCCATATTTTGGTATCTGTCTGAATAAACATAATACGAAAGACTGTTTATATTAAAGAAAAAACTAGCGTTAAAATCCCCGGAATCAATAAGTTTCATAATCAACTTATCTCTCGGTATCGCATCGGTAAATATACCTAAAACTAAGTAATAGCCATTTGAAACTTCTTTAAGATTATCAAAAACTTCCACTTTTATTGTTTTATCATTTTTAAGTGGATTTTCCTTTAATTCTCGTTTCATCTCTTCCAAAGAAATTGCTTTTGAACCTTCATCAGAATTGGTTTTATTTTGATTTTTTAAAGCATCGGCCTGATATTTTTTCAATTTAATCAAAGCCAGTTTATCGTCAAATTGTCGGGCTTCCATACTGTAAAATGAAGCTTTACTAATATGTCTTTTAACTTCGATTTTTTTCTGAGTATCTAATGAATCAATCTTGGCGATTAAAAGCTGATTTTGTGCATCACCTTGCTCCTGCTCTATTTTATAATGTTTAATTTCTTCTAAAAAAAGACGTTTCTGCAATGAAGTTGAAGGCTTAATCTTTTCGCTTTCGCGGATTTTCTTCTTGTATTCCTGATTTTCTTCAACAGCAATTCTTTCTACCTTATTCATTAAACCTGCATAAGCTTTTCTGTTTTCAGCCAGTTCCTTTTTTAATTGAGAAGATAATTCACTTGTTTTTCCGATGCTTTCATACGATTGTTTTTCTAATCGTTTTGATTCATCAACATTCAAAACATCCATTCTTTTCAAATCAACCAAATCATTATTCATCGTATTGACTAATGAATCTAATTTGGCCATTAAAATATCCTGCACATTTTTATTGGCTTCTAAAACCAATCGCAATTTTTCAACCGAATTATCTTTAGAGCCATTCATATCATTCAAATTAACCTTCAAATCATTGATTTTTATGATTTTCTGATTCATTTCTTTCTGAACAACAAGCCTGTCTTTTAAATCATCAAGCTCAACTGTTTTTGCTTTTGTTTTTTCAACTACAACTTGTTTTTCGGCAAGAGCCAGCATCAATTCTTCACTTTCGTTTGTTGGTTTAATTTCTTTTGTATTGATAGCCAATTTATTGCCAACAACCAATCCGTTTACAATTTCAGGATTTTGAGATTCTAACTGATCAATTGAAATACCATATTTTTTGGCAATCGAAAATTTGGTTTCCTTTGCTTCAACAACATGAAAAATCGTTTCCTGATTGATAACACGAACTCTTCCATCCAATGTTTTTCTTTTATTTGGAATTGAAATAGTCTGACCAATTTGCAAGCCATTTTGAAGCAATTCTTTATTCCCATTTTCAAGGTCCTGAACCGAGACATTGTATTGTCTGGCAATACTAAATAATGATTCTTTAGCAACTACCTTATGGCTTACTTTTAAAGAGGTTGCAATTTCAATTTTTGGGAGATTTCCACCGTTTTGCGGAATTACTAATTCCTGACCAATTTGAAGTCCGTTAGCCAAAATTTCAAGATTTGCGTTCTGGATAGCATCAACCGTAACTTTGTATTGTTTCGATATGCCGTAAAGCGTTTCTTTTGCAGCAACGGTGTGGGTAATTTGTTGCTTTTGATTTTGTTTTTCTGTGGAATGGACTGGGATTTTAAGAACTTGACTGTCTTGGATTCCACTTTGTGATTCAGGGTTGAGTTTGTAAATTTCGTCAACAGAAACCTTATATTTTTGGGCAATAAAATATGCAGTTTCTCCTTTTTGAATTTTGTGCTCGATAATTGAATCTTGTGCAGTTATTTTGTTAAAAGACAAAACAAAGACAAGAGAAATCGTTAAAAGTTCTCTCATAAATAGTAGGTTTAAAAAATTAAGGCGTTACAAATGTAACGCCTTAATTTGAAAATTAGTACTATTCCCACTCAATTGTTGCAGGTGGTTTTGAACTTATATCGTAAACAACGCGATTCACGCCTTTTACCTTATTTATAATGTCATTTGAGACTTTCATTAAGAAGTCGTAAGGTAAATGAACCCAGTCAGCAGTCATCCCGTCTGTTGATTCAACCGCTCTAAGCGCTACTACTTTTTCGTAAGTACGTTCATCGCCCATCACACCAACAGAATTTACCGGAAGCAAAATTGCCCCAGCCTGCCAAACTTTATCATATAATCCCCAAGATTTTAATCCGTCAATAAAAACGGCGTCAACATCTTGCAAAATTTGCACTTTCTCCGGAGTAATATCTCCTAAAATTCTTATTGATAATCCTGGTCCCGGGAAAGGGTGTCTTCCTAATAACTCAGGATCTATTCCTAAAGTAGCTCCAACTCTACGAACTTCGTCTTTAAACAACATTCTAAGTGGTTCTACAATTTTTAATTTCATGTAATCCGGCAATCCACCAACATTGTGGTGCGATTTAATAGTTGCCGATGGTCCTTTTACAGAAACCGATTCGATAACGTCAGGATAAATTGTTCCTTGCGCCAGCCATTTTACATCTTCGATCAAATGTGATTCATCATCAAAAACTTCGATAAATACACGACCAATTGTTTTACGTTTGGTCTCAGGATCACTAATTCCGGCTAATTCACCAAGAAAACGATCTCCCGCATCTACTCCTTTTACGTTCAATCCCATTCCTTTATATTGGTCTAATACATTTTGGAATTCGTTTTTACGAAGTAAACCGTTATTTACGAAAATACAGTATAAGTTTTTACCAATTGCCTGATGTAATAAAACTGCTGCTACAGTTGAATCAACTCCACCTGACAATCCTAAAACTACTTTATCATTACCCAATTTCTCTTTCAATTCTCCCACCATTTCTTCTACAAAAGCGTTTGGTGTAAAGTTTTGAGGAACTTCGGCAATATCTACTAAAAAGTTTTTCAGCATTTTTGATCCATCAGTAGAATGGAAAACTTCCGGGTGATATTGAATAGCATAAGTTGTTTCTCCATCAATTTTGTAAGCGGCATATTCTACATCATGCGTGCTTGCTAATTTCACTGCATTTGTTGGCAAAGCCTTGATACTATCACTGTGGCTCATCCAAACCTGGCTGTTTTCTGAAACTCCGTTAAAGAAAACTTCATTCTCCTTAATATAAGATAAATTAGCTCTTCCGTATTCTCTGGTGTTCGAAGCCGCTACTTCTCCGCCACTAAAGTGAGCTAAGTATTGTGCTCCGTAACAAACCGCCAACATTGGAAGCTTGCCTCGAATTTGAGATAAATCAGGATGTGGAGCATCTTCTGCACGAACAGAAAATGGGCTTCCTCCTAAAATTACGGCTTTATAAGGTGATAAATCACTAGGAAAGTGATTGTATGGGAAAATTTCGCAGAATATATTTAATTCGCGAACTCTACGCGCAATAAGCTGAGTATATTGCGATCCGAAATCTAAAATAAGTACGTTGTGTTGCATGCGCAAAAATACTTTTTATATTCGAATTTGAAAAATGGAATTTTGATTTTTTTTTCTTTAAAAGGTTCTAAGGAACTAAGTTGCTAAGGTTCTAAGATTTTAGCTTCAAAAAAGAAAAACTTAGCAACTCAGAACCTTAGCAACTTAGTTCCTTCATTAAACCAAATCTTTTCCCTAAATTTATAGAAACATCCAAAATCGCTTTTACATCACAATCAAGTGTATATTAAAATTTAATCATTAAGAAAGTAAAATAAACCATAACCACTGTTTATACGATCTAAATATAATTTTAAAAATATAATCGATGAGTAAAATAGTTGCAGAACAATTAGTAGAAATGTTGGTGGAAGCTGGAGTAAAACGCGTTTATGCAGTTACCGGTGATAGTTTAAATTTTTTCAATGATGCAATAAGACGAAATGGAAAAATAAAATGGATTCATGTGCGTCATGAAGAAGTTGGGGCATACGCAGCAGCAGCCGAAGCCGAATTAAATGGTTTTGCGGTTTGTGCCGGAAGCTGCGGCCCTGGGCATGTACATTTAATCAATGGCTTGTATGATGCTCACAAGTCACATATACCTTTATTAGCGATTGCATCTACGATTAATACTGGTGAAATGGGAATGGATTATTTTCAGGAAACCAATACAATCAAGCTTTTTGATGATTGCAGTTGTTATAATCAGATGATTATGACAGCCGAACAAGCACCCAGAATCATACAAACTGCCATACAACATGCTTTAGGAAAAAAAGGCGTTGCCGTTATTGGTTTACCCGGAGATGTTTCGGAATTAAAAGCTGTCGAAAGCAATATATCGACTCAGTATTTTCATTGTAATCCAGTTGTTCGGCCTTCTGATACTGAATTACAACTATTGGCAAAAGCCATAAATGAAAGTTCTAAAATAACTCTATTCTGCGGAATTGGAGCTGAAAAAGCACATGATGAGATAGTACAATTATCGCAACATATAAAAGCTCCCGTAGGCTATTCTTTCCGTGGAAAAATGAGTATTCAGCCTAATAATCCTAACGAAATAGGGATGACAGGTTTACTTGGGCAGCCTTCGGCTTATCATAGTATGCACGAGTCAGATTTGGTATTGCTATTAGGAACTGATTTTCCTTATGATAAATTCATGCCCGGAAATAATAAAATCATTCAGATTGACACCAGTACGGAACGTTTAGGGCGACGAGCAAATCTTTTTATGGGATTATGTGGTGATGTGGGAAACACAATTGATGCTTTACTTCCTTTATTGGAAACAAAAACAGACGATAGTTTTTTACAGGCGCAGCTAAAATTTTATGCTACTGTAAAAGAAAATATGAATATCTATATTAATGACAATGGCGGAGAAGATACCATTCAACCAGAATATCTTGCACATGTTATTGATAAATTGGCAGATCAAAATGCAATTTTCACAGTAGATACCGGAATGACCTGCGTTTGGGGAGCGCGTTTTATAAAAGGAACCGGAGAACGAAAAATGTTAGGATCTTTCAACCACGGTTCAATGGCAAATGCAATGCCAATGGCTATTGGGGCAGCGTTGGCACATCCGGAAAAACAGGTTATAGCAATGTGTGGCGATGGTGGTTTATCAATGTTATTAGGAGATTTGGCAACCATTCATCAATATAAAATCCCTATTAAAATTATTGTTTTTAATAATCGTGCTTTAGGAATGGTTAAACTTGAAATGGAAGTAAATGGCTTACCCGATAATGAAACCGATATGGTTAACCCTGACTTTGGTCTAATCGCTCAGGCTATGGGTTTTCAGGGAGTAAATGTTCATAAACCAAAAGAAGTTGAAAGTGCAATTGAAAATGCATTTCGCCACAATGGTCCTGTTTTATTAAATGTATTTACCAATCCAAATGCGCTGGCAATGCCTCCAAAAGTAGATTGGCAACAGGTTACCGGTATGGCAAAATCAATGACAAAATTAATGCTTGGCGGTAAAATGGAAGAAGTTTTAGATACTATTAAATCTAACTATAAACATTTAAAAGAAGGAATTTAAGAAGGTTCTGAGGGACTAAGGGACTAAGATTTTAGCTTTTAAAGAAAAAAAACTTAGAAACTTAGTCCCTCAGAACCTTAGCAACTTTAAAGCTACTCTTTCGTCACAATAATAGAAGCCTTAAATCCTGCTGCTAAATTATCCCAATAATCATTGGTGACTAATTGCCCTTTATCATCATAAACCTGAATTTCAGCAGTATTTCCTCCTAATGAACCTATATTTAATGCTTCAAAATCAAGTTTATTGAAACCATTTACCAAATTAATTTTGACATCTTTAAAATTAGAATCTAAAAATAGCTGGGATTGTATTACCTGATCATTTGATGAAATCTTCACCAAATCACCATCAATTGCTCCGAAATCACGGAATTTCACAATAAAATAATTCGACTTGGTTTTAAAATCTCCCAAAGAAATATTTTTCTTCACCAAGGTTCCTCTACCCTCTTTTAAACCTGCATCTTTCAAAGCTCTATCAAGATCTTTTTCCATTTTAGCTACGTAACGATCGCCTGGGTTGGCAAAGTCAGTTTCTGTCGACATGGTGAACTTGCTTTTTTGTTCTCCTATCTGAAATTTTGATTTAGATGTAATAGTATTATTATCATAAACACTTGGAGTTTTTATACTTGGTACCTCTGCTGCCGGGGCGGAAGGATCTAATGTTTCAGGCTTCGGAATTTTTTTGGGTTTTGCACTAAATTTTGGAGCTGGAATAGCTTTATACTTTGTACCAAACTCCGTCTGGGCTGATACTGTTACAGCGGTAAAAAATAATATGAATAATAAAATGTGCTTCATTGAAAAAGTTTTATCGAATCGGCTTTTATAATTTTATAAAATATATGGTCTAGCAAAGCAAAAATAGCATAATTTAATTACTCACTTTAACTTTAAGACTTTTATAACAATATATTAGGCTAATTTTTGGAAACAAAAAACCTGCCAAAAATCATTATTAAATTCCAATATAAAAAATCCAAATTCCAAATTGATCTGTCATCCACTGACAAACAATTGATTGAAATAAGCACAACGTTATTTTTTATTTAAAAAGAATTACATCATTTTGATAATTAGCCACTTATTCCTAACTTCAAGACTTTAATTAAATTTTATAAAAACATATAAAATGGATTATATCGACTACTATAAAATATTGGATGTAACAAAATCAGCTACGGAGGCCGAAATCAAAAAAGCATATCGAAAACTGGCTCGTAAATATCATCCTGATTTGAATCCGAACGACAAGGAAGCGGAGAAAAAATTCAAGGAAATCAATGAAGCCAATGAAGTTTTGAGCAATCCTGAAAATCGCAAAAAATATGATAAATACGGAAAAGACTGGAAACACGCTGATGAATTTGAAAAAGCGGGTTACGACCCGAATCAACAGCAATATTCACGACAACAGCAGCAAGGTAGCAGTCAGGACTTTTCTGGTTTTGGCGGAGATTTTTCCGGAAGTGATTTTTCTGATTTCTTCAATTCGATGTATGGTGGAGGAAGAAGTTCTAGATCGCAATCTAAATATCGTGGACAGGATTTTAATGCCGAATTACAATTGGACCTAGCTTCGGCTTACACTACACACAAACAGAGTTTAACTGTAAATGGCAAAAATATTCGAATTACAATTCCGGCCGGAGTTGAAAACGGTCAGATTATAAAAATTTCCGGGCATGGCGGACCAGGCGCGAATGGTGGATCAAGCGGAGATTTGTATATAACCTTTACTATTGAAAACAATTCGGACTTTAAGCGAGAAGGAAATAATTTATACTCTGACGCAGATCTTGATATATACACTGCAATTTTAGGAGGTGAAACTTTCGTGAATACTTTTGATGGAAAAGTAAAAGTGAAAGTTCCCGCTGAAACCCAAACCGGAACCAAGATCAAATTAAAAGGAAAAGGTTTTCCGGTCTACAAAAAAGAGAATCAGTTTGGTGATTTGTACATTACTTATAATGTCAAAACGCCAACGAAATTATCTCAAAAAGAAAAAGAATTATTTGAAGAATTAGCTAAACTAAGAAATCATGCGTAGTAAAAACTTAATCCAGATAAAACAATTTTGCGTATACCACGAAATTGAACACACCTTTATAACGGAGTTGAATAATTACGATCTTGTTGAAATAATTATTCAGGAAGAAGATGAATATTTACACCCTAAACAATTGCCGACGATCGAAAAAATGATTCGCATGCATTATGATCTCAAAATAAATTTAGAAGGAATTGACGCTATTTATCATCTGCTAAACAAGATTGAAGTTTTGCAGCAAAACTTAACGGCAACACAAAATAAACTTCGCCTTTTTGAACACTATCAAATTGAATAATCATCCAAAATTTGATCTTTAAATATCACAAAAAAGAATAATTTACAGATTGATTTCAAATAAATCTATACTCTTTTCAGTTACATATTTTATAAATTGCAACCGTATTAACTAACCAGAATTGTTTTTAAAATCGATAAAAAATAATTCAAAAAAAACAGAAGAAATGAAAAGAGAAAACATCTTGACAGGATCACCATGGGAAGACAAAATGGGATATTGCCGTGCAGTACGAATTGGCAATATCATTGAAGTTTCGGGCACTGTGGCTATTGTTGATGGCGATAAAGTAAAAGCCGATGATGCTTATGCTCAAACTTATAATATTTTAGAACGTGTTGAAAAAGTACTGGAAGATTTGAATGTTGGAATGAAAGATGTAATCAGAACCAGAATTTTCACTACCAATATTTCAACTTTTGAAGAAGTTGCGAGAGCACACTCTGCTTTCTTTAAAGACGTAAAACCTACAACCGGTTTTTATGAAATCAGCAAACTGGTTGCTCCTGAATATTTAGTTGAAATTGAATTTACAGCTGTTGTTCAGTAAATATTTTTAGCCACGAATTGCACTAATTTTTACTAATTATTCTTTTGCCACAGATTAAAGGATTAAAAAAGATTAATTTATTTCTCCAATTAAACACTTTAAATTCGTGAAAATTCGTGAAATTCGTGGCTAAAAACTTTTCTTAAATAATTAATGACCTCTCAAAAACTAAAAGAAATATTCCTGAACACTTTCAAATGGATTTTGATCTGCATTTTGATAGGTATTTTGTCTGGATCGGCTTCGGCATTTTTTTTAGTTTCTTTGGAATGGGTTACACAATTTAGAATTCACCACGACTGGATCATTTGGCTTTTGCCTTTCGGCGGATTAATTGTCGGATTCAGTTATTATTATTGGGGAGAATCTGTCGTAAAAGGCAATAATTTATTACTGGAAGAATACGAAAATCCCAAGAAAGTTATTCCGTTTAAAATGGCTCCTCTAGTACTTTTAGGAACTTTAATCACCCATTTATTTGGAGGTTCTGCAGGGCGTGAAGGAACGGCTGTACAAATGGGAGGTGCCATCGCAGACCAATTCACCAAACTTTTTAACTTAGATAATTCCGAAAGAAAAATATTGATTATTCTCGGAATCAGTGCCGGTTTTGCCTCTGTTTTTGGAACTCCTCTGGCGGGTGCTATTTTTGCTTTGGAAGTTTTGTACTTCAGCAAAATTAATATCAAAAGTATTATTTTATCTTTCCTTGTTGCTTACGCTGCTTATTTTACTGTCGAATTCTGGCAGGTAAAACATACCCATTATAGTATTCCTAATATTCCGGAAATTAGTCTGCACAATATCGTATATACCGCTATCGTTGGTGTTTTATCCGGTTTTGCTGCTTTATTATTCTCCAGAAGCACGCATTTTTGGGGTTCTCTTTTTTCAAAAAACATCAAATATCCTCCATTACGACCTTTTGTTGGCGGAATCATTTTAGCCATTGCATTTGCTGGTTTTGGCTTTACAAAATTCTCGGGATTAGGCGTTCCTGTTATTATAGATTCTTTCTCAAACCAAAATAAATGGTATGACTTTTTACTAAAAATATTGTTTACAGGCTTTACTTTAGGAGCTGGTTTTAAAGGCGGAGAAGTAACACCATTGTTCTTTGTGGGAGCAACTTTAGGAAGTGCATTATCCGTAATTATTCCGATGCCAATCGCTCTTTTAGCCGGAATAGGATTTGTAGCTGTATTTTCGGGCGCGACCCACACTCCTATCGCCTGCACCATAATGGGAATGGAATTATTTGGAATTCAACCCGGAATTTTCATTGCCATCGCGTGCATCATTGCCTATTTTTCTTCAGGTTCTGTTGGAATCTATAAATCGCAGATTGTAAAGGGTGCAAAATATAAATTGTACAAGAAATTACAGAAAAAAGAATTGGAACATTTGTAGACAAATATTTTTTCTAATAATTAAGACTTTTTTTTGTAGTATTGTTTTTCCTAAATCAATCTTAGTACAATGGCATTTGGATTCCCTGCAAACTTCTCAGAACTAATTCCGTTAAACAATTTGTCACAATCGGCTTTCATATTGGTTACAATCAGCATTTGTAAAAAACTAGATTGGAATTTGATTTCTGTTAATGAAAACGGAGTTCTTGCATTTTCCAAAAGCAAAAAAAACACCTGGAAAGAAACTATTGCCATTGCATTTGATGAGGAGAATATCGCAATTGTTACCAGTTCATCAAACGGAAATCAATTTTACGATCGAGGCCGAAATAAAAAAAACACTGACAATTTTTTAAACCTTTATTTCGAAGAATTAAAAGAAATTTCAAATCTAAATTTGAGTCAGGATGCTTTTCAGGAACAAATTAAAATAGAGCAGAAAAACCTTTTAACACTGGAAAAAACAGAGCAAAACATTACTTCATTTTATTCCGTTTTTTCAATTTTTATCCCAACAAAAGGCTATTTGATCACGCCAATTATAATCTATTTAAATATTATATATTTTCTGATAATGATATTTTCAGGGGTCCATTTTTTCGCTCCAGAAGTTCAGGAAATAATTGACTGGGGAGGAAATTATGGTCCTCTTACTTATGAAAACCAATATTGGAGGCTATTATCAGCTTGTTTTATACATATTGGATTTTTTCATTTAGTAGCTAATTGTATTACGCTGGCTTATGTTGGATTGATTTTAGAATCCTATCTAAAAAAATGGAGTTTTCTAATTACGTATTTGTTCTGCGGAATCCTGGCGAGCTTAAGTAGTTTGTATTGGAATAAGGATCTTGTAAGTGCTGGCGCATCGGGAGCCATATTTGGAATGTTTGGTGTTTTGTTAATTGCTGCTCTAGGGAAAAGAATAGACACAAAATTAACTGCTAAAATTGCCTTTTTGGTAGTTCTAAACATTTGTTACAGCTTTAGTGATGGAATTGACAGTGCAGCTCATATTGGCGGATTTCTTGCAGGAATTGTTTTTGGCATAACTGTTTTTATTTCAGGTGAAAAAAGAAAAATTGGACTTGCCTCAATTTATTCAGTAGCCTTAATTTCAATCATTTGCCTTTATATAAATTTCAAAAGTTCTCAAGTTTATATTTATCAGATAATGGAATATGAAAAAAGAATGCAAGAGTTTGTTGACATGGAAAAAATGGCTTTAGAAGCTTATAGTGTTCAATATGGCAATTCATATTCTGAAAATAAAGAAAGTACTCTGTATCTAATTAAAGACCGAGGCATTTATTATTGGAACGAAAACATTACTTTGATGACTGAACTGGATAAATTATATCTCCCAAAAGAAATTCATGAACAAAATGAAAGATTAATCGAATATTGCAAATTGAGAATTAGCTTTTATGAACTTGCTTATAAAAAAATCGTAGAAAACAGCACTTTATATGATGAAAAAATGCTTGCTCTAGACTTCAAAATATCAAGTATTATGAATCAGATTAGTAAAGCAAAATCCAAGACTTAAATTAAATTTGGATTTCACTCTTACTATAAAACAAAATAATTTCCTTCAAATCCCAAATACTTAATTTCAAAAATAAAGTTCGCTATAACTAATAACTAATAACTCCTAACCTATAACTAATAAAAGTGTGTTAATCTCCAAAATGTTTTCAGCATTACATTAAAAAAATGTAAATTCGCACACTATGAAAATACAAGATATTCAGGCAATAGAATTGTTGCTTGCGACTCCAAAGAAAATTGCAATTATACCGCACAGAGGACCTGATGGCGACGCTATGGGTTCTACTTTAGGTTTATACCATTTTTTATTAAAAAACAATCACCATCCAACCGTGATTGCTCCTAATGATTTTCCTGATTTTTTAGCCTGGCTTCCAGGTTCAGAAACTGTAAAAATATTTGAAAAAGATACTGAAAACTGTACCAAAATATTGGAAGAAGCCGAGTTGATTTTTACACTTGACTTTAATGCTTTTCACCGTACAGGAGAAATGGAACATACTTTAGCAAAACTGACTGCTCCATTTATTATGATTGATCATCACCAAAAACCTGATGATTATGCTGCTTACACTTACTCCGATACATCATTTGGATCAACTTGCGAAATGGTTTATAATTTTATTTCTTTCTTAAACAAAAAAGAAGATTTAGATAAAACCATTGCAACTTGTATTTATACCGGAATCCTGACTGATTCAGGTTCATTCCGTTTTCCGGGAACTACAGGAAATACACATAGAATCATTGCAGAATTAATTGATTTAGGAGTTGAAAATACTCAGATTCCAGTTTTATTATTTGATAATAGTTCTTACAGTCGTTTACAATTATTAGGACGAGCTTTGCAGAACATGAAAGTTTTAGAAGAACATAAAACATCGTATACTTCGCTTACTCAGGAAGAGCTGGATTCATTTGATTATGTAAAAGGCGATACTGAAGGAATTGTAAATTACGGCTTAAGTATAAAAGGTATTGTTTTTACCGCTATTTTTATCGAAAATAAAGACGAGAAAATTATCAAGATTTCTTTCCGTTCGCAAGGCGGATTTGATGTGAATCAGTTTGCGAGAGATCATTTTAACGGTGGCGGACATAGTAATGCAGCCGGCGGAAGATCAGATGTTTCGATGGAAGAAACTCTGAAAAAATTTGAAGATTTAGTAACTAAACTAAAAATATAACCTACTATGAACTATATAAAACTAAGCATTTACACGCTCCTTTTTGCTGTTTTATTGGTTAGCTGTAAACAACATGAAGATGCCAGAAGACCTATTTCAAGAGCTTCGGGGACTTTTATGAAAAAGTCAGTTGATCGTAATAAAAAATTAATAGCAGACGAAGAAAATGTTATTAAGAAGATTATCAAAAGCAATCCAAAAGTAAAATATTATGCTACAAGAAAAGGCTATTGGCTTTCTTATGACGAAAGAAATCTAAACGAAACGCAAACGCCCCGAAAAGGAGATATTGCTTATTTCAATTTGGAAGTAAAAGACATGAAAGGCAATGTGATTTATTCAGAAGCTGATCTTGGTCCACAAACCTATTATGTAGACAAACAGGACATTATGATGGGATTGCGTGACGGTATCAAACTGATGCGTAAAAACGAAACCGTAACTTTCTTGTTCCCATCACATATTGCATACGGATATCATGGAGACAATAAAAAAATTGGCCCAAATCAATCCTTAATGTGTACGGTTACACTACGTAATTTTGTCCCGGATCCGGCAGCTCCACAAACAGTAGCCCCGGCAGCACAAGCTCCAACTGGGCAGACTGCAGCTCCAACAACAGCAGCGACAGTACAAGCTCCTAAATCTGCAACGTCAAAACCTGCAGCAGCAAAACCTGCAACTCCAATTAAAAAAGATACAATAACCCCATAAAAATAACATTTTAAAAATGAAAAAGAGTATTTTATTATTACTACTAGCCGTTACCTCATTTTATTCTTGTAAAGACGAGCATAGCAATTTGCCTGATGGTTTGTATGCTGACATTGAAACAAACAAAGGGCATATTATTGTTGAACTGGATTATAAAAAAGCACCAATTACGGTAGCAAATTTTGTAACCTTAGCTGAAGGTAAAAACGAATTTGTAACTAAAGAATATCTTAAAGGTAAACCTTTTTACGACGGTTTAAAATTCCACAGAGTAATTGAAGAATTCATGATTCAGACCGGAGATCCCGAAGGAACTGGTTCTGGAGACACAGGTTATAAATTTAAAGATGAGATCACTGATTTAAAATTTGACAAAGCAGGTGTTTTGGCTATGGCTAATAACGGTCCCGGAACTAACAGCAGCCAATTTTTTATTACACATGTTGAAACTCCATGGTTAGACGGAAAACACACTATTTTTGGTCATGTTGTAGAAAAAGGACAAGAAGTAGTAAATCAGGTAAAACAAGACGATAAAATTGTTACTGTAACGATCATCAGAAATGGTGAAGCAGCTAAAAAGTTTGATGCCGTAAAAGTATTTCATGATTATTTTTCAGAAATAGCAAAAGAACAAAGTAAATATGCAGGAGTTCAAAAAGAAAAAGTAGATGCGCTTGCTGCTTTAAAAGCAAAAGCTACAAAAACAAGCACTGGATTGCAATATGTAATTACAGAAAAAGGGACAGGTAAAAAACCTGCAAACGGAACTCAGGTTTATATTCATTACTCCGGTTTCTTAGAAAACGGAACCCTTTTTGATTCAAGTGTGGAAGAGGTTGCTAAAACTTTTGGAAAATTTGATGCTGCAAGAGCTGAAGCAAAAGGATATCAGCCAATTCCTTTTACAGCAGGAAGTAAATCAGGTCTGATTCCTGGTTTTATTGAAGGAATTGAGCAACTTTCGTTTAGAGACAAAGCAGTTATTTTTATTCCATCTCATTTGGCTTATGGAGCAACAGGAGCTGGAAATGTTATCCCGCCAAACGCTAATATTGTTTTCGAAATTCAATTATTAGAAAAACCACAATAATATATTTTAAAACTTATCCCAGACTTAAATTCGGAATACGATGAAATTTAAATTTCTATTTTTATTTTGCCTTGCAGTAGTAAATATTCAGGCACAAACAACAAAAAAACCTGTAGCAAAAAAAGCTGCACCAACAAAAGCAGTTGCCAAATCAGTTGCTAAATCAGATCCAAACGATGGTATTTTTGCTACTATTTCTACAACAAAAGGAGACATTGTTGTTTCTTTAGAATATGTAAAAGCTCCTGTTACTGTAGCTAACTTTATTTCTTTGGCAGAAGGTAAAAATCCTAACGTAAAAGTGGAGAAACTAAAAGGAAAACCATTTTATGATGGATTAAAATTCCACAGAGTTATAAATGATTTCATGATTCAGGGTGGAGATCCTGACGGAAATGGTTCAGGAGGTCCTGGATATTCATTTAAAGATGAATTTAGAGAAGAATTAAAATTTGACAAAGGCGGTATTTTGGCAATGGCAAATTCTGGTCCTGCGACTAACGGAAGCCAATTTTTCATTACACATAAAGAAACACCCTGGTTAAATGGAAAACATACTATTTTTGGACATGTCGTTTCCGGAATGGACAATGTAAATAAAATTGTTCAGGATGATATCATGACAAAAATTACCATTACACGTAAAGGGGCAGCTGCTAAAAAATTTGACGCCGTAAAAGTTCTAACTGAAGACGCTAAAAAAGACGAAGCAAAAAAATCAGAATCTCAAAAAGTTGTTAAGGATAAAGCTGCTTATTTTGCAGCAACAAAAGCTAAAGCGACAACAACAGCATCTGGTTTAAAATATGTAGTAACACAAAAAGGAACTGGTGTAAAAGGTGCTGAAGGTTCTAACATTTATTTTCACTATGCCGGTTATTTTGAGGATGGAAATCTTTTTGACAGCAGCATGCCAAGTGTAGCAAAAGCATATGGTAAATATGACGCGAACAGAGATGCACAAGGTGGCTACAAAGCTTTTCCTTTTACTGTGGGCAAAAAAGACGGAATGATTCCGGGATTCATAGAAGCTCTTGGAATGATGACTGATGGGGAAAAAGCAATTTTCTTTCTTCCTTCTAATTTAGCTTACGGAGAAAAAGGTGCCGGAGGTGTAATTCCACCAAACGCTACTTTAATTTTTGAAATTGAAACTTATACAAATCAGCCTGTAAAGTAATTAATACTGATTATTTTAAGTAAAAATACAAAGCCATCAAATCACAGATTTTGATGGCTTTTTTATTTTGATTGATTTTTGGCATTCTGATAAATCTTTAATTTATACTTTAATCAGATCTATAAAAATAGATAAAGAATAACGTTTACCTCAATTTTATAATAAATCACAAACAAAATACCTTACCTTTGCCGGCTTTAATTTTTTAAAAAATAAATTCAGATGTCACAAAACAATGTATTAAAGGGAGTATTTTTTGTTGCTTTAGGAGCTACAACTTATGGAATGTTAGCCACTTTTGTAAAAATGGCTTATTCTGAGGGATATACAACTGCCGAAGTAACAACTTCTCAATTTGTTTTGGGGATTATTGGAATTCTAATAATCAATGCATTCCAAAAAATAAAGCACAAAGACAATGTTGTAAAAGCTACTCCTAAAAATATTTTTAGCTTAATGCTGGCTGGAACCTCTTTAGGGATGACAAGTTTGTTTTATTATTTGGCTGTAAAATACATTCCGGTTTCAATTGGTATCGTTTTATTGATGCAAACCGTTTGGATGGGCGTTTTATTGGAGATGATTTTAGAAAAAAAATTACCCTCAAAACAAAAAGTAATTGCAGTTTTTATTGTCCTTATCGGAACTGTTTTGGCAACTAATATCATCAATAATGACATAAAATTAGATTGGCGTGGAATTGCCTGGGGCGTTATGGCTGCAGCTTCTTTTACTACAACCATGTTTACCGCAAATCGTGTTGCCACCGAAATCTCATCGGCACAAAGAAGTTTATATATGCTTTTAGGAGGTGCTGTAATTGTGTTTTCATTTGCATTTGTTACTCAGGTTACACCATTTAATCTGGGAATTTTCATGAAATGGGGAATTGTGCTTTCATTATTTGGAACTATTATTCCACCAATGCTTATGAATGCAGGTTTCCCTTTAACCGGAATTGGTTTGGGAAGTATTGTTTCTGCTTTAGAATTACCCGTTTCTGTAATGATGGCTTATGTACTTTTAAATGAAAAGGTAATTTTTTCGCAATGGGTTGGAATTGTTTTAATTATCCTGGCTATTATTATTATGAATGTAAATTTTAAACGTAAAAATTAGTTCGTTTATATAGAATTAAAAAAAATCTTCTTGTAATGTTATAATTGTTAATTTTTTTATAAATTCGTGATAAACAATACGATATCATGAATTTACCCTGGCATTTATATTTAATGGCTTTTCTATATATAATTGCTGGAATTAATCATTTTAGAAAACCCGGAATGTATATCAGAATCATTCCTCCCCTATTTAAAAACCCTAAATTAATAAATACTTTAAGCGGAGTTGCCGAAATACTTTTGGGCATACTTCTACTATTTCCTTTTTCAAAAAGATTTGCTGCATGGGGAATTATAGCGTTGTTGATCGCTATATTTCCTGCTAACCTATTCATGTTTCAAGATAAAAAAGCTGGTTTCGGCTTGCCAAGATGGATTTTATTTGTACGTTTGCCCTTACAAATTGTTTTGATTTATTGGGCTTACCAATATACATTCTAACATTAACCATTAAATTATTTTATTATGAAAAAATTATTTGCAGAATTTTTCGGAACCTATTGGCTGGTATTTGGAGGTTGTGGAAGCGCTATTTTTGCTGCCGGAATTCCTGAATTAGGAATTGGATTTGCAGGTGTAGCCTTAGCTTTTGGTTTAACGGTTTTAACAATGGCGTATGCTGTTGGGCATATATCGGGCGGACATTTTAATCCAGCCGTGTCTTTTGGTTTATGGGCTGGCGGAAGATTTCCGGCAAAAGACCTTATTCCTTACATCATTGCTCAATGTATTGGCGCAGTAGCGGCAGCGGGAACCTTGTACACCATTGCTTTAGGAAAAGCCGGTTTTGTCATTGACAATACTAAAGCAGGGGCATTTGCATCTAATGGTTTTGGAGCATTTTCTCCAGATGGATATTCACTAACATCAGCTTTTATTGCTGAATTTGTTCTAACCTTATTTTTCTTACTGATAATCTTAGGAGCAACCGATAAATTTGCAAACGGAAGATTTGCTGGTCTCGCTATAGGTTTGGCTTTGACTTTAATTCATTTAATTAGTATTCCAATTACCAATACATCTGTAAATCCGGCGAGATCGCTTTCTCAGGCGCTTTTTGTGGGTGGCGGACCCTTATCTCAGGTTTGGCTGTTTTGGGTTGCTCCTATTTCAGGTGCTCTCCTGGGTGGATTTATCTATAAAACTTTATTACAAAATCATTCTGAAGAATAACAAATCAACTATTATATAACCCTTAACACATTAAACTATGGAGTTTTATTTCTTACTTATAGAAGCAATCTCAGGCGGCGGTTTCGGGCCTTCCTGGTAATATCGCTGTTGGTATCATTGGCAGAGGCTCATGGAATTACAAAAGCATTCCGAAGAAGCACAAATAAACAAATCAACTATTACATAACCCTTAAAACATAAACTATGGAGTTTTATTTCTTACTTATAGAAGCAATCTCAGGCGGCGGTTTCGGGCCTTCCTGGTAATTTTTGTTGTTTATTATCAGTCTGATCAAAAGGTAATATTAAAATAGATCATACTTACGATGACATGCTATAAGTATAAGGAGAAAAGTAAAATTCCATTTTTACTTTTCTCCTTTTTTTTTAACCTAACAAAGCTAAAAGTCTCTTAAATAAACACATACCTATTAAAATCTATATTAGTATTTCATTAAATTACTTAAATTTGACATTATACTCTACACTGTTATGAATGAAATAATTGCATACTTTAGTACGATTCCTTCCTCACACAGAAGTCTAATTCTGGTGGGAGGAATTACGATTTTTTGGTTAATCGAAAATACTTTTCCATTATTCCAGATGCAATACAAAAAATGGCATCACGCCGGAATCAACTTTTTCCTGACATTTACTACGATTATTGTCAATTTTGTTTTGGCCTTTATCTTAATTAAAACCGCTGCGTGGACAACTGAAAATCATTTCGGAATTCTGCAATGGCTACCTAAAATTCCAATTTGGCTGTATACCATTATTGGATTACTTCTGTTAGATTTAATTGGTGCTTATCTGGCGCATTTTGTTCAGCATAAAGTAAAAATGCTTTGGCGTTTTCATCTTATTCACCATACTGATACCTGGATTGATACTACAACCGCAAACAGACATCATCCCGGTGAAAGTATTATTCGTTTTTTATTTACAACTGCCGGTGTTTTAATTGTGGGAAGCCCAATGTGGATGGTTTTTCTATATCAATCCTTATCCGTTGTAGCTTCGCAGTTTAATCATGCCAATATTTCACTCCCTCACAAACTAGATGTTTTTCTGAGTTACTTCATAGTGTCTCCTAATATGCATAAAGTGCATCATCATTATGTTTTGCCTTATACAGATAGTAATTATGGAAATATTTTCTCTGTTTGGGATCGGCTTTTTGGCACTTTTACCACATTACCTAAAGAAGAATTAATTTACGGAGTTGATACACATATGGCAACTGAAGAGCATAACAAATTGAAAAATTTATTGCAAATTCCGTTTCAAAAATCAAAATCAATAAAAAACACTTAAAATCATTAAAAAAACATCACAGATCGAACCAACTAATTATTTTTTTTATTAATATTGATACTTAAATTGAAAATCAATCTATTAATCATTAACCCCTATTTTGAATTAATTTTCACGTGATGAAAAAGAGTAACCGCAAAGAGTTGAGCTGGGAACAAACGGAAAAACTTGTTTCGTTAGCCTTGGAAGAAAGAAATCCATTTGAAATTATTAAAAAAGAATTTGGATTGGCAGAAAAAGAAGTTTTGGAAATCATGAAAAAGAAAATGCCGCTTGAAAAATTTGAAATGTGGAAAAAGAAGGCTATTGCAAATAAACCAAAACCAAAACCCGTAAAAATAGATGATTTTGATGAAGATCTGGATGGCAAATATTACATAAAGAACAAACTAGACTAAGATAGAACTCCTGAAATTCAGGAGTTTTTTTTATATTTATATCAGCACTGTAACAATTTCATATTTTATCAGTCAAATACAAATAATTAAACGCGAACAAATGAAAAAAATAATTTACACCTTAGCTCTAGCTGTAACACTATGGAGCTGTAAAACGGGTAGTACATCAGGCGCTGCAAAAAGCAATACTGTAGATGTAAACATTAATCTTACTGACGTAAAGGATGATAAAGTCCTGGTAACTGTTACTCCACCTGCAATTAAAACAGACGAAATCATCTACAGTATTCCAAAAACAGTTCCGGGAACTTACTCTACTGATAATTACGGTAAATATTCAGATGGTTTTAAAGCTTTTGATGCTAAAGGAAATGAACTAACTGTAAAAAGAATTGATGATAATTCATGGTCAATTTCTAATGCTAAAACATTAAAAAAGATCACTTATTTAGTTGGAGATACTTTTGATACTGAAAAAGGTGCTGGTTTTGGAGGAGGAGATGTTTTTTCTCCGGCTGGAACTAATATCAATGCAGGAGTTAACTTCATGGTGAATACTCATGGTTTTGTAGGTTATTTTAAAGATAAGCTAGATGTACCTTATAATGTTACCATTACACATCCTGAAACATTATGGGGAGCAACTTCAATGACTGATGAAGATGCAAGCAAAACAAGTGACGTTTTTAAAACTTCTCGCTATGCTGTTTTGGTAGAAAATCCAATTATGTATTCTAAACCAGATTACACTACATTCAACGTTAACGGAATGGATATCTTAATTGCTGTTTATTCTCCAACAGGAAAATTTACCGCAGAAAGTATTACTCCGGAAATGAAAACAATGATGACGGCACAGAAAAACTTTTTAGGAAAAGTAAATTCTACTAAAAAATATACTGTTTTATTGTATTTATCAAGCATGGCTAAAGATGATGCACATGGGTTTGGAGCTTTAGAGCATCCAACAGCAACAACTGTTGTCTTGCCAGAATCTATGCCAAAAGAAAAATTGGTAGAATCTATGAAAGACGTGGTTTCTCATGAGTTTTTCCATATTGTAACGCCATTAACTATTCACTCCAAAGAAATTCAGTTTTTTGATTACAATGATCCAAAAATGTCAGAGCATTTATGGATGTATGAAGGTGTAACAGAATATTTTGCAAACCTTTTCCAAATCAATCAAGGCTTAATTAACGAAGGAGAATTTTACACTCGAATTGCAGATAAAATTGAACAGGCAAAAACATTAGATGATACTATGTCATTTACAAAAATGAGTGCGAATGTTCTACAAGAGCCTTATAAAGATCAGTATTTAAATGTATACCAAAAAGGAGCTTTAATTGGTATGTGCATTGATATTATTATCAGAGAAAAAAGCAACGGAGAAAGAGGAATTCTTGATTTAATGCATAAATTATCTGATGAGTATGGTATCGAAAAACCATTTAATGATAACGAACTTTTTGCAAAAATCACACAATTGACTTATCCTGAAGTTGGTGAATTCCTAACTAAATATGTTGCCGGAACAACACCAATTCCTTACGATTTTTATTTGGCAAAAGTAGGTGTAACCAAATCTTCTGAGAAAAAAGCAGGATCAATTTTCATTAAAGGGCAAACTCCATATATTGGTGTAGACAAAGCAACTAAAGCAATAAGTGTACGTCCTGATATTGACTTAAACGTATTCTTTACTAGTTTAAATCTTAAAGCTGGCGATGGAATTGTTTCTATTAACGATAAAGCTTACAACTTAGACAATATTTATGATTTAATTGGAGAAAGTGAAAACTGGAAAGAAAACGATCCTATAACGGTTAAAATAAAGCGTGCCGGTGTTGAACAAACCATCAAAGGAACTGTAAAAGTACCATTTGAAGAAACAGAAACTTTTAAAGCTACAGATGCTTCAAAAGAGAAGCTTAAAAATGCATGGTTGAAAGGGTAATTTCCTTTTTATATAATAAAAAACCGACAAGTGATTGTCGGTTTTTTTGTTTTTTGTCATCCTGACGAAGGAAGGATCATATATTGCGTTTACTTTTTAACTGGAAATTTCCAGTCAAATTCATCTTTATCATTGATAATCGCACCGATTTCAAACTTCACTACTTCATCAAATTCAGTTTGAAGAATAAACCAATTGTCTTCATTAAAGTAATTTTCGAAAGTATCAAAAGTCTCCTGATTGTATTTTGTAATTCCTTTTGTTGCTAAATCTTTCTTTACATCAGCAATTTTTCTTCCGATTATTTTGAATCCAAAAACTTCCAGATCGTTGCTTGATGCTACTAAATAACCTAATTTCAATTCTTCTTCCTGATAAAATGTCAATCTGATTTTATGTGAATTATACACAAAAATAACATTGTCATCTTCGTCTATATAATTTTTATCAGGTTTGCCAAAAACAGCCGTAACATCATTTTGCTTCATTCCGAAAAGCAATTTATCAATTCCCGATTTTAGATTTATTTTCATATGGATTTCATTAAATTTTGAAGTGCAAATTTCGTGAAGTTTTTTTAAACTCTGTTATGTTTGGAGTTTTTGTTTTTTGTTTGCCACGAATTACACTAATTTTCTCGAATTCTGAGTATTTGTCAGGCTGAGCGGAGTCGAAGCATTTTTTAACGTATAGGCCCTTCGATTCCGCTCAGGATGACAATCTGTAAACTAATTAAGATAATTCTTCTTATTCGGTTTACTGCTCATATAAAATGTTATTTTTCCTCCATTCATAACATCTGCATGTTTTAAGAAAGGTTTCGAAAGTTCCTTTCCGTTTAAAAGCACTTTACTCACAAACACATTTTTATCGGATTGGTTTACAGTCTCCACTTCGAATTTCTTTCCGTTTTCTAAATTGAAAACAGCATTTTTAACCAACGGACTTCCCAATGCATATTCATCAGAACCCGGTGCTACCGGATAAAATCCTAAACTGCTAAAAATATACCAGGCACTCATTTGTCCAAAATCATCATTTCCGCCTAAACCATCGGCACCATTTCGGTACATTTTTTTCAGGATCATCCTGATTTTGTCCTGTGCTTTCCAAGGTGAATTTGTCCAATTGTACAAATAAACTACATGGTGTGAAGGTTCGTTTCCGTGGACATAATTCCCTATGATTCCTTCTCTGGTAATATCTTCTGTGTTTTCAAAATATTTGTCTGGCAAATGCATGTTGAACAACGAATCTAATCGAACATTAAATTTATCATTTCCTCCCATCATTTTAATCATTTCCGCTGGATCCTGAGGCACGTACAAACTGTAATTCCATGAATTTCCTTCGATAAAACCCTGCCCGTGTGTATCTAATGGATCAAATTCTTTTTTGAAAGTTCCGTCATTTAATTTAGGACGCATGAAACCTGTTTTGGCATCGTAAACATTTTTATAATTTTTAGATCTTTCGATGAACTCTGTATAAATTTCGGTTTTACCTAATTTCTTGGCTGCCTGAGCAATCGCCCAGTCATCATATGCATATTCTAAAGTTTTTGAAACCGAAGAACCATTTTTATCTTCCGGAACATAACCCATCTTCATATAATATTCCAATCCGTCATAATAAGAAACTTTTGCTGTGTTTACACAAGCCTGAAGCGCCTTTTCAGGATCGAAACTGGTATTACCTTTTACAATAGCATCTGCCACTACAGAAACAGAATGATACCCAATCATGCACCAGTTTTCATTAGCATAATGCGACCAGATCGGTAACATTTTATGCACACTTTGATCTGAATGTGCGAGCATAGAACTTACCATGTCTGCGTTTCTCGTTGGCTGTACAATATTGAAGAATGGATGCAAAGCCCTATAAGTATCCCAAACCGAATAACTAGTGTAATTTTTAAAGTTTTCGGCTTTATGAACGTTCATATCCAAACCTTTATAATTTCCATCAAGATCCATATATTCTGTCGGACCTAAAAAGGCGTGATACATTGCGGTATAAAAATTTACATAATCTTCTTTTTGAATAGCATCAATCTGAATTTTATTCAACTCGTTATTCCACACTTCCTGGCTTTGTTTTTTTACCTTTTCAAAATCCCAGCCTGGAACTTCTTTTTTCATATTTTCTAAAGCTCCGGCAGAACTCACAGGAGACAAAGCCATTTTTATCTTGATTTTCTCTCCTTCTTCAGTATTAAAATCAAAAAATAATTTTAAGTTTTGACCTGCCATTTCAGGGAAATTTTTGGTTTGATCAAATCTCCCCCAAAAACCTCTGTACACACTTTTTTCCTGTGCAGCCTGTCCGTAACTCTTAATTGGTTTACTAAAAGACATGGCAAAATAAACCGTTCTCGTTCTCGCCCAGCCATTTGTCTGACGGTATCCGGTAATTAAAGTATCGTTCTCAACGCGAACAAATGTCCAAACATTCTTTTTATCGTAATTATAAATTCCGGAAGTTAAATCCAAAATGATATGCGCTTCATCTGACTTTGGAAAAGTGTATTGATGCATTCCGACACGCGTTGTAGCTGTAAGTTCTGCCTTAATCTTATGATCTTCTAAAAGGACACTGTAATAGGCAGGTTCCGCTTTCTCTGTAGAATGCGAAAATACTGAACGATATCCCGAATGCGGTTTTGAAGCTACTCCCGGATTCAATTGCAATTTACCGGTTGTCGGCATGATTAAAAAATCACCTAAATCAGAGTGCCCGGTTCCGCTAAAATGGGTGTGACTGAAGCCTACGATTGTCTTGTCTTCGTATTGATATCCTGCACAATATTTATAGACCTCACCATTATATTTTCCATTTAAACCGTAGGCAATCGTATCCGTTTCCGGGCTTAATTGCACACTTCCAAATGGTACAGTAGCACCAGGATAAGTGTGCCCCATTTTGGCAGTACCAATCATTGGATCGACATACTGAGTCAAATTTCGTTTTTCGGTTGTTTTTTTCTGTGCATTGGTGGCATATCCAAGCATTAAAAATGATAGTCCAAAAAGAAAACTTTTGCAATTTATTTTATTCATGGGGTGTTTTTTTAATCATTATTTTTTTGGTAAAACAATATCAGGTATTTACTAAAACGTTTTATCAATATTTTTAGGTTAGAAAAATACAATAAAATATGCTTTTTAAAAAATATAAATTTCCCTTAGCTAAAAAGGTTTTAGATATCTTTGATTGACTAAAATGCTATGCAATTATGAAAAATTATATTTTCATTCTGGTTCTTTTTTCTACGACATTTATCTATGCTCAAAAAATAGAAAGTTACAGACTGACAAAAGAACAAATTACAGAACGTGAATTAGATGGCACAACAGATTTTCCAATCTATAAAGCGTTTGAATATTGGGATAAAGGCGGTGCTTATGAATTGCTTTTATGCGAAAATCAAAAAATAATTAGTAAAAAAGATACTTTAAACACAAAAATTCAAGCCATTTGTACCATCAATGATCATGGAGGTTTTCTTGAAAAGTGGCGAATAAATGATCTGTTAGAAACTGCAGAACCGAAAGAAACCAATATTTGGTTCTGGACAAAATATTGCAGTACTAAAGATCTTGATTCGGACGGTTATATTGATCCTATACTAGTTTATGGAACCCGAAATGAAGACGACGAAATAAAACGCGTTAAAATTATTACGATTTACAAAAACAAAAAATATGTGATTCGCGCTGTCGAATGCGATTTAGATTATTGCAGAAGTTTTAAAAAAGATGCCAACTGGAATTTATTACCACAGAAAATAAAAACCAATGTAGATAAATTAGTTGAAAAAATAAGACAGGATCAGGGGTTATTATTGAAAGATGGGTAAAGGATTCAAAATCAAAATCAATGACAAAACCCAATTTTAAATACTTTCTTTACGGCAATGTTTTATTCTTTACTCGCGTAAACTGGACTGAAGTCCATCTCTACAATATTGGTCGAGCCTATGGCTCTTTTTTATAGCTTGCGCTTTAGATTTTCCTTAACCTCATCAAACCATTCGTCTTTAAGAATACTTAAAACTATAGAATCGCGACGAACTTCGCTATTTGTGGTTGGCATGTGGCTCCTTAAAACACCTTCGACTTTACAGCCAATGCTTTTCATTGCTGCAATACTTCTTTCGTTGCTGTTGTCTGCGCGAAATTCTACTCTTTCTAATCCAAGAGTTTCAAAAGCAAATTGAAGTAATAAGAACTTACAATGCTTGTTAAGGCCAGTACCTCTAAAAGCAGAACCGTACCACGTATAGCCTAATTGTACTGTTTTATATGGAAGCTGAATATCATAAAAACGTGTTGAACCTCCGTATTTTTGAGACTTTTTATCGAAAACGATGAACGGGAATTCTCTTTTTTCTTCTCTTGCTTTTATAGCTGATTGAATATAATTGATCAGGTTTTCTTTTCCGCCTGCTCCTACTAAAGAATACTTCCAGGTTTCTGGTTCATTGATAGAAATTTCTAATAAATTATCGACATCTGATTCCTGCAAAGGGCGCAATAAAACCAAATCGTCTTCTAAAATAATATTGTCTGAGAAACTGAAATTATATTCTTGATTCATGTTTTTATATTCTTTTGAAGTTTTGTGACTTTGTAGAATATATCACAAAGCTACACCGATGTTTCACAGAGGTCCGCAAAGATTTACTCACTCATTTCGTCGTAACGTTCAGGCACTTGCGGATCGTATAATGGACATTTGAATTCTTCCATCAGGTCAACTAATTTATTCATAGTTTTCCCCTCGGTACCGTAGCAGTCAATTTTGATGCTTTGTGGTGTTGAAATAACCTGAAATGCACCTTTTCCGTTGGTATTTTGCCAACTGTTTTCATCTACTTTTTCCCATTCTGAGAATACCGAAGCGATTCGGTTTAGGATTACTTCAACCGGAAGAATCTCTAGTCCGTCAACTTGTTCTTTTTCAAGAAGTGCTTCGTAAACTTCATGATGATTTAAATAAATCTCATCTAAATATCTCCAAAAAAGTAGTTCGTACATAGCTTGTGTTTTATAAACCATATAAGTCATATAAGAAATATAATCTACATTCCTTAATTATAAAATGGTGTCAAGCTCATCGAAGTAAAAGGATTAGATTACCTGGACTTCACTCAGCCTGATATTTATTTCATTGCGTTTAAAATGAACTTATATTACTTATATGGTAAAATATTTTTTAATATTCGAATGTTCCGTATTCGCTCGTAATTGTCAATTTCTTAGCATCCGCAGCTTCTACTCTACCAACGATTTGTGCATCGACATTGAATGATTTTGAAATCGCGATAATATCCTGAGCAATATTTTGAGGAACATATATTTCCATACGGTGACCGCAGTTGAAAACCTGATACATTTCTTTCCAGTCTGTTTTTGATTGTTCCTGAATTAACTTAAACAATGGTGGAACCGGGAATAAATTATCTTTTATAATATGTAAATTTTGAACAAAATGAAGAATTTTAGTTTGCGCTCCTCCACTGCAATGTACCATTCCGTGAATTTCGTTTGGAGTATAGGTATCTAAAATTTTCTTGATAATTGGCGCATAAGTTCTTGTTGGAGAAAGTACTAACTGACCCGCGTTTATTGGGCTGTTCTCTACTTTATCCGTTAGATTCACCTGACCAGAATAAATTAATTCTTCAGGAACAAGGGCATCATAGCTTTCAGGGTATTTTTTAGCCAGATATTTTCCGAAAACATCGTGACGTGCAGATGTTAATCCGTTGCTTCCCATTCCTCCATTATAACTTTTCTCGTACGTTGCCTGACCAAAAGAAGCCAAACCAACAATTACGTCTCCTGCTTTAATATTGGCATTATCCACAACATCACTACGCTTCATACGTGCCGTTACGGTAGAATCTACGATAATAGTACGAACCACATCCCCAACATCGGCAGTTTCTCCGCCTGTTGAATGAATGGTTACACCAAAAGATTTTAATTCGTTGATTAATTCTTCTGTTCCGTTGATGATTGCCGAAATAACTTCTGCCGGAATTAAGTTTTTATTTCTTCCGATAGTAGAAGAAAGCAGGATATTATCTGTTGCTCCAACACATAATAAATCATCAATATTCATGATCAAAGCATCCTGGGCAATTCCTTTCCAAACTGAAATATCACCGGTTTCTTTCCAATACATATATGCCAAAGACGATTTTGTACCGGCTCCATCAGCGTGCATAATTAAGCAATGCTCCTCGTCCTGCGTTAAATAATCAGGAACAATTTTACAGAATGCCTGAGGAAATAAACCTTTATCAATATTTTTTATGGCGTTGTGTACGTCTTCTTTTGATGCCGAAACACCTCTTTGTGCGTACCTTTTGCTAGAATCTGAACTCATGAATAGTAGTTTGTGTTGATGTGGTGCAAAGATAATCCCTTTTTTTAATTCTTTTATTGATTCGTATATTGATTGTAAAAAAGTTTGCCACTAATTACACTAATTTTTACTATTTTTTTTCTTAAAAAGCAAAAATCATCCTTATCGGATGATTTTTGCATGTTTTAAATACTTTTCGCAAATAGTAAAAAACAAATTCGTGTAATTAGTCGCTTAAAAACTATTTAGTAAACAATAATTCTCTATATTTAGTAAGTGTCCAGCTTTCGTCGTCTACTAATAATTCTAATTTATCACAGTGATTACGAATATCTTCAAAATAAGGTTTTACGTTATTGCAATACGCTTCAGCCATTTTTTGGGCATCCGTCAATTGATTCGCTTTTTTCCTTTCATTGGTCATTGCCAATACTTTAGAATTTATCCCTTCAATATGACCTGAAATTTCTTTGATCAAAACGATTTGTTCTCTTGCAATAGTTTCAAACTCTTTTCCGAAAATTTCTTTTAAGCCTTTTACGTTCTCAATTAAAGTATTTTGATAACGAATAGCTGTCGGAATAACATGATTTCTGGAGATATCACCTAAAACTCTTCCTTCGATCTGGATTTTTTTAGTGTATTCTTCCAATTCAATTTCGTAGCGAGCTTCCGCTTCAACGTGATTTAAGATTCCTAGTTCATCAAATAAGTCAAGTGCTTGTTTAGAAACCTTAGCTTTAATAGCTTCTGGAGTAGTTTTAAAATTACTTAAACCTCTTTTAGCAGCTTCTTTTTCCCAGGCATCGCTGTAACCGTCACCTTCAAAAAGTATTTTTTTAGATTGTTTGATGTATTCTCTCAAAACATTAAAGATGGCATCATCTTTTTTCATGTCTTTCGAATCGATCAAATTATCAACCTCTATTTTAAAATCTTTCAATTGTTTAGCTACAATTGCATTCAGCGTTGTCATCGCGTTTGAACAGTTTGCGTTTGAACCCACCGCTCTGAATTCAAATTTATTTCCTGTAAAGGCAAAAGGTGATGTTCTGTTTCTGTCTGTATTGTCTAAAAGTACGTCTGGAATTTTACCTACCACATTCAGTTTTAAATCAGTTTTTTCTTCCGGAGATAGTTTACCGGTTGTTACACTTTCTAATTCAGACAAAACTTTTGTTAATTGTGCTCCAATAAAAACAGAGATAATAGCTGGCGGTGCTTCATTTGCTCCTAATCTATGGTCGTTACTTGCTGTTGCGATAGAAGCTCTTAATAAAGTTTCATAATCGTTAACCGCTTTAATCGTATTGATAAAGAAAGTCAAAAACTGCAAGTTACTCATTGGTGTCTTACTCGGACTCAATAAGTTAACTCCTGTATCTGTTGCCAGTGACCAGTTATTGTGTTTTCCTGAACCGTTTACACCTTTAAAAGGCTTTTCGTGGAATAAAACTTTAAAATCGTGACGTTCTGCTACTCTTTGCATCACATCCATTAATAAGGAGTTATGGTCGACAGCGAGATTTGTTTCTTCGAAAATTGGTGCCAGCTCAAACTGATTTGGTGCCACCTCGTTATGACGTGTTTTTACCGGAATTCCCAATAACATACATTCCTGCTCTAAATCTCTCATATAAGTTAATGCACGAGTTGGAATAGAACCAAAATAATGATCATCAAGTTGTTGCCCTTTTGCAGATGTATGCCCTAATAAGGTTCTTCCTGTCATCATTAAATCAGGACGGGAATTAGCTAATGATTTATCAATCAGGAAATATTCCTGCTCCCAGCCTAAAGTTGCTGTTACTTTTTTGACATTTTTATCAAAATAACGACATACTTCAGTTGCAGCTTCATCCATAGCAGATAATGCTCTTAATAACGGAATTTTATTATCTAAAGCTTCACCTGTATAGGCGATAAAAACAGTTGGTATACATAAAGTTGTACCATAAATAAACGCCGGAGATGTAGGATCCCAGGCAGTATAACCTCTGGCTTCAAATGTATTTCTGATTCCGCCATTCGGGAAACTTGAAGCATCAGGCTCTTGTTGCACCAATTGTGCTCCGCCAAATTTTTCTACCGGATCACTTCCGTCATAAGATGTTTCAAAAAAAGCATCATGCTTTTCTGCGGTAGTTCCGGTAAGTGGCTGAAACCAGTGTGTATAATGCGTAACGCCTTTGGCCAATGCCCATTCTTTCATTCCCATGGCGATATAGTCTGCCAGTTTTCTGTCTATTTTAGTTCCGTGCTGAATCGCATCCCTAACTCCTTTTAAAGCATCAGAAGTTAAATATTGCTTCATTGCTTTTTCATTAAACACATTTGAACCAAAAATGTTAGACTTTCTATCAATTTCTTCAAAATGTACTGGCTTTCTTGTAGAAGCTTCTTTCAAAGCTTGGAAACGTAATGTTGACATGTATGTAAGTTTAAAGATTCGTAATAAATTTCACTAAAAAAAGAGGAACAAATATAAACAATAAAACAGCCTTGTTAAAAGATAAATTCTGAAAATTTATGTAGTAATATTTCAACAGAAGGTTACTTTTTCCAAGAATAATTAATTCAATTTAAAGAAATGTAACAAAATACATCGGTATTATTCATTAAATAAACATTTTTTCATAATTTCTTAACCCATAAATTCAAAAATAGTTCGTAATTATTACGAATTTATTTTTTTATAGTGTTAAAAATTGCTTTTTTAAAAATATACCCCCATCTAAATTGCGCTTCTCTAAAAAATTATACTCCATAAAACAAAATAGCCCCCTAATTTTTAGGACTAAAAAAATAAATCTATATTTGACCCAGCGAAAAAAAACAAAAAAATAAATTTATATTATTATGGCTAAAATTAAGTTAGAGTACATTTGGTTAGATGGATATGAACCAACTCAAAATCTTAGAAGTAAAACTAAAGTTGAAGAACACGAAAATTTCAAAGGTACGTTAGAAGAACTTGGAAATTGGTCATTTGATGGTTCATCAACAAAACAAGCCGAAGGTGGATCATCTGATTGTTTGTTAGTTCCTGTTGCAATTTACCCGGATCCGACACGTATCAATGGATATTTAGTAATGACTGAAGTTATGTATGCTGATGGTACACCACACTCTTCTAACGGTAGAGCTACTATTGATGACGATGGTGATTTCTGGTTTGGTTTCGAACAAGAATATTTCATCATGGACACTAAAACTTTATTGCCATTAGGTTTCCCTGTTGGAGGTTATCCTGCTCCACAAGGTATGTACTACTGTTCTGTTGGTGGAAAAAACACTCACGGAAGAAAATTAGTAGAAGAACATGCTGACTTATGTATCGCTGCCGGAATTAACTTTGAAGGTATTAACCAAGAGGTTGCTTGCGGACAATGGGAATTCCAATTATTCGCTAAAGGTGCTAAAAAAGCCGGAGACGAAATTTGGGTTGCTCGTTACTTATTAGATCGTTTGACTGAAAAATATGGTTACTATATTGAATATCACCCAAAACCACTAGGAGATACAGACTGGAATGGTTCAGGTATGCATGCTAACTTCTCTAACGAGGTGTTAAGAACATGTGGGGACCAAGCAACTTACGAAAGAATTTGTGAGGCTTTCCGTCCTGTTACTGCTGAGCACATCGCTGTTTACGGAGCTTACAACGACCAACGTTTAACTGGTAAACACGAAACTGCATCTATCCACGATTTCTCTTATGGAGTTTCAGACAGAGGATGTTCTATCAGAATTCCTTTAATGACTGTTCAAAAAGGATGGAAAGGTTGGTTAGAAGACAGAAGACCAGCTTCAAACGGAGACCCATACAAAATTGCTGCAAGAATTATCAAAACTGTTAAATCAGCACTATAATTCAAAGCTTATATTATATTTAAAAGTGCCATCTCAATTGATGGCACTTTTTTTTTGTACCTAACTGTGCGAAACCTTTGTTAAAGTTTAAAACTTTGACAAAGGTCGATACGCGCAATTAAACCCGACAGGTTTTTAAAACCTGTCGGGTTTACGAAACGTTAAACAGAGCGTTTACCGACTTGGCTCAATCTTATAAACTATATTTAATTTGAAGGTAATTTTCTAATAATTTAATTTTTAAGTTAAACTTCAAAACTTATCTTTGTAAATCATTTAAAAAATATCGTAATGGTTTGGATTTTCTTTTTATTAGCCGTCATAATTATTCTTGCTTTAGATTTGGGAGTTTTTAATAAAACACCTCATATTATTAGCACAAAAGAAGCAAGCAAATGGACATTGATTTGGGTGACACTGTCATTTGCCTTTTCAGGAGTTATTTACTGGCTTTATACTACAGATTATATTGCCAATCCAGATGGTCTTAAACCTGCTGTCGCTTCCATGAAGTTTATTACGGGTTATTTAATAGAACTTTCTTTAAGTGTTGACAATATATTTGTGATTGCCATTATTTTTGCGTCATTTAAGATTCCGCAAAAATACCAGCATCGTGTTTTATTCTGGGGAATTTTAGGAGCAATCGTTTTCCGCGGATTGATGATTTTCTTCGGGGTTATGTTAATCAATAAATTTACCTGGACTACCTATTTATTTGGTTTGTTCTTACTCTTTACCGCTGTAAAAATGCTATTTTCTGGTGAAGATGAAGATTTCCAGCCAAAAGATTCTTTTGTTTATAAAACACTTGGAAAAATTATTCCGATTACCTCTCACATGGAGCATGAGAAATTTTTCGTTTTAACTGAAAAAGGGAAAAAAGCCGCTACTCCTTTATTCGTAGCGCTGATTGTAATTGAAGTTATGGATGTGCTTTTTGCTGTGGACAGTGTTCCTGCTATCCTTGCTATTACTTCTGATCCGTTTTTGGTATTCAGTTCTAATATTTTTGCGATCCTTGGATTGCGTTCTATGTACTTTTTCCTGGCCAATATGCTGGCAAAATTCAGCTATTTAGAATACAGCTTAGTTGCTATTTTAGCTTTTGTTGGATTAAAAATGCTTCTTCATGATTTTATCCACGTACCGGAATGGGCTTCTTTAGGATTTATTGCACTTTCACTTTTAGTGGGAATTATGGTTTCTCTTAAATTTGGTAAAGAAAAAGAACTTACAGATTTAGATCTGGATTAATTTTCTGATACATATATAAAAAAGGAGATCAAAATGATCTCCTTTTTTTATTGAACATAAATTTGTCATTTTTTAATATATGTAATATTTATCTTATAATTTGACTTTTAAAAATAAGATTATTCGTTATTTATAAATATATTTATCTCATTATAAATCTTTTAAAACTTTTTATTATGAAAAAAATTTCTTTTTACTTGTTCTTAACCTTTCTTATTGCTAGTTGTGACAATAAAGAGGAGGTATCTTCAAAAAGTCAATCACTTAATAAACCGACACAAACCTACATTATTAATGGAGATATTAAATATACCTCCGAGATTACTGATGGCTCAAAACCAAAAAAGCCAATATTTATATATGACATTCCTGAAGAAATAAAAAACGACCCACTTCAAAAGATAGCCTCCAAAACTTCAGAACAATCTGTTACAATTAATTTTAATTATGGCATTGCTGACAAAACAAACAGCGGCTGTACAATTGATAAATATAATCAATCTTCAGGAACATATACCACAACAGATGCCGGAGTTTATGGCTACAATCCTGCACCACAGGAAAATGGATATTTAGTGAGAGGATACGGTATACCGCATCATAACTTTTATCACAATTCATTAGTTTTAATGACACATAATCGAGGGAAACAATCAATTTCCAGAGGACAACTTATTAACACTAATGATAGTAAAGGATCTTCAATATCTATTGAATTCCCATTCAAAGCAAATGTAACATATGAAATATCATTAGTAACTGATTTCCACGACTTTCGTTTCACAATTGATAAAATACCTAGCGACGGTTTTCCAACAGTATCAGTTCAATTGAAAGATTCTCCAATTATTGTTGATGGTCAAGATGCTTGTAATGATAGTAGCATTGCTCGAATTGTAGAACTCGACCCAAATAATCTTAAATCATACACTCTTGAAAATAATATTAAAGATCGAAAGATTTTAAATTTTAAATTTTCACCAACAGTAACTAAAGAAGCGCTATTAATTGCAATAAATCCTGCACGTAGTGAAGAAGTTGGTGTTGACGCAAAAATACCTACAAATTCATACACAATGGCATTAAGATCGGTAACCATTACCGAAAAACCATTTGATGCCTCTATAATTGTTCCTATTCCTCCAGGGCGTCGCTAATATAGATAATAAAAAAAGGAGATCAAATTGATCTCCTTTTTTTATTATATTATTCAAATTATTAATTTAATCTTTTAACATTGCTATCATCAATATTGTATTTTTTGATAACCTCATTATAGTCTGAATAATCAGCTTTATTTACAGTTTTAGAATTTGGACCACCAGTATTAACTCCATCATCTCCAGGTACAATAACAACTCTAAAAATTTTTGCTGTTGTAAAACTAGATGGTAACTGAGTTAAAGGAAAACTAGCATCGATCAAAATAGAAAATTGATCATATGAGAATTCATAATTATACTGAGCGGTGCCACCTGAAAAATAATAGATTTGTGGTAGTAATGCCCATGTATCTATTCCGTTATTAGTATTTACTAATTCATAAATTAATAAATTATCTCCTGAATATATTTTTGGACTTAAAGGGAAAGTTTTTCCAAAATTATTACCAGAGTTAAAATCCATTTGGACTTCAAAAACTTCAGCAATCAATCCATCCTGTCCCGGAGGCCCTTCCGGTCCCTCACAACTTGAAAACGCAACTAATCCAACAATTGCGAAAAGTGTCAATATCTTTTTCATATTTATTTTTTTAAGGTTTATACATAAAGGTATTTCAAAAATTAAACCAAAAAAAGTTTTTTAACCCTTCTTTCTAAAAAAAAATACTATTTTTTCGCAACCTGCTGATTTTTAAGCAGTATTTTGTTAAAAAACAACACATGATATGGAAGCGAGTTCTCCCAATAATCCCAAGTGTGAGCACCAGGTCGTTCTGTATAATCATGTTCTACCTTATTATAAACCAATCTTCGGTGCAATTCTCGATTTGGTTCTATTAAAAAATCATCAACACCACAATCTATAATTAGAGGCAATTTGTTTTCTTTGATTTTATCCAGCATATTCATAACGGCATATTTTGCATACATTTCAGAGCTATCGCTTTTGTCTCCAAAAACAGGCTGCATCAATTTCACCACCTGAGCAGATGATTCGCGATTCAGCATTGTACTCATATCTACTGCTCCACTCATACTTCCGGCGGCACAAAACAGATCCGGATGTTTTGTAGACAAATAAAGCGCTCCGTGTCCACCCATCGAAAGTCCGGTGATTACTCTTCCGTTTCTGTTACTAATCGTTCTGTATGTTTTATCTACTTTCTGAATAACTTCCTGAGTAATAAAAGTCTCAAACTGGCTTTCTTTGTTTACAGGACTATCCAGATAAAAACTAAAAGTTTCACCTTCAGGCATCACAATAATCATATTGTACTGATCAGACAATCCCTGAACTAATTTTTTATTCGGTGTATTTTTCAGCCAATCTCCAAAATGCCCGTAAGCACCATGCAATAAATACATCACTGGGAATGCCGATTTGCTTTTAGCATAAGAATTTGGCAATACAACTGCAGCTTTGTAGGTTTTACTCATTGCTGTACTGGCAATTTGCAAAGTATCTACTTTTGCCGCATAGCTCATAGAGGTAATGCACAAAAAAGCTGCAAATACTAAAATTTTAAAGTTTTTCATATTGATATTTTTTTGATTAGGGATTGTAAATATAGTTTTTTCAGAATAAATCATATGAAAAATCCGACCCTTTGTTGTGATAAAAAGTTTGCCACGGCGATAGCGAACTGACGAAGCAATTACACAAATTTCCACGAATTGATTTTATTATGTTTTGCGATAAAAAGGCTACCACAAATTTTCACAAATTATTTTTTAGTAGGATTGTGCCAAATCCTTTGCCACAATAATACTTAAGTAAGTTCAAATTTCAACTACAAACTATAAAGAAAATAATTTGTGAAAATTTGTGTAATTCGTGGCAAAAAAATAACCATTCGTTGCAACGAATGGTTATCATTATAATTATGTTATTTTATTTATGTCTTAGCGAATTATAATCTTGTGTTCGTGACGATATTGCGATGCACTTACACCAGTATATTGCTTAAAGGATTTACTGAAATGACTGAAGTTATTAAAACCACTTTCATAGCAAACCTCATTTATGCTAATTGGTTTCTCTGCTAAAAGTTTTGAGGCATGAACCAAACGATATTCGTTGACAAACTCGGTAAAAGTTTTATTAGAAATTTTCTTGAAATATCGGCAAAAGGATGGTGTTGTCATGCTAACCAGATTCGAAACCTCATCTAAGGCAATTGATTCTTGAAAATGATCTTTTACAAAATTAAAAATCATCTTCATTCGATCATTATCCTGAGTGTTCAATTCGAGTGAGAAACCATCTGCATTAAGAATCGTGTATTCTTCTGATGCTTCAAGTTCATCTAAAATGCTCAAAAGGGTCAGCAGACGCTCAAACGGAAGTTGGTTTTCCATCTTTTCGATTTTATCGCCAATTTGCTTTTTAGTTTTCCCTCCAAAAGCAATTCCTCCTTTAGACTGAGTCAGGACATTTTGAACCCTTCTCATCTCCGGAGCTACAAAAAAGTCGCTGCCTAAAAACTCAGGTTTAATATGAATAACCGTTTCGTTTATATTTCCTGTTAGCTCATTTGTAAAACCACAATGAGGCAAATTTGCTCCTATCAGCATCAAACTACCATTTGTATAATAAGAAACATGGCTTCCTATCTGTCTTTTCCCTGCCCCGCCATTAATATAAACCAACTCAATCTCAGGATGATAATGCCATAAATGAGCTTTGCTATTGGACTTTTCGGCGTGTTTAGTGTAGGTAAAAGAACTTCCGTATGAGTTTGATATCACTTCAAGAGCTGGGGCAATAGTCTTCATGATAAAATCTTTAAATAATAATAGCAAATTTAACAAAAACACCTAAAATAATTTAAATTTTAACCTATAACGGTTTCGTAACTGAGAATTCATCACGGTTTTTTATTTCTGAATAAAGTAAAAAACAGGCGCATTTAGCCATTTTTTTCAATACCCTTATTTTTATCCATGATTTTTTTTATATATCGTATTTAATCACGTGTTTTTATATGTATAAAGCATTTTTGTAAGAATATTAGAAAATTTTAAAAATGTTAAAAATAGAAAAATGTTTGAAAAATAATTCCATAATTAACCAAAACACCTATAATAATTTAAATTTTAACCTATAACGGTTTCGTAAATGAGAATATAGCATATAAATCGGCAAATAGAGTTGTGAAAAAAAATCTACAACTGAAGTAATTTAGCATCAGAAAAAGGAACTAATAATTTAAAGCAATAATGATTATGAAAAAGATTTTAAAATTAAGTTTAGTATGTGCAGTACTTTTTACAGGAATGAGTACTTATGCAATTGATGGTAACGAAGATTTCAACCTTCATGTATTAAAAGGAAACGGAAAAGTGGTAACATTCGCTCTTAACCAGGTTAAAAAAGCAAGTGTAACTATTTATGATATGGATGGTACAGTATTATATCATGAAAATGCTTCAGGTAAAGACGGAATATTAAGAACTTTTCGTTTTGAAGAATTCCCGGAAGGAACTTATATCTTAGAAGTTGAAGACGGTGTTAAACAAGTAAAACATGAAATTACAATAACAGCAGATTCATCTGTATTGTCATCAAAAGCAATTTCATCAGTTTATAAAGCAGATTCTTCTGCAAAAAATACAAGCGTAGCAGTACGCTAAAAAAGTTTATACTCTTATAAAGTATAAAAATGAGGTTAGATAGTTAGTAAAGTTTAAAAACTGTATAGTTTTAGAAACAGCTCTTTGTGGTTATTGAGCTGTTTTTTTTTGCTCTTAACTTAATAATTTAACCGCAAAGCGCGCAAAGGTCTTTATTCCAGATGACTTATTGCAAACACAAAGTTCGCAAAGCTTTATCAACACAAAGCTTTGCGAACTTTGTGTTTATAAAAAACCTAGTGCAAAAAAACCTTTGCGCACTTTGCTGTTAAACTTTTTTCACAAACCTGTTTTTGTAAGAAATACAGATAAATTTACATTCTCTTAATTCAAACAAAATATTGAAAAATAATATACGAATTAACCAAAACGGTAAATATAATTCAAATTTTAACCTATAACGGTTTCGTAAATGAGAATATAGCATATAAATTGGAAAATAGAGTTGTGCTTAAAAACGTAGATCTGAAGTAATTTTACATCAGAGAATTAGAACTAATAATTTAAAAAATAATACCATGAAAAACATTTTAAAATTGAGTTTAGTATGTGCAGTGCTTTTCACAGGAATGAGTACTTATGCAATTGACGGGAATGAAGATTTTAATCTTCATGTATTAAAAGGAAATGGAAAAATAGTAACTTTTGCCCTTAACCAGGTTAAGAAAGCGAGTTTAACTATTTATGAAAAAGATGGTTCAGTAATTTATTCTGAAAACGCTTCTGGTAAAGAAGGAATTTTAAGAACTTTTAGTTTCGAAGAATTTCCGGAAGGAACTTACATCTTAGAAGTAGAAGACAGCGTGAAAAAAGTTAGACATGAAATTACAATAACAGCAGATTCTTCTGTATTGTCATCAAAAGCAATTTCATCAGTTTATAAAGCAGACTCTGCAAAAAATACAGGCGTAGCAGTACGCTAAAAAAGTTTATACTCTCATAAAGTATAAAAATGAGGTTAGATAGTTAGTAAAGTAAAAACGTGATTGTTTATAAACAGCTCTTTGTGGTTATTGAGCTGTTTTTTTTGTGCCTTATTTAACCGCAAGGAACGCTAAGAGTTACGCAAAGCTCGCAAAGTTTAATAATTAAAGCTTTGCGAACCTTGCGTTTTATTTCATTGCGCACTTTGCGGTTAAGATTTTTTTCATCAGCATATTTTGTAAGAAATACGGACAAATTTACATTTTCTCAATTCGAACGAAACATTAAAAAATAATAATAGAATTAACAAAAACGATAAAAATAATTTAAATTTTAACCTATAACGGTTTCGTAAATGAGAATATAGCATCTAAATTAGAAAATAGAGTTGTGGCAAAAATCATATAACTGAAGTAATTTAGCATCAGAGAATTAGAACTATTAATTTAAAAACTAATGCCATGAAAAAGATTTTAAAATTGAGTTTAGTATGTGCAGTACTTTTCACCGGAATGAGTACTTATGCAATCGACGGGAATGAAGATTTTAATCTTCATGTTTTAAAAACAAATGGAAAGCGTATCACATTTGCCCTTAATCAGGTAAAAAAAGCAAGCTTGGCTATTTATGACAAAGATGGTAATCTAATTTATTCTGAATATGCTTCAGGTAAAGATGGAATTTTGAGAACTTTTAGCTTAGAGGAATTTCCGGAAGGAACTTACTACTTAGAAGTTGAAGATAATGTAAAAAAAGTAAAACATGAAATTACTATTACTGATGAAACTACTGTTTTATCAAGAAAAGCAGTTTCATCAGTTTACAAAGCTGGTTTCTACAATAAAAATACAAGCGTAGCAACCCGTTAAAAAGTTTATGCTCTCAAAAGTATAAAATGAAGTTAGATAGTTAGTAAAATCAAAACGTGATTTTTTAAAAACAGCTCTTTGTGGTTATAGAGCTGTTTTTTTATGCCTTAATTTTAGCAAAATTTTGAATCATCTATCATTTTTGAAAAACTATTCTTAATAATTTTAAATGTCTGGTTTTTAAACTTTTAAAAATAAAGCAAAAAAAACATCCAATCTTTAAGTTTTTACGTACATACTTTAAGAAAAACATTGAAAGATCTTTAATTCAGCAACTTATCCATTTGAAAACGGTATTTTTTTGCACAAAATTAATTTTTTTCGTTAGTTTTACCGTTCCACTACTTAGTATTAAATAATTTAAAACAATTTAAAAAAACATGAAAAAAATTTCCCAAATCGGCTTAGTTGTAGCCTTATTTCTAACAACTATTTTTACCTACGCAATTGATGGAAAAGGAGATTATATTTTGAATATAATTACCGGAAACGGAAAAGTAGTTAGCTTTACTTTAAACACCGTTGAAAAATCAGTTTTTTCTATTTATGATGAAAGCCATAATTTGGTTTATAAAGGAGACTCTGCTGAAGACAAATTAGAAATTTCTAAAACAATAAGTTTAGAAGGTTTTCCTACCGGAACTTATGTATTAGAAGTACAGGAAAACGGCAAACTTGCCAAACATGACATTAAAGTTGTAGCTAAAAAAGTTAAAAAAGCTGCATTAGACGCATCTGTAAACGAAAGTCCTGCATTTCGTCGTTAATCACTCTTTTTGCCAAAAAAAGTAAAAGCAGCTCGAACCAGGAGCTGCTTTTTTTGTTTATAGATTTTATTTGTTTCGCCAATCACTTCCAGACTGCACCAATTCCCAAAAAAGAGCAGCATCTGAAGGAAATGGAATTTTTATAAAATCTTTATCTTTAATAGACCGATGGTAAACTTTGGAATGCAAAATAGCACAACTATAATCTAATACATCCATCAAAGTAAAACTTTGTTTGAATTCAGGGCGTAAATCCTGGCTATTGGCGAAGCAAACGTTTCCTTCCCCTTCTTTTTGATTTATGAATAGTAGCCCCAAAGTACTTACAATTTTATTTATAATTTCATGATTTTCTTCTTTTGGATATTCTTCAAAAAGATGAAGAAGATTAAAATACTTTTCATTACTATTTAAGATATTCGATTCAATACTACTTTTCAAATCATAATCTTCTTCCATTTCCTTTGAAATGTAGAAGTCTTTTATTCTTTCAAAGTATTGAGAAATAGTTACCACCTTTATAATATTTGAAATTTATAATTTTAAAAATATATGTTGTTAAGTAATTGATATTGTTTTTCTTTAATTTGCTTCAGTAATAATTTTATACAATTCTTCACAAAAAGTAAACTTGTCATTTTGATTTCTTTTATTTTCCTGCCCAGTTTCATAAACCGAAACCTGAAACCAATTTAATACCCTAATTGCCATATTCTGCATTAAAGGATTTTTGTCATCAAACTTCATAGCATTCAAATCCTTAATTTCAGATTTCCAAAACTTAAAATTAGTATTGCTCTTAGTCGATTTTAATTCCTGGTCAAAACGAAGCCAAAGTTTATCTAAAATTTCATTTTCCAAAACCTTTATTTTCTCCATTTGTGCTATTTCATCTTTATATTCTCTGGATTTTTTGATTTCGGCAATCTTAGCTCTTAGAAAATTGTCTTCATTTGTATTAAAAAAAGTAATTCCTTTTTCATAAATATTCAATGAAAGGACCATTTCTTTATTCGCCTTTAAACTATCGGCTATTCGTAAATTGGCATCAAAAATTCTTTTAACAATTGTATCGTTCCTTGGTCTTATTTTTTTTTTGTAGGCCTGAATTTCTAACCATTCAAAAGCGCGAAGCATTTCAGATTGTTTAGGCCAGGCATGTTTTTCATGAGAAATAAAAAGCGTGTTTACAATCTTTGCTTTATCCAGTCCTTCTTTATTTTCTATCATTTCCTGATAATTCATATCCTTATCTCCAACCATACCTACATAGGAGAAATTATTAGACGGAGGTATAAACTTATCCATACCATTAAAAGAAGCGCCACAAGCTACAACCCCTTGAAAAGCGTCCGTGGATATCCCGAAAAAACTAGCTAATCTTGCACCACCCGAAAAACCTGCTATGTAAAGTTGTGAAGTATCAATAGTATAGGTTTGTAATACCTCATCAAATAATCTACTCGCAATAGCGACATTATACTGGGTTGATCCATTTCTTGAAGTATTAGAGCATACCAAAATATAATGATACGTTTCTGCAGCCAGAATAAAGGGCGCAATCCCCTTTTTACCTCTCGCGGCTGGTTCAAAAATAAAGACCACTGCCAATGGGGTTTTACCATCGTATTTTTTAGGCAAATATATGGCATAGGATTCCGTTGGAGTAGTTGTAATTTTCAGCGAATCGATAATAACTCCTGTTTGTAATAATTGCTTTTCCTGAGTATAACCAAAAACCGTAACAAAAAGAAACAGAATATAATAGATGGTATTTTTCATAATACTAAAATATAAAAAAACCTCTCATTGCTGAGAGATTTAGATATAATTAAAACTATATATTTATTCTGTACTAAACTAAACTTTGTGTGCACGAGCGAGACGCTCGCGCCAGTGGCGGAGTAATTTTTTAGGTTTAGCATTATTAATATGCTATTATTTACTTAATTTTTGATAGAGTTTATATAAAGATACATTCCCATTATAAAAACAATAAGCAGAAAGATTTGCCATAGAAATAAGCCAATCTCAAACTGGTCAATTAATTTATCCATAATCACATTAATTATTATTTTCGCTCCCGCCAGCCGTGATACTTTCATTGTTAATAAAGAATTCATTATAAATTTTTCTGCTGTTTTAAATCTTAAAACAGGTACTTCTACGTGACCGCAATCATTTATGTTTTTTCCAATAAAAAACCCCGAAAATGATTTCGAGGTTTAGTAACATCAGAAAAACTTTTAAAATTTCCTAATTGCTTTATCCAGTTTATAAATAAGGTACAATACTGTTGCAAAAATGACAAAAATAAATATTTGCCATAGGAATATTCCAATTTCAAACTGGGCAATTATTTTAATATCCATACTTTCAATTATTTTTATTCCTCACTCTCAGTTTTAGAAAATTTACCAAATAAAATACACTCCCAATTATTAAAAAAAGTAAAGCAAAATAAAAATAACTTATTAAATAAAAAGTATCATAAAAACACATTATATAATAATATCTATCAAAACAGAGATAGGCAAGAAAAAAGGTACATATTATTAAAAATAAAATATAATATTTAGTGATTGTGTTCATTTATATTATCGTTGTTAAAAAATGCATTAAAGATAGTAAAATACCCCAAATAGACATCTCCGAAACTTCTATCAATAATTAGTTTGTTCATTAGTGATGACGGAAATTTTTTATATAAAAGTTTCTCTTCGACGATCTTTTCAATATCAAGAATTAATTCATCTATTTTTCTCATGTCAACTTTTTCTCTCTCCAATTTCACAATTAGTGATTTAGGAAAAAAAGGAGAAGGTGTATGCCATCCTTTTCTAATCACATAGTAAGGTATTAAGACACTAAGATGTAAAGAAATAGAATACACTTCGCCTTCTTCAATAACATTTAAAAAAAATGTAAAACATCTATCCTGATTGAAATCTAATCTTGAAAAATCTTGAAAATCCTTCAAAACTAAATCATCTTTAAATTCTTTTAAAATTATAGATCTTTTTTTCCGATTCTCATCGGACTCAAAAAAATCTAATGTCGACTGCAATCTTTTATATTCGAAAGATTGTAAATATTGTTCTTTTTGATCCCAAGGACATATGTTCTTAGGATAATACAAATAAACTAAATTTAGTAAAACATCTTCTATCATATATATGTTTAATTACAGAACCCTGTGCCTTGTGCATTTGTTATATAATTTGTTGCGGCTTGAGTGGAAGTAGAATTAAAATTTACTATACCCCCATTAGTATATTCTTTATAGTCTTGCTTTAATTGCTTCTGAAAAAACAAGCTAATTGTTAATTCAGATGCATTTGTTTTCCCATATAACGCAACTGTTTTTCGCATGCTCTCTTGAAGAATTTCCGCAGAAATTTCTGCCGCAACACCTGCTGTTACATCTCCATTACCCTTGTTGAAGTTAACTGCTATCCCAAAAGACACTGCCTGAGGATAGCTAATATAATGATTAAATTCTACTCCTGCTTCGGTAATTAAAACAACCTTGAATTGAATGTTTTTTACTAAGGCTTCCTGCCAATTTGCTCCTGCCTTAGTTTTAAAAACAAAACTTTTGCAACTTGGAGGAGGAGAAACTGCCGCAGTATCTGATCCACTTCCTCCACTACTCGCCCCACCACCGTTTGGCGAGGTATAACCTCCCGTTGTTGAGCCACCAACTACAGGAGAGCGAGGTCCATAATATTCTACCGGACTCCCTTTACTTGGAGCAATTACAGGAACTTCTCTTAGTACTGTTCCAGGAAGATTTGGTGTTGAATTATCACTACCACCTTTACCACCACATCCACCATCGCCAAAATCAGTGTAAACACAAGGAGCTTCAATTGGAGCTTTATTTGTTGAATTTCTCTTAGTATAATCTATAACTTCTACAACACCAGTTTCTATAACCTGATTGTTCTCAAATCTGGCTGCTCTGACAAAACCAGTCTTTAAATCCCAAACACTAATAAAACCAGTAAACTCACCGCCATCTATAGATTGACTGCTTAGCGGAACATACTTATTAGTAGCTATTTCATAAACTAATGCCTTGTAATCTTCCTTGCCTGTCTTGTAAATATATAATCTTTGCTCCCAAAATTCCCTGTTATCTTTTTTGGATTCAACTATAGGTACAATTGTCGTTTCCGTGCCATCTTCTGAATTTATGATTTTCGCTTCATCCCAGTTATACTGTAAATTATCTAACAAAAAATAATTCTCTCCATCAGATTCATATTTGCTAAACCACTTTTGAGTTTCTTTTAATTTAGCATTTGAATTCCCACCTTGTTTTTCCAGGTTGTCATCGCTGGCACAATTAGCAGACAGCATAAGAATGCACAAGAAAAGTGCAATTCTCTTTAAAAATTTAATTTTTTGATTCATAATTTTTAGGCTTTAGATTAATTAAAACCAAATTATGACACTAAAAATCAAACACTTACCACTTAAAGACTAACAAATATTAATATAAGACATTTTTTTTAACGCTAAATTATTTACAATGTTTAGCCAATTTTGAAATATCCTGACATAATTATAAATAAAAAAAACCTCCCATTTCTGAGAGGTTTCTAAATCTATATATAAAATCTACATATTCCTTTATACTGTCCGCCAACCTCAAACAAAGCCTAAGCAGTCTCGAATTATTTTTTATTTAAGTTTAGTTTGAATTCTTTTACAGGTGGCAACATATCTTTATTCCATTCTACTTCTAGGTATTTTGATGCATGTTCTTTCATATCCTTAAAATGATCAAGTAAAATCGCTGACCCTTCATCTTTTACTGCATCTTTTACCATCTTAAAAGTGAACTCAGCACCTTGCGCATCAAGTCCTGCTAAGTCAAACACTATATCTTTTGTTTTTGAAAGCATCACATATAAACTTAAAAGCTTTCTTAGAATTCCTGGCAGCTTCTCTATTTTCGTTTCTTTTTTAATCCATTTCTCTTCATATATTTTACCGGAAAAAGGACTTTTAAGATCTGCATTTTTCTTAAGATACCTTCCAACAGTTAAAGGAAAAAATGTATCTCTAAAGTATGATCTTCTAAAATAATCAACAAAACTCATTTTTCGATGCAGGATCACATTCTCGTGCTTGATTTTACCGCAAAAAATATCCCTGAGAAATACTTCTGTATCATAATAATAACCTCCATTATATAAAAACAAAACAACAACTTCACCTTCTTCCAAAACAAAAGGCGGCACATAAAAATAATCTGTTTGGATTCCTTTATTTTCTAATACAATATTCATTATAACTTCAGGATTTGGTTTTAAATATACAATAAATGCTCTGAAACATTTGCATTAAAATAGAAAAGCACCAACCCTGGGCTGATGCTTTTTATCAATAAACTTCTGGAGGAAATTATTTTCCTTTGAGTAATTTTTCTAAATATTCTATTTTATCTTTTTCAGCCTGAAGCAAACGCTCGTACAGCTTTTTGTTTTCTTCTACAGTTTCCATTAATTTATCTAATGGATTGAAAGTGCAATTATTTCCAAAATTAACATTACTGTCTTTTGTATCATTAAAAGTATTGAAGTAATTGATAACTCCTTCCTCCGAAAAATTCTTAATTGCTTCTGCAGTTACACCAAGTGCTTTTGCCACTTCAATCAATTTTGCCTCATCGATAGTCTCGCTATTTTCAAGAGCTGATATAGCTTGTTGGTTTGTTCCTAAAGCCTGTGCCAAAGCTTCCTGTTTCATATCACGAAGTTCACGAATACGGCTTATTTTTCGCCCTATATGGTTTGGTTTTGTTAGTGTGCTCATAATTCAAAGATAATAATTAAGTGTCATAACGGCAGCGGCAAAATGTAAAAAACATATTTAGTGCTGTACAATACGGCTAAAAATGATTGGATACCGTTTCCTCTATTGCTTTCTTCGCCAGGTTAAACAAAAGTAAGATTTTTCTTTCGATAAAATTATAAAGGTCAAGTTGTAAAACGTTTAACAAGATACAAATTAAAAATACACGCCTTATGAAAACCGATGAAACAGAAACTTTAGAAAGACTAAGAACATTAACTGCCTTACATTTCCACACCTTAAAACCTGCCAATGACGAATCTAAAACCTATACCGTTCCAATTAAGGTTTTAAATTATTTTGAGTTGGGTTGCGTTATTAGCGATATGATAAAATTATGCATTTTGGCATTAGATCATGATATGCATAATGTTGGAAAAAAGAAGAAACAATCTATTAATGTGAGTTTGATTTTAGAAACTGTGTTGCAGCTGTTTCCTTTGGATGAAATGGAGTTTTTGAGTTGTGTTGGGGAGATGGTTGATGAAAAGTCTTAAATATTTTTTTTACTTTTAAAGTCGAAAAGCTTTTGCTTGTAAGAGCGTACCGCTCGTGAAACTTAAAATTAAATACAAAAGCTATGGATTATAGTACCACAGAATTTTTTCATTATTTAAATCAATCAATATCAAGTAATGTAACCTATGGAGAGTTATCAAATTTATGCTTAACATTATTTTGTACCTGTAGTATTTTACCCGAAAGGTTTGAAACAACAATTATAAATAATGAAAAATTAGCAATACTATTTTCTAAAATTGCAAAAGAGAAAAATATTGTTTCTTATCCACCAACGGCTTCATTTTACGGGGCTTCATTTCATGATACTCATAATGAAGGACATTGGTTAGAGGTAATGGCCAGTGCATTGAAATTAGCAAGAGAACCTAATGTAGTAGAAGCTAAAAATTTATTAGTATAACTTTCTCTTCTGCTGACGCGAGTATCTTCCTCGTGCATTAATTGAGTTAACGAGCGGGACGCTCGCGCTAGTAGGGAAATTAATCAAATAGAAGAAGACAACTAAAATTTAATTTTAGTTAGATAGGTAATTCTGTAATTAAGTATTCCTTTTCACTTTTTCTAACACCTAAGTATAAATAATTAAAATTAATAATAGATAAATCTAAAGAGAAGACAAATTGATTATCTTGTAGCACTTTTCTATTCATAACATCTAATTTATCCCCATCTATATTAAACAAACAAAATAAATCTTCATTTAAAATAACACTTGTTTCCACAACTTTGGTTATATGTATTTCAATAATTGGATTTTTGCTGTTAAATTCAATTTCTAATCCAAGTACATTATGAACCTGACTTTTATTAAATTCAAACCAAAACAAATCAAATTGATTTAAATTAAGCAATTTAAATACCAACTTATCTGTATCTGTATAAGGGTTTATATCATAAATTGGATTTATGTCTCCAATCGTTCTTCTTAATTGAATTGCATTCTGAATTGCATATTTAACATTGTGATGAAAACTTTTAAAACTAAAACTTTTTTTATCATTTTCATAAGCTAAATATTCCTGTGTAACTATCCTACCACACACACAAAGATCTCCTTTGCAGTTATCCTCATTATTTAAACTGGATCCACAATATAAAGGTTCCTTTCCTTTTCGACACATTGATTTTTGAAAATTTTTAGTGCTATTCTCAAAATGCAACAATATCCAATATTCAAAAGCAATACTATTAAAAGCTATATTTACCTTTTTTCCTCTTGTAATTACTTTAGCTAATTCAAAAGCTTGTTCGTGATCTGGATGACCATCCTTATCAAAAACTGCCCATACTTCGTCATATTGATCTTCTTCTAGCCCAATTTGAGCTTCCCTTACATATCTAGTTGGCTGTGCTTTATAAATGTCTTCAATTTCACTGATAGGTAATACTATTTCTGGTTTTTTTATTTTACGTTTTTTCCCTCCTATTCTGACCTTAAATTCTTCCTCTTTGGCTTCTGCCTTTGGGCGTGGTTTAATTTCTATAAAAACATCAACATTCTCACTTAATAAAATGTTTCTAATTTCATTAAAATAATCTGGTTCGGTCCCCTCTCCTTCGCAGATAATTAAAATGTTTTTACGATATGATTTGCTCATCTTCTTCGAATAAAGATTCAATTGATTTTATTTGTGGCAAACCACCGAATTTTCCAGCCAAATACCATTTCTCAAAAGGTGTATCTTCACGTAATCCCTCAAAATCTTGTAAAGAAAATAATTCTGATATTCCATGATCATTTTTTTCAGCAATCCATATCTGATCCCTACGAATTAGATCTCTATCAAGTAAAGTAACATCATGAGTAGTGAAAATTAATTGTGCATTTTTAGGATTTGTTTTCTCTGATTGAAATAGCATTACAAACATTTTTGTCAAGTAAGGATGAAGACTAGTGTCAAGTTCGTCAACTAACATTACTCCGCCTTTATCTAAAACTTTTAGAATTTCTGCTCCAAGAGTATATAATGACTGAGTTCCTACAGATTCTTCTTTTAAAGATAATTCATAAAAACCATCAATTTTTGTATCATCATAAACATCATGTTTAGCGGTTATATTATAATTATTTCTCGAATTATCTTCTTTATTTTTTTTTATAGTGATACCGTTAATTTTAGTATCTGCACCTTTTATTAATTTAGATAATCTTTCTTTTATATTATCATTGTTATATAAATAATCCGTTATTTCTCTTTCTATTAATTGACGATGATTTCTATTAGTCGCATTTATAATATTGTAATTTCTAAAATATAAAAAAACTTTTGTCAATGTTTCATGAGGTTCATCATCTCCAAATTTTGACAAAATTAACTGGTTCTCAAAAACATTAATTTCTTTTTTTCCATAAGAATCCCCTAAAACACCTTTTTGTATGGGAGAGTTGGGATCAAAATCTTTTCTTGAAAAAGCATTAGTAATTTTCCCATTAGGATAAAAATTTAAATTTTCTTCTAAAACTATATTTCCGTGAATACAAACTTTATATTCATATTTAATATCATTAGGTCCAATAAAAATTAGCTCAAACTCAGTAGGCATGTTACTTGACAGAATATTAAATAAAAAAGGTTCATGTATTCTAATTCGTTCGTCTATAATTGGTTTATTTATTATTAAATGAATTAATTCAAATAAAGCTCTGATAATATTCGATTTACCTGATGCATTGGCTCCATAAATTACTGCCAATTTCAATAACCGAAAATCTTGTTTTCCATTTGTTAATTCAAAAAAATTATTTTGCTTATGAGATGAAGAATTTGCTTCTAATGAAAAAACTGTTTCTTCTCTATAAGATCTAAAGTTTTTTATTTTAAGTCGAATAATCATTATCTTTTTATTTAGTTTTACTCGCAAATTTAACCAAAAATACCTATTAAAAGTAAATCAACAGGATTAATTCGCTTTTTTTGATGATTTTAAACAATATTTCTTCAGGCCGAATAAAAAACCTCCCATTTCTGAGAGGTTTTCTAATCTATAAAATAGTAAATTCTACATATTCCTTCTATACTGCCCACCCACTTCAAACAAAGCCGAAGTAATCTGACCCAAAGAACAAACCTTTGTAGCTTCCATTAAATGGTCGAATAAGTTTTCGTTTTTAATAGCCGCTTCCTGCAGTTTGTTTAAATGCTCGTTTACTTTTGCTTCGTGGAATTGGTGTAAATTCTCCAGCATCGTAATCTGATATTGTTTTTCTTCTTCGGTGGCGCGAATTACTTCTGCCGGAATTACCGTTGGAGAACCTTTTGAACTTAGGAAAGTATTTACACCCACAATTGGGAAATCTCCGTTGTGTTTTAAGGTTTCGTAATACAAACTTTCTTCCTGAATTTTAGAACGTTGGTACATGGTTTCCATCGCACCTAAAACGCCTCCTCTTTCTGTAATTCTATCGAATTCCTGTAAAACAGCTGCTTCCACTAAATCGGTTAATTCTTCGATGATAAACGATCCCTGAATTGGGTTTTCGTTTTTCGCCAAACCTAATTCTTTATTGATAATCAACTGAATCGCCATGGCACGACGCACTGACTCTTCTGTTGGTGTTGTAATCGCTTCGTCATAAGCATTCGTGTGTAGTGAATTACAGTTGTCGTAAATCGCATACAAAGCCTGCAAGGTCGTTCTGATATCATTAAAATCAATTTCCTGCGCGTGTAACGAACGACCAGAAGTCTGAATATGGTATTTCAGCATTTGCGCTCTTTCGTTGGCTCCGTATTTGTTTTTCATGGCTTTCGCCCAGATTTTACGGGCCACACGACCAATTACAGAATATTCCGGATCTACTCCATTTGAGAAGAAGAAAGATAAATTTGGTCCAAAATCGTTAATGCTCATGCCACGGCTCAAATAATATTCCACGTAAGTGAAACCATTTGAAAGCGTGAATGCCAATTGCGTAATTGGGTTCGCTCCTGCCTCTGCAATATGATATCCTGAAATCGAAACCGAATAGAAATTACGAACGTTTTTGGTAATAAAATATTCCTGAACGTCACCCATTAATCTTAGTGCAAATTCAGTGGAGAAAATACAGGTATTTTGCGCCTGGTCTTCTTTTAAAATATCAGCCTGAACCGTACCACGAACTTGTGATAATGTTTTCACTTTTATTTCATTGTAAACTTCCAAAGGTAAAACCTGATCTCCGGTAACACCTAAAAGCATTAATCCTAAACCATTGTTTCCTTCTGGTAAATCGCCTTGGTATCTTGGACGTTCAGTTCCTTTTTCCTTGTATATTTTGTTGATTTTTGCCTCAACTTCTTTTTCTAGATCGTTCTCCTTAATATAATACTCGCATTGTTGATCAATCGCCGCATTCATAAAGAAACCTAACAACATCGGTGCTGGTCCGTTGATGGTCATACTTACTGATGTTAAAGCATGAACCAAATCAAAACCGGAATACAGTTTTTTAGCATCATCTAAACAACAGATTGAAACTCCGGCATTTCCAATTTTTCCGTAAATATCCGGACGTAAATCGGGATCATTTCCGTATAAAGTCACACTGTCAAAAGCCGTCGAAAGTCGTTTTGCCGGCAATCCTGCGCTTACATAATGAAAACGTTTGTTGGTTCTCTCCGGTCCGCCTTCTCCGGCAAACATTCTTGACGGATCTTCTCCTTCACGTTTAAAAGGATATAATCCTGAAGCAAAAGGAAATTCTCCCGGAACATTTTCCTGTAAACTCCAACGTAAAATATCGCCCCAGGCCTCATATTTAGGTAAAGCAATTTTCGGAATTTGTAGGTGTGATAAACTCTCAGTATGTGTCGCGATTTTAATTTCTTTATCACGAACCTTAAAGGTATAAACCGGGTTTTTGTATTTGTTTACTTTCTCATCCCAATTCAGGATAATTTCCCAATTGTACGGATCTAAATCCATTTTTACTTTATCAAATTGATTTAGTAAAAGGTTTAAGAAGATTCTGTTTTCGTCGTGTGCTTCGACTGCGCTCAGGATGACAGTTGCATCGTCGATTCCTGCTTTATTTATTTGTGGAATTTTCCCGGAAACTGATTCTATCGTTTTAAAAATTCCGTATAATTTCTGTGCTACTTTTTGTTGCGAAAGTGCGATTTCATCATAACTTCTGTTGTTCTCCGCAATTTCAGATAAATAACGGGTTCTGTGTGGCGGAATCACAAAGATTTTCTCGCTCATTTCACGCGTGATTTCGAAAGTCGATTTTAAATCAGAATCGGTTTTCTCAACAATTTTATCCATGATCGCTTTGTAAAGCGTGTTCATTCCAGGATCATTAAACTGTGAAGCAATGGTTCCGAAAACCGGCATTTCATCCGGATTTTTATCCCATAAATTATGGTTGCGCTGGTATTGTTTTTTAACGTCACGAATGGCGTCTAAAGCGCCTCTTTTATCAAACTTGTTTAAAGCTACTAAATCAGCAAAATCAAGCATGTCGATTTTCTCTAATTGTGTTGCAGCTCCAAATTCCGGAGTCATTACATATAAGGATACATCAGAATGGTCCATAATCTCAGTATCAGACTGCCCGATTCCTGAAGTTTCTAAAATGATTAAATCGTATTTTGCCGCTTTTAAAACCTGAATGGCTTCGGCTACATATTTAGATAAAGCCAAATTCGATTGACGGGTCGCCAAGGAACGCATATAAACACGAGGATTATTAATAGCATTCATACGGATTCTGTCTCCTAATAAAGCGCCTCCCGTTTTTCTTTTGGATGGATCGACAGAAATTAATCCGATTGTTTTCTCCGGAAAGTCAATTAAAAAACGACGAACCAATTCATCTACTAAAGATGATTTTCCTGCTCCACCCGTTCCTGTAATTCCAAGGACTGGTATTTTAGAATTGGCATTATTAGTGTGAATCTGATCAAAAACTGGTTTTGCAATTTCAGGGAAATTTTCTGCAGCCGAAATCAAACGGGCAATTGCAGTTGGTGTTTTATTTTCGATATGATCGATTTCTCCGTTTAGTTTATCACCAATAGGATAATCGGCACGTTGTACCAAATCGTTAATCATTCCCTGCAAGCCTAAAGAACGGCCATCATCAGGAGAATAAATTCTTGTAATTCCATATTCATGTAATTCAGAAATTTCGCTTGGCAGGATTACTCCCCCGCCTCCACCAAAAATCTTAATGTGCCCTGCTCCTTTTTCATGAAGCAAGTCATACATATATTTAAAGTATTCATTGTGACCTCCTTGATAAGATGTCATAGCAATAGCATTTGCATCTTCCTGAATAGCGGTATTCACCACTTCTTCAACACTTCTGTCGTGCCCTAAATGAATCACTTCTACACCAGTTGACTGGATAATACGACGCATAATATTAATCGCGGCATCGTGTCCGTCAAAAAGAGAGGCTGCGGTGACAATTCTTACTTTATTTTTAGGAATATATGGTATTTGTTGTTCCATTTTATGAATATGATAATTTTAAGGGAGCAATTTACAAAATATTTTAATATTTGATCATCGCTATAGCTTTATGTTAACAAAAAAAAGAATAGTTTTTTCTTCTACTGGGGTAACAATTTGATACACTAGCTTATATAATGTATATAAACCTACAAAACATGGCAATTTCGCAACATTAAAATAAAATATAACAACGTGTTTACCAGCATCCTAAAGTAATTTAGCATCGTAGAAAAGCCCCCAAATTTTTACCTAAAAACTTACTTATTAAAGTAATAATGTAAAAATTAAAAAAAATGAAAACAACATTTCCAATCGCCATAATTTTAGTTACAAGTTTCTTTATTTCATCTTTTAATAAACGTGATCAAAGTGATTTAAATAGAAAAGGAGCTTTAATTTATAATTACACTTCTACTAATAATGATGACGTAGTAGATAGTGGACTTTTAACTGATTTTTTCAAAAGATATACTGAATTGAAAAAATATCAAAAAGACGTAATCTCTTTGTATAAAAACAGATCATACGGAACTATTTGGTTTGAAAATGGACAAATGACCCAATATGGACAATTATTGTATGCAAAATTGAATAACGCTAGTGACGAAGGTGTAGGAATTCCGTATAAAAATGAGATTGATCAAATTTTCGATAAAACAGCAACAGAAAAACCTTCAAAAACAGACTCTGATATGCTTTTAAGTGCAGCTTACGTTATATACGCTAATTATGCATTTGAAGGAGTTGATATTGAAACAGTTAAAAAATCAGAATGGTTATTACCTAAGAAAAAAATATCTGGCGAAATTTTATCAGGTTCGGAAACAACAAAACCTGTAGCGGAGAAAACCAGAGTAGTACAATTTGATCAATACTACAAACTTCAGGATGTTTTAAAAAAATATAAAAAAATAGAGCAAGACAATACCTGGACACCTATAACAGTAGAAACTCCTTATAAAGACATCAGACCAGACGCAAAATCAGTTACAGTTGCCCAAATCAGAAACCGATTATTTGTAATGGGAGATTTGCAAAATGACTCTAAAAGTGATTTTTATGATCAGGAATTAATGGATGGTGTAATGAAATATAAATTACGTAACGGTTTGAAACCAAATTACATTATCTCTGAAGCTAACATTAAAGACATGAACGAGTCAATACAGGAAAAAATAAAAAAGATCGCCATTAACATGGAACGTTGTAAAGAGATTTATCCAACATTATTAACGGACAAAGAATATATAATGGTTAATGTTCCTTCTTATGAGTTAGTGTATGTGAAAAACGGTAAAATCGAATTGCAATCAAAAGTTTTTGTTGGTTCTCCGTTAACTAAAACTACTATTTTTAGCGGAAACATTGAAAAAGTTGTTTTTAGCCCTTACTGGACGGTTCCGCAAAGTATTGTCGATAATGAATTAAAAATGAAAATAGCTGGTGATCCTAATTATTTGGCAGAACATAATATGGAAATGGTAAACGGTCAGGTAAGACAAAAACCAGGTGCTAATAACTCATTAGGTTTAGTAAAATTTATTTTTCCAAATCCAGATGATATTTATATGCACGATACCCCTGCCAAAACATTATTTGATTTTGAGCAAAGAACTTTCAGCCACGGTTGTATTAATGTAAGCAAAGCCAAAGAACTTGCTATTGCACTGTTGAAAGATTATCCGGAATGGACTGCTGACCGAATCGACAAAGCTATGGATGGTCAGGCAGAAACAACCTTTAAATTGCCAACTAAAGTGCCAATCTATATTACTTATTTTACAACATGGGTAAAAGAAACCGGCGAAATAAGCTTCTTTCAGGATGTTTATGACAAAGATGGAGATTTAAATAAAATCCTTTTCCCACAAGAAACTGTTGTAAGCAATTAATAAAAAACACCTTTTTTAGAATCAGGGTAATTTTAGAATTTGATTTAGAATTTGGAAGAAAAACAATATCTTTCAAAACGTTAAACTCAAATCTAAAATTACCCTTTTATTATGAAAGAAGATTATACAGAAATTAAAAAAAGTTGGTGGGACAGAAACTGGAAATGGTTTGTACCAACGGGATGCTTAAGCCTTTTAGTACTTTTTGGATTGTTTATGGCAGGAATATTTTTTGGAGTCACTTCGATGATGAAAGATTCTGATGCCTATAAAGGAGCGATGACCATAGTACAACATGATAAATTAGTAAACGACAGACTTGGAAATCATATTGAAAGTGATGGAATGGTCAGTGGAAATATCAATATAAATAATGATAAAGGAAACTGTGATTTACAAATTCCAATAAAAGGATCTAAAGGCAAAGGAACCTTATTTGTAGTCGCCGAGAAAAAAGGCAAATGGAAATACAGCGAAATGTCTGTTTATGTTGAAGCGACAGATGAAGAAATTGATTTGTTAGCAAACTGATTTTGCCTATAGATTTTTTCAAGCAGATTGATGCGGATTTTAGCAGATTTCGGGAAATTCTTTATTTCTTTCTTCTTTGCTCTTTTTTCTATATTCTATATTCTAAAAATCTCAGAACCTTAGCATCTCAGAACCTCAGAATCTTAGAAAAAGTTATTTCTGAAACAAATTACTTGTGCTCCTAAAATAAAATTGTGGCTTTGTTTTTGAATAAGTAGTATTTTTGAAACTCATAAAACCCAAATCATGAAAAAGATTTTATTATTAGCCCTTACATTCTCACTTACATCTTGCGCTGAGATGCAGCAAACACTGAATCAATTGCCGCAAATAGCATCACAATACCCTGGAATTGGCGGTGTAGATATTGCGGGCGGATTGAAAGAAGCCTTAAATAAAGGAATTACGCAACAAGTAAGTAAATTAACTGCCGTTGATGGATTTTATAGAAATGAAGCCGTAAAGATTTTAATGCCTGCCGAATTGCAAAAAGTAGATGCAACTTTGCGAAAAATTGGTTTAAGTTCTCTTGCCGATGAAGGTGTTAAAATGCTGAATCGCGCTGCTGAAGATGCGGTAAAAGAAGCTACTCCGATATTTGTATCAGCTGTAAAAAATATGACTTTTGCCGATGCTAAAAATATTTTGTTAGGAAACGATAGTGCTGCAACAAGTTATTTACAAGGAAGCACAACAACAGCTTTGTACGGAAAATTTAATCCGGTGATTAAAAGCTCGTTTGAAAAAGTAGGTGCCGATGTGGTTTGGACAAAGATTATTACAAAATATAATACGATTCCATTAGTCAAAAAGGTAAACCCTGATTTGACTGATTATACAACCAATCAAGCTTTGGCAGGTGTTTTTAAAATGATTGCCGTTGAAGAAAAAGAGATCCGAAATAATATTAGCGAAAGAACAACACCTTTATTAAAAAGTGTTTTTGCGATGCAGGACGGAAAGTAAAATTATTTAACCGCAAAGTTCGCAAAGGTTTACGCAAAGAAACGCTATATTTTTTCTTTGCGAACATAGCGTAAACCTTTGCGAACTTTGCGGTTAGATTTCAAAACTAAAAACTATAAAAAAGTAACTAAAAAATGCAAAAAATTACCATTCTGATTCACTGTAAAGACCAAAAAGGAATTATAGCTGCAGTGACCACTTTTATCGCCAAAGTAGATGGAAATATCACCTACATTGATCAGCATGTTGATGTCGAGCAAAATGTGTTTTTTATGCGATTAGAATGTGAATTAACCAATAGCCACATCACTATTGACGGACTAAAAGCTGATTTTGACCAAACTATTGCATCCGATTTTAATATGTCGTGGGATTTGTACAATCAGGAACAAAAACCAAAAATGGCTTTGTTTGTCTCTAAATACGATCACTGTTTGTTTGACATTTTAGGACGTTACAGTGCAGGTGAACTGAATGTTGAAATTCCGGTAATTATTAGCAATCATAATGATTTACGATCTATCGCAGAACGCTTTGATATTCCGTTTCATTGTGTACCTTTTACGAAAGACAATAAAGAAGAAGGTGATGCCAAACAAATTGAATTACTGAAAAGATATCAAATCAATTTTATTGTTCTGGCGCGCTATATGCAAATTATAACACCCAATTTGATTTCGCTTTACGAGAATAAAATTATTAATATTCATCATTCGTTCTTACCTGCTTTTCCTGGGGCAAAACCATATCATTCGGCTTTTAAACGCGGAGTGAAAATTATTGGCGCAACGAGTCATTATGTGACGGAAGAATTAGACGAAGGACCAATTATTGAGCAGGATATTGCAAGGGTTTCACACATCCATTCTGTTGATGATTTCATCATGAAAGGACGTGATCTGGAGCGTATTGTTTTGGCTCGTGCTATTAAATTGCATGCTGAACGTAAGACGATGGTTTATAGCAATAAAACGGTTGTTTTTTCTTAGGTTCAAAGTGGCAGAGGAACAAAGGCTCAAAGTTTTTTTTTAACCGAAGATTTTTAACCGCAAGGTACGCTAAGGTTATTTTCTTTTGGCTTTTACTAAACCTTAAAAAAGTTCGCAAAGCTTGTCTTTAAAAAATTAAAACGCACCGAAATCCGCCTATAAAACATGAACCAAAGGTTCTCTCCTATAGTTCCGGAGGAACGAATTATATTGTAGGGCTGGACTTCAGTCCAGTTTAAATAAAATATTACCAATTATAAATTAAATTATTTTATAAAACAAAACCCGACAGGTTTTAAAACCTATCGGGTTTATTATTTTAAAGCTGAGTAAAAAAACTTAGAACCTTAGTAGCTTAGCATCTCAGAACCTTACCTAACCACAATCGACAATCTTGGATCATCAAAGTTATTTACCTGTTCCATTGTTAATCCCAAAGCGCGTGCTACGCCTTCTCCGTATGCAGGATCGGCTTTGTAGCAATTTCTAATGTGACGAATCTGAATAAAGGGTTGCGCTCCTCCTACTTGTCCTGCAGTATTTTTGAACAATAATTGTTTTTTCTCTTCTGTTAATAAACGGAACAGTAGGCCTGGCTGAGTAAAATAGTCATTATCGTCTTCCCTGAAATTATGTGCATAGGCATCGCCATGAAGTTTTAAAGGTGGTTCTTTAAATTCAGGTTGTTCCTGCCATTCTCCAAAACTATTTGGCTCATAATGTTTACGGCTTCCGTTATTTCCGTCTACACGCATTGCGCCATCGCGATGAAAAGTATTATACGGACATCTTGAGGCATTAACCGGAATCTGATAATTATTAACTCCTAAACGATAACGGTGTGCGTCTCCATAAGAGAATAAACGGGCTTGCAGCATTTTGTCCGGAGAGAAACTAATTCCCGGAACTACATGCGCCGGATTAAAAGCAGCTTGTTCTACTTCCGCGAAATAGTTTTCCGGATTTTTGTTTAATTCGAATTCACCAACCGGAATTAAAGGGAAATCGCCTTTTAACCAAACTTTTGTTAGATCGAAAGGGTGAAAACGATAATTCTCCGCTTGTTCTTCGGTCATGATCTGAACGAACATTTTCCATTTTGGAAAGTTTCCTTCTTCTATGGCATCATACAAATCCCTTTGATGACTTTCTCTGTCGCCTCCAACTAATTTAGCCGCTTCTTCATCAGAAAGATTATCAATTCCTTGCTGTGTTACAAAATGAAATTTCACATAATGTCTTTCATTTTGATGATTTATGAAACTAAAAGTATGACTGCCAAATCCGTGCATTTGTCTGTACGATCTCGGAATACCTCTGTCACTCATAACAATCGTAATCTGGTGTAAGGCTTCCGGTAATAAAGTCCAAAAATCCCAATTGTTATCAGCACTTCTCAAATTGGTTCTTGGATCACGTTTTACGGCGTGATTTAAATCGGGAAATTTCATTGGATCGCGAAAGAAGAAAACCGGTGTATTATTTCCTACCAAATCCCAATTTCCTTCATTGGTATAAAACTTCATGGCAAAGCCACGAATATCCCTTTCGGCGTCAGCGGCACCTCTTTCACCTGCAACAGTTGAAAAACGTACAAACATATCCGTCTTTTTACCAATTTCTGAAAATAAGTCGGCTCTCGTATATTTTGTAATATCATGAGTAACCGTAAAAGTTCCGTAAGCACCGGATCCTTTGGCGTGCATTCGTCGTTCCGGAATTACTTCACGATCAAAATGCGCCATTTTTTCTAAAAACCAAAAATCTTGTAATAAAACAGGTCCGCGAGGCCCGGCTGTCTGAATGTTTTGATTGTCTGGAACCGGAGTTCCGGTTGCAGTTGTTAATTTTTTGCTTGATTCCATCTTGCTGATATTTAATGTTTTACCAAATATACAAACTAAACCTTATCATATTCATAAACAAAATTGATAAGTATTATATTTTAATAACCAAAACTTATATATAGCAATAAAATCCTCAAAATGAGGTTTTAAAAAATCTTAACTTATGTCCAACAAAGTAATAACAAAACCTTAACAGCAAAACATTCATATATGTTAGATCTTTGTAATGTAATAAACTGGTTATTTATTATTTTGGTTTTGGTTAGTTAAATGATGCCGGCGTCTTCGAGATGCCGGCATTCTTTTTTTGTGGAATATTTGTTTTTTTAGTTTCAGGTTTCAAGTTTCAGGTTGACTTGCTTTGAACATAAATTTTAACCGCAAAGTGCGCTAAGATTTTTATTCTCTTGGTTTTATAGAAACGAAAAGTTCGCAAAGCTTTGTGTTAATCTATCTTTGCGAACTTTGCTTTTAAAACATCTCGGTTAAGTAAAATCTTAGCGCACTTTGCGGTTAAAAAAACGTTCCAACAAAACTTGAAACAAAGAAAACCTGAAACTAATTTTTCAATCTTTCATGGAGTAATTTGAAATATGGAAAGGCCTTTAAAAGTCGGCTGCCATGCCAGGAGAACATTTCTCCGTCTACGAATACAGTTTTGGCATGATGTGTAAAACGTCCTATTTCGAAGGCGTCTTCTTCTTTAAATGGATATGGTTCTGACGAAAGGAAAACCAAATCCGGATCGCCTTCTAAGCGCATTTTTTTAAGTTCAATTTCAGGATAACGGCCTTTCTTTTCGTAGATATTCTGAAAATGATTCAGCTTTAATAATTCATTTATATAAGTATCTTTTCCTGCAACCATGTAGGGATTCTTCCAAATAAAATATGCTGCTTTTTTTTCTAGAATATCCTGAATGTATTTTTTGAAATCGCTCAGGGCGAAAGTCAGTTTATCATTCCATTTTTGGGCTTCGGTTCTGCAATTAAACAATTGACCGAAATCCGAAATCATCTGAAAATTATCTTCAACAGAAACTATATTCGTTACCCAAACCGGACAAATGGTGCTTAATTGTTCTACGATTTCGAGTGTGTTTTCTTCTTTGTTGCAGATGATAATATCGGGCTGCAATAATTTTATTTTTTCAAAATGAATCTTCTTGGTTCCGCCAATAATTTTCTTCGTTGATTTGAGATGATAAGGATGCACACAAAACTTCGTGATCCCGATTATTTTTTCTTCTAAACCTAAATCAAATAGCAATTCGGTTTGAGAAGGAACCAACGAAATAATTCGTTTTGGAGCCGTCTCAAAAGAATGTATGGTACCGAGCTGATCTATGAGTTGTTTCATTTGATTTTTGTTTCAGGTTTCAGGTTTATTGGGGTGTTTATTTAACCGCAAAGTTCGCTAAGGTTTACGCTATGAACGCAAAGCTATTTTTCTTTGCTAGCCTTGCGAAAAAACTTTGCGAACTTTGCGGTTAAGTTATGTTCAAAGTAAGGCAACCTGAAACTTTAAACCTGAAACTTTAAACTAAGAATTCCTTCCATTTCCTGTTGTACCTTCAACGCTTCTTCTCTTGCTTTTTCAGCGAAGTCAGTTCCTTTTGATGCATAGATAATTGCTCTTGCTGAGTTTACCAATAAACCTACTTTATCATTCATTCCGTATTTGCATACTTCTGATAAACTTCCGCCCTGAGCGCCAATTCCCGGAACTAATAAAAAACTGTCCGGAACAATTTTTCTGATGTCTGCAAAATATTCGGCTTTGGTAGCGCCCACAACATACATCAAATTTTCACTATTTTTCCATGTTTTAGAGGTTTCTAAAACTTGTTTGTATAATTCTCTTCCGTTTGTAGTTAAAGTTTGAAAATCGAAAGCCCCTTCGTTAGACGTTAAGGCCAACATGATGGTATGTTTGTTTTCGAAAGCCAGAAAAGGTTCAACTGAATCTTTCCCCATATAAGGTGCAACGGTTACACTATCAAAATTTAAATCTTCAAAAAAGGCTTTTGCATACATGCTTGATGTATTTCCAATATCACCACGTTTTGCATCGGCGATGGTAAACATTTCAGGAAAATTTTCATTGATGTAATTGATTGTTTTTTGCAATGACATCCACCCTTTTATACCATATGCTTCAAAAAAAGCAGTGTTCGGTTTGTATCCTACAGTCAAATCATGTGTCGCATCGATTATAGCTTTATTGAATTCGAAAATTGGATCTTCCGTTTCTAATAAATGAGGTGGTATTTTGGTTAAATCAGGATCTAAGCCAACGCATAAAAATGATTTTTTTTGAAGAATTTGTTCGTGTAGTTGTTGTGTTGTCATATTGTAGTTTACTAGTGCGGCAAAATTACAAATAATATTATTGGTTTACGAATTTCAAAACAACATTGAATTCCTATAACATCTTTCTAAAATTGTATAAGAATAGAAAGTAACTGCTCAGCTATTTTTGTAAAACAACCTTAAATCAAGCAATTATGAGCCCAAATATCGGAATTAGTCCAAAGAATTTGAAAAAGAGCACGAGCATATTAGCCACAATTTTATCAAATGAAATGACTTTGTATGTTAAGACCCGAAAATTTCATTGGAACATTTCAGGAAACAGCTTTATGGAATTACATAAATTGTTTGAGGATCAGTATCGAATTTTAGAAGCTAATATTGACGAAGTTGCAGAACGTATTAGCCAACTTGGTGAAAAAACGATCGGCACCATGAACGAATTTATTGAAAATTCTACTTTAAAAGAATCTCCAAAACAATATACATCTCAAAAAAGCATGTTAGAAGAGCTTTTAGAAAATCATGAACAATTAGTAACTGAATTTAGAGATTACATTCCTGTTTTTGAAAATGAGAATAATGATATCGGTTCAGCCGATTTTGTTACAGGCCTATTACAACAACATGAAAAGATGGCCTGGATTTTAAGACGTTATCAAGTTTAAAAAATATTCAAATGTGAATTATACAACAGTTAGGTGAATAAGTGTAACAAAGAACTAACTGACATTTTGCAATTTTACATTACAAATAATACAAAATAAAAATATCATGAATAATACAGAAATTAAAGGGAACTGGAACGAGTTGAAGGGAAAACTTAAACAAAAATACGCAGATATTACAGATGATGATTTATTGTACGCTGAAGGTAAAGAAGATGAAATGTATGGAAAACTTCAGCAAAAATTAGGCAAGACTAAAGAAGAAGTTCAACAAATCATTTCAGATTTGTAAAATCTTCTAAGTCAGCCAGGATACCGTCTAATAAAAAAAACATTAGACGGTATTTTTTTGATTTTTTTTGCTATATTGTTATGATACTTTGACGTATCCGATGGGAATTACCCCCAGAACCAAAAATAAATTAATTATCTTTAACGAAATTTTTAAAAATGAAACTATTTATAAAGTTCGACATAAACACCATTTGTTCTCTTTATTTAAAGCAAAATCTTGAAGAGCAAAATATAAATTTTAAAACTTTGGGGTTTGGTGAGATCGAAATTGAAGATAATCTGGATGTTGAAAAACTCGAAGCTTTAAAAGAAAACTTAGCTCCACATGGTTTTGAAGTTGTTGAAAATCAAAAAAGTGTTTTAGTTCAAAAAATTAAGGATGCCATAATTGAACTTGTTTTTCTGGAAGACAGTAACAATTACAAAAGTTCTGTTTTTTTGGCAGAAAAATTAAACCACAGTTACGGATACTTGTCCAATGTTTTTTCGGAAGTAACCTACTCTTCTATCGAAAATTTTATTATTTTACAAAAAATTGAAAGAGCCAAACAATTAATTATTATTAATGAAATGAGTTTGACCGAAATTGCTTTTTTACTAAATTACTCAAGTGTGGCACATTTAAGTACGCAGTTTAAAAACACTACTGGAATTACACCATCGGCTTTTCAGAGAATTATTAAAAAACGAAGAGAAAATTTAAAATAAAATCTAAATACTATACTAAAATGCAAAAAAACGCATTAAATATTTTATTGGCTGATGATGATGAAGATGATCGTCTTTTTTTCAAAGACGCTTTTGAAGAAATCAAAATACAAACCAAAGTACAATTTGTTCATGATGGAATGCAGTTAATGGATCATTTGATGGATCCTGAAAATAAATTACCGGATATATTGTTTCTGGATTTGAATATGCCAAAAAAAACAGGTAAGGAATGTTTGATCGAAATTAAAAAAACAGATCGTCTAAAAAACATTATTATTGCCATTTATTCCACTTCATCATCTGAAGAAGATATTGAAGATACTTTTGTACAAGGAGCTAATATTTATATTAAAAAACCAAGCGATTTTAATACGCTTAAAAAAATTATAAATGAAGTCGTGACCGTTAACTGGCACTATCATACATCAGGTTTAAACCGTGATAACTTTTTGTTACGACTAAAATAATACGCATGCTAAATGAAATGGATACCAAATTTTAATTCTTCAAACTCTTTGAGAGTTATTTTTGTCATCGCAGTTTTCATTCTGTTATTTCTATCTTCCATTGCTTATAAGCACAATCAGGATTTAAATGAATCCAGTAAGCTGGCAATGCATACATATGAAATAAATCTACAATTAGAACGACTAATGTCAGCGATTAAAGATGCTGAGACTGGCCAGCGTGGATACATCATTACACGAAACAACAGGTTTTTAACTCCGTATCTTTATTCGCGCGACAAAGTAAATGCTTCCTTTGTCACGCTCAAAAAATTAACTGTTGATAATGCGGTCCAGCAAAAAAATCTCGAAAATCTTTTCAAGTTAATTATTCAGCGATTTGTTTCGTTCGAAAATTGCCTCAAATACAGCGATCCAAAAACATACGATAAACGCAAACTCGACAATCATATGTTTGGCGGGCGAATATTAATGGAAAACATTCGTTTTCAAGTGGATAAAATGAATGATATCGAGAAAAAATACCTTAAAAAAAGACTGGAAATTTATGATCAGGAAATTTCGTTAAGTCCTATTTTTTCAATCTCTCTATTTTTAACCGCACTACTTTTTATTTTATTAGCCTATAGACAAATCAGTCGTGATTTTCAGCGCTTGAAAATTTTTAACAAAAGACTTTTAATTTCCGGAGGCTTAATGGCCGAATCTGAAATTATTGGAAAATTCAGTACCTGGCAATGGGAATTAGATTCGAATAAAATTGCTTATTCTGACAATCAGTTTCGATTATTAGGCGTTACACCAAATTCTTTTGTACCTGTAATAGAAACTTTTCTCGATTTTGTACACCATGATGATAAAGAAGCTGTTTCAAAATCAATGGACGAAATAATGGCGAAAAAAAATCTTCCCTTTATTTATTATAAAATTGTTCGTCCAAATAATGAAATCAGGTATTTTAAATCAACCGGAAAATTATTGACCGATCAGCAGGGAAGTAAAATTCTACTCGGAATCAATTTTGATATTACTGATGAGCATTTACTTAATATCGAACTTCAGGAACGCAACAGAGAATTAGAAAAAAGCAATAAAGAATTAGCATCTTTCAACCACGTGGCAAGTCACGATTTACAGGAACCGCTTCGAAAAATTCAAACTTTTATTTCGAGAGTTTCTGAGGCTGACAAAGCAGTTATGTCACAAAGCGCCAGAGATTATATTACAAAAATTGAAGTTTCAGCAAAAAGGATGCGTGTACTTATTGATGATTTACTTTTATTCTCAAGAACCAATACGACTAAAAAAGAATTCATAAAATCGAATATAAACGACTTACTTCAAAATGCCGAATCTGAGCTAACTGAAGTAATACATGAAAAGAAAGCGATTATTACAGCTTCAAAATTGCCTAAACTTTCTGTTATACCTTATCAGATCGAACAGCTTTTTATCAATCTAATCGGAAATTCTTTAAAATACAACAGACCTGGAATTGCGCCTGAAATTTCTATTGAAAGCGAAAAAGTATTATCAGCAGATTATCCTGATTTATTAGAACAGTCAATAAAGAAATTCCACAAGATAACTTTTAGAGATAACGGAATGGGATTCGATCCTCAATTCAAGGAAACCATTTTTATACTTTTTCAGCGTTTGCATTCGAAAACAGATTATCCGGGAACCGGAATTGGTTTAGCCATTTGCAAAAAGATTGTTGAAAATCATAAAGGACATATTTTAGCCGACAGTACTCCAAATGTTGGTTCTGTTTTTACAGTTTTTCTGCCGGAATAACCTATACAATAATGTAGGAGAGCGTTTACTGAAAAATGACATTGTTCATTTGCAGTAAACGCTTTTTTTATGCTCTCAAAACACCTTAAAAAACCTTATATAAAGCCGTTATGGGAATTATATAACGTTTCTTTTTTATGCTGTAAAGCAAAACAAAGTATTCGTTAGCATCTTTGTAATGTAATACTTTATGAAGTAATAATGAAAACAATGCCCCTAATAAAAGCACCATTTTTTAAAGTTCTTTCCTTATTGATTATAATAATTTGTTTTCCGTTTTGCGGAAAAAAAAGTCAACGGGAAAGCTCTATTAAAAAAGAAGCTTTTAATAAAAGTAAAGCTGAAGAAGTCGAAACTTCTTTTTTTATCGAAATGGGAAATATTGTCAATTCAATGATTTCAAAAAGTCAGGTTGCACAACAAAAAAGTTCTGAAAGTAAAATATTGGAAGTAAGCAAAAAAATTGCGGATCATCAAAATCAACTGTTGCAGAAAGTAACCGAAATGGCTAATAAAAAGCTCATTATCATTACCGACATCAACGCCTCTCATAAAGATGAGTTAACAGAGTTGAATAATACAAGTGGTACCAATTTTAACAACACTTATTTAAGTTCGATGACAATAGCATTAGACCAACAAATCAAAATGCTGGAACAAATTTCAAAAAAAACAAACGATCAGTTGATTTTGAAATTAGTGCTTGAGTATTTACCCGAACAATACCAGCTTTTACGAGAAACAGAACAAATTAAGAGTGAATTTAATTAAATGCCTTTATATATATTTTTTAACAACTAAAATTTTTAACAATGAAAATGCAATCAAATTTTTTATGCGCCTTAACCCTTTTTATGACAGCTTCTTTTGGAATGCTACACGCTCAGGACAATAATGTAAATACCGAGTTTGGTGTAAAAGGAGGATTCAATATGTCTAATCTGTATCAAAACGATGCTGATGACGAGAATGTACTTTACGGTTTTAATGCCGGTGTCTATGCAACGCTACCTGTTTCAGATTTTATAGCAATTCAGCCAGAGTTATTATTTACTACTAAAGGTGCTGAATTAGATTACAACAATGCTTTTGCAACCGGAAATGCAAAATTCAAATTAAATTATATTGAGCTTCCATTATTAGTAAGAGTTAATATCACTAAAAACTTTAATGTTCACGCCGGTGGTTATGCATCATACCTGGTAAGTTCAAAAGTAACAGGTGACGGGGATTTTAACTTTGAAGAAGAAGTTGACACTGATGACTTAAACAAATTTGATGCTGGTCTTTCAGCTGGTGTCGGAGTAGATTTTAACCCAATAAGTGTTGGACTACGTTACAATTATGGTTTAACAACCGTTGGTAAAGAAAGAACTGTTGCCGGAACAACTTATACGTTTCCAGATGCAAAAAACAGCAATCTTACCTTATACGTTTCGTATAAACTGAACTAAAAATAAAAACAAATTATTAACCATTAAATAATAAAACCATGTCAAATTTATTATACACAGTCGCAGTTATTTTAGTTATTCTTTGGGCCATTGGGTTCTTTGCATATAGCGCGGGTAGTATTATCCACATCTTATTAGTAATTGCCATTATCGCAATATTATTCAGACTTATCAAAGGTCGAGAAATTTAAAAATCAAACATTTTATTAAAACAATTTATATTAATCACTAAATCAAATATTATGAAAACGAGTAGCACATTATTAGGAATTTTAGGAGCCGCAGCGGCAGGAGCATTTTTAGGAGTATTGTTTGCACCGGACAAAGGATCAAACACAAGAAAAAAAATCTCAGATAAATCAAAAGATTACGGAGATAGCCTAAAAGGGAAAGTTGATGGAATTTTAAGCACAATTACTTCAAATGGAAAAGATATCATTGATGAAGGAAAAGCAAAATTCAATCAGGTAAAAGAAGACTTCAACGCAGCAAAAGATGAAGCAAAAACTGTAAAAACGAACTACTAAATAGTGAAATTTTTCAACCATAAAAATACCCTTACATCATGGAAACAAATGCAACAACAAATGAAAACCTTAATATGTATGAAAAAGCTGAAAACTATACCAAAACGAGCTTAGAGTTAATCAAACTCAAAACGGTATCAGCAGTAGCAGATGTATTATCATCATTAACATCCAAAATTGCGGTTGGCGCTGTTGTTGCATTTTTCACTTTGTTCCTGAATATTGGGATTAGTTTATGGATTGGAAAAGAACTTGGTGAATATTTTTACGGATTTTTTATAGTGGCGCTCTTTTATCTTATTGTGGCTATTGTTTTGCTTAAAACACAACATAAGTTAATTAAAACGCCTATCGGAAACATGATTGTTTCCAGTATTTTAAAAGAAACAAAAACTGATTTAACTAATTAATAAAAAGACTGTTATGGAAGCCGTTTATACTATTGATGAATTAAATCAGAGGATAAAGCAATTAGAAGCACAACAAGATGCTGAATGGGTTGCAATTAAAGATGAAATCGATGAAATTAAAGAGAATTTAAAACCTCTTAATCTTATTCGAAACACGGTGTCAGAAATTAATGAAACTGTTGGTTTTAAAAGCGATATCGCACAATCAGCGATCAGTATCGGAATTGGTTACCTGGCAAAAAAATTAGTTGTTGGAAAAACAGATTCAATATTTAAAAATATTCTGGGATCTATTTTACAACTTGCCGTAACCACCCTAGTCGCAAAACCACAACATGAAACTGCGCCGCAGGAATCATCACAACACGAATCATCAGAGGGGTAATTGTCTAACTTAATATTAGTATTATGGAAAAGATAGAAGAAATAATAATAAAAAATGGTGTGTACATGTACTCCAATCTATATAAATGTTTTGAATTCACAAGAGTATTCCTAGGTATCTAACTCGTTTATACGTTTTTACTTTAACAACGGTTAAACAGTTAATACTTCACTATATTTTCTTAGATCCTAAGACTCTAAGTCGCTAAGCTTCTAAGAACAAAAGAGACTATTTCACATTGGTGAGATAGTCTCTTTTTATTTTAAAAGATACTAAGTTTCTACACTACCCAACTACAAAGTAGTCCAGCTTTCTCTATATTCTATATTCTATATTCTTGCTTCTTGCTTCTTTCCTCTAATTAAAAAAACCTTAGCACCTCAGCATCTTAGTCCCTTAGAACCTTTTTATTTATAATTTTGATATATCGGCAATTTCAAACCTACGTACAAATTACAAGCTTTAGAATTGTTCGAAAACAAATTCGAAACCAAAGAACCAGAACCAATAAATATTGGACCAGCCCTAAAACCAGTTCCTACCTGAACTCCGCTGTATTCCATATACGTTACCGGAAGATAAAAACTGAATTGTCTTGTTTCATATCTTGGTGTAAAGGTTACTGAATTTGCGATCGCAGTTGAATTTATTTTTTTAGCATCTGTCAGACTAAAATCAGTGCTTAAATTCAAGTAAAATTTATTATCAATATTCCAGTCAAAGTTGGTATGCAAGGCGGTTGGTAAATTAGCCTGCATTCCTTTTCTGGTTGCTGTTTTAGTATAATTGGCATCAAAAAATTCGAAGATATCATCTGCACTATCAATATCATCTTGCGAAACGCTACCGGTAAGGTTATACGTGTTTTCAATCGCATTTTTATAATTCAGCTTTCCGATATCAGTTACAGAAACTGCAGCTTTCAGTTTATATCGGTTTCCTGTACAAGTATGGCAGTTCGTACGATATTCATAAGTAAAACCTAAATCAACACCCACGCCTGCTGAAGTCGCATCAAACTCCGGATCTTTTCCGTTCTCATAATCGTAGCTTGCAGACGTTTTAAGCGTTCCTGTTGAGTAATATTGACTCAAATCGGGGTTAGCCTCATTTTTAGTGAAAGCTACGCTTAAGTTATTTCCGTTGATATAACCGTTTACTCCAGCCATTAAATACTTTACTGTGATTCCGCCTTTTATAAAATGCATATCACTATCTAATAATACAGTTGCATAACTGGCGCCAACCTCAGCCCAGGAATTACTAACACCGTTTGGATTTCCTCCTGATATCAAAAAACTATTCGACATGTCGATATCTTTATTTACCTCATCAACAAGCTGGCCGTTTACATCTACAAGATTAGTAATACTTCTAACGCGTGAAAAAAGCGCAATACTATGCAATGGCGAAATATTCATCATAAACGATGGACCCAAAATATCAACATTAAAGTTTCCCCTGTTATTCGATTTAATATTTTTGCTGGCATCGGCCTGCAGATCAAAACCGCCGTCTAATACTTCGGCAAAATTAACGCCATACAAATCATTCTGTGCGGTGGAACTCGCAGAGAAAATAGTAACATCGGCCTTGTATTTAGAATCTACAATAACAGACGGATTAAAAAGCGCCCCCTGAATCCCGGCATAATTATCATCCCGAAATCCAAAATAAGATTGCCCCCGGGCACAAAAAAAGCTCCCTAAGAAGCAAAATAAAAGTAAAGTTTTCTTCATAAATAATTGGTTAGGTTTATTTTGTCATGTTTAAAATATTTACAAATATTTAACAAAAAAATCCGAAAAAAAAAGGTTTTTTTTCTAAGACACTAAGGTTCTAAGACACTAAGGCTCTAAGTTTTAAAAATATCTTAATTATCCTACTGCGTCATTATTCCATGTAGTATTGCGCCTAACTTTAAAACAAAAAAGCCGAACTACAAAGTAGTCCGGCTTTTAATCTATTTTCTATATTCTTTACTCTATTCTCTTAAGTCTAAGAAGTCTAAAAATTAAAACACTTCAGAAGCTTCCTTCAATTTCTCCATATTATTCACCAACTGAAGCTCAGCTACAATTTTCTGAATATCACCATTCATGATGTTTCCTAGATCGTAAAGTGTCAAACCAACTCTGTGATCGGTTACACGACCCTGAGCGTAGTTGTACGTACGAATTTTAGCTGAACGGTCACCAGAACTAACCTGAGAAGTACGTTTTGTAGCATCTTCAGCTTCTTTCTTAGCCAACTCCTGTTCGTATAAACGAGAACGTAAAACGTTCAAGGCTTTATCTTTATTTTTGTGTTGTGATTTCTGATCCTGACATTGCGCCACCAATCCGGTTGGAATGTGCGTTAAACGTACAGCCGATTTCGTTGTATTAACCGATTGTCCTCCAGGTCCTGACGAACAGAAGAAATCTACACGAACATCATTCATATCAATCTGTACATCAAATTCTTCCGCTTCCGGTAAAACCATTACAGTAGCAGCCGATGTATGCACACGACCTTGTGTTTCCGTTTGCGGAACACGTTGTACACGGTGAACACCTGCTTCAAATTTCAAAGTACCGTAAACATCTTCTCCCGAAACCTCAAAAATAACCTCTTTGAAACCTCCGGAAGTTCCTTCGTTCATATCGACAACCGAAGTTCTCCAACCTTGATTCTCACAATATTTAGTATACATTCTGAACAAATCTCCGGCAAAAATACTCGCTTCATCCCCACCCGTTCCGGCACGAATCTCGACCATTACGTTTTTAGCATCTTCTGGATCTTTCGGAATCAACATAAACTTAATTTCTTCCTCCAGTTCAGGCAATCTTTCCTTTGCTTCGTCTAATTGCATTTTGGCCATTTCGGTCATATCTGCATCACTTCCATCCGCAATAATTTCGTTTGCCTCATCTATATTAGCCATCAAAAGCACATATTCATCACGCTTTTCAGCCAATGCTTTCAGGTTTTTGTACTCCTGATTCAATTGCACATAACGTTTCTGATCAGAAATAACATCCGGCTGGATAATTAAGTCCGAAATCTCGTCGAAACGTTGTTTTACTATTTGAAGTCTATCTAACATTTTTTAATTCCTTTTTATTGGACTGCAAAATTACGAAATTTTTGTTGAAAATTCTATCATTAACTTTTTGAGTTTTTTAGGGTTGGTTTCTTGAGATTGTTTGGTGGAATTATGATGGTTTTTAGGAGCTGTTTCCTCCCGAGACTTCGGGATCCGCTATATCTTTTTAGGCAAATTGTTTTCGTTTTAATTTAGACCTTTTCGTTTACCTAAAAAGGATGCCGCTGCTATCAGGACTAATGATTAGTTCTTTGAACATATTAAATTATTTGGACAAAGAATTATCTAACCTAAAATATTATACAATACATATTGATTCGAAATTCAATATGATACTTTTTATACTTATCCATTCCAAACAAGCTAATACGTCTAATTTTTTCAGGCACATATAGACATGCTACTTACAAAAAAAACTAAGTTAAACATAAAAACAAAATTGTATCTTTGAAATTCTAAATTTTAAAAATGATTAAAGAGGTTCAAATTAAAAATTTTAAATCAATTGTCAACCTATCTCTAGAACTTGGAAGCTTAAATATTCTAATAGGAGAAAATGGTAGTGGCAAGTCAAATATTTTGGAAGCATTAGCTTTTGGTGCCGCAGCAAGTGCAGACAAACTCGATTTTGAATTTTTAGGAAGTAGAGGGATTCGTGTGACGAATCCAGAATTTATGACTTCGGCTTTTCCAGATTTGGAAAGCAAAAAAATTGAAATTAATTTCGAAACAGACAGTAATATTTTTTCAAAAGTAAATTTTGTATTAACAAATGATATAAAAAACCCTAAAAAATGGATAAATGAATCTAAAGAAATTGTAGAAAAATCTCTTGGAACTAAATTAGCAGATATTCTTTTTAAAAAAAAATCCGTAAGTCGGGACGAAGAACTCTTGAGTTTTTTAGGTTCACCAGAAAATGTGTTAAAAATTGAAAAATTCACAAAAGAAATTACTGAAATTGCAAAAAAAAATGGGACCCCTAAAGAAAGTAAAGATTTTTTTAATTTTATATTTAATAATTATTATCTAAAAGATAGATACTTCAATGATGAAATCTCAAATTTTATAATTTATTCACCTGAGGAAAGTAGTTTGAGAAAATTTGAAGAAACATCACAAATATATCCATTAGGGATTCGAGGCGAAGGGTTATTTCAATATATTAAAGAATTATCCGCCAGTCATAAAAATTTATTAAAAATAATCAAAAATAATTTAGATTTCTTAGACTGGTATGAAAGCTTTGAATTACCTGAAAAATCAATGAGCAATGAATTTTCTTTAAAAATTAAAGACAAATTTTTAAATAATGATTTAAAATTTTTTGATCAAAGAAGCACAAATGAAGGTTTCCTTTTTTTATTATTCTACTCAACTTTATTTGTATCACCAATAACACCAAAATTTTTTGCAATTGATAATATTGATGCTTCATTTAATCCAAAACTATGTATTAGATTAATCCAAAATCTTTCTAAATTAGCAAAAAAGTATGGAAAACAAATAATTGTTACAACTCAAAATCCAGCAATCCTAGATGGATTGAATTTGGATGACAATACACAAAGACTATTTGTCGTTAGTCGAAATATTAATGGACATACTAGGGCAGAGAGAATACCTCATGATAAAAATCGAAAAATGAAATTGTCTGAAGTTTGGACAAAAGGATTTATTGGAGGATTACCATCAAATTTTTAATAACAAATTATGAGATTTTCTTTGATTACAGAAGGAGTGTCCGAAAATCGTATCTTAAAATGGGTAATTTCTCAATATTTTAAAGATATTGAAATATTTTTTAGAGATTTACAACCCGAAATACTTGATGGAAAACAAGATAGTAGTGGAGGATGGTTAGAGGTTTTGAAAATTTGTGGCAAGCAAGAGCATTTAAACGAAGCTCTAAGAAATTCGGATTACTTAGTTATTCAAATTGATAGTGATATGTCCGAAAATAAGCACTTTGAGGTTCAACATTATAAAGATAATAAAGTAAAAACATGTGAAGAATTATTAAGCGATATCCAAAGCAAATTAGAATATTTAATTGGTTCTGAGATTTTAAAAACTAATTCACATAAAATCATCTTTGCGATTTGTATTCACTCAACTGAATGCTGGCTCTTACCAATTGTTTTTAATAACAAAACAAAGGAAAAGACTTTTAAATGTATCGAAATCCTCAATAAAGAATTAGCAAAACAGAACAAAGATACTATCCCCAAAGCAAAAAACAGTTCTAAAGCAATTAAGGCATATGACTCAATCTTGAGAAACTGGAAAAAACGAAAAGACATAATCGAATCGTCAAAATCAAATTGTAGTTTTGAGTATTTTGTTTCACAGCTAGATACAATCGCAAAGCAGGTAGATTCCATTACATAATAATAATAATAATAATAATAATAATAATTACTACTAACCCCGCTCCAGTTTTCCGAAGTCTTCCTTCCGAAGCCCTACGCATTCTATGATAAAAAACAAATAAACCA
>NZ_JCAXEB010000090.1:0-225 GCF_059758655.1 Flavobacterium sp. GQ95
CAGTGTGGTTATCTTCCCTAAAGGGAGAAACTGGCACTGTTGGAGCAACGGGGGCCGCTGGGAAATCAGCTTATGAAGTTGCAGTTGCTGGAGGATATACAGGAACCGAGACAGTGTGGTTAGCTTCCCTAAAGGGAGAAACTGGCGCTGTTGGAGCAACGGGGGCTGCTGGGAAATCAGCTTATGAAATTGCAGTTGCTGGAGGATATACAGGAACCGAGACAG
>NZ_JCAXEB010000091.1:0-224 GCF_059758655.1 Flavobacterium sp. GQ95
TACTTCATTCGATGAGACCTGGGAACAGGTTTGGGGAGAAAAGAAAAATATCAGAAACCATTACAATCAGCTTTCTGTTGAATTACAGCAAAAAAGCGGAAACAAACGCAAACTCGAAATTCAGTTTCGTGCTTTTGATGACGGAATCGCCTTTAGATACGTATATCCAAAACAAAACGTAAAAGACAGTATTTTCATTATGAATGAAAAAACGACTTTTAACC
>NZ_JCAXEB010000092.1:0-224 GCF_059758655.1 Flavobacterium sp. GQ95
AATTAAAAGTCGTTTTTTCATTCATAATGAAAATACTGTCTTTTACATTTTGTTTTGGATATACGTATCTAAAGGCGATTCCGTCATCAAAAGCGCGAAACTGAATTTCTAATTTGCGTTTGTTTCCGCTTTTTTGCTGTAATTCAACAGAAAGTTGATTGTAATGATTTCTTATGTTTTTCTTTTCTCCCCAAACCTGTTCCCAAGTCTCGTCGAATGAAGTG
>NZ_JCAXEB010000093.1:0-219 GCF_059758655.1 Flavobacterium sp. GQ95
ATTCAATTTCAAAACTTCCAGATGTAGGGTTGGGATAAGCCCAGACCATATTTTGTAATGCTTCAATATCCCTTGTGTAGATCCCTTCACAGGATTTGGCAGATTTCACCTTCAGTACATCCCCTTTTTTTACCGCTACCGAAAAATTCGAATCTCGGGTCTCAAATTGTTCTATCTCATTTACCAAAACAGAGAAAGGCGCACTTCCCTGTTCCATTT
>NZ_JCAXEB010000094.1:0-219 GCF_059758655.1 Flavobacterium sp. GQ95
ACAATAAGGATCAAATATTTAAGATTCTTCATAACTATTTTTTTATAATTTTTACAACAACAGCTTTATCCAGCCCTATTTTAGCAAAATAAGTCCCCGAAGGCTGGTCTTCCAGTGTTAATTTAACCTTTGAATTCTCGGCCGTATAAACCCTGTTTGAAATCAAACGTCCTATTATATTGTACAGGGCTATTGAAACTTCTTTTGCCGATGTTGGAA
>NZ_JCAXEB010000095.1:0-218 GCF_059758655.1 Flavobacterium sp. GQ95
CACAGTTGCTGCACCGATCGTTTTTCCTGTTGTATTTACACTGCAATTTTTGGTAAAGTCCGCACCTGCATCTGCCACTGGAACCGACTGATCCACAGTAACGATCACTGTATCGGTAGCCGTACAGCCCGTAGCGGTACTTGTTGTTGTTAATGTATAGGTAGTCGTCACCGATGGGTTGGCCATTGGATTCGACACTGTTGCGCTCGTTAATCCTG
>NZ_JCAXEB010000096.1:0-204 GCF_059758655.1 Flavobacterium sp. GQ95
GTAAATGATCTGATCCTCAATCAGATCAGGGTGATTGGTAATGGTGATACTAATTACTGTAGAAAGTACATTCTAAAAAGCGAGGCAACCTCCCTGGGATACGATCGTCTGTTAAGCATTACAGAGCAAATCAGCAATAAGAGTTACAATCCAACGGTTTTTACCTATGATACAACCAGCAATGAGAATCTTCTACAAGCGCAA
>NZ_JCAXEB010000097.1:0-204 GCF_059758655.1 Flavobacterium sp. GQ95
CTGGGCTTTTAAAAGATTCTCATTGCTGGTTGTATCATAGGTAAAAACCGTTGGATTGTAGCTATGATTGCCGATTTGCTCTGTAATGCTTAACAGACGATCGTATCCCAGGGAGGTTGCCTCGCTTTTTAGAATGTACTTTCTACAGTAATTAGTATCACCATTACCAATTACCCTGATCTGATTGAGGATCAGATCATTTAA
>NZ_JCAXEB010000098.1:0-204 GCF_059758655.1 Flavobacterium sp. GQ95
GCATCTGTAATCTGGAACACATAAGTACCAGGAGCTAAGTTTGCAAATGTTGTCGAGGCTTGTTTCACTCTTACAATTGGAGATAAAATCTCATATTGTACTGGGTTTGTTCCACCTGCATGAGCTGTAATCTCAACTGTAGCGTCTGCCGCACAAGTGTCAGCAATTGAAGTTACAATTGTCAAGTCTGTCGGAGGTACCAAA